>CAXHDG010000012.1:0-65173 GCA_964015495.1 uncultured Magnetococcales bacterium
TGTTTCACGGTAGGCAACTTGAGGCGCACCAACATTACATTCAACTTTGAATTCACGCTTAAGGCGATCAACCATAATTTCAAGGTGAAGCTCACCAACACCATGAATAAGTGTTTGGCCAGACTCTTCGTCTGTGTTCACGCGGAAAGATGGATCTTCAGCAACAAGCTTACCAAGAGCAATACCCATTTTCTCCTGAGAATCTTTTGTCTTTGGCTCAATCGCCATAGAGATTACAGGTTCCATTGGAATAATTGTCTCAAGAATCACTTTTTTGCTCTCGTCGCAAATTGTGTCACCAGTTGTTGTGGCTTTAAGACCTACAACAGCACCGATTTCACCAGCTACAAGTTCAGTTGCTTCTTCACGCTTGTTTGCGTGCATTTTCACAATACGACCAACGCGCTCTTTTTTGCCTTTAATAGAGTTAAAGACGTAAGAACCGCTCTTAATTGTACCTGTGTAAACACGTACAAATGTTAGCGTACCAACGAATGGGTCAGTTGCAATTTTAAATGCAAGAGCTGACATAGGCTCGTTATCTGCAACTTTAAGAAGGATCTCGTCACCGTTGCTCTCAAGGTTAGCCTTAAGCTTCTCTTCAGATACTTCATCAGGAGAAGGCAAGTAATCTAGAACAGCATCAAGAAGTGTTTGAACACCCTTGTTCTTAAATGCAGTACCACAAAGTACTGGGAAGAAAGCCATACTTAGAGTCGCCTTACGAATAAGAACCTTAAGCTCTTCTTCAGTTGGCTCAGTCCCTTCAAGGTAAGCTTCCATAGCAGCGTCATCTTGCTCAACAGCAGCTTCAACAAGCTCGCCGCGTAGCTCAAGAGCGCGATCCATAAGATCAGCAGGAACTTCTTCAACGTCATAGTCAGCACCCATGCTTTCATCGTTCCAGACGATTGCTTTCATGCTTACAAGGTCAACAAGACCTTTAAAGTTGTCTTCGGCACCAATTGGCATTTGAATAGGAACAGCTGTCGCGTTTAGGCGATCGCGGATCATCTCAACACCTTGGTCAAAATCTGCACCAGTACGGTCCATTTTGTTAATAAAGCAAAGACGAGGCACACCGTAGTTGTTTGCGTGGCGCCAGTTTGTTTCAGACTGAGGCTCAACACCACCTACTGAACAAAAGACTGCAACCAAACCATCAAGTACACGTACAGAACGTTTTACTTCAATGTTGAAGTCAACGTGTCCTGGTGTATCAATAATGTTAATTTGGTAGTCTTTCCAAGAACAAGTTGTTGCAGCAGAGGTAATTGTAATACCACGTTCCTGCTCTTGCTCCATCCAGTCCATAGTCGCGGCACCATCGTGTACTTCACCAATTTTGTGCTCACGGCCAGTGTAAAATAGAATACGTTCTGTTGTCGTTGTTTTACCAGCATCAACGTGGGCCATAATCCCGATGTTTCTGCAATGGTCTAAGGCATATTCACGAGCCATTGTTTTCTCCTTGTGTGCGATTCAATTGCACCGATTATTAAAGATTTTTTTCTTAAGTAAAAAGTGGGGCGAGCGCATGCGCCCGCCCCAAAGTTTGGCTACCAGCGGAAGTGAGCAAATGCTCTGTTCGCTTCTGCCATCTTGTGCGTGTCTTCACGCTTCTTAACAGCAGATCCACGGTTTTGTGACGCATCCATGATTTCACCCATAAGACGATCTGTCATCGTACGCTCACCGCGCTTACGTGCAGCACCAACAAGCCAGCGGAAAGATAGGGCTTGGGCACGTTCTGGACGTACATCAACAGGAACCTGGTAAGTCGCACCACCAACACGGCGGCTACGTACTTCCATATCAGGTCTTACGTTTACAAGTGCTTCATCAAAAACTTTAAGTGGATCGCCACCTGTTTTTGCTTGAATGCTTTCAAGAGCACCATAAACGATTCTCTCAGCTACACTTTTTTTACCATCTTGCATAAGAATGTTCATGAACTTTGCAAGGATTACGTTACCAAATTTTGGATCTGGTAGGATTTCTCTTTTCTCAGGTCTTCTACGACGCATATTTAATACTCCTTCTCTTACTTAGGACGTTTCGCGCCGTATTTAGAACGGCCTTGTTTACGGTCTTTAACACCTTGACAGTCAAGCGTTCCACGAACTGTGTGGTAACGTACACCTGGAAGGTCCTTCACACGGCCACCGCGGATAAGAATCACGCTGTGCTCTTGAAGGTTATGACCTTCGCCACCGATGTAAGAGGTAACTTCAAATCCACTTGTAAGACGCACACGGCAAACCTTACGAAGGGCAGAGTTAGGCTTTTTAGGAGTCGTTGTGTAAACACGAGTACATACACCACGACGCTGAGGGCAAGCTTTAAGAGCCGGCACGTTGTTTTTAACAACCTGAGGCTTACGAGGCTTGCGCACCAATTGGTTAATTGTTGGCATTATTTTCACCTTTTCTGTTAACTTCAATCACCCATTAGCACCAGCATCATAAAATGATATACCGCATGCACCACCTTTTTTGTGGCGGGTGTCTTTACTGTTTTTGCTTCAATTAATACATTGAAAACAATCACTTAACATTTACCCATTTCTAAGCAGAGTAAAGTGATAGAGCTCTTATAGAGGAGAGAGGGCCAATTGTCAAGTCTAGCCGCCATATTTTATATAATCTATTCAGAGAGATAAACGGCCTAAAAAGAAGGTGTCAGTGCAGAAATCATCACCCAGCTTGCGCCTGGCGCGCGCTGACAAAATAGACCTCTTGTTTTATGTTGCTGAGCGCCGCCTGTGACCAGCACCACAGCATCCCTACATCTGCCGCCACTATAATGAGGCTGGTAAATTGGCGAATTCGGTTTAAATAAGAAATTTTGCACTCCAGCCTTCCAACGCACCTCACCTCCAGGCGGGGTTGTTTCAAGGGCATCCTCAAGACGTTTCCTTTGAAGCGCTCCAGAAAAAACAAAGCCACTACCTAAGCCGCCCTCAGAAGGAACCCACAATGAAAATCCTCGTGCATCGCCCTGCTCTTGCTCCAAAGGTATAATAGCTTCCACTTGCATATCCGCCTTTGCTTCATCTAATGCAGAAATATAAGAGTGAACAATGCCAGCACTTTCAGGTGTGACAGCTTCTTCACGGCCCGCGCTTACATATGGCTGAGCAAGAGGATGGTTGCTTGAGTAACGGTGACCATTATCATTATAAGAATAGTAATGCCCACAAGCTGACAAGGTAGCAGCAAGACCGATTATTGGAATGAGCGTTAAAAATTTCATACCCGCTAGTTTAACAAAAAAAATTTATTTCGCTACCCTTCTCTTGCACAATGAACAAAAACACCCTACAGTTTATGTATACATCAAACTTCTCTTACCTTCCTCCACCCCTTACCATAAGGAATCCCTCCTATGATTGCTCACTACACCCGCGTGGCAATCAAACACGCCCAAATTATCAACACATTCTCCGACTGTGACCTTAAACTCAGGTTTATAGAAGGCGCAAAACCGCCATACCTTGAACTCTCACTTGATGGTCGTTGCGTTGAAAAACGCTTATTGCCAGACCTTAATGCTGTAAGCGCTCAGGACCTTATCGGCAAACACATTTGGATTGCCATCATAAGCGAACCCGGCGAGCCCATTGGTTGCCGTGGATGGGAATACATTCGCCCCTACAAAAAAGGCGACAACATTCTTGATATTCAAAGGTTGCCAGTCCCCAAACCAGCATCCAACTGGGAACTCCTTGCGCGCATATCGCAAAACCTTCGCAACAGAGGCCCTCAGCCTCCCTTCCAATAATCGATTTCAAGAAAATGCATCCATTACGGGCGCATTTTTTTTTGCAGAACCTCATAGGCTGCATTGATTTCAGCAATTTTGATTTCCGCTTTTTGGATTTGCTTTTCACTTTTGCCTGCTGCGCGCACTTTATCTGGATGATATTGATGAGCCAGTTTCCTGTAAGCTTTTTTAAGATCAACAGCAGAAACGCTCTGCTTCACCCCTAAAACAGCATAAGGGCTTTTATTCCCATAAGCGCGCGTTACGAGCGGGTCATCCTCAATATCTCCCCCTTTTTTCTCAGAAGATTTTGTCGTTTTTTTAGAAGCATGCCCGCCCTTAGTCTTTATATTGGCCCAAACAACAGGAGGAAGATCAAAAGCTTTTAAAAGTTCCTCAACTCTTGCCCTGCCAGCACTGCCTTGCAACACTCCAAGCTGAACAGCAACACTCCCAACAATAGAAAGCATGTAAGGGTCAGCATCGCAGGAGGTCTTCATATCATCAACAAGTGCAGAAAAATTCCTATGGCTCTTTTTTGCTTGCCGCATAATACGGTTCGCTACAGATTTATCCTTTGCTGAAATATAGACACCAGCCTGAATTGCTTGCAGGTCTGCCTGCGTTACACGCCCTTTAGCTTTTGCTATAAAAGTTAATATCTGCAAAAAATGCACAGAAAACTCTTGCATCCAAAAAGATTCTTTAGATTTTTTAAGCTGGCGTTTCAGGTACAATTCATCCACCAAGATACCAAAAATTAAGCCAATAAGCACGCCTTGTGGAAACCAGTCCACCATTAAACCAGCAAATACTCCAACAACCTTCCCTGCAATCACTCTTAAAAAACTCTCTTTTTTAACTTAAATCCATTTCAAGGAGTCATGAAACTTGACGTTCACTCAAGCACGCGTTTATTATGCACGAAGGTACAGACATTTTAAGAAAAAAGGTAAAATTCATGTCCCCTTCTACACGCGCATTTATGGTTTTAGTCCTTATTGCTGATTTTTTTGCCATTATTTATTTTGGCGGACACTTTGTTATTACGGGTGCCGTCCTTCCACATAACGCTCATGCAGAAGAAAACATGATTGCCAAAGCCGAAGATCCTGGCAGCAGTGCAGGCCACGGTATAAAGGTTGCTGAAGTCGCTCCTTTTGATATTCATACATTTGAAGCTGACGCCGCCAAAGGCGCTAAAGTTTCTGGTAAGTGTAAAGCTTGTCACAGCTTTAACAGCGGCGGTAAAAACTCAATTGGCCCAAACTTATGGGGCATTTTCAATTCACCTATTATGAATAACAGTGAATTTTCTTACAGTGCGGCCTTCCAAGGTAAAAAAGGAGAGCTTGTTTGGGATAAAGACGCCCTTAATGACTACCTTAAAAATCCTAAGAAATATATTAAGGGTACAAAAATGGCCTTTCCTGGTATCAGAAAAGATGCCGATCGTGCCCATCTCATTGCATGGCTTGAGACACTGTCAGAATAACCCCCTGACATAAAACAGGAAAAGGAGTGTAACGAGTCGTTACATTCCTTTTTTGTTTGCAAAACTATCACACAACATTGTTTTAATTGGTATTTTTGCTGGCCACATGTCTTTTTTTACTACATGTCAGTTACAATTAGAATGTAACGTCATAATACAATGCAACTTATCGACTGGAGAAAAATTATGTTGAGTTTAAAAAAATTTAAAAATCAAAAAGGTGCCATGTTTGGTCTAGATGCTCGTGTCGCCCTTGCAATTTTTGGTGGTCTTTCTGTTATTGCTGGTGCTGCAGTATTCAGTAGTATTAGTGAAACACGTGTAACGTCACTTATCACAGAGTTTGATAACGTTTCAAAAGGTTACATCAACTACGTATTTGATACAGGTGTTGATACACTTACTTTTGACGACATGCTCGCTGACCCAGGTAACCCTGTTGTTGGTTGGTCTGGCCCATACCTAACAGTAGCCAGTGATAACCAAACAACATACGGCACTTACAGCTATGACGAAGGCCCAGATTCTGCTGGTGCAGACCCTACAAGTAACGCTTGCGCCACAATCTGTTATGTATGGCTAGAGCTTACTGGCGTTCCAACATCAATTGCCATTAGCGTTGATAACGCTATTGATGGAGATGATACACCTATAACAGGTACACCAACAGCAGGTAATTTCCGATTCGTAGATACTGCCGGAACATCTGTAACACGCTTTAAACTATCTCGTTGCCAAACTGCAACCTGCGTATAATTTAAGCCTACCTCTTAAATTTGTGCTTATTTAGCAACGGCGAAAACGGCCTCGTAACATATGCGAGGCCGTTTTCATGTCTAATACACAGAGAAAGGTTGAGTTCTGCCCCTCTTCTTTGCCATAATAGAATATAAGAAAAAGAAAGCGATGTAATAGATGGACATTGTCGATCTCATGATCAGTGATCAGGTGATCAACATAGCAGACCTACAAGGTCTGCCTGTTACTGTGCAAAAAGATCCAGAACAACTTATTGATGCCCTTGGTAAGGCCGGTAAGCTTTCTGAGATGCAACAGTCTCGTTACAAGGCTATCGCTTATGATTACCCTGTCAGAACAGATGAAGAGATGTCCAGAACCACACCTCACCAAGTGGACGGGGTCAACGCTGACTTTATGAACTTTTATACCGCCTGCCCTATTGAACTTGGGCGCGGTGCGATCACTTGGGCTTCCGCAGACTTGCCTAACAAACGCCTCCTAAGCGAAATTGTGCTCAGGCACCGTAAAAACAGGCATCAGTTTGTATGGGCTTCTGCAAAATCTATTGAATCTGCCATCGAGCGCATGTCTAAGCGTGAAGGGCATTCCCTTAAGTTTCTTGTGGAAACAGCTTACGCACAAATTAACGCAGGTAATGACGATGCAATTGTCCACCTAACTGATGAAATCATCAGAACAGCTTACAAAAACAATGCATCAGATCTACACATTGAAATTTTGAACCGTAAGCCTACGGTTATGGCACGTATTGATGGTGAACTTGAAGAACTTGTACCGCTTCCTATTGAAGTTTACGAGCGGGTTGTTGGTCGCTTACGTCACATGGCCGGCGTGCGTGCTGAAAACTATAAAAAACCGCTCTACGGACGTATGACATTTGAACTTTCTGCCCGTCAACACATTGATATTCGTTATACAACGCAGCCCATTACCCTTGAGAGCACAGCAAAAATTGCAATGCGTTTCCTAAAACCATTTGAAGGTAGTATTGATAACTTCGGTTGGCGTAAAGATAGCATTGACAGGCTTGATGTTCTTATGCGTTTTGAGGAAGGCTGTATTATTTTTGCAGGACCTACGGGTTCTGGTAAATCAACAGGCGCACGTATGATTATCCGCCGCGGCCAGCGCCCGGGTCAAAACGTAATTTCATACGAAAAGCAAATTGAGGAACGTATGGATAACGTAATCCAGACGGAAGAAGACCTGAGCGCAGGCCTAAACCTTGAATCGTTCATGTATGCTGCCCTTGGTCTTGACCCTGATGTTCTCTTTATTGGTGAGGTACGTAGCCCAGAAGATACGCGCCGATGCATTGATGCGGGTAACCTTGGTCACCTTGTTATTACAACCATGCACGCCAACGACACATTTATGACCCTTGACCGTCTTGTGCAGCGCGGTGTGCCTGTGGAGCAAATTTTTTCTAATGTTCGCGGCATTATCGCCCAAAGGCTCGTTAAAAGGCTCTGCAACAAATGTAAAGTTCCACTTGAACTTGATGCTGAATTTACGGAACAGCTGAATAGTTTACGCCCCCTTGATTTTAAAGAGGGTGACGTTATTTATAAAGCCAATGTTAATGGTTGTGAACATTGTCGCCATAGAGGATATATTGGCCGTATTGCTATTGAAGAAATTTTAGAGTTATGGCGTAAAGATATTACCCGCAATATTTGGACAAGCACAGCGCTTAGACCTGATTGGATTGATATTATCCGTAAGCAAGCTGTAGAAATTGGAATGCCCGATATGCTGACGCAGGGTATTTCTCAAGTAAAAACTGGGGTAACATCCCTTGAAGAACTAGAAAGATTTTTCAGTGCAGATTTGGAAACAATTCAGTCGTGATGCTTTAGGCCCTCGGGTCACGGAAATGCGCGCACGCGATCGTGAACGCATGTTTTTCCTTATGTATCAGATGCTTAAATGTGGTCAAACCACAGAGTCAGCTGTGCGTGCCGTTGCGAAATCTTTCAGATCAGAAGGCAAGGAAGATATCTCTGCTGCACTTCATGCTATTGCTCAAAAAGTTGCCCAAGGAAAGCCTATGAGTAAATCCATGGAAATGGAATATGTTATGTTTGACGATGTTCACCGCGCCGCTGTTATGGCAGGGGAAGCCTCAAACTACATGACAGAATCTTTTCATATTTTACAGGTTTTAGAGGATAAAAAAATTGCAGCTTCGCGCGCAGGACTGGCTGAACTCCTCACACCGATGCTTATGCTTTGCTTCAGTTTATTTTCTATTTTTAATACAGGCCTTAACACACTGCCTGTCCTTACACAGCTAAAAACTGCCCAAGGAAAAAGCCTTGGCGTAGCACCACGCATGGTTATGGATATGACGGGGTGGTGCGCAGAGCACTGGCATATTCTTCTCGCAATTGCTATTACACTTGGTATATCAGCTTACGCGGGCATTAAGTCAACTCAAGGGCGTTTTTGGTTAGATTACTACACCCTCCGCGTCCCTCTTATGGGTAAGTTTATCCGCTATAAAACCTATGCAAACATGCTGCTTTATTTTCCGCACCTTGTAGAAAGTGGTGTAAAGCCAAAACAAATGATTCCAATCATGGAAGCCATGTCGACTAACATTGTTTTGCGTCGTAAAATTGATGCTTTTAACCAAGTTATTACAACTGGTGGTAAAATGTCTGACGCTATGGAAAAAGCAGGGTTCCCAGGTTTGATTGTGACGCCTATTCGTGTATCAGAAAACTATGCTGGTAGCGATACTGGTACCAACGATGTTATGATTGAAGGTATGAATCACGCTTATTCTATCTTAGAACGAGACTTAACCGATACGCACAAGCGTTTCATTGGCACATTTTCGGTTATTTTATGGCTAATGGGTGGTGGCGTTATGCTACTTGAGATGATGTCAATTGTACTTGCACAGTCGTAGGAGAACAAAAGCATGCCTATGATTAAAAACCTTCTCGGACAACAGTTTAAAAACATTTGTTTTACTGGCTTGAACCGTGTGGAATACTTACCTGATGGGTCTGACCAGCCTATTTTTGGTGATAGTTGGCAAGACGTATCTGATGATCAAGCGCGCCGTACAATGTGCCTCGCATTTTTTGCACCAAGAGATCTTTCAGGTGAACCTGTTGATCCCGCATCAATTCTTATTGAGAATTACTCTGATGAGGATGTTCCTGATGCTATAGCAGCAGAAAGCATTAAACATATTCCTCTTATGGATTATTGCCGTATGCCACCAGCTGACTCAAACACCGTAAACTTTATTGTTGTGGCAGATGTCATTTTCCATTGGGATATTAAAGACAACTACTTGCAGCCTACATCCCAGCTTACATGGGTACAAGATATTAAGGCCATTTTAAAATCTTACCCAAGGAGTTACACTAAAAACGTTTATACTAACTGGCAAAAAGATAAGCTTGAAGAGCTTCGCGTTAATGTTCTTCCGCTGAGAGAATCTCCTGTTTTTAGCGAAGTTTGGCTTAACATGCCATCCTTTCAAGAAAAACACGGTAATATTATGCTAACCTTAGGTATCTTGGTATCTCTTGTAGCCTTTGCAATCACCTACATGCAAGATATGAAAATCCAAGAACTGCAAGATCAAAAAAGATCTGTCGTTAGCTCTATGCCATCAGGGCAAAACTTTTCTGTCCTCTCAAATCTGATCCGTACGCAACAGCAAAACATGTCCTATAGAGAGTATTTCCCATTCATACTAAAAGATATTTCATACGCCATCCAATATTCAGGTATGAAAATTGATTCATTTGAATTAGAGGTCCCCAACCCTCAGGAAACACCTAAAAACCTCCTGCTGACAATTAATGCCAATAGCGATGCTTATGATGGATGGCTTGAGGAAGAACCTGTGGCCAAATCATTCCTTGCACTTAGCAGTACTGTTCAAGCTGTAAGACGTCAACCAGGAAGCAAGAAAATGAAACTTGAAGGTATTATTCCCCTCAGGTCTGCCATAAAAGAGATTCACCCTTACTTGCAGGAAGCAAGAAAGACAAGAGCCATTGGTAACCGTACTCTTGGTAATACCTCCGAGGAAAAAAACAAAGAGACTGGAGATGACTCATGATTCAGTTTACAATAGGCCTTGCACTTTTTGCTTTTGCCGCAATTCTTGGCACTTTTAAATCGTTTGAAAACGTGGATAAAATTCATGTAACCCAAAATAGCTTGCAAAGCTCTATGAGGGATAGAGATCGCATCCTAAAAATCCAAACTGATATTCAAAAAGCAGTACGTGAAACACTTGAAGCAGGACAGGATCAGAAAAACAATATTGAACGATTGTTTAACCTCGCCGAAAGAGATTTATCATTTAGCTTCATTGGTCAACCGGTTCAAAACCCTGCTGCACCGGGAATTTTTTATCACACCTACAGAATTACTGGCATTGAAACCTATTCTAAAATTTCAGAACTGTTAACCCTTATCGCTTCAACTCCAGGGTTTTCTGTGTACAAAACATGCTTTAATTGCTCAAGAGTAAACCGTGAGCTCAAGCCTGGCCACCATATGATTACAATAGAAGGGCACCTATATGTTCATGACCCACGCCAGATTTAAACTTGCCCTAACAGCTTTTGCTATTACTGTTGTGACGCCAAGCCATGGCCAAACTATTTCTTGGCCAGATACATTTACAGGCCAGCCAGATTTTGAGTTTACGCGCACAGATATTGTAAAAGAAATTCAAGAAAAAAGACCTGAATCATTCTCAATATTAACAGGAAACCTTGATCGATCTCTAAGTACACAAGGGGTTAACCCCTTCTCCCCTAAAACATCTCAAAACCTTATTGAGATATATAGTAGATATAACGAGAACGAATCTATTGCTATTGAGCGTAAGAAAAATCCGGTTCCGCAAGCATACGTAGGCTCTAGGCATCAAATTTTCCTTAGAACAGGTGAAACCTCTGGCGCTAATATTATTTTAAAGGATGGAGAGGTCTTTGCTATGCTGTCTAGCGGCAAAATTCTCCCTATTGAGCTCGCACCCAACAATACCATTGTGGAATACGTTGCTACAACACAGATTTCAAAAGAAGAAATTATTGACCAAAAATTCCAAGATCTTTTTGCTGGAAAACGCCTGTTTTCTGATACATCTGTAAACCTAGAAGAAGTTGATAGCAGACTTGCAGGTCTACAAACATATCAAGCAGATGGGCAATTGCCTGATTTTTACACAGATTCTCAAGGACGCCTTGCTCCCACAGAGTTCAAGCGCTTTTTAGAGAGGCTTTTACGCCAAACGCTACAAAAAGAGCAAAAAAATCTTGGCTTACAAGATTTCTCTCAAGATATTAAAAAGATCAAAATTGACAGTATTGTAACCTCACCATTTAAGTATGCTGTACTAGACGGTGAAAAATACAGCGAAAAGGAACGCTTTTTCCTTTCTGTTCAAAGGCCTCAAGGGCAAAACACTAACTTTAGAGCCATTGTAGAGCAATACATACCCCCTAAAGATTCTATGGATGCGGGCATGCACCAATCTTTCTTAAATGAAGCCAATGGTGTTATTGAGCAATACGAAAGAGAGCTTGGCATAGAAGCAGGCACTGCGACTCGTATGGCAACCCATAAGATAGGGGTAACAGTAAAAGAAATTGGCCACAGAAAAGTTATTTTAACAATTGGTGACAGGGATTACCCGCTTAAAATTAACTTGGCTTTATAAGAGATGATGAAAGCAAAGCACAAAAATAAAATGAAAATATTATGTCAAAAGGGTGGCTTTTCGCCATTCATGTTTGGCGTTCTTGCTGCGCTCTCTATTTTTAGTACCATGCTTGCTCAATGGGCAAAAGAAGATCTAAAACAGCTACAAAGTGAAAAATTAAAACGCCAACAAGCACACTCTGAAGATATTAAAGAAGCCATTGAAATAGCCATCCTTTCAGAGAACAGTAATGTTGCTGGAAATAATTACAGCCAAACTTATGATGTTGGCCGCGCACAAGGGTTTCTTTCATCCTCAAACAACACGACACGCGGTGGAGCTGCCATTCAAATACAAGAAGTTGATAGTAGTCAGGTTCAAGATATTCAAAACAAACGTATTGCGATTAGCTCATCAGATGACACATTTCTGCGTACTGACGTTGCAGGGCTTGCAACCGAAGATGCTATAGCTGCTTATGACAGCGGCCTTGATGGCGCTCTGGCAACAGTAGATACAGAAGCTTTACGTAACCAGCAAGTAAAGCACTCAAGAAAGCTCTTAGAAAAAGAGGCCAGCTTGCTTTATACATTTTTTACAGAAAACAGCAGATTTCCCGCCAATCAAGGCGAGTACGATACTGATATAAACGCCTTAACAAATTACAAAGATACTTGGGGAAATGACTTTACCTACACCTATGCAAGCGATACCGAAGCAACATTAGGTTTTACCACCCCATGGGGGAAAAGCTTTAACGTTCGTGTGGATATGAACTAAGAAAAACAAAGGAAAATAATATGATACGTGCCATTGCAAAACGCTTAAAAAGCCAAACAGGTGCTGTTTTTGGTATGGATGCCCGTGTGGCACTTATTATTGCAAGTATTATGGCTGCAACAGGTGGTGTAACCGTACTTTCTCGTGTTGAACGTAATAAAAACGATGCTGCTGAACGTGGTGTTGATTTACTTGTGAATGCCAACCTGAAGTACTACATCACAACAGGTATTAACACCATATCCCCTGATATTGCGACCCTATTTACATCTGGTGTTATGGAAGAATCATACCTCCAACAAGATCCATGGGGCAACAACTGGAACTATGTGATTGGCTCGACAAATATTGAAATTGAAGATGTGCCTGTCACCATGTGGTACGGTACTATTCATACAAGCGGTAAAGATGGCACAGATGACTCTGTAGCTATTGCATCTTACGCGAACTGGCAAGTATGGGAAGCCGCTGGTGATGATATTGGTATTAAATTTTCAACCACATCTATTGAAAAAGATCGGGTAGAGCTTTACAGAAAGCAAGGCCAAGAAATTTCTGACCGTCTCGCAGCTGTAGAAGCTGCATGGTATCTTGATGCAGATGGCGCTTGCACTGGCCCTGCGTGGTGTACAAGTGGTGGTAAATCTTACACAAACTTTAGTTACTACCCAATCTCTAGCCTTGATGCCAATGTCAACATACAATATTTTGATGCTGTTTGTACCGACACCGATATTGCAGGGACAACCAGCGCCTGTAATGATGTGACATACATAAGCGGGAACCAAGGCTCAATGGAAGCGCTATTAAACTTGCTTAACCTGCCCATTAGCTATGCAACAGACCCTTGGAATCGCACTTTAAGGTATAACTCAAACCTAACTGACCGCGAAGATCCACCATTTAGCGCTCAGGTTTGGTATCAATAAACAGTGTTTGCATTTGAAAGACAGTTTCTCACAGAGGATGATATTTCTGAGGGGTTAATCCCAGAAAAGTTCCATATTATCCTTACAGGACTGTTTTTTATTATCTTTGGCGCATTGAGCCTTGCAAGCATAGCAACAGCAATAGAGTGCCTTTTTTGGGGGATATCAAGCCTGGTTTTAGCAAGACTTATTGCCCTAGACCTTACAAACCATACACTCCCCAACATTTATATTGCTCCTCTATGTTGCTTTGCACTTATTGGCAGCCTTACAGGCATGCTCCCAATTATATGGCAAGATGCTCTCTTTGGAGGCGCTATCGCATTTTCAAGTGTTCTTGCTCTTAGTTTTCTTATTGAGCTTTTATTAAAATCTGCCTTTCTTGGCGGAGGGGATATAAAATTCATCGGCGCATCAGGCCTTTGGCTCGGTTGGGGGCTTTTACCTTTTTACATGATGGTTGCCTGCTTTTTCACAATTATCATTTCTTTCCTGCCCAGTAAAAACAATCACATCGCCTTTGGCCCAGGGCTTTGCTTCTCTTTATGGCTGTTTTTGCATCAAAAAACTTACTTGATGGTCTTGATAAACAAGGCATTTGCCTTTATATCTTGAAGTATGACCGAAATATGTGCCCATCCAGATTGCGAGCTTGAAGGAACTTTTCCTGCCCCTAGAGACCCTAGCAACATATCTGCGCGTCAGTATTTCTGCGAAAAGCACATCAAGGAATTCAATAAAAATTGGAATGGTCTCAAAGGCTTTAGCAGCGATGACCTCTACACCTTACAGTCCGGTGCCACCTGGGGACGCCCAACGTGGAAAATGGGTGTAAACACAGAATCCTACAAAAAGGCAACCCTTGCAGCCGATAAGAGTTACAAAAACCCATACACCCTATTTGGTGATATGGATGAAGACCAAGCAACCACGACATTCACACCTAAAATGCCAAAAAGAATTACTGAAGCCTGCGAAACATTAGGCATAGAGCCACCACTCACGCCTCACATTATCAAAAAGCGCTTCACAGTTCTTGCTAAGAAGTTTCACCCCGATATTTACACAGGGGATGATGCTGCCGAACGTATGGGTATTATTAATGATGCCTATACAACACTTAAAGACTACCTTAAACGCCAAGAAGTAGAAACTAAAGGCTAGAGGCTAAAGAAACGCTCTACTGCTGCCATATCCCCACGCTCTAAGTAACTTAAAACAACTTGCTGTTTCGTTAAAACTTGCATGCGGTGCTCTTCAACAGCCATGCGCTTAACGCAGTAACTATAGGTTTGAGAAAGCAGCTGCTCTAAAACCTGTGCTAAAACAGCGTTTCCAGATTCCTTTGCAAGAGAAACCCTCCAGCCATGTTCTTTTTCCACTAATTTTTCAGGAGAATCGGTCAAGAAAATCTCATGAGAAATTATAAGATTCAGCAAGTTCCGAGGCGACTTTTTAAGCGGAAGATAAGCTGTATAAACAAGCCCCTTAATAACTCTCAAAGCATCTTCATAGTCATTTTCTGCAAGGCCTGAAACCTTCAATGTAGCCGTTTCTTTAGGTATCAGAGGCCGGGAAGCTTTAACGAAAGAGCCGCGCCCAGGAGAAACATCTAAATATCCATGCGCTCTTAAAATTTGCATAGACTCCCGCAAAGTAGATCTGCTCACAGAAAAATACTTACATAACTGATGCTCTGTTGGAAGCTTATCCCCAACCTTTAATGCCCCCGTCGCAATCATACCCTTAAAATGTTCTGCCATAGATTCAGAAAGACGCATGCCTGGATTTTCATTTACAGGTTCCAAGAAAAGATTTTCTGAGGCTTTTCCATTCCGTGTAGGAGAGATGTGCGGTTCCATATAAGCATCCTATGTTTTTGTACTACTTTAAATATCTAAACATCAGACTAGCACAACCTAAAATAGAATCAAACAAAAATTTAAACTTATAAAGAAAGCTCCTTTGAGCGATCCCTTGCATGCAACAGCGCATCAAAAACAATCCTATCGAATTGATTTTTATTAAAAACATTCAAAGCAGCCTCTGTTGTGCCCCCTTTGCTTATCACCTCCTCTTTAAGTTGCAAAGGATATTTTCCACACTGCATTTGCTTCACCGCAAGGCTGCCTGCCCCCCTCGCTGTCTCGCAAGCAAGCTCTCTTGCAAGATTTTCAGGAAGCCCTAAAGCCTCTCCAGCCTTTATCATGTAATCCATAAGAGCAAAGAAGTATGCCGGCCCACTTCCAGACACTGCGGTTACGGCATGCATTTGCGCCTCGTCCTGCACCCAAAAAACTTTTCCAACAGCTTTTAGCACATCCTCGCAAAAAAGCTTTGTCGCTTTAGGGCAGTTTTTATCACTCACTAAAACGCTCACCCCCATACCAATGGCGGCTGGCGTATTTGGCATAGCCCGCACTACATGAGCGCCCTCTTGCATATAATTTACTATTTGTTTTCGCTCAACGCCTGCCATAATAGAAAGCGCAACGCCTTCTGGTTTCAGAATACCAGAAAGGTCCCCGTATATCTTTTCTGCAATTTGCGGCTTTACAGCAAGAATAACCATATCGAATTTTTGCTGAATATCCTTTGCACCCTTATATAAAGTTACCCCATCTACAGGGCTGCCCTGCTCATAAAAATACGGGTCAACAGCTTCAATTTCATAAAGCCCTGTTTTCTCAAGCAAACCACTGGCTATGGCTTGACCCATATTGCCAAACCCAAAAAATAAAATCTTTTTCATATACCTATTCTTTCTCATATAAACACTCATCAGTGTGCAAACAGAATGATGAACTGTCCAGTGTTAATGGTTTTCGCGCAAAACCTCTGTTTTCAAAACATCACTTTTGGGGTACTCTACCCCTAAATTTACGAAGGAAAGAAACGTTTATGTATATCGTAACTGGCGCAGCAGGCTTTATTGGCTCTGTCATTGTAGAAGCTCTTAACCGTGAAAAGCCAAACACACCCGTTGTTGTGTGCGACTGGCTAGATACAGATGACCGCTGGAAAAACATTGGTAAACGCGTCGTTCATGATATTGTTGCCCCAGAAGACCTGGGTAATTTCCTGATTCAAAATGAAAAAGAAATTACAGCAATTATCCACATGGGCGCAGATAGCAGCACAACAACAACGGATATGGACGCCATTACTCAAATGAATATCCGTCCGACACTTGATCTGTTTGATTGGTGTGCAAGACGCAACGTGCCTTACATTTACGCCTCTTCAGCTGCTACATACGGTGATGGCAGCAAAGGATTTGAAGATAATAATGACCTTTCAGAACTTCTAAAGCTTGCACCGCTTAATGGCTACGGCTACAGCAAACACATGTGCGATAAAGCAATTGTGACACGTAAAAGCCAACCTAAACAGTGGGTCGGTCTCAAGTTCTTTAACGTGTATGGCCCTAACGAGTACCACAAGGAGCGCATGCAAAGTGTTGTGGCGCACTCTTTTAGACAAATTAAAGAAAATGGCAAAGTTGAGCTATTTAAATCCTACAAAGAAGGCTTTGCCCATGGCGGCCAATCTCGTGACTTTATCTACGTCAAAGATATTGCGAACCTGATTATCTGGTTCCTTGATAACCCAAAGGTAAGCGGCATCTTTAACATTGGTACAGGTGAAGCCCGTAGCTTTAAAGACCTTGCGCTTGCAACATTTACAGCATTAGATAAAAAGCCAAACATTAAGTACATCGAAATGCCAGAAGACCTGCAAGGTAAATACCAGTACTACACAGAAGCTGGCATGGATCACCTGCAAAGCGTTTATACAAAGATCATGGGTAAAGCGTACACATTCCACTCACTTGAAGAAGGTGTGACAGACTACGTCCAAAACCACCTTGACCAAGCAGATCCATACCTATAAGGATATCAACTCATATGATCCCATTTCCGCATATAGACCCTGTTGCTCTTTATATTGGCCCCCTTCCACTCAGATGGTACGGGCTGGCTTATGTGGCAGGTTTTATTTTAGGGCTCTACGCCTTTAAACACCTCTGCAAAACCATGAAAGGCTCAAAGCTCACAAGTAAACATGTAGATGATTACTTTGTATGGATTATTATCGGAGTTATTCTTGGCGGCAGACTTGGGTATGTTTTCTTCTACAACTTTAGTTATTATATAGAACATCCTATGCAAATTTTACAAACGTGGCATGGCGGCATGTCATTCCATGGCGGCGTACTTGGCTGTATTTTAGCTACAGTGCTTTTTGCATGGAAAAAAGGCCTCGAAATCCATCAACTTTCAGATAAACTTGCTGTTGTTGTGCCTATCGGTCTATTCTTTGGACGCATTGCGAATTTTATAAACGCAGAGCTGTACGGTCGTCCAACAGACCTGCCTTGGGGCATGGTTTTCCCAACAGCTGATGACCTACCAAGACACCCCTCTCAGCTATACGAAGCAGGGCTAGAAGGCCTTGTTTTATTTATCATTTTATTTGCAATGGCGCGCAAAAATCCGCGCCCTTGGGCACTCACAGGAACTTTCCTTATGGGTTACGGTATCTTTCGTTTCTTTATTGAGTATGCTCGCATGCCAGATACTCACCTACAAGACGGCATATTTACAACAATAACCATGGGGCAAATTTTATGCTTGCCAATGGTTATTTTAGGTGTATACTATTTATTCATACACAGAGGTAGTGCCTCTATTACAACAAAAAAACAAACAATTAAATAGGGACGCAAACGCTTTCTGTGGTGAGTGCAATTTGTAAAATGAATAGGCAAAAACCATGATGAAAGATTTGATTATACAGCGCATTAAGGACCGCGGTCCCCTTAATGTTGCGGATTACATGTCCCTTTGTCTCTACGAGCCCAATCACGGCTACTACATGACACGCGATCCTTTCGGCAATGCAGGCGATTTTACTACAGCACCTGAGATGACTCAGCTGTTTGGTGAAATGATAGGCATTTGGGTCATTGACCTATGGCAAAAACTGGGATGCCCAGAACCTTTCCACCTTGTAGAAGCAGGCCCTGGCCGCGGCACACTCATGAAAGATGTTTTACGCACACTTCAAAAAGTGCGCAGTACATGTTACGCAAACGCCAAAGTACACCTTGTTGAGATTAGCCCGCACCTGAAGTCTATTCAAATGGATACACTTGACGATCATGATGACGTGGCATGGACAAGCAACATTGAAGATATTGATTTTGATGCGCCCGTGATCCTCATTGGTAATGAAGTATTAGACGCCTTCCCTGTTCGCCAATTCCAAAAAACAGAAGATGGCTACAAAGAACGCATTATCGAACTTAATGAAAATAAGCTTTCTTACGCAACAAGTGATAGGTCTTACACCTTCCATAATACAGACGCAGACTTTATTGAAACTTACGACGCTATGGAAAAATTCATCCGCAGTGTTAAGCGTTCTATCAAAAAAGGCGCAGCCCTCTTTATTGACTACGGGGCAATGAGCGGCCATGCAGATACGCTGCAAGCTCTTTCTAAACACCAAACCGTTGACGTTCTTGATAACCCTGGCGGCGCAGACCTAACGACCCACGTAAACTTTGGTTTTGTCTCTGATATCTTTGGATCTAACACCCTTGGCCCAACAGATTTAGGATACTTCCTTACCCAAATGGGGCTGCCGATTCGCGCTGCAACGCTTCTGGAAAATACTGAAGGTACAGAACGTGAAAACTTACAGGCTGCAATACACAGACTGATGCACCCTAGCCAAATGGGAAGCCTCTTTAAAGTCCTTTGCTGGCGCACACAGGGCGTCCCGGACCCGGCAGGTTTTCAGAATACCTTCTTCCAATAAGGAAAGCTTTGTGGCACACTGCCCTCTCAAATAACTGGAGAGAAAGTAGGGTTTTTATGAAGTTTATTGAAGCGGACATTCCATTTCCATATGCAGATCATGCCTTTGGTACAAAAGAAGGCAGCCATGACAATGTGGAAGAAACAATCCGTGATTACACCGAGCTTCTCGGCCCCATCGCCCATATGCGCCAAGTTCATGGCGACCGTATTGTTTATGCGGGCGAACCACGTGTTTACCCTGAAGCAGATGCACTTGTAACTGACCGCCCAGACCTTTGGCTTGCGGTAAAAACAGCAGATTGCGTGCCCGTACTTCTCAGCTGCCCACAAGCTGTTGCGGCAGTTCACTGCGGATGGCGCGGCCTGCAGCAAGATATTCTCAAAAAGACAATTGATGTTCTTCAAAATGATCTTGGGGTACGCACCGCAGATATGCACATGCTCATTGGCCCGTGCATCCGCCAACATAACTACGAAGTTGAAGATGAATTCCGAAAACACTTCCCTGAAAAGTTCTTTAGAGCCTCAGATAAAGAAGGCCATAGCCGCCTTGATATTGCAGGCGTTGCTGCTTGGCAGGCCACAAGGGCAGGCCTGATTGACCTTAACGTGCATGACACGCGTCATTGTACCTTTGATAAGGTTGATACATTTAACTCTCATCGCCGCACCAAAGAATCTGGCAATGAAGATTACAACGTTCAGCTCTCTCTCATAAAAAGACAAAGCTAGCTTAAATAAAAAGCCGCCAAGTTGGCGGCTTTTTTAGAGTTCAATTTTCTTAATGCAGCAAAATAAGGCTCACTGCCATAACGGCCATACCACACACCACGCCAACAAGAGTCTCTTGCCCCTTACTATAACGGCGCGATGCAGGAAGAAGTTCATCAAGGCCAAGTACAACCATAAAGCCTGCAATGGTCGCAAGTACCATTCCCATGACAATGTCACTCATAACTGGTTTAAGAACAAGATACCCAAGAAGTGCGCCCACAGGCTCAGCAAAACCGCTCAATGCCGCATAGAAGAACGCTTTCTTTTTGCTTTGCGTTGCATAGTATATAGGTACAGCGACGCTTACACCTTCTGGAATATTATGCAGGGCAATAGCTGCCGCAACAACAAGGCCCAGCTCAGGCTCACTTAATGTCGCAAAAAATGTCGCCATACCTTCTGGCAGATTATGCAAACTAATGGCAAGGGCCGCAAGAAGACCAAGCTTTTTAAGAAGAAGTGCATCATGTATATGCACATGTCCGTGCTCATGTTTATGGCCAGAAGCCATATCTTCCACGCAATCTTTATCACGCTGTACGTGCGGGTTCAAAAGTTTAGGCGTGACCCAATTCATAAAAAGAAACAGCAAAATTCCTATAAAAAACATCGCAGCAGCAATAGCAGATGTATGCCCTTCGCCTGCGGCTTCCAGTAGCATATGACTGGCTTCATAATAAAATTCTGTGAAAGAAATATAGATCATGGCCCCCGCACTAAAGGCAAGCGAAAGTGCAAGTAGGCGTACATTACTGTAATGGGCAAAAAGCAGAGCAACCGTGCCAAGCATTGTGGAAGCACCAGCAACCGTTGTAAGTAAAAGCGCAAGAAGCACTGGATGGGCGGTAAACATATCTAACATTTAAAATTCTTTCTTAAGCTTTTCACAGTATGGCGCTTTTATAGAGGATTTCAAGCCCCTCTTTAAATGCAAATTACCCGTGAAAGAAACCATATATATGCTCTGCCAAGCTCTTACTCACTCCATCCACCTGCATAAGCTGGCTCACACTTGCTGCTTCCACAGCTGATGCGGAGCCAAACGCAAGAAGCAGAGCCTTTTTACGTCTTGCTCCCACACCTGGAATTTGATCCAATTTTGAGGTTACCATGTCCTTGGAGCGTTTTTGCCTATGGAAATTAATCGCAAAGCGGTGCGCTTCATCGCGTACCTGCTGAAGCAAAAAGATAAGCGGCGTGTCTTTTTCAATAGGAAGGCAGTCTTTTAATCCATACATCCAGATGACTTCTTGCCCCTTGTCTCGCTCTTCGCCTTTGGCAATAGCGCACAGCACCGTCTTGCCATCTTCAAGCAGGCCCAGCTCATCAAACACCTTCACAAGCACACGAAGATGCCCCTTACCACCATCCACCATAACCACGCTTGGCCAAGGCGGCGCCTGCGTTTTATCTTTACGCGCCTTTTCTGTTTCCCGAGCAAGGCGACTATAGCGGCGCGAGAGTGCTTCACGCATCATTGCGTAATCATCGGGTGTATTTTTAACTGTAATTGCAAACTTACGGTATTCAGATTTCATCATGCCTTCTTCGCCCGCCACAACAAGAGAGGCCACCGGATTTGTACCTGAAATATTGGAAATATCAAACGTCTCAACTCGCTTTACATGGGGCACGCCCAACACCTCAGCAAAAGCAGCCATTTGCTTTTTCCAACCTGCACCTGCTGCTTGCCTACGCTTAAGGGCTTGCTCTGCGTTTAAAGAGGCTTTTTTTACAATATGAAATTTTTCCCCACGGCTTGGTGCATGCACATGCACAGCCTTGCCAAGGTTTCTTTCTTTTAAGTAATCTTGCAGCGTGTCTATATCGTTTGAGGGCAAAGATGTAAAAATCTCTTTCGGGGGTTTACGGCTTGCATAATGAAGCGCAAGAAATATACGCATAACTTCTGCTGGCTCTTCTGCCTCAACGCCTTTCGGGTAAAATACATGGTTACCCACATGTTGGCCGGCGCGGTAATAAAACACCTGTACTGCCGCCTCGCCCCCTTGCACATAAAGGCCAACAACATCTGCATCAATAAGAACCTGAGTCGTTGCGTGCTGTGGGGTCAGCACTTGCTGCAATGCTTTTAAGCGATCTCTACATTCAGCTGCTGCCTCATAGCGCATATCCGCTGATGCTTTCTGCATGTCCTCGGATAAAAGCTTCTGAACCTGCGCTCCATCACCTTTTAAAAAACTTTTCGCTTGAGATAAGAGCCCCTTATATTCCTCTGGAGAAACCTTATTAACGCAAGGCGCGCTACAGCGTTTAATATCATACTTAAGGCATGGGCGCGTTCGGTTTTTAAATACGCTGTCTTTACATGTTCTAAGCCTAAACACACGCTCCATAAGATCAATTGTACGATATACCGCATCGCCGCTTGGGTATGGGCCAAACAAGTCTCCGCCTACATTCTTTTTACCCCGATAAGGCATAAGGCGCGGTGTTTTGTCGTCTGTCATAAGAATAGAGAGATAGGTAGAGTCATCTCTAAAGATAATGTTGTATTTAGGCTTTAAGCTTTTAATCAGGTTAATTTCAAGCAGGAGCGCTTCTGCTTCTGTTTCTGTTTCCACAAGAGTGAGTTCACGCGTTTCAAATACCATACGCTTAATCCGCTGAGTGAGTGCTTCAAACTGCGTATAATTTATGAGGCGATTTTTTAGGTTCTTTGCCTTACCAACATAAAGGATATCACCCTTTTCATTCATCATCCGATATACACCAGGAGAGGTAGGCGCATGCTGCACCTGCTCTTTAAGATATTCTACACCTAGATTTTCTTTTGCCATGCCCCACCCTACTATGAGTCCCCCATAATTGGAATAGCTATAATCATGCCCGTCCTATGCGCTTAAAAGCAATAACTGCTTTGTTGTGAGGTTTCATTTTAAGTTAATGCAAGAATATGCCTGCGCATTGCACGCTTCTACAACAGATGAGAAAAAGTTATCCACGGAAGCTGTGGATAACTCTGTGGACAAGCATGTGGATGACACAAACATGTCACAGAAGTCTGCACCCAAGTACAGATTGCCCATTTTTAGTGCACTTTTATTATCTAATAAACTTCAATCACTTACACCAAAAAACAACACACTAACGACCTCAGTTAAAGTGCATTATGACTTGACACCCCTTTTGTGGATAAACCGTATGCAACGTATGCAATTTCTCGAAGTAAAAAGAGGGTTGTTTTATAAGTTTTTTTTCGGAATCAAGCGTAAATTTGACATTTTTTGCATTTTTTCAAAGCTAATTTGCCAGTTAACGTTCATTAGAGTGTGCTTTTTTGATATACTTCCATCCATGAAAAATTTAGTGACTCTTATTCTTGCCGCAGGGCAAGGTAAGCGCATGAAGAGCGATATGCCTAAAGTGCTTGTTCCTATGGCAGGAAAAGCAATGCTTTCTCATGTGCTAGATGCAGCCGCTCCGCTTGGAGCTGAACGTACATTAGTTATTGTTGGCCATAAAGCTGAGGATGTAACCTCTCACCTCAACGCCAACCATAAAGGCTCGGAATCTGTGTTTGCAGAACCTCTCGGCACAGGTTACGCAGTAAGAGAGTGCGGCCCAAGCCTTAAAGGTTTTAAAGGGCAAGCTCTCATTCTCACGGGTGATTGCCCCCTTATAACAACAGATCTCCTTGAAAGCCTTATCACTGAGCATAACCAGGAAGACCACGTCATCAGCTTTATTTCAACCATTGCTGAAGATCCTACAGGCCTTGGCCGCGTTATAAGAGATTCCTCTGGTCATGTTTCACGCATTGTTGAACATAAAGACGCAACAGAAGAAGAGCGCCTTGTTAAAGAAATTAACACAGGGCTCTACCTTGTAAACTGCCCGGAACTTTTTGAACTTCTTGCAGATGTAACAAATAACAATGCACAGGGCGAGTACTACCTTCCAGACATTATGGCTCTTGCCCTTAAAGGCGGCATGAAAGTTGGTACATTTACATGCAGCAACGGCCTTGGACTGCTTGGTGTAAACTCACCAGAACAACTTACCAGCGCTGAAGAACTTTATAATAGAGGTACAATGAACTATCCAGCACATAAAGAAAGCTTACAACATGCAGGTTAAAGACCTATTTTTTGCAGATGACCTTTCAGAGAAAATGACAAATTTTATAGCTGAGCACACCTCACCAGTTGAGCTGCTTAACAACTTCCCTTCCCTTATGAAAGGCGTAAAAGGGCAAGTCGTTAAAGGAACAGTGCAAGAAGGCGCAATCATACAAGGGGACGTATTCATTGATGAAGGCAGCGTTGTGCATGCAGGCGTTGTTATCGAAGGCCCTGTTTACATCGGCAAAAATGTTTCCATACGCCCGCACTCAAATTTACGTAAAGGCTGCTACCTAGACGATGAAGTGGTAATTGGACACGGCGCAGATATTAAAAATGCCCTTCTTATGCGCGGTGCAAAAGTACAAGACGGCACATTTTGCGGAGATAGTGTAGTTGGACGCGGCGGACGCGTAGGTAGCGGAACCATTCTCGCTAACCGTAAATTTAACCAAACAAACATTAAAATTGATTTAAACGGCGTACAAGATAGCGGCAGAGATTTCTTTGGCGCAATTCTTGGGGATTACTCACGCCTTGCCGCCAATGTTGTCACATCACCAGGTACTGTCATTGGTGCTTACACATGGGTTGGAAGCGGCGTTGTACTGAACGGAACCATTCCAGCAGACACGCTTGTAACCGTAAAGCAAGAGCTTGAGTCACGCACAAAAGATCGTGTAGATCTTAAAAGCGGTATCGGGGAATATGAGCACTTGTAAGAAAGGTATATTATGAGAATATTACTCATACTAATTATTATCATTTCAGGATACAGTCTCCTAAAGCCTAGCAGCGGTGATAGCTCTCCAAATACAAGCAACCTTTGGGGAAACTACAGTCCTATAGTAAAAGAAAGAATTGATAAAGCGGTCCAAGAAAAAGATTGCCTTCAATTACAAAAGGAATTTGATGCCGCTTATAAAAATAGCAATAATCAAAGACATAGAACTGGTACTAGTAATAGTAAACTCATGAACTTTTTAGACTATAAAATGACCCAGTTAAAGTGTTACAAATAAAAGAATCAAAACCTTTCAGAAGCTATTTAAGCAAACTGAAAGGTTGCGATTTGAGTGAAGAAAATATTTTTTGAAGAGCGAATTGTACAGATAAGTACCAGAGCGATAAGAAAAAGATTTTATACCTCAAAGAAATAACTTAAGAAAGGTTTTATCATGTGTGGAATCGTCGGCGTAATCGGAGATAACAACGCAACAACGCAAGTGTTAGAAGGCCTCAAACGCCTTGAGTACCGCGGCTATGACAGCTCGGGCATCGCACACAACACAGGCTCATCTGTTGAAATTCGCAAAAGCGCCGGAAAAATCAGCGCCCTTGAGGAGCACATCAAAAACTCTCCATTCACAAGCACAAGCAGCAGTGCCATTGGCCATACCCGCTGGGCAACGCACGGCGCGCCTAACGAAGGTAACGCACACCCGCATAAAAGTGGTGCTTGCACAGTTGTTCACAACGGTATCATTGAGAATTATCAAGATATTAAAACCATGCTTGAAAGCAAAGGCCGTACGTTTGCCTCGCAAACAGATACAGAGGTTATTCCTGCGCTGATTGATTTTTACATGAGCGAAGGCAAGGACCTTCTAGGCGCAGTACAAAAAGCAGTAAGCGAATTTGAGGGCGCTTTTGCAATTACTGTTATGCATGAAGGCAGCGCAGATACTCTTATTGCTGCCCGCCGTGGTGCGCCTCTTGTCGTTGGCTTTGGCGACGGCTGCAACTATGTTGGCTCAGACCCTATTGCCCTTGCCCCTTACACAAACAAGTTCCTCTTCCTTGAAGAAGATGATATTGCAGAAGTGACAAAAGATAGCATCAACATCACTCGTCCTGATGGCTCTGTTGCAACACGCCAAACAAAGCTTATTGATGTAAACAGCGCTCTTGTTGGCAAAGCAGGCTATAACCATTTCATGCTGAAAGAAATTCATGAGCAGCCTGACGTTGTAAGCCGCATGCTAGAAAAATACCTAACTGGCGACACTGTTAAACTTCCTGAGCTACCATGCGATTTGAGTGCAGCCCCGCAAATTAATATTATTGCCTGCGGTACAGCCTACTGCGCAAGCCTTGTTGGTAAATACATGCTTGAAACAGCTGGCGGCGTACCTGTTAATGTGGACGCAGCAAGCGAGTTTCGTTACCGTAACCCACCTCTTATTCAGGGCGGCATTTTTGTAGCCGTTTCCCAAAGTGGTGAAACAGCAGATACACTTGCTGCTGTAGAGCATGCCAAGGCAAATGGTCAGTTCATCGTAGCACTCACAAACACCCCAACAAGTTCTATTGCTCGCATTAGTGATGCTGTCATTGATTTTAATGCAGGTACAGAAATTGCAGTAGCTTCCACAAAATGCTTTATTGGCATGCTCACAGCCTTCAACCTTATGGCCCTAAAAATGCTAGAAGAAAAAGGCGCTCCAGAGACTGAGCGTAGCGCTTGGTCTCAAGCCCTGCGCGAGCTCCCAACGCAAATTGGTAAGGCTGTCGCCAATACTAAATCTATTGAAGCGCTTGCTCAAAAAGTTAAAAAAGCATCCAGCATGCTTTATCTTGGTCGTGGCCAACTCGCACCAATTGCCATTGAAGGTGCACTTAAAATTAAAGAGATATCCTACATTCACGCGGAAGCTTATGCATCTGGTGAAATGAAACATGGCCCTATTGCGCTTGTGGATGAAACCCTTCCAGTGGTTAACCTTGCCTCATCATCAGATGGCCTACTTGAAAAGACAATTTCAAACATGCAAGAGGTAAACGCGCGGGGCGGGCAAGTCATTCTTGTGGGCGACAAAGAAGCCCTTAAAGCAGCACCAGAAATTGAACGTGAAGAAATTCTTGTTCCTCAGTCTCACCCTTGTGTGGCACCAGTCCTCTTCACTATCCCAATGCAGCTTCTAGCTTACCATGTTGCCGTACTTAAAGGTACAGACGTGGACCAGCCAAGAAACCTTGCAAAATCTGTAACAGTGGAGTAGCTCTCTATATGGCAACACAAGCCTAGGATGGAAGAAAAGAAACATAAGATATGCTTCACCCCTCCGTCGCAAAGGTAATACATCGAAAAGAAAAAGCCCACCATTTGGTGGGCTTTTTCCTCTTAAATTTAAAACTTAATTTTGGTGGAATGTTTCCACGCGCCTGACTGTTCCAGTATGAGAACGCATCACAATTGTTTGTGTCATTTCACCGCCTTTAACGTGGCGCACCCCTTTAAGAAAACTGCCATCAGTAATTCCTGTTGCTGCAAAAATAACCTCGCCGCCAGCTAAGTCTTCGGTCATGTAAACTGCCTCTTTAGAAAGGTTCATATCCTTCATGTCAGCAATAGCTTTTACTGTGTCACGGCTGCTTTCCACATCAAGACGACCCATAAAGTGTCCGCCAAGGCATTTAAGAGCTGCAGCTGCAAGCACGCCTTCAGGCGCACCGCCACTACCAAGATAAATATCCACACCACTCTCAGGGAGAGCCGTTGCAAGCGCCCCAGCAATATCACCATCTGAAATGAGTTTAGTACGTGCCCCAACTTTTCGAATCGCTTCTAGGTGATGCGCATGACGAGGACGTTCAAGCAAGCAAACAACAACATCTTCTACATTCATACCTTTTTGACGGGCGTACTCAGTCACAATAGCATCTGCTTGCATATCTAATGTAAATTTAGATATATCAACCCCAGCACCAAAGGCGAGCTTTTTCATAGACATATCAGGTGCAGCCAGAAGTTTTCCTTTTTCACCAATAGCAATCACACTTATAGCATTGTCTAGCCCTTTAGATGCAAGGGTTGTCCCATCAACGGGATCAACAGCAATATCAACAGGTGTACCTTGTGGCGTACCCAAAATTTCACCATTATAAAGCATGGGAGCGTTATCTTTTTCACCCTCTCCAATCACAACAGTTCCATAAAGGTCTATACCATTAAGCGCACGGCGCATCGCATCAACCGCTGCGCCATCTAGCGCATTTTTATCCCCGTGGCCAAGGTGTTTATAAGCAGCCCTTGCAGCAGCTTCTGTTACCCGAACAAGTTCAATAGAAACGCGACGATCTATGCTTGCATCAATGCGTTCACCGAGTTCATAAGCCTTTAAAGCGGATACCATGTGTCATTCCCTTGAAATACATTATAAATTTTTATACCAAATTCAGATGTGAGGCGATCAATTTCAATTTTTGCTTTATTCGTTCTCACAATAGCGCCTTCAATACCTTCTTTTGCCATAAGAGAATCTGATACAACACTAAAAGAAGGGTGATCTCTACAGAATGAGGCAAGCCCCATATTGCCGCGCAAAAAGTATAAGGATTCAACTGAGTGAGGTGCATTTGTGAGCATCGGTTTTATGTTCATTTTTACTGGTTGAAGCGCTTTTATATCTTCAATAACATTCTCTGCAAACGCACGCTTATGGTTCCTATATGTCATCATCCTATTATGATCAGAAAGAGCAACCCAAACAGCTTCATCAGCATCTTCTACATGGGCAAGCGGCAGATTTCTATCAAACAAGAAAGGAGCCACAAATACGCCATCCATACGAATATCAGCAGTGAGCTTAATCGCATAGCCCATACGCTCAGCAAGAAGAATATCACTTGCTTCAATATGGTCTAAGCCTCTAGGGCTTTTAACAAGCCCCTTTACAGATGAGAGCACCTGTTCACGCATTAAGTCAGCGCGTTTAAGTGTTGATTTCCCCATTGCGCGCTCACGCACCTGGTCAATAGGCGTGTCATTAACTTCTGCGTATAGCTCAACAGCAGCGTCAAAACTAATGTTTTCATCTCTCATGTAACGCAGTAACGTTGACGGTTCCCCACCAGGTATAAGAAACATTCTTGTAGAACGAGACTCTATATTAGGAGCACAATTTCGGCCATCGCCCCACACTGCGCCAGATGTAATAAGGGAAGCCCCCTTATCTAAAATAATATCCTTGTAAGTCTCCCGCTCATTACCAAGAGCTGTTGTATTGGTTGCCACAACATGAAGACCGCCCTCAAGGGCTGCTTTAATTACTTTGCCTGCCTGCTTCGGATTATTTAAAGCCTCAACAACAATATCAACTCCGCCACCAGAAAGAAGGCTTGTATCAAGTTCACCTTCTTCTGCCCAAACATACGAAAGCTCTCTATTTTCTAAAGTTTCAAACAACTCTAGAAACTCATTTTTAAACTGAGGAGAAACGTAAAGGGCTACAGTTTTCAAAAGTTATTCTCCTATGCTTAGCAGCTCTTCGCGCTTCTTAATAATTTCTGAGATTTCATCTTTGCTAACTGAATCATCACCCTCTTGAACGAGAGCTTCATTGCTAGGAATAGGCGGCACTGTATAAAGCGCTGGCGCTTCTACCTTAGCGCAAGCGCCCAAAAGAAATAAAAGACAAAAAAGACTATAACGCATTACTTCCACCCCCAGTTTTTTTCATCTGCAAGGAGCTTTCTTATAAGCTTGTTATTCAGCTCATGCCCGGGAAGACGCACTTCAAACTTACCAATAATCGGGTAACCTGCCATAAAGAAATCACCAAAACAATCAAGCGCTTTATGTCGTACAAGCTCATCTTCAAAACGCACGCCTTCACTGTTAGAAACAGTGCCGTCCTCCATAAGTACAAGCGCACAATCAAGTGAACCGCCCTTAATAAGGCCTAAGTCCTGCATATTTTTCACATCTTTTTCCATACAAAATGTACGAGCTTTGGCAATTTCTTTACGGAACTCATATTCAGTGCCATCATAGTAACGCTGAGTTGGTTTTCCGTACGGGTGTGGATAGTCCACAAAAATATCAAGGCTGAATTCTGCAGCAGGCTTGACGCGTGCCATGCAAATGCCCTCTTTAATAGAAATATCTTTTTTGACACGAATCGCCTTTACAGGTTCATCAAATTTAATAAGGCCAGCGTCATCAATAAGCTCAACCCATGGCTGAGAGCTACCGTCCAAAATAGGAATTTCAGGTCCATCAACTTCAATCACAAGATTATCAACACCAAGTGCGTAAAGGGCGGCCATTAAATGCTCTACCGTAGAAACGGTGGTATTATGGTCATTTTTAAGGGTGGTACAAAGGCGTGTATCAGACACTGCACCTGCGCAAATATTAATAATACCACTCCCCGGAATCACATCTGTACGATGAAAGGAAATACCGTCAAATTCATCAGCAGGGCACAGTTTTACTGTGCATTCTTTACCGCTGTGCAAGCCAGTACCAGAAAGACTGACTGACTTTTTAAGTGTTGTTTGTTTTCTCATAGAAATGAGTATACCTCTTTAAAAGGGTTTATCACAGCAAAAAGGCCGCCCCTTAGGGCGACCTTTTTACTTAAGCCTAGTTTGCCTGACGGCGTAGAAATGCTGGAATTTCTAGATCATCAAAAGCATCTTCTTCACGCTCTTTCTGCTTTGCAGCAGCTTTAGATGCGAAGTCTTCAACATTTGTAGCTTCTTCCTGTATAGGCGTTTCCACAACAGGTTCTTCATGTTTCATTTCAACATCAGCCTTTACCAGTGGCTTTGTTTCAACAGCTGGCGTGCCTAGTCCAAACGTCATAGAACGCTCACTTGGGCTACGGCGTACAGTTTGTGGAACACCAAGACCAGTTGCAACAACACTTACACGGATTTTACCTTCCATTGCACTATCAAAAGATGTACCAAAGATAATGTTTGCATCAGGGTCAACTTCTTCACGGATACGGTTTGCAGCTTCATCAACTTCATAAAGTGTCATGTCAGGGCCACCAGTAATGTTGATAAGAACGCCCTTAGCACCAGTCATGCTAATACCATCAAGGAGCGGGCTAGAAATTGCCATTTCAGAAGCCATGATTGCGCGGTTTTCACCTTCAGCTTCACCAGTTCCCATCATAGCCTGACCCATTTCGCTCATCACAGTTTTGATGTCGTTAAAGTCAAGGTTAATAAAACCTGGAACAATCATAAGATCTGTTACACCACGAACGCCTTTATAAAGCACTTCGTCAGCCATTTTAAAAGCGTCTTGAAGCGTTGTGCGCTCTGTTGCAATACGGAAAAGATTTTGGTTAGGAATAACAATAACAGTATCAACGTAACGTTGAAGCTCTTCAATACCAGCTTCAGAATTACGCATACGGCGAGACCCTTCAAAAGAAAATGGCTTCGTCACAACAGCCACAGTCAAAATGCCTTGCTCCTTTGCAGCTTTAGCAACAACAGGTGCTGCGCCAGTACCAGTACCACCGCCCATGCCGCCAGTCACAAATACCATGTGTGAACCGCGAAGCATTTCGCTAATTTCTTCATAAGACTCTTCAGCTGCTGCTGCACCAATATCAGGATTAGCGCCAGCACCAAGTCCTTCAGTGAGTTCCTTACCAAGACGAACATGGTTCTCAGCAGGATTATTAATAAGAGATTGTGCATCTGTATTGGCTGCAATAAAGTTTACACCTTGCAGATCAGATTCGATCATATTTTGAACAGCGTTACCGCCTGCTCCCCCAACACCAACAACCGTAATTTTCGGTTGGTGAGTCTCTTCCGTCGCCATACTAATTTTGAGTGACATGTGTCTGGCCTCTTATTTTTATCGTTATTCTTATTTTTATTTTATTCTGTCAGAGTTTTCCGTTTATGACTCAGACTGAAATACTTGCCTAATGGACTGAGTTACCCCTGTCCAGAAACCTTTACCTACGCTTGTGCGGCGTGCCGCGCGTGCTTTTGCCGCATATTGGCGTGCCCCGTAAACAACAAGGCCTGCAGCTGTTGAAAACTGCGAGCCGCCTGAAAGATCTGTTAGACCTTCAAGTGCCACTGGGCGTGCAATACGCACATTTTTATCTAAAATGACTTCCGCAAGCTGGCGCACGCCTTCAAGTTGGCTCGTTCCGCCCGTAATAACGACACGGCGACCAATTGAAGATTCAAAGCCACTTTGCTCAATCTTCTCGCGGATCATTTCTAAAATTTCTTCACAGCGTGGCTGAATAATGCCTGCAAGCACACTCTTTGTTACATGTCCTGGCTCACTGCTGTCATTTTCGCCCACATGAGGAATATCAATTGTTTCATCTCCGCTCACCATAGAAGCCATAGCGCAGCCATGCATTGTTTTGATGCGCTCTGCATGAGAAAGAGGCGTTGAAAGGCCGCGTGCAATATCGTTTGTAATGTGGTGACCACCCACAGGAATCACGCCAGAATAAAGAAGCGCACCATCACCAAAGATAGCAATATCAGATGTTCCACCGCCAATATCCACAAGGCACACGCCAAGATCTTTTTCATCTTGTACAAGAGATGAAAGCCCTGAGGCATAAGGCTGCACAACAAGTTCAGCAACTTCAAGGTCCGCACGTTCTACGCAGCGCAACACGTTACGCACAGCAGAAGATGCCGCACTAATAATATGAACTTCACTTTCAAGGCGAGAGCCTGTCATACCGCGAGGGTCGCGAATATCATTTTGGCTATCTAGTAAATACTTTGTTGCTTGCGCGTAAACAATTTGGCGATCGCCTTCAATTTGCTTCGCACGGGCCACTTCAATCACACGAACAATATCATTATCATCAATTTCATGATTATTAAGCACAACAAGACCATCTGTCATTTGGCTTTTAAGATGAACACCACCAAGACTTACATACACTTCTTCCACATCCACGCCGGCCATATCTTCGGCTCCAGCAACAGACTCACGAATTGCATGCTCAATTTGGTCCATATCAATAATAACGCCGCGCTTCATACCAGATGTCACATATTGACCATACCCTAAAACACGCGGGTTAAAGAACTCATCAAGCTCTGCAATAAAACAGCACACTTTGCTAGAGCCAATATCAAGCCCTGCAACGATAGCGTTTTTGTTCTTTACAGACATTAAGTTTTTTACCTTTTGTGCGCCGTTTTTTGGGGTACTAAACGCGCTTTTTATACTTATTTATTATCATACACTATTTTTTTTGCCTTGCGGGGGCCAACCTTCAGACAAATCTACATTTTCAGGGAGCCTTAAGATAATTCTATCTTCGACTCTCAGGTCAATCACAAGGCCGCCAACCTGCATAACCTGCTTAGAATCGTTGAGTTTCTTGAGTTTTTGCATGGCACTCACAGGAACATTCTCAGGAAGTTGAACCAATACATTATTCTCAAACATAAGATTCCAGCGCCTTTTCCCAATAAATTCCGCAGATGTAATTTTATGGTCGAGGTGTGGGCTTTCTGCAATCATTGCAAATAGAGCCTGTGCACTTTTTGAAGAATCCTCACCTGTAAGAAGAGGCAAGTAATTAAACATTTCCGTTGCTTTATTGATAGGTTCCCCTTCTCGATCAAGCACATAACGACCATCTTCTGCTTGCCATAATGCAAGAGGCTTCTTCTCATAAAGCTTAATTTTAACCGTTGAAGGCAGCTGGCGCTGCACTTCAGCCTTGGAAACCCAAGGTAGCTCTTCTACGCGAGAGCGCACACCTGACGCATCAAAACCAATAAGAGGATCCCCATAATTTAAACCGATTTTTTCGCGCAGGTCTTGTTGATCTACATACAAAGCACCTTCAACCATAATATGGTTCGCCTTAGCGCCAAGCACTTTTGCAATTCCATCCTGCTCAAGAAAAGCGCGACCTATACCATAACTGAGCACAAGGAAAAATATGCCAAGTACCATAAACATAGCTTTTTTCAGCGGAAACTTTTCTTTCTTACTATATGTGTACATTAAATGGCCTTTGCATAATCTTGATAAAGACTCTTTGTCATAATTTCTTCTACAAACCCTTCAAAGGTATAGCCAAGAGCCACTGCCATTTCAGGGATCAAACTTGTTTCTGTAAATCCTGGAAGCGTATTCATCTCCAGAAAAACAGTACGCCCCGTTACCTCATCAAACATAAAGTCTGCGCGTGCAACGCCCTTGCATTTAAGAATTTCATAAGCAACCTTTGTACAGCTCATCAAACGCTCAGACACCTCTTTGGGCAAATCAGGGTTTACCACATGCTGAGAACCCCCTGCCGCATATTTAGCGTCATAATCATAAAAAACATGAGAACTTTCAGGAACAATTTCAGTGACCGCAAGAACTTCACCATCAAAAACACCCACCGTAAGCTCACGTCCTTCAACCAGCTCTTCAACCAAAACATCTCCGCCATATATGCGTGTTTGATTCATGGCTTGAGTTAAATCTTTTTCGCTATGCACCAGGCTCACCCCCACAGAAGATCCGCCATCATTTGGCTTCACAACACAAGGGAAAGACATATCATTCATAGACATCTGCTCTGGCACATCAATACCAGCAAGCATACAGTGTACCTTTGCCATAGATTTATTCATACAAAGTGCAGAAGCAAGGACACCGCTTCCATTATAAGGGATATTCAAACTCTCAAGAACAGCTTGCACAGTACCATCTTCTGATGGCGCGCCATGCCCTGCAATAAAGCAGTAATCAGGCAAAAGCTCTGCCAGCGTCTTCACCCAAGGCGAAGACAAGTTTATTTTATGAACCTCATAGCCCAAACTTTCTAGTGCAGACCATATTGCTTTAGCACTTGCATCAGAGACCTTTGCTTCAGGCGATGTTCCGCCATAAAGTACCGCAACTGTTTTTACACCTTGAATCATTATACCTCCTCAAAGCTCCCCAGCTTTTGTACTTCTGTTGTCATGAGAATGCCATGCTCTTTATAAATTCTGTCTATCATCTCATCAGAAAGGGCCAGCATATCTCCTGCTGTTGCCGCACCATGGTTCACAAAGAAATTACTATGTTTCTCACTTACTGCTGCATCTCCAAGGCGCTGCCCACGCCCACCAACACTATCAACAAGCTGCCAAGACTTTTGGCCCTTAGGGTTTGTAAACCAACTCCCACTACTTGGCATGTTAAGCGGCTGACTTTTAGAGCGATCCCGATTAATATCGCGCATATCCTGTTTAATTTTTTCTTTGCTACCGTCTGCAAGCTTAAACGTTACAGATTCCACAATCCAGCCGTCTTTTACGCCGCTCTGACGGTAAGAAAAATCAAGTTCCTGAGGCTTAAACTGCACACGTTCACCTTCTGGGCTAATAAGGTTTACAGATACAAGCGCGTCAACAGTTTCCCTGCCATAAGCACCGGCGTTCATGTAAAGAGCACCGCCAACACTGCCAGGAATACCACACCAAAACGCAAGGCCATCAAGCTCAGCCTCACGCGCAAATCGTGCCACGGTTCCGCAGCTTACGCCGGCTCCCATTGTTATTTCTTTGCCGCTCATATAAATATCCTGCGGCAGATCTTTCAGGCGAATGACAACCCCATCAAAACCACTATCCGCAACAAGCGTATTACTGCCGTCCCCCAGAAGAGCGTGAGGAATATCTGTGCCGGCTTCTTTTTTAAAGGTACAAAGCTCCTCAACCGAGCTGGGTGACCATAACACCTTTGCGGCCCCACCAACCTTAAGCGTTGTAAGCGCAGAAAGAGGCGCGCCATACTGCACACCTCCAGAAAATTTATAGTCAAACGGATGCTTACCTTGCACCAGAAACCCTCACACATTCAAATACTATATATAGATTTTCATTGTACGCAAAAAACTACATATTGCCCATGAAAAAGAACCCTAAAAACATAATTTTTTATTAAAAAATCAGGAGAAACCTAGCCTAAGATGCAATCTGCAAAACGCTCAGCGCCCAAGGCCTGAGAAAAAGCCTTTGCACCCTGTTCCAAACGCTGCCGCTCATCCGCGTTTTCAATCAAATTTTGAATTGTCTTTTGAAGCAGATCAGTTCCCTCTAGATCATTTTGACGAAGCAAAATGCCCGCACCAGCATCCACCACCACTTCCCCATTTATAACCTGATGACCATCCGCTACCTCATGAGGAATATAAATTGCAGCACGTCCTGCAAGAGAAATTTCAAGCATGGTACTTGTTCCAGGCCTTGCAATAACAAGATGAGATCGGGAAATTCTCTCCTTCATATTATCAAAGAAAGGCAAAACCTCAGCAGAAATGCCATGAGATTTATACGCAGCAACCACAGCACTCACATCTTCAGGTCGTGCCTGATGAGAAACATAAAGCTTCTTTTTAATACTCTCAGGCAGCTCCATTAAAGCTGCAGGTACAGATTCACTTAAAAAGTGAGCCCCTAAACTGCCACCTGTCACAAGAATAGTCACAGAATCATCAGCTCTCACATGCTCCTTTTCAAAAAAAGCTAAAACATCACGCCGAACAGGACTGCCTGTTACAAGAATCTTACCCCTTGCCTTTGGCAAATATTTTTCTGTTTGGTCAAAAGTTGTGCAGACAGTTCTAACAAAGCGGCTCAAAAGACGCGTTGCCATACCAGGCACCACATTTTGTTCATGGATATATGTTTTTATAAAAAGAAGCTTACCTGCAAGAACTGGCGCAACAGAGGCATAACCGCCCGTGCCGCACACGGCAGAAGGACGAACCTTTAAAATAAACAGCATTGATTTTATAACCGCAAAGCCCAAAGCAAATAATGCCTGCAACTTAGCAAGCTTTCCCTTACCATTCCAAGGAAGCGCCTTGACCATATAAACAGGAAACCCTTCCTGAGTAATCTTTTCAGAGAACTTCTCTCCACCCAAAATAAAAACAGAATCCACCCCGCGCCCCTTTAAAACTTGGGCCGTTGCTAGTGCCGGAAAAATATGCCCGCCTGATGCTCCAACAGCAAAAATAACTTTTTTAGATTTCATGCCTTAACGCCTTCTTCTCATAGCTTTCATGCTCTCTTTTCGGGTGAGAGACAAAATTATACCCACCAAAATAGCAAGAGCAAGCGTTGATGTTCCCCCGTAACTCATAAATGGGAGCGTCATACCTGTTGTTGGTATAAGGTGCAATACAACCCCAACATTTACCATCACCTGAAAAGCAAACAAGCCAAGCAAACTTAAACCTACAACGCGCTGCAGTTCGCTAGACCTTTCACAAACCCGCGTTGCTGCCCTTAGCACCCAATACCCAAAAGTAAGTAAAAGAACCGTACAAAAAACAAGACCAAGCTCCTCTGCAAGTACCGTAAAAATAAAATCAGTATGTGCATCAGGCACAGTATCTTTCACAACACCCTCGCCAATGCCTTTCCCCCAAAGGCCGCCAGAAAGCAGCGCTTCCTCAGCTTTTGAAATTTGATATACATCTCCTGTTTCTGGAAATAAAAATGTATCGATACGTGTTTTTACATGAGAGAGCGTAAAATATGCAAACCCGCAAAGCGGCGGAAGAAGCCCTGCCACCAAAAACATAACCCTATAAGGAAGCCCTGAAAAATAAAGTACCAACACCCAAGACATGGCAATAACAAGTGTCATACCAAAATCTGGTTGCAAGAACAGGAAAACAGAATGCACGCAAAGCAGACCACATGTTACAGCGCATCCTAAAGTAAAAGCTTTTTGCTTTTTAAAAAAAGCCAAAACCATTGCCGCAACAACAGGAAAAGCTACCTTTAAAAACTCTGACGGCTGAACAGTAAATCCAAAAACTTCTATCCAGCGACTTGCCCCTTTTACGTCTTTACCAATTAAAAGAACCAACACCAAACCAGTTAAAGCGCCCACATAGGTAAGCACCGCAATTCTCTGCACATTTTTAAAAGAGAACAAAGATATAACAAGAGCTGTTATAAGCCCAGCAATCAAAAACACTGCATGCTTTTTTGTAAAATAGAATGGGCCGACGCCATAGGTATCTGCCACAGCAGGCGAAGCAATAGAACTTGCAAGCATCCCCACAGCAAGCCACAAAAGAAAGATAACAAGAAGAACCTTATCAACACTCTTCCACCAAATTAGGAGTGGATTTCTTTTGCGCGCAAGTGAAAAGCCTCTGTTCATATTGTGCCTATCGAAGCTTCAGCGTGGCAAGGCCAATCACTGCAAATAGGAGAGAGATAATCCAGAAACGTACAACAATAGTTGTTTCTGGCCAGCCCAGCTGCTCAAAATGATGATGAATTGGCGCACGTCTAAATACGCGTTTCCCACGAAGCTTAAACGAACCCACCTGAATCATCACAGAAAGTGCTTCAATCACAAACAGACCAGCAATAATTGCAAAGGTGATCTCATGCTTAACAACAACCGCAATAAACCCGAGAGTTCCACCAATCACAAGAGAGCCAGTATCTCCCATAAAAATGCGCGCAGGAGGCGCATTAAACCAAAGAAAACCAAGTATAGAGCCAATAAGAGCTGAACACACAATAGTCATCTCTCCTGCACCTGCAACGTAAGGAATATGAAGATACTCAGTAAAATCAACTCGGCCAACGGCGTAAGCAATAAAGGCAAGAGAGGCCGCAGCAAATACAGCAGGAATACTCACAAGACCATCAAGACCATCCGTTAAGTTCACAGCGTTAGCGCAACCAATCATAACAAGAGTACCAAAAAGCATATATCCAATAAGTCCAAGATCTATAGAAAGATCTTTAAAGAATGGGAAATGAAGAACAGTCACATTCACATCCCCTGAAACACGCGCCCACGCAAACAGCACGCTGCAACACACCACAAACTGAATAGCAAGACGCACCCGTCCTGGCACACCCTTTTTCCAAAGACCTGTCATGCCGCAATAATCATCAGTAAACCCAATCAGACCAAACGCAATAATAACAGCGCTAACAAGCCACGTAAGCGGTTGCGTCAAATCAGTCCAAAGCATCACATTTACAAGAAGCCCTATAATAATCATAAGCCCGCCCATTGTTGGCGTGCCCTGCTTTGCAAGAACACTTGCTTGCGGGTGATCATCGCGTACTGTTTTTTTAGCCTGCTGCAATCCTTTAAACCTACGAATAAGACCAGGGCCAATAAGCATCACAACAAAAAAGCCCATAAACAGAGCCGCACCTGAGCGCACAGAAATATATTTTAGAACATTCAGCACTGCAAAGTGCTCATAAAAGGGGTAAATAAAATTATACAGCATGTTTTTCTTTTGCTTTATTTTGAATCGCAGTTTTTAAATTTTTCACAACTTCTGTTGTGTAGGTAATGACCTTAGACCCCTTAATAACAATGATGTCCCCATCATGCAAGAGCGAAGAAATTTCATCGTAGGGTAAGTCATTTCCTGAAACATAAAACCCTTTTTTCACATCAGGCCTTAAAGCATCGTATAAAATTTGAGCCGCCTCACCCACAACATAAACACCATCAAACTTATTTACTGTTTCAGCAAGAGCTTTATGAAGTTCATCACTACGCGTACCAAGCTCTCCCATCTGGCCAACAATTGCAAAAGCATGACCAGAAGCAGGTTTCATAGATAGCGCACGATCCAGGGCCGCTTTCATTGATAAAGGATTGGCATTATAACTATCATCAATCACAGTTACACCGTCTACAATTTCAACATTTCCACGCCCCTCAACTGGTGTGTAATTTTCTAGTGTTGCAAGCGCTTTTTCCATAGGCGCCCCAAGGTACTTGACGCACAAAAGCGTTAGCAGTGCATTTTGCATAAAGGCTGGTGAAACATCCTGCACAGAGAGTGTAAAGAGTTCATTCATGATACTTACAGCGAGCGTATAACCGTGGCCGCCCTTCTTAACAGATATAACACAAGCATCAACACCAGCAGTATCTTCATCAGCAATGGTAAGAACCTTCACAGCATCCGGAACATAAGCTTTATAAGCTTTATAACACTCAGCTGTTGTAATAAGCACGCCCCCAGGCTCAAGCCCATGAAGAATTGAGAACTTCTCTACAGCAATATCTTCTAGCGTATTGAAAGCTTCTATATGAGCTGGCGCAACAGATGTAATAATCGCAATACTTGGCTTTACAAGCTCTGCTAGCGGTAAAATTTCACCAGGATGGTTCATGCCAAGCTCAAACACACCAAAAGATTTTCCTTTTGGCGTATTACTTAGCGTGAGCGGCACACCAATATGGTTATTAAAACTTTTAACAGAAGAATAAGCCCCTAAAGCGTCTGCTAGCATATTTTTACATGTTGTTTTACCAACGCTTCCTGTTACAGCGATGCGCTGCAAATATGCCCAATCTCTACGCGCCTCCGCAAGGTCGTTCAGAGCCTGATCTGTAGAGCTAACCACAAGAACTTGTGGATCATCATAACCATAAGATTTTTCAGATATCACATAAGAAACACCCGCATCTAAAGCAGCCTCTATATAATCATGACCATCTTTTTCACGCTTGAGCGCAAGATAAATATCGCCCTCTTTCAGGGTGCGGCTATCAATAGAAATATGCCCAAGGTTTGCATCTTTGCCAATAGCATCATGGCCAAGCGCACGCTTTAGCTCTCTTAATGTCCACATTATAAAGCCTCCCCTAAAATATCTGCACAAATTTGAATATCATTCATTGGTAGAACTTTGTCGCCAACAATCTGACCAGTCTCATGCCCTTTACCAGCCACAAGAACCACATCTCCAAAATTTGCAGATGCTATTGCAGCACAAATAGCCTCTTCACGCCCTGCAACATTATATGCTTCTACATGGTGCTTATGCACTTCGGCGCGGATAAATTCAGGATTTTCATCACGCGGGTTATCGTCTGTAATATACGCAACATCAGCATATTTTTTGGCAGCAAGCGCCATACCTTCACGCTTAGATGTATCACGGTTTCCCCCGCAGCCAAACACAACATAAAGCTTACCCTTTACATGAGGCCTTAATGCTTGAAGTGCTTTTTCAAGGGCATCAGTACTGTGCGCATAATCCACCACAACTGTTGGTGCATTTTCACTTTGCGCAGGAATAACCTGCATGCGCCCTGGCACAGCTTGAATAGATGGCAACATTTTAATAAGTCTTTTCATATCTGCACCAAGAGCTATGACAATACCAAGCGCCGCTGCAATATTTTCAGCTTGGAAAGAACCAATAAGTGGAAGCTCTATCTCTTCCTGCACATCAGCATATTTAATCAAAACAACCTGACCTGCTTCCGTAAGAGAAACCTGCCTTACCACAAGCTCTGCTGAATCTGGGCCGTACGTTAAAACTTTTCTGCCGCTGGCTTTAAGACCTGCAAGAAGCGGAAAAACTTCAGGCTTATTGACAGGAAGAACGGCCACACCATCCTCTGTCAGCATTTCAACAAACAAGCGGAACTTTTCCACAGCGTAATGTTCCATATCCCCATGAAAATCAAGGTGCTCAGGCGTTAAGTTTGTAAACGCAGCCACCTTAAACTGAACACCAGAAAGGCGGCGCAATGCAAGCGCATGGGAAGAAGCCTCCAAACAAACACTTGAAACTTTTTCATCTCTTAAATCAGAAAGAATTTTCATAAGCTGGTTCGGCATGGGACTGGTATAGCCTGTTTCCACACCTTTTTGACCATTCGTAAACAAACCCATCGTACCAAGGCAGGCATTCTTTTTAGAAAGAATCCCCATAAGCTGCATTACAAACCAAGATACAGACGTTTTACCATTTGTGCCTGTAACAGCTGTAAGCATTTCTACAATTTTAGGGAATTTTTTGGCGTAAAATTTTGCCATAAGTTCAAGTGGAAATGGATCTTGCACATCGCCAACGCCATCTATATTCGTCACTATAAGGCTTGCTTCTTTTGCTCTCGCATCAGATACAAATTTTTCAACATCCCCACCAATACCTTTATCAAACACAAACAAATCGCCAGGCCTAACAAGGCGAGAATCACTCACAACATCTGAAACCAAAACATCTTTACCGTTATAATCCGGCAACAGCTCTTTCAGCGTGACCTGCATATTCATTCTTTCCATTCCTATCTAAAAGACGCCATTCATTTTCTAACTTAGGGCGCATTCCCAAAATAGGAACACTTCCTTTTACAAACTCTGCAAAAGCTGGCGCTGCAATACGTCCACCGCCACCAATTTTCTGACTTTCATCCACCATAATAAGCACAATGAGTTCAGGATCTTCAATAGGAATCGCACCAATGTATGAAGAAACTCGATGATCTTCATTATACCCACCAGCCACACTTATCTCTGCTGTTCCTGTTTTACCACCAACATTAAAGCCAGCAACCTTAGAAAGCCGTGCCGTTCCTGTAATGGTTACCTCATTTAAAAGACGCTTCATTTTTTCAGTTGTTTTGCCAGAAACAACCTGATAGGCAAACTCTTCTTCTGGCGCTCCTTTAAAGAATTTCGGCTGCTTTACTTCCCCATCTGTTACTACAGCTGAAAAGCCAGCAAGAAGTTGAAGCGGTGCAATGGCAATACCATGCCCAAAACTCATGGTCATTTTATGGATACGCCCCCACTTACGCTGCGGATAGAGCGGTGAGCTTGTCGCACCAAAGCCATAGTCCATCGGACTCAAGAAAGAAAGTTGCCCGTAAAAATCCTTAAATGCATCAACTTCAATAAGATCACTAATACGTGAAGCGCCAATGTTAGAAGAATATTTTAACACCTCTCCTGGCGTCATAATCATCTTTTTTGCATGTGAATCTTTAATCGTAAAGCGTGAAATTTTAATAGGCTTACGTGCATCAATTTTACTCTCATCATCAATAACGCCAAGCTCATACCCTTGCGCAAGCGTGAACACTTTAAACGTAGAACCCATCTCATACACGCCTTGTGCAAATCTATTTCTAAGTACATTTTCAGAAGCAGCGCTCAAAGCATTTGGGTCATAATCGGGCATACTAACCGCAGCCAGAACTTCACGCGTTTTAGCATCTAGCGCCACACCCCAAGCCGCAAAAGTCCCTTCTTGCTGCATCACACCTTCAAGCGTTTTATGCAAACGACTTTGAAGACGAGAATCAATGGTAAGGGTCAAATCTTCCCCTTTAGAAAGTTTTTGGTTTTGGTAATATTCCAAACCAAATGCACCTTCGCCCGCATTGTTCACACCACCAAGCATGTGCGCATAAAGATTTTCATGCGGGTAAAAACGCACTTTCTCTTTCTTAAATCCAAGCCCTGGAATACCCAAATGATAAACAGATTTCACCTCTTTAGGAGTCAGCTTACGCTTCAGCCATACAAAGCGGCGCTTAGGGGATTTAATGCGCGATTCAATTTTTTCCCATTTCAAATCAGGAAACAAGAGCTTCAAAGAAGCAATCGCATCATCATGGTCCATCATCATTTTAGGATCAGCGTACAAGGAAAGCACATCAAGGCTTAAGGCAAGCTCAACGCCATTGCGATCATAAATTATACCGCGCTCAACAAACGTATTTTGCGCATAACCAGAAACAGCTTTAGGCTCTCTGGATTGGTCCAAGCCAAGCTCTAAAATTTTAAAAGACAGGCTACAAAAACAAAAAACAAGTACAGCTTTAAAAACGAAAAACCTCACCTGTGCATCGGTGAGTTTCCCCTGTTTTTTAGTACGTTTTTTTGCCATTTTTAGAACTGTTCACTTCCCTCAAATGAAATGCGCTTCACCTGCCCCATGTCCATTGGAACCATACCAATTTGGCGCGCAACCTTTTCCAAGCGTTCAGGACGAGAAACATGATAGTACTCAGCTTTCAGCACGCGAAGCTCATCCTTAAGTGCACGCTCATTTGCAACAAGCCTTTCGCGCTTATCTTTCATAACTTGCACATCCGTTTTAATATGCACCATTGCTACAAATGAAAGCCCAGTAAATAGAATAATACAAACATCCATCACTCTAATGTTCATGAGACCCTTTCCAAAACGCGCATCTGCGCACTTCTTGCTCTACGGTTATTTTTAACTTCTTCTTCTGAAACTTTAATACTCTTGCGCACTGGCAAAACAAAAACTTTATCCTGCAAAGAAGCATGAGCCTCTGGCCACACCTCTGATACGGCAGCAGGCTTGGTTTTAAAACGGTGCATAAACTGCTTCACAATACGGTCTTCCAGTGAGTGAAACGTGACAACTATAAGCTTGCCGTTCTCATTCAAGTGGTGCATCGATTTTTCAAGCAAAACCTCTAGATCCTCAAGCTCCTGGTTCACAAACAAACGAAGCGCCATAAATGTGCGCATTGCAGGATGTTTTGATTTTTTACCCTTAGGACGCCCCACCGCAGATTCAATAACCCTTACAAGGTCAGCTGTTGTTTTAATCGGAGACTCTGCACGCGCCTTCACAATCACCTTTGCAATACGGCGAGACAAACGCTCTTCCCCATACATATAAATAATATTAGCAAGACGCTCTTCTTCAAAATCAGCAATCACATCCGCAGCAGAAAGGCCATCACCAGACATGCGCATATCAAGAGGCCCATCTTTCATAAAAGAAAAACCGCGTTCCGCTTGATCAATTTGAAAAGAAGAAATACCAAGGTCTGCTACAATTACATCAGCGCCCTCAGTGCCTAGCGCTTCATCAAGCTCTACAAAACTTCCATGATGAATACGAAACTTATCACCATATTCAGATTCAAAAAATTTAGAACGCTCAATGGCTGCTGGGTCTTTATCGATAGCAACAACAGACGCCCCCTCATCCAAAAAGACTTTTGTATAACCACCCCCACCAAAGGTACAATCCACAACGCACTTCCCTGCAAGCTCTCCAGCCGAATCTAAAACATTCGTTAGCATTACTGGATCATGCATTAAATTGCCCACCCTTCTGACAAGGTTTCAAGATCGTCATCGTAATGCTCTTCATCATTCGTCTGGCACTGTTCATACAGTTCAGGGTTCCAAAGCGTAAAGTACTCGCCTTGCCCTGCAAATAAAATTTTATCTTCAACCTTTGCAACCGTTAGAAGGTCAGATGGCAAAATCATGCGCCCATCTCCATCAAGGGTAATACTTTTAGAAGCTGCCAAAATTGTACGACTTAAACGCTGACGCTCTTTAGACATTGGAGGAAGACTATTAATACGCTTTGCAAAAGCAAGGAAATCATCATACCCCCACACAAAAAGGAAACCCTCTTTGCGAGATGGGAAGATCACGACAGACTGGCGAGACTGCGCCATCATTTCAGCACGGAAAGGAGCAGGTACACTTACCCGCCCCTTCTTATCAATATTATTGACATATGTAGACAGAAAAACCGTCATGTCTATCCTTGCTTCTCTTTTTTGCATCAAGCCCTATAAAAATAGGCTCTTCCAATTTTTGTCCCGCACATTTGGTTCGCTCATGGTGATATTTGGGACACAATGGAATCTTATGGGATAATATGGGATAACGCAACACCAATTTGTACTTTTCTTAATATTTCTGCCGTGTACGCCTGTGGATAACTCTGTGAATAACCATTCAAAACCCACGAAAAACGTCAAAATTCCCAGAGAATCCCATGACATAAATTCGCTTAATCCACTGTAAAAATATTTTATAACTGATAAATAAAGGCGCAACATTCCAAGGTTCACCAAGCCAAGCACCGCAAGATATAAAATATTTATAGCCATAAGTAAGTCGAATTTTCTTGAGTTTTCTCTCAACTCATTTATGGTCGCCAATGCCTGCCCAGAATGTTGCGGCTTATTTTTTAAGCCGAGGAAAGTCCGGGCACCGCAGAGCAGTGTGATGGATAACGTCCATCCGGCGTAAGCCGAGGGAAAGTGCAGCAGAGAAAAGACCGCCTAGATTTATTTAGGTAAGGGTGAAACGGTGCGGTAAGAGCGCACCACTGGGCTGGCAACAGTCTCAGGTATGGTAAACCCCACACGGTGCAAACGTAAATAGGTCCCTATATACAAGTGGCTCGCTTGAAGGGACGGGTAACGTGCTAAACTGCATTTGTAAAAGTGCAGATAGATGAATAACATTCCAAGACAAAACCCGGCTTACGGGCAGGCAATTTTTATAACATGAAATACATAAAAAAATTCTTTACGATATTTAAAGCAAAGCTTAAAAAGCTTCACAAACGTTTACCTAAAAACAAATTCTTACGTGCATTTATATACATCGTTGCGGTATTGTTTATTTTGGCTTTCAGCCTTTATCTTTGGGCTTTCATGCTTACCAGCACACTTGCTCTCACGCTTTGGGGATTTTTATCTGCTCTTATTATGCCTATCATTGCATGGGTTATGAGCATTCTCAGCGCCCTCGGCATCACAAGCCTTATCACAGCTATTTATGGATTTTTTGCAGCCATTGTTATATTTATTATAAACCTCATAACAGGGCTAATCGCATGGATAGGAAGCACATACATTGGCGCCTTTGTATTACAAATTCACGCCTGGCTTATGCCGTTTATCTCTAAAGTTATGCCTTTTGTTTCAGCTGGAAAATTTTCAAAGAAAGCCATGAAGTTTATCAAAAAAGCGCACAAAACAGAGTAATTAACTCCAGCGCAGCGCTGCCGCCTCAAGGATAATCTCATCCTCCCCCACATACCCAAAGGCACGCAAACTTTTCGGATTTAAAGGATCTATACTTCCGTCATTTTTAAAGGCGAGATTCTTTTTCTCCAAACGCCCCCAATCAAAGCCCCTTCCAGGGTCATCTTTACGCCTTGGCGCAATATCACTATGGGCAAGCACAGCCTCAGGAGACAGAGAATACCTATTTAGAAGACCCTTTAAAAGAAGCTCAAGCGTTTCATACTGGCACTCTAAAAATTTTTCATGCGGCAAAACAGAAATTTCAATACCGATGGAATTTTTATTCAGGCTCACATCATTTCGCCATGCACTTACACCTGCATGCCATGCCACCTGGTCTTCTTCTACAAGCTGAATCAGGTGCCCCTGCTTATCAATATAGTAATGACAACTTACCTTTGCCTCTTGGCAAGAAAGCCGTTCAAGCGCCTCCCTGTCGCTCCCCATCCATGTGCCATGCACAATAATATATTTTATGCCCTCACTTCGAGGTTCATGATTGGGTGATGGGTAAAAACGCTTTTTCATAACTTTAAGACCTCATACAGAAGCAATTAAGAGAACTGGATTTTTCACTTTCTGAATAGCGCAATGTAGTTTATCTACCTAAGCTTAAAGAAAGTGAAAAAGCCTTTATCTTAATTACTTCTGAGGTTCTACCATTGTTTCGGGGCGCACAACACTATCAAACGTAGCCTCATCCACAAGACCCATAGAAATAGCAGCCGCCTTCAAAGTTGTGTTTTCAGCATGGGCTTTTTTCGCAACTTTTGCAGCGTTATCATAACCAATAACAGGGTTTAGTGCTGTTGCAAGCATAAGTGAATTCGTTAAGTTATGGTCAATTTTTTCACGGTTTGGCTGAATGCCAACAATACAGTTATCTGTAAAGCTTTCCATGGCACCACTTAGGATATCTACGGACTCCAAAAAGTTATGAATCATAACAGGCTTAAAGGCGTTCAACTCAAAATGACCATTTGAACCTGCAACTGTTACAGCCACATGATTCCCCATCACTTGCGCACAAACCATCGTCAATGCTTCTGACTGCGTTGGGTTAATTTTACCCGGCATAATAGAGCTTCCCGGCTCATTTGATGGCAGGCTAAGCTCTCCAATACCACAGCGCGGACCTGAAGCAAGCAGGCGAATATCATTTGCAACCTTCATGCAAGATGCCGCCAGTGTATTAAGCACAGCACTTCCATTTACAATAGCATCATGCGAAGCTATGGCTTCAAATTTGTTTTTTGCAACAGTAAATTCATGCCCTGTCAAACGTGTCACTTCCTTAACCACACGCGAATCAAATTCTGGGTGTGTATTAATCCCCGTACCAACAGCTGTCCCACCAATCGCAAGCTCTTTAAGGTCTGGCAGAATCGCCTCTACGCGCTCCACCCCCTTAGAAAGCTGAGCCGCGTAACCACTAAACTCTTGGCCAAGCGTAAGTGGCGTTGCATCCTGAAGGTGCGTGCGGCCAATTTTAATAATATGACGGAAAGATTCAGATTTTTCATGAAGCGCTGTCTGCATTTTTTTAAGGGCAGGCAAAAGCTGCTCCTCCACCGCAAGAACGGCGCTAATGTGCATCGCTGTTGGAAATGTATCATTGGTAGATTGCCCCATATTCACATGATCATTTGGATGAATAGGATCCTTAGAGCCTATAACCCCGCCCTCGTTCTCAATAGCGCGGTTGGCAATCACCTCGTTTACGTTCATGTTGGTTTGCGTACCAGAGCCTGTTTGCCAAACAACAAGAGGAAACTGCCCATTCATTTTGCCCTCAACAACTTCTTTTGAGGCGCGGCAAATGGCGTCTGCCTTATCACGGTCCAATTTACCCAAATCTGCATTAACCGTAGCACAAGCCTTTTTAAGGTATGCATAAGCGCGCACAAATTCTGGCGTAAATTTTTGCGTACCAATTTTAAAGTTATGCAACGAACGCTGCGTTTGAGCACCCCAATAGGCTTCAGACGGAACTTCAACCGTCCCCATTGTATCCTGTTCAGATCTATACTCTTGATTTTTATCGTTCATTACATACACCGATTTTTGTTCTTTTTAAACTTGAAGCACCATCATAAACGGTTTTTTAGCACCTGTCACCAAGGAGGCTTCACACAACATCAAAATAGATTTAAGGCGCAAAGCGCCGTTTAGGGATGTATATTTAATAATGAGATAGATGTAGAATCACAAAAACTTATTTAAGGACGACTCACTTTTAAAAAAGTCGCCCTAATAAGACTATTTTAGCAACCCAGTTGGCGCGCAATGATAATGCGTTGCACTTCGCTGCTACCTTCGCCAATTTGCAAAATACGCTGATCGCGCCAGAAGCGTTCCACGTCATACTCCTGCATAAGGCCGTAACCGCCATGTACTTGAATGGCCCAATCCGTCACACGACCTGCCACTTCAGTGCAATACAACTTGGCAATAGAGGCTTCTTTTGTAAATGGCACACCTGCATCTTTCATGCTTGCAGCCTGATACAGATAACTTCTCGCCACATCAATTTCCATTGCCATATCTGCAAGCTTAAATGAAATACCTTGAAACTTACAAATAGACTTGCCAAACTGCTTACGTTCTTTTGAATATTCTACAGCCTTTTCAAATGCACCCTGCGCTGCGCCAAGACCCATAGCAGCAATGCCAAGGCGGCCCGCATCAAGAGCGGTTAGCATTTGAGAGCTCCCCTTACCAATCTCGCCAATAACTGCGTCGGCTTTTACACGTACATTATCAAGATAAACTTCTGCGGTATCTGACGCACGCCACATAAGTTTGCCATGCATTGTTTTAACACTGAGGCCCGGCGCATCTTTTTCAACCAGAAAACAAGTCAGCTCTGGCTTTCCGTCTTTTTCGCCTGTTTTAGCCTGAACCGTTAGCCCTCCAGCAAGAGGGTTACTTACATTTGTAATGAAAATTTTAGAACCGCTAATCACCCACTCATCGCCATCTTTTTTGGCTGTGGTTTGCGTGCCTCGGCTATCGCTACCTGCATTTGCTTCCGTCAACCCAAAACCCCAAAGCATCTCACCGCTACACATTTTAGGAAGATATTTTTGTTTTTGTTCCTCTGTTCCAAATCCAAGAATAGGGCCAACGCCAATAGAGTTATGCGCCGTAACCGTAGCAGCCTGAGAGCCATCAACGCGCGCCAGCTCTTCCATGGCAATCACATAAGAAAGTGCATCCATACCTTGGCCGCCATACTCTGCCGGCACATACATGCCAAACAAGCCCATCTCGCCCATTTTCTGCGTAATGTCTACAGAGAATTTTTCCTCTCGATCAAGCTCCATTGCGTGAGGCGCAATTTCATCTTCCGCAAATTTACGAATGGCATCCCTTAGTATAATAAGGTCTTCAGACAATCCAAAGTTCATGTGACTCTCTTCCTATTTTATTGTGTTCTTAAGCGCGCTTTTCTATTAAGAAATTGCGACTTTTAATTTGGGGCCTTTAGGCTCTTCTTTATGGCCTTTAAAAGCTTCCATATTCTTTTCTAGTTTTTTAAGCGCACGCTCAACATTACGCTCCTTAACAGGGCCATACCCCTTAATACTTTCAGGGAAACTGAGAATATCAATCGCAGTATCATAATTTTCTGGCTTTACGTTTTTCATAACCTCTTCACACATATCAAAATATGTCTGAATGAGTTTACGTTCTGTTTTGCGTTCCAAACTATATCCAAACACGTCCCAAACAGTTCCCCGCAGACCTTTCATTTTTGAAAGAACCTTAAATGCTGTAAAAATCCATGGGCCAAATTGGTATTTTTTCGGCTCGCCAGTCACTTTATTCTTACGCGCCAAAAGCGGCGGCGACAAATGAAACTTCATTTTACGCCAATCAGCAAATTCACGCTTAGCGCTCTCTAAAAAGTTACCATCCGTATATAGACGCGCCACTTCGTACTCATCTTTATAAGCCATAAGCTTGTAACCGTTTCTAGCGACAGCTTTTGTTAGCACTTCTTGATTATTAAAGGTACCAGCCTCAATATGACGCACGTTCGCCACAAGCGCTTCATACATGTTTGCGTAAGCTTTGTTCTGATAACTTACCAAATCATCTGAGCGGCGCTGAATAAGCCCGTCTAAACTCTCATCAACCACAGGCTTTTCATCTGCAATAAGGTGTAGAACCTTGTCTGGATCATGCGCCATAAGGCGCCCCCAACTCAGTGCTGCAAGGTTGGCTTTTACAGCAACCCCGTTAAGCGCGATTGTTTTTTCTAATGATTCAAGCGTAAGCGGCACCCACCCTTTTTGCAGGGCATACCCAAGCATAAACATGTTAGTTGCAATGGCGTCGCCCATAAGTTTCGTTGCAATACGCGTTGCATCCACTGTGCTCAAATTTTCCTTTTCAAAAGCGTACCGAACAGCATGCAGTGTTTCCGCCTCATGGAAGTTTACAGCCGTATCCATTACAAAACCTGCATGGGGCACAAGAGCCGTATTAAGAACACCTTTAGTACGCGCGCTATCATAAAGCTTCATTACAGCCGGTGAAGCTGATACAACAAGGTCGCACCCCAGCAAAAGGTCTGCTTCAGCTTCATCAATACGCACAGTATCCATCTCTCGAGGCGAGCTTGCAATTTTCAAGTGAGAAGACACAGCGCCATTTTTCTGCGCAAGGCCTGTTTGGTCCAGAACAGTTGCGCCCTTACCTTCAATATGCGCAGCCATAGACATAATCGCACCAATCGTTACAACACCAGTGCCGCCAATACCTGTAATAATCGTGCTATGCGCACCGTCTATTTTAGGCGTTTCTGGCTGCGGAATATCAGCAAACAAATGCCCCGCCTCTGCACCCGCTTTTGACTTTTTAATCACCGCGCCATCAAGCGTAATAAAACTTGGACAGAACCCTTTTACACAACTGTAATCTTTGTTGCAGCTTGATTGGTTAATTTGACGCTTACGGCCATAATCTGTTTCTTTTGGCTCAACTGCAACGCAGTTAGATTTTGCAGAACAATCCCCGCAATCCTCACACACACGGTCATTAATAAACACGCGCGTATCAGGGTCTGGCAGCTCACCCTTTTTGCGGCGGCGACGCTTTTCTGCTGCGCAAGTTTGGTCATAAATAACAACCGTTGTTCCTTCAATCTCGCGCAGATTTTTTTGTACAACTTCAAAAGCGTCTCTATGCTCAAACGTCGTACCAGCTGGGAACAATGATTTTTTATACCCTGCCGGCTTTTCACTCACAACAACAACTCGGGTTACATTTTCAGCAGCCACTTGACGCGCAATCATATCCACAGTAAGAGAACCCTCAACAGGCTGTCCGCCTGTCATGGCAACAGCATCATTATAAAGAATTTTGTAGGTAATATTTACCTTTGCAGCCACAGCCGCACGAATAGCCAGAAGCCCAGAATGCTCGTAAGTTCCATCACCAAGGTTAGAAAAAATATGATTCTCGTCCGTAAATGGCGCCTCACCAATCCACGTTACGCCCTCACCGCCCATTTGGGTAAAGCTCTCAGTTTTGCGGTCCATCCATAGCACCATAAAGTGACACCCAATACCAGCCACTGCACGGCTGCCTTCTGGCACTTTTGTAGATAAATTATGCGGACATCCAGCGCAGTAGTAAGGCAAGCGCGCAATTTTAGCGCTGTAAGTTTCATACTGCTTATGCTTAGCCTCAAGGTAGCGCAGGTGGTTTTTAATCTCTTTTCGTTCAGCCAGAACTGGAAGGTGCTTTACAATAACCTTTGCAATTTGCGCAGGAGAAAGCTCCCCATATGACTGAAGCTGCGTTTCGCCTTGCGCGTCTGTTTTACCAGTAACTTTGCAAACCATGCCCGCTTCAAAAAGAATTTCCTTTGCTTGGCGCTCAAGCAAAGAGCGTTTTTCTTCAACCACAAGAATTTCATCAAGGCCTTCTGCAAAGTCTTTAATACTTGTTTCTTCAAGCGGCCAAACAAGACCAACTTTATGAAGACGAATACCAAGTTTTTCGCACTCTTTTTCATCAAGACCAAGCGAGCGAAGCGCATGGAGCGTATCCCCATAAGATTTACCCGTTGTTAAGATACCAAACGTATCTTTTTTGCCCTTATAGACAGTTTTATCAAATTCATTTGCGCGGGCAAAGGCCTTCACAGCTTTAAGTTTTTCGTAAAGGCGACTTTCTTGCTTAAGACGATCATCTCCCAAGCGCGCATGCAGGTTTTCAGCAGGTGTATAACTTGGCGTTTTAATATCAAAACGATCCGGACTCATATCAACAGTTGCACTGCTCTCTACAATTTCAGTCACGCACTTAAAGCCAACCCAAGCACCGCTAAAGCGGCTCATAGCAATGGCCTTTACGCCCCAATCCAAATATTCTTGAATACTTGCTGGATGCAGCACAGGAATATGTGCAGCTTCCATGCTTTGCTCGCTCTGATGCCCAAGCGTTGAAGATACACAACCGTGATCATCACCCATAAGTGCAAGCACGCCGCCATTTTCATCTGTTCCTGCAGCATTTGCATGACGCAGCACATCTACAGAGCGATCAACGCCAGGGCCTTTCCCGTACCACAGGCCAAATACGCCATCGTAGTTATTTTTACCCTGAAATTTTGTTTGCTGAGAGCCCCATACGGCAGTTGCGCCCAGGTCTTCATTAATGCCAGGCGTAAATGTAATATGATGTTCTTTGAGATGTTCTTCAGCCTGCCAAAGCTGTTGATCGTAGCGGGCAAGCGGACTACCGCGATAACCAGAGACAAACCCAGCAGTGTTGAGTCCGTTAGACACATCCCACTTACGGATTTCTAGAGGAAGACGAACCAAAGCTTGGGTACCTGTAATAAACACCTGACCCTCATTTTGAGTATATTTATCGTCAAGTGTCACTTCGCTTTTAAGAGCGGTATTTGGCATACCCTATTCACCTTGGCTTTTATTATGATTTATCGGGCGTTTATAGCCCCCTCATTAATTACACATTATCCCTAAAGTTAGCAAGAAATTTCATTCTTGCAGGAGCTGAAAAACGATTGACAGAAAAATGCTTCAATGACAGTATACACATGATATTTATATCTGTAGTTCCTTTCCAGTTCACCTTGGAGTTCTCCATGAAAAAAATTCTTAAAATTACCTGCGCCGCCATTTTTATGGCAACAGCAACCACTGCTGCTGCCAAGGAACGTAACACCGTCCCTCAACAAATTTGTGCCGCAACACATGCCACGCTTGACCAAATGCTTAGGCTAGAGGTTATTGATGAAATTTGGCACACCTACCTTATTGACGTTCTCTCGGATAGAGGGTTGGACTCATTTGCAAAATATTTTACACTCACTTCATCAGCAAATGTTTCTGTCCAGGAGGGGCAAATCAACATCGAGATGTATGCTGAAGACGACCATATGGTCCATATTACCATAGACCGTGCAAACTGCACCCTTGTGACAGTCACATCTCAAGAATAATCGACATAAAAAGGAGGCCTACGGCCTCCTTTTTCAAATTCTTAGTGGTGGGCGAAGAGGGACTTGAACCCCCGACCAAAGCATTATGAGTGCTCTGCTCTAACCAACTGAGCTATTCGCCCACTAGGGCAATTTATATCACCTCTACCGCCCCCATACAAGATGAATTTAAGCTGAAAGTTGCCAGTTGACTGGCGTTTTCCCATGAGACTCAAGATAAGCATTCGCTTTAGAAAAGTGCCCGCACCCAAAAAACCCAGTTCTGGCAGAAAATGGAGACGGGTGTGGCGATTTAAGAACCAGGTGTTTTGACTCATCAATAACTGCGCCTTTTTTTTGCGCGTACGCACCCCACAAGATAAACACAAGCCCTTCCCGCTGGTCAGAAAGCTCTTTAATCACACCATCAGTAAATTCTTCCCACCCTCGCCCCTTATGGCTTGCTGGTTTTGAATTTTCAACAGTGAGCACGCTATTCAAAAGCAGCACACCCTGCTCTGCCCATTCCTCAAGACAGCCATGGACCGGCGCCCTAAATCCAACATCATCAGAAAGTTCTTTGTACATATTTTTAAGAGATGGTGGTGGGGTAATTCCCTTTTTTACAGAAAAACTTAGGCCATGCGCCTGCCCTTCACCATGATAAGGGTCCTGTCCTAAAACAACAATTTTCACATCATCAAATTTTGTTTTGTTTAATGCATTAAACCAAAGAGAGGCTGGCGGAAACACTTGTTTTTGTTTCACCTCCTGTGAAAGGAAGGCACAAAGCTCATTCATACTCTCACTAGAAAGCAAAGTTGCAAGGCGTACTGTCCAGCAGGCTGGAAGCTTGGTATTTTTCAGGAAGTTGCTCTGTGTCATAGCGCAAGTATACCTTAGAGATTCACAATATAAAAGAAGAAGCTAACCTCTTGCAAAACGGATAGTTTCGGTGTAATCTCCCTCCTTCGTTTGACAGTATAGAAAAGGAGAAACGACCAGTGGATCGCTTGCCAATGACAAACCATGGCTACGACAAGCTCTCAGCAGAGCTAGAAAACCTTATTAAGGTTGAACGCCCAGCTATCACAAAAGCAATTGAAGAAGCACGCGAGCACGGCGACCTTTCTGAGAACGCAGAATACCAGTACGCAAAAGAGAAGCAAGGCTTCATTGAAGGGCGTATTGCAGAGCTTCAGGATAAAACAGCACGCGCTGATGTTATTGACCCAACAAAACTTACTGGCTCTCGCGCTGTATTTGGTGCAACCATTAAGCTTATAAACGATGACACAGATGAAGAAGTCACCTACACACTTGTTGGCCAAGATGAAGCAAACATTGATAAAGGTCTTATCTCAACAAGCTCTCCTGTTGGACGTGCCATGATTGGCAAAGAAGAAGGCGATGAAGTTGTTGTGAAAACACCAAACGGCACACATACTTACGAAGTTATTGAAGTCCTCTTTATACCTATTACAGACTAAGTTTACGTTTAATAAAAATGCGCCCTCTGGGCGCATTTTTTATTTTATCGAATCCAAGCATTCTTTTCAGGATCATAAATTTTAGAAGGCTTACCCCTAAGAGAGCGGGACATCTCAAGCGCCACAGGCCCATGAGGAATATCCTCAGCATCGCGCACAGGCTCCTCTCCTGTTTCATTCAAACTTGAAGAGACAAGCCCTTTCGTCCAAACTCGCAAGTACTCTCTCATATAAACAGGTCTCGGCATACGAATCGCTACAGTATTGCGGCTTCCTGTAATCAAATCTGGTAACTCATTTTTAGCAGGCAGTACAAGAGTATAAGGACCAGGCCAATATTTTTTCATGGCATCACGGTGTGCCTGAGAAAGCTCGCTTTTTTCAACAAATCGGTAAAGCTGCTTTGTGCTACCAACAAGAATAATCATGCCCTTATCTACAGGACGGTTTTTAATACCTATAAGCTTTCTAAGAGCACTTTCATTAAAGGGATCGCAGCAATATCCGTACACACTTTCAGCAGGTGCAACAACCACCTCGCCTTTTCTAAGCTCTTGCGCCCAAAAAGATAAGCGGTCTTGACGCCAAAAACTACCGCTTTTCTCTAAAGAAGGCTTGAAGAATTTTTGAACAAGATTCTTCCATAAGTCCACCATAGACATCAGGCTTGTGATGACAGGTTTTATGGTCGTAAATACGCGCGCCATTTTGTACGCCTCCACTTTTTACATCATAAGCTCCAAAGCGAAGCTCAGCAATTTTTGCGTGAGAAATGGCCTGTGCGCACATCGCACAAGGCTCAAGTGTCACAGCCATCATGAGCCCATCCAGACGCGCAGATTTTTGATGCTGAGCTGCTTTTCTAAGCGCAACAATTTCTGCATGTGCGGTTGGGTCATTGGAACTTATAACAAAATTATATCCTTCGCCAACAATTTCACCTGATTTGTTATAAATAACAGCACCCACTGGTACTTCGCCAGCTTCAAACGCTATTTCAGCAAGCTCCAAAGCGCGCGCCATCATGCTTTCATGCATGGGATAGCGCTCTCTCACGCTTCACAGAAATCACCGGCTTTGAAAAGAAATAAGTTTCTTCTGTAAGATATGCAGGCTTTTTCACGTTAGGTGCCATAAGAATATGACCATCAAACGGTGCTACAACAGGGGATCCATCACCTTCAGCTAAAACTTGACCTGCTTTCATAGCAGCGAAATTCTTATAAATCTCTATTTGCTCATAGCTTGCATCTGGGAAAAAACAGCTTTCAGTAACTTTGTAAACTTGAAGCTCTTCATCAGAAGATAATTCATAAACATTTTTTACAAGCCCATAAGATTGAATAAGACTCAAAAAACATTCGGCTGCGCACTTAAAGGCTGAAAGATCTTCATGCTGACCGCACTCAATCATATACATATCAGCGCTAGATTTATGACCATAAAGCTTTGTTAAAAAATTACTTTTCACGGCCCTTTCCATGCCTTCAAGATAATGAGAAAGAGGCAGAGCAGACACATAAGCAAGAGGCAACGTATCATTGGCAATTACCATAGCTGGGGCATCTTGCGATGTTGTGTGGAAATCCACAGCCACATCAAACTCTTTCCAAACCTTACGCAGCTCTTGAATACGTTTAAATTCATATTCCTCATAAACCTCGCCTTCAAGGTTAAACTCTTCTGGCACACGGTTCATGTTTGTATCTAAAAAGCGGTACTTAAACTCAGCTGGGTCATTCTCTGGCAGCCAGTACTTTTTAGAAGCCTCAATATTATTAAGCGTAAAGATGATTCGCCCTTTAAAGGCCGTACCTTTTGATATGAGCTGCTGAAACACACCAAGCGCCGCAAGGCCGCAAGGCTCATTTCCATGGGTATGAACTGTCACACCAAAGGTTAGCCCCGCAGTTCCAGAGTCATACATATACACACCCTGAACGCCCTGATAAGATTGTTCAGAGAGCCATTTAAACGTGGCTTTCAAATCACTTTTTTCTGGTGTAAAATTCACTCAAAGTTCCCAAAATCATTTGCTTCTAAGCTAGTAATGTCAGACTTTCACTGTCCTATGTCAACCTTTGTATGCTATATATTTTATACAAGTAAGCAAGAAAGTATATGTATCACCATGAAATCTAAACCTATTATTGGCATTCCACTAGATTTTGAAGAACAAGGAAGCTTCTCAAAACGCCCCCATTATGCATTAAGGCACCACTACTTTGACGCCATCAAGGCGTGCAATGCCCTCCCTGTCGGACTTCCCTTAGATACAGAAAGCATTGAAGATCATCTTCATCTTTGTGACGGATTTCTCCTACCTGGGGGCACATATAAATTTTCTGACGACTGGTACCAAAACGCAGCCCAAACACACACCAAACATACACCAAACCCACGCATAAAGTATGACCAAACTCTCACCTTAGAGCTCCACAAAAGAAAAATACCAACTCTAGGTATCTGTGCTGGTATGCAAGTTATGGCTGGCATTTTGGGCGGTAAGTTTTACAGAGATGTTTCCTTAGAGCTTCCAACCAAGTTTGATCACCTCAATGCAAAAGATGCAGAAGAAGAAGCGCACAGTATCGAAATTTTTAAAGGCGGCCTTCTTCACACACTTCTTAATACTCATAAAATGAATGTGAATACAGCACACAGAGAAGCCCTTGTAGAATGCCCTAAAGGTGCAGAGCTTTGCGCCTCATCTCCTGATGCTGTTATTGAAGCCATTGCATGGGAAGACCACCCCTTTGGCCTTGGCTTGCAATGGCATCCAGAATTCTTTTTAGAAGATAAAAACAATCCACACATGCAAATTATTAAAGCGTTTATTCACGCTGCTAAAGAGGCACAACATGCTTAAAATTACATCTGGTATCTATAAAGGAAAACAGCTAGAAACAGCAGATGACTTAAGCGTTCGGCCAACAAAAAGCAGAACCAGAATGGCCATGCTCAACAGCGTAGAAAGCCGCCTACACTGGCAAAATATGAAAGTTGCTGACCTATGCTGCGGTAGTGGTGCTTTTGGCATTGAAGCCCTTTCACGGGGCGCGGGCCATAGCACATTTATTGACATTAACACCACTCACATTAAAAACAATGTCAGTAAATTCGGTATAAAAACAGCCCAAAGCGCCATTATTCAACAAAGCGCATCTACATTTATCAATGGCCCTTTTGATGTGATTTTTGCAGACCCACCTTACGGTGAAAACCTGCTCGATAAAATTTTAAATAACAGCGCTAGCTTGGGTGAAAAAGGCACTTTATGGGCACTAGAAGAATCCAGCACATACGACCTTAAAATTCCTGAAAGCTTTACCCTTCACAAACACAAAAAATTTGGTAAGAGCGCTTTTTGGCTTTTGGAGCAACTTTAGAAGAGTTTAGAATAGGTTTGGGTTAGCTTTTAAATAGCCTCTTCAAAAACCCTTCAAGCCATGCATGTGTATCTGGTAAAAATTCTCGGCTTTGCTTGAGCATTGTTTCCCATTCCACCGCCTGTGCAGTTGCCCAGCGGCCTGATAAAATATCCTCCCTGTACCAACGCTCAACAGAAGCTTCTATAGCTTCTGGGTGAAACTGAACCCCATAAACATGATCTGCATATTTGGCAGCCTGCTCTGGGTATTTTGAGCCCCCCATAAGATGCATAACACCTTCAGGGCGTGAATAAACATCCTCATGCCAAAGCGCAACATGCTTGCCGCAAAGTTCGTCGCCAAAAATAGCATCATGATGGTTCATTTTTAATTCTGAAAAACCTGCGGAAGGATGCTTATCACCACGCTGAACTTTTCCGCCATACACATAAGAAAGCATTTGAGCACCAAGGCAAATGCCAAGGGTTGGCATGCCATTATCTGCTGCCTGCTTTACCCACTTCGCTTCTTCTTTCAGCCAAGGCAAAGAATCAATATCACGAATAGAACATGCGCCGCCCATGATGATTTGCCCATCATAATGAGATGGGGAATCAGGAAGAGCGTCTCCGCCCCGCGTATGCACAACTGTTACATCAAAACCAAGGTGCGGCAGGAGGGTTTCAAAAATGGCGAGCCGTGGTATATCACCATGGCAAAACACCAATATATTTTTACGTTTCATAAGCGTCCTATTCTTTGAAGATGGTCAATGATATTACACAAGTTACAAACTTTGCCAAGGGGAGAGTTTTAATAGCCCCTACGTCCAAAAAGCTTTTCAATATCCTTAAGCTGTAACTTGATAGAAGTTGGGCGACCATGGTTGCACTGCGCGCTTCCTGGTGTGTTTTCCATATCCCTGAGTAGCTGATTCATTTCACTATGAGCAAGTACACGGCCAGCACGAATACTACCGTGGCATGCCATGGTAGAAAGCAAGTGTTCCATATCTTCCTGCAGAGACGTTGTTGATTTTAGGTTTCGAACATCTTCAACAAGATTTTCAATTAAATCTTTTACGTTTACGCTACCCAAAATTGCAGGTGTCGCTCGCACAGAAACAGCATTTACGCCAAAAGCCTCTACTTCAAGACCAAGTTTTTCCAGCCCTTTTTCATGGGCAAGAAGCGCTTCAACATCAGCCTCGCTGAGCGTTACAATATCAGGCACAAGAAGGGCTTGTCTCTCAACACCCTGCTCGGCCATTTGTGTTTTAAATTTCTCGTACACAAGTCGCTCATGGGCGGCATGCTGATCTACCACCACAAGCCCGTCATCCGCCTGCGCCACAATATAGGTTTTATGAACCTGCGCCACGGCCGCGCCAAGCGGATAGCTTGAAAAATCCTCTGTACTGGCTTGCTGAAGGGGTTCAGCAACGCTCATTTGCGGCGTGGCATTTAAATTATGAATAAAGGCAGCTTGGCGCGCAGGCTGTGCAGAGTGATCTCTCGGCACATAAGGCGCACTGTAAGGAGAAGATGCCCCCTCTCTTACAAAAGACGGGTTTTGCACTGGAGGCTGACCGTGCTGCTGCATTGGCATTGCATTTTGAAACTTAGCAAGTGCTTCCTCTGCCGGTGTTGTGCTTACAGTTGTACTGTAAGGTGCAAGCGCCCTACGGATGGCCGTATGAACAAAACCATAAACTGCACTACTATTAGAAAAACGTACCTCTGCTTTAGTAGGGTGCACGTTAACATCTAAGTCTCCCGGCGGCACATTCACAAAAAGGAGCGCAACGGCGTGACGGCCATGGTGAAGCATATCGTGATAAGCCCCTTTAAGCGCACCAACAAGCACACGGTCGCTGACAGGGCGGCCATTAATAAATAAAAACTGTTTCCGATTATTCCCAATGTGATAAGTAGGGAGAGATACAAAGCCTTTAATGCTCATACCATCTCGCTCAAAATCAACAGGGACTGTATTTTCAGAAAATTCACGGCCTAAAAACCCCGCCACCCGCGGTAACATATCTTCAAGTAGGGCGCCTTGTGCCTGGTTCAGACGAAAAGTTTCTCTTCCATCTTGCAAGAAAACAAATTCAATTTCAGGATGGGCAAGCGCCAACTTGGTCACAGTTTCTTTCACTTGTTCTTTTTCTGTGCGCGCTGTTTTTAGGAATTTTTTACGCGCAGGTGTATTAAAGAAAAGATTTTCAACAAGAACTGTTGTCCCCTGCTCTCTTGCCGTTGGCACCGCTTCAGCAATATCACCGCCATGGCAAACAACCTGCCATGCACTATCTTCACCTTCTATTCTGGAAGTGATAGTAAGTTTTGAAACAGAGCCAATAGATGGTAGCGCTTCCCCTCTAAAACCAAGAGTATGAATATTAAAAAGATCATCTGTACTGGAAATTTTTGAAGTGGCGTGGCGGTGAAGCGCAAGTGAAAGATCGCTTTTTTCTATTCCGCTGCCATTATCTGAAATTTCAATGCGTTTTGTACCGTCCTCTTCCACAGAAACTTGAATCTGAGAAGCCCCTGCATCCACAGCATTCTCGACAAGCTCTTTAACAACAGCTGCTGGGCGCTCTACAACCTCACCGGCCGCAATTCGGTTTGCGAGATCATCTGGTAAAATATGAATTTTTGACATAAACGTCATATTATATGAGCATATCTAAAGCGCAAGAAAATTTGTTAATCTGGCCGAACCTCAAGTGAAACTGTTCCTGCATAAACACCGGGGATAGCGCCATCAATCCATGAGCGCTGCAATGTTGTACGAACATCATTCGTGTCCCCACCAATACCGCATAGTTCATTTTCAGCTGGATTTTCACCCACATCCCATAGTTTATCTAAAAACCCTTGGTCTGCCCGAATAGTCCTCCATGTAAGATCAGTGGTCCCTCTCACTTCAACCTGCATCTGAATTTCATTACCAGAACCATCTACAACAGCATAATACTGATTATCTGTCGTAAATTGATCGCTTGCCCCTGAATTTCTAGCCTGCGCAACCCCGTCTCCATCTGCCTGCGTATAAATACAAACTGTATCCGTGAAGTCTTCATCCCCTGCAAAATCATCTGTACCAAAGTTTACATCCGTTGCACCTGTTGCTCTTGCACAAACATCTGTTGTAGGCGTTGCACACTGCGCGTGCGTAAATTGGGAAAAGAGGCAAAAAAGCATGCCTATAAGGAGTAAAATCGTATTCTGTTTTTTCATGCCTTTTTATTCTTTTTAGCGAGAAGCTAATATCAATCCGGCCGGCCTTGTAGTTCTATAAATCCAGTATAAACCCCAGGTACAGCTCCGTTGATCCATCCTCTATTTATTACTGTTCGAATATCGTTTGAGTCCCCGCCAATACCGCACAATTCGTTTTCTGCAGGGTGCTCACCAACATCTCGTATTTTATTTTGATAACCAGTGTCAGCACGAATATTTCGCCATGTAGTATCGACACTGCCTCTAAAGGCTACACGCGTTTGAATCTCGTTTCCAAACCCGTCGGTGACTGCAAACCTGCGAGGATCTGCTGTCAGTTGAGTACTCGACCCAGTATTACGCACACGCATACGACCATCTCCATCAGCTTGGGTGTAAGCACATATTGTGTCAATTAATTGCTCATTCCCGGAAAAATCATCCACCCCAAAATCGACATCAACAATGCCTGTAACACGTCCACATTTATCCGATAAAGGGTCTGCACACTGGGAAAAAGCGCCCTCACTAAAAGCTAAAAACAGCAAAAACAAAGGTATGACAAATCGTTTACTCATAGTTATTTATGAACCCCTACACGAGCTTTAAATTAAAACGGTAACCATTTATCAAGAAAGCGCTCTCCATATTGTGGAGTCTGGCTTTCATCGACAAGGCCATTACCAGCGTAAACAATACGTGCTTCAGCCACCTTTTCAGAGGCAATTGTATTATCTGGGTTAATATCATCCTTACGAATAACACCACTAATGCGCATGTTCTGCTTTTCATAGTTAATCATAATTTCGCGTGTTCCTTGAATCACAAGGTAACCATTAGGAAGCACCTGAGTGACAACAGCAGCAACCCTTGCTGTAAGTTTATCTTCTCTATCTGTTGTACCTTCCCCGTCAAACTGACGGTTTGCATTTGTATCAAGAAGTGAACGTGTTCCTGGTGGTATCCCTCTACTTGTGAGAAGGCCCTCTAAGTTAAGAAGGTTAGTAATTCCGCTATTTTTAGCGCTTAAGCGATTTGTTGTTGTTGCAGCATCAACTTCGGCTTGAGCCTGCTCATCAATAACAACGGTTACAATATCGCCAACTTTACTGGCACGGCTATCTTTAAAGAATTTACTATTGTTTGAGCTCCACAAGCTCCCTGGTGCACGAGATGCAGGCAGAGGCGCAACGCCAGAAGTGCGTATAGGCTTATTACCAAGGCTATGCTCCATACCATCACCAACCGTTGATATATCAGGACGAGCACTTGGAGGATTACAAGCAGAGACAACTGCCCCAACCATAAGAATATATGCTTTTTTCATTATTAAACTCCCCTAGTTCACCGTTAGCACGCCACCATCTTGGATGGTTGCCATAATTGTATTGTTACTTGCACCTGTCACTTTAATAGATTCCCCAGCGTAACCATCTTCAAGTGCCTTGGCGTCTAACTTTAACACCATACTACCACTTTTAAAGATAACGGTCACTCTGTCTCCGCGGTGCACATTGGGCGGCATACGCAATTGGTTTCCATAAATTGGCACATTGGGGCGCATAGGGCGAAGCGCCTCAAGGCCAACCAGTTCTTCCACGTTCATAATAACAGTGCTGGCAAGGCGGCCTTTTTGCATAGGTTTTGATGCAATCATCTGCTTTGTAATAATATCGCCTTTTTTAATTTTAGCGTTCAAAACAGGTATTTCCATAATAGGAGAACTATGGGCAGTAAAGCTACCAAGCAATAGTGCTGTAAACATTATAACTTTTTTCATGAACATTTCTCCTTTTCTACCTATTTACTCTTATCGAATCTGGTTAATTGCATTCAGCATTTCATCTACAGTGGTAATCACGCGTGAATTAAGCTCAAAAGATCGCTGCGCTGTAATGAGGTTTGTTACCTCTTCAATAGAATCCACGTTAGAGCCTTCCACAAAGAACTGCTCAATGCTACCAGACCCGCTTTCAGTTGGGTTGGTTGCGTTAGCAACACCAGAGGCATCCGTTGCTTTAAAAAGGTTATCTCCAATATTACGAAGTCCAGCTTCGTTTTGGAACATGACAAGCTGAATTTGACCAAGTTCAATAATGTCATCGCCAACCTGTGCTGAGGCAATACCATCCGCAGAGACTGTTAAGTTTACAGCATCTTCCGGAAGAACAATTGAAGGGTTTAATTCGTAACCATCAATATTGACCATGGTCCCTGTGTTATCAACCTGAAACGAACCATCACGCGTGTAAGCGCTTGTACCATCTGGCAAAGTAATTTCAAAGAAACCACGTCCAGAAATCGCAAGATCAAACTGGCTCTCTGTTCTTTGAAGCGGTCCTTGCTCGTGAATATCATATGTTGAGCCAATGTTCACACCAAGACCTGTTTGTACACCTGCCGGAGAAAGGGTTCCAGCTGCAGATGTTGCTGCGCCAGCAGCAACCTGATCTTGATAAATCAGGTCTCTAAAAGCTGCCCTTTGGCGTTTAAAACCAGTGGTATTAATGTTAGCAATGTTGTTTGAGAGCACATCAACGTTCATCTGCTGAGCAGACATACCCGTTCCGGCGATTTTAAGTGCGCGCATCATGTGGTTGGTTCTCCTTCGTTAAATCTTTTTTTATGGCATCCGTGCAAGTTCACGAACTGCTCTTTGTTCAAGTTCTTCAATTCCCTGCACCGTTTTTAGGGCGCTTTGGTATGCACGAGAGAGCTGCGTCATACGTATGGTCTCTTCAACAGGGCTTACATTGCTGGCCTCAAGGAAGCCTTGCAAAACCTGTGCCTCAATAGATGGAATAGGCTCTTCACCTTGTGTAATGTAAGAACCACCAGCTCTTAAAAGGCTTTGCGGGTTATCAAACTCAAACAGGCCGATTGCGGCAATTGGACCATCATCTCCTGAAACTGTTCCATCTCCAGTAATTTGAATTGTCGTGGTTCCATCAGGAACCGCAATTGCACCGCCATTTAAATCTACAAGAGGGTTACCGCGATCATCTACAATATTGCCCCCAGCATCGAGCTGAAAGTGTCCATTACGTGTGTATTGCACTTGATCATTTACAAGAATTCCAAAGAAAGTGTTTTCACCTTGTATAGAAAGGTCAAGAGGGTTGTCTGTTTTCTCAAAAGCACCGTTACTCAGGTC
>CAXHDG010000013.1:0-65060 GCA_964015495.1 uncultured Magnetococcales bacterium
AGCACGTGAAGCAGTCTGGTGGACGTGGTCAGTACGGTCATGTCAATGTACACTTTGAGCCTCGCGAACGTGGTGAAGGTTACGAGTTCGAATCTAAGATTGTTGGTGGTGTTGTTCCTAAGGAATACTTTAACGCCATTAACCAAGGTATCGAAGAAGCGCTTAAAGGCGGTGTTGTAGCTGGTTACCCACTTATTGACGTGAAAGCAACTCTGTTTGATGGTAGCTACCACGATGTCGATTCATCTGAGGCGGCATTTAAGATGGCTGGTATTCTTGCAGTACGTGACGCGAAGAAAAAGTGTGGCGCTGTACTCCTTGAGCCAATGATGAAAGTTGAAGTAACAACTCCAGAAGATTACATGGGTGACATTATTGGTGACCTAAGTTCTCGTCGTGGTCAAATTAGCGGAAACGAAGATAAGTTTGGCGCTAAAGTGATTACTGCTGAAGTTCCACTTGCTAACATGTTTGGTTACGTAACAAACCTTCGCTCTATGAGCCAAGGCCGTGCGAACTACACAATGGAATTTAGCCATTACAACGAAGCTCCTTCGAATGTAACTGCTGAAGTTCAAGAAGGTCGCGCTAAAGTAGCGTAACGTTACCAAACTTTAAAAAAAGCCCCGCATGTGCGGGGCTTTTTTATTTCGATCTGTCCAGGGCACCTTGTAAGAAAGGTAACAAAATAGAATATTGAGGTGCTATATACAGGGAGGGGATAATATTGCTTTTTATGTATTGGTTGCTTGCTGATATGTAATCCTTTATAAGGATAAAGATATCTCATCTTTTTGCTGTTTTTCTAGGGGGACCCCAATGCTAGCACATAGCAATATTTACTTTTTTGATAAGGTTTTTGCATCATGTGGTTAATTCATTATTTTCGTGTCTTTCAGACGGGGGTGCCAATTGAGCACTTTGAATGGGAAGGGCGCGCATGTCTCGGTATTTCGTAAGCCAGTTTCAAGATAACATTGGGCTGAACGGATCTTTGGATGAAATTTGGGACGGTGTAAGCAATCAAATTTCTCTTCCCGATGGCAGCAGTTTTGCGGTTATGGAGGGATCTTCTGTAACTTATTATAGGGCGCAGTATGGTGTGATAGTACATCTGACAAGTGCCTCTATTTTTTTGGATTCTCCAAGGCGCTATGGTCTTTTCCATATAGAAGGCCTGTATGCTACTGGAGAGGCTTATCGCTTTGAGCTGTACTAAACGATTAAAAACCGCCCTTCGGGGCGGTTTTTTCATGTTGACCAATAACAAAAAAATGTGTATACATTGATTGGTTCTAAATCTTTATTCACGTTTTTAAGGAACTGCATGATGATGACAGCAGCTTATATTACATTGGGCATCATTGCCCTTATTTTGCTTAGAGTATTCTTTTATATGAAGAAGTTTTCCCTAAAAAATGAGGAAGATTCCTCATATAAAAATATGAATGCCGAAGAGTTTTCTGAACATTTAAAGCAATCTTTTGCTGTGGATGAAAATGAGAAAAAGCGCTTAAAGGCTGAAGAAAAAGCTGAGTATGCTCGAGAGATTTCTATTAATATGCAAAAGCTTTTACATTCTTTGAGAGATAAAATTCATGCTGAGGCACGGTGTGGTAATTCTAAACCATTTTTCTTAATTTCTGAAAAATGGGAATCGGCTCGCAGTTGCACAACCCCCCGAATTACCTTGAGAGAGGCTCAAAGCCTTGAATCTTTTAAAAAGCTTTGCGAAGAAGCAAAGAATATAGATGTTGCAATTGCTTTAAAGATACAAGACCTTACGATCAGTAAAGATTTTGGGCCGGGTTATGATGTGCCAGGGCAGGCTTTCGCTATTGCCTTTGATTTAAAGAAATCATATGGAGAAAAGGGTGTACTAAACGATTAAAAAACCGCCCTTCGGGGCGGTTTTTCAATATGAAAGAGTTACACGTTAAAGCTTTCCCCGCAGCCGCAGCGGCTTTTTTCATTCGGGTTAATAAATTCAAAGGCGCTTCTAAGTTTTTCTGTGACAAAGTCCATGGTGGAGCCGTACAGGTAGAGAGAGGCAGCCGGATCAAGGTAAACAACTGTGCCGTCTTGCTCAATTTTAATATCTTTGTCGTCTGCTTCTTCTACGTAACTTAGTTCATAACCAAGGCCGTTACAGCCTTTTTTATTAACACTGATGCGTAGGGCAATTACGGCTCCTTCGGCTTTTGATACAATCTCTTTAAGCCTTTCGACAGCTGCTGGTGTGAGTGTGATGGGTGGTTTTGTATCGGTCATTTTTTCTCCTAGAGAAGTCCAAGTTCAAGTTTAATATCATCGCTGAGCATGTCTTTATGCCATGTAGGCTCCCAAACCATAGTGACAGTGACATCTTTAACGCCCTCTACTTTGCGCACACCGTCCTCTACATCCTTGGGGATTTGATCTGCCACAGGGCAGTTGGGGTTTGTGAGAGTCATATCTATATCCACTTTATTATGGCTATCGATACGAATATCGTAGATGAGTTTTAGGTCATATACGTTTACTGGTAGTTCGGGGTCAAACACGTTGCGTAGGGCGTAGATAACGCGATCTTTAAGTGGGCTAGACTCTTCTGGTTTCTTTTCAACTTCAGGCAGGCCAGTGAACTCAATTTTGATTTTACTCATGGTATTAACCTAGCATCTTTTGAGCTTTATGCAGTGCTGAAATAAGCTGATCAATATCAGCTTCAGTTGTGCTGAGGCCAATACTTGCGCGAATGGTATGCTCTGTGCCAAGCGTTTTCATAAGGGGCTGGGCGCAGTGATGCCCTGTGCGGACAGCAACATTGCATTTATCAAGAATCATCGCGACATCGCTGCTATGAATGCCATCTAAATTGAAAGAAAATACGCCAATTTTATTTTTGGCTTTGCTGTACAGTGTGATGCCATCAATGCTGCGTAGCCCTGCATCTAACTTTTCTGATAACGCTTTTTCATGGGTTTCAATTGCGCCCCAGCCGATCTCATTTAAAAACTCAATAGAAGCAGCAAGGCCAATAGTGCCAATAATGTTAGGTGTGCCTGCTTCAAATTTTGCAGGCGCCTTTGCAAATGTAATATTATCAAATGCGACAGTATCAATCATATCGCCGCCGCCTTGCCATGGCGGCATAGCGTCTAGAAGTTCTTTTTTACCGTAGAGAACACCAGTACCTGTTGGACCGTAAGTTTTATGGCCTGTAAACACGTAAAAATCGCTATCAATATCTGCCATATCAAGCTTTATATGAGGTGCAGCTTGGCTGCCATCAATTATAGTTTTAGCGCCTGCATTATGCGCCTGTGAAACCATATTTTTAACAGAATTAATGGTGCCTAGAACATTAGAAACATGAGTAAAAGCAACAAGTTTAGGTTTATTCTCTAGAGCTTTTTCATAAGATTTCATATCAAGTGAGCCATCAGGTAAAAGCGAAACATGCTCTACTTTAGCGCCAACCTGTTTGGCCAGCATGACCCAAGGTACAATATTGGCGTGGTGCTCCATTTCAGTGAGGAGAATGATATCGCCAGCCTTAATGTGCTGCGTACCCCAAGTGCTTGCTACAAGGTTGATAGCTTCAGTGGCACTGCGTGTAAATACAATATTATTTTCATCTGTAGCAATAAAGTTTGCGACTGTTTTACGTGCATTTTCATAAGCTGTTGTAGATTCAGCAGAGAGCCTATATAGGCCGCGGTGCACATTGGCGTAAGATGATGTTTGGAAGCGGTTCATAGCTTCAATAACTTGCTTTGGTTTTTGAGCGCTCGAGGCGCTATCAAAATAAGCAAGAGCTTGATTGCTCTCATTTTCAAAAATAGGGAAGTGGTGCTTAAAGCTTTCCACAGCGCCTACCCTTCGTACGTTGCCGCAAGCCATGCAGCAAAATGAGCGCGCCAAATTTTAGCCGTGGCATCATCAGGGATGCGGGTCAGCATATCTTCAATAAAGCCTTCTACCAGTAGGTTTTCAGCGTCCTTGCGCGGTACGCCACGTGCCATGAGGTAGAAAAGAGATTCATTATCAAGCGTACCTACCGTTGCGCCATGCCCGCATTTTACATCGTCTGCATAAATTTCAAGCTCTGGTTTGCTATCAGCACGTGCGCGATCTGAGAGCAGTAAAGATTTACAGCTCATCTCTGCATCTGTTTGTTGAGCTTGCTGCGCCACATAGAACTTACCTTGGAATACGCTTTGTCCCCGACCGCGACAGACATTGCGAGAGAATACGCTTGTATCGCAAGAAGGGTGGTTGTGATTCATGTGAACTGTAAAGTCTTGTGTTTGTTTGCCGTCGGCAAGGTTAGCTGTGGCAATATTCGTTTGAATATCTTTACCGTTAAGTTCAATATCTATGGTTTGGCGTCCCAGTGATCCGCCAATGTTCATGCCATAAATATTAAGTGCGCTGCCTTCTTCTGCTTGAATAAATGTATGGGATGTATGAGTGGTATCTTTACGCTCATTTTGCAGGTTCATTAGGGTAAGGCTTGCATCATTTGCAATATGGATTTGAGTCAGGATATTGCTCCATGCTTCGCCAGCGCTATGGCTATGGCTAGAGAGTGTAAGGCTTGCGCCTTCTGTAATCGCAATACATAGGTGTGGGAAGTTCACTGATTCTTTGAGCATACTAAAATTTTCTAGAACAAGGGTGGCTTCAACCTTCTTATCAACCAGAATAAAGAGCGGGGTACTCTGGCTATGTGAAAGCGCAGCCAAACTTTCATCTCTTTTTGAAAACTCGTGCGTGCGCATGCTTTGCAAAATGGGGTGGGCTGAGGCTTCACGCTCTGCAAGAATCGTCACGCCATCAGGTACGCTACAAACTGTAGCGTGACCATCAAAGAAACGAATGTCGCTTTCGCCGCAAGATTGTTGGCTTGCATGGCTGGCCTTTTGAAATGGCCATGTTGTGCGCATGATGTTATTGAGGTTTGTATAATGCCATTTTTCAATTTTAGGCGTAGGAATACCGTTATCTAAAAAGAGCTTAGCATTGGCAGATGTATCGTCTGCCAGTGTACTTTTAAGTGTATCAATCAGCGTCATTAGGCTGCATCCCCAATCACGGCGTCATAACCTTTTTCCTCAAGCTCAAGGGCCAGATTTTTATCACCTGTTTTTTGAATTTTACCATCTGCAAGAATATGCACCACGTCAGGCTCAATATAATCAAGAAGGCGCTGGTAGTGCGTAATAACAAGAAAGCTACGAGAAGCTTCTCGGAGCATGTTTACGCCTTCAGCTACCACCTTAAGGGCATCAATATCAAGGCCTGAATCTGTTTCATCAAGTACAGCAAAAGTTGGGCTTAGCACTTGCATTTGAAGAATTTCAAAACGTTTTTTCTCACCGCCAGAAAAGCCCACATTAACAGAGCGTTTCAGGAAATCGTCTTTGATTTTTAGGTTTTTCATCGCTGTTTTAACAATACGAAGAAATTCTGCACCATCTAGTTCATCTTCACCATTTGCCTTACGTTTAGCATTAAGAGCCGTACGTAGGAATGTCATGCTATTTACGCCAGGAATTTCTACTGGGTATTGGAAAGCAAGGAAAAGGCCAAGGTGAGCGCGTTCTTCTGGTTCCATTTCAAGGACACTTTGCCCGTGGAAAAGAATATCACCTTCAGTAATTTCATAGCCATCTTTGCCAGAAATAACATTGGCAAGCGTACTTTTACCAGCGCCGTTTGGGCCCATAATGGCATGAACTTCACCATCAGGAATCGTCAGGCTAAGACCCTTAAGAATTTCTTTGTCATCCACGCGTGCGTGTAGGTTTTTAATTTCAATCATTACTTTTTTCCTTATTACTAGCCGACGCTATTTTCAAGTGTAATTCCGAGAAGTTTTTGTGCTTCTACTGCAAATTCCATTGGAAGCTCCTGCAGAACATCTTTTGCAAATCCGTTCACGATCATGCTGACAGCGTCTTCTTCTGTCATGCCCCGTTGACGCAGGTAGAACATTTGCTCTTCACTAATTTTAGAGGTTGTTGCTTCATGCTCCACCTGTGCATCAGATGTCTTAACATCAATGTAAGGCACAGTGTGAGCTGCGCAATTATTTCCAATGAGCATGCTGTCACATTGGGTATAGTTACGCGCACCTTTGGCGCTATTCATAACAGCCACACGGCCGCGGTAAGTGTTTTCCCCGCGCTCAGCGCTAATGCCTTTAGAGATGATTGTACTTTTGGTATTTTTACCAATGTGAACCATTTTACTCCCTGTATCAGCTTGCTGTTTGAGGCGCGTTACGGCAACGCTCAGGAATTTACCAGAGCTGCCGTCACCTGTTAGAATGCAAGATGGGTACTTCCAAGTGATGGCGCTCCCTGTTTCAACTTGTATCCAAGTGACCTTACTATTTTTACCAATACAATCTGCACGCTTTGTTACAAAGTTATAAATACCGCCTTTGCCTTCTTCATTGCCTGGGTACCAGTTTTGGACTGTAGAATATTTAATTTCAGCGTCATCAAGGGCTACAAGTTCCACTACAGCAGCGTGGAGCTGATTTTCGTCACGCATAGGTGCAGTGCAGCCTTCTAGATAGCTCACGTAACTGCCCTTATCTGCAATGATAAGTGTGCGCTCAAACTGACCTGTATTAAGGGCGTTGATACGGAAATATGTTGAGAGCTCCATAGGGCAGCGCACGCCTTCTGGGATGTAAACAAAAGACCCATCTGTAAAGACTGCACCATTAAGAGCAGCGTAAGCATTATCTGTTTGTGGAACGACGCTACCGAGGTATTTTTGAATGAGCTCTGGGTGGTTTTGAATGGCTTCGCTAATTGGGCAGAAAATAACCCCAGCTTCTGCAAGTTTGTCTTTAAATGTTGTGGCAACAGAGACGCTGTCAAAAACAGCATCTACGGCAACGCCCGCAAGGATTTCTTGCTCGTGAAGGGGAATGCCAAGTTTCTCATAGGTTCTAAGAAGCTCAGGGTCAACCTCATCTAGGCTTTGAGGCCCATCTTCTTGGCTTTTAGGTGCTGCATAGTAATAAATATCATTAAAGTCGATAGGAGGGTAATCAACCATTGCCCATTTTGGCTCTGCTTTGCTTTGCCAAATTTTATAAGATTTAAGACGCCACTCAAGCATCCATTCAGGTTCGTTCTTTTTGGCGCTAATAAAGCGAATGATATCTTCGTTTAGCCCTTTTGGGGCATAATCCATTTCGATATCAGTAGCAAAACCGTACTGATAATCGCCAGAAGTGGCTTCTTTAGAGCCGTAGGTATCGTTAGACATTGCAGGCATTATCTTTACATTCTTCATCAAATTCAACACGAACCAGCGGATTTGTTGGTTCAATAAATTGGCCAAGCTTTACCGCTTGCAAAGCTGTACGAACAGCATCATTTATCACGTGCCAACGATCTTTGGTTGGACAGTGGCTATCCATAACACAAGTTGTTTGTGTGCGGTCAAGGCATGTGGTCATAGCAATAGGGCCATCAACAGCTTCAATAATTTCAGAGACATTGATCATGTTTGGATTTTTAGCAAAGGTATAGCCACCATTAACGCCACGTGTGGAATTTAATAGGCCAGCCTTTGAAAGCATCTTCATGAGTTTTCTTACAGTAGGAACCGTAAGGCCACTTTTTTCTGCAACTGTAGTTGCTGTGTGATTTGCGAGAGGATCCGCACCCATGAGAGTCATCATGACAACGGCATAATCTGACATCTTACTCAGCTTCATCATTGCGTTTTACCTTGTTTATTTTGCACTCTTATCCGTATATGTTCATATATATGGGACAATTTTTGTTCTATATAGAAATGTTTTAAGGGGTTTTAGGCTGGAAGTCAAGCTTGTCAGCTTTACTCAGCCTCTTTCCAATTGATCTTAAAGAGGCTGTGAATGCCATCAAATCCTTTGAATTCGACGCCTGTTGTTTCTTTTGCAGTGTATCCGTAACTTTTTGCTTCAAGCCAGGCTTCTGAAGACATTGCAATTTCTTCTCCCTGAGTATTAGAAAGAACGCGAGCGGCCTTATTTACAGGTGTCCCAAAAAGATCCCCTCCGATGTGTACAGGCTCTCCGTAGCTAATGCCTACACGCACTTCAAAACGCTCAGATTCATGGGCAGTGTTAAATTCATTAATTTTACGTTGTGCAAAAATAGCAGCATCAAGGGCATCTTTAACAGACTGGAACGATGCCATGATGCCATCTCCTGTGTGTTTAATTTCACGTCCGCCAGTGATGTGGAGGCCTTCGCGTACGGCTTCGTTATGTGCGTTTAATATGCGCATCATCCAATTATCTCCACGGGCCTGGTGTGTGGATGTGAAATCTACAATGTCTGTAAATAAAATAGCTGCGGCTGCATTGCTACTTGCTGCGGCATCTTGATGAGAGGACCAGGCTTCAAAAGCTTGGTTGACCTGCAAATTAAGGGTCTCAATATCTTTGCTGGCATGGAATTTTTTAGAAAGCTGATACCCTGCATCGTACATGCTTGAATAGCGAGGATAGGCAAGGTATTCAAGTATGTTTTTATAGCAAGCGACAGTGCTTGCTTTGGGAATTGAGAATTTAGAGTCTTCAATGATATCGCTCGCCATTTCAATAAGCACAAGACGTTTATGGTTTTGTGTCTGATGGATATGTTCGATGACACCAGAGCATAAAAGGATAATGCCAAGCGCAGATTCTTTTGGTGCTTCTTCTCGCTCTTCATTCCAAACCCCAGCTACGGCAGAATCTGCAATGCTTTGGATGTGATCTTTGATACTTAAGTTGTCATTTTCCGTATTAGGTGCCTCGACAGAATCTCCGACATGCATTTTTGTCGCAACAATTTTAGCGACAGTTTCAATGGATGTGCTGGGGTCAAAGTTTGCTATTTTAAATGCAGCAAGTGCTGATATCGCTGTAAAAATAGCACCAACAAGCGCTGAGGTAAGATCATTAAATATATTAAGTAAAACCATAAAAATGGTGACAGCAATAACGAGAGATAGCATGGCCACACTCATTATAGAGTTAAGTTTACTGTTGGTTTGAATTGGGTTTGGGGAGCTTTGGCTTGCTGTCTGTTTGGCAGGCTTGTTTCTCATGTTTGTTTGCATGCTTTGAACACGTAGGTTTTTTTTGCCTTCTTTAAGGCTTTTTACGACTGTGTCAAATTCTGGTTTTCCAGAAGATGTGTAGCCGTATAAAACGCTCTTTGTTCTATCATCAATAACAACAACGCCAGTGTAGGCTTTTTCTTGTTTGTAACGGATGGCATCTTGTACAGCTTTTTCTGACTCTCCCGGAGAGTAGGTGGAATGAATTTCCCAAGCGCCTTGTCTTAAAATGCAGAGGTCAATGCTCATACGTGTTGTTGTCCTTCTTCTTGCATCTTCTCTGCGGGAGTTTCAGCGTGTTGTTCTTTTGTCTGATCTTTGTCGCTTACTGTATGGGCTCCTGTGTATGTTGTAAATTCATAAATTGGGAAGTGCGTCTCTTCGTTTAAATTAAATTGAAACCCGTGTTGCTTTGCAATGCTTGCTATGCCTTTTGTTACAGCAATGCCAATATCACCCATTTCTTTATGGATCATATGTAGCTCTTCAATAGGAGGGCCATGTAAACCTGATTGTGTTTGAATAGGAATACCGTGGCTTACGGCAACTCTGATATCAAAATGTCTACTTGCCACACGTCTGCAGAAATTTTGATGCATAAATTGAAGCTCTAGGGCGGCATGCATTGCAGCTTGGGGTGATGTGAAAATAAGGAGGGCGCCATCACCGGTCCCTTGGATATACTCTCCTTTTTGATGGGCTGTTATTGTTTTTGTCATGCGGTTATGGGCATGTACAACATCTTTAACCCATTTTTCACCTTTTTCATTGCTTTGACCTGTGAAATTTACAATGTCAGTAAGGAGAATAGAAATTGCTTTTAAGTAAGGTAGCTTGGATAATTTAGCTGTATTTTTTTCTTCATCAACGTCAAAATATTTTTCAAGTTCATTCGCTTCCCATGCGTTAAAAATACTGAGTAAGTCAATGCGTTGCTCAGTGTCGTTTAAAATATTGGCGCCATAGGCACGGCCAATAAGGTACATGAGGTTATTTTTATGATCGCTAAGTATGCGGTCTACGTGGAGTGCGCAGATAAATGCTTGCTTATCAGAAAGGCCCAGTTGCTCAAGAGTATCTGCAATGACTTGGTTACCAAGCCCCCCAGGAACGCCAACATGAGAGCAGAGCTTTCTACCAATACCACAAATGAGAAGAATGGACGCAAGTTGCAGTGTGCCGCGCATTGTGCTTTGTTCTGGTAGCCAGGCAAGCTGTTTGGCGCGCTCAATAGCCCCAAATAAACTTTTTTGAATTTGAAGGCGTATTTTTTCAAAGTCATCTTCATCTTCTGCAATATTATTCCAAAAAGGTGTGCCCTGATCTGGTGTGTTTTGCTGCGCTTGCTGGGTTGAAGGGTTAGGAATGTGTCCTCCCCCAATTTTGGGCAAGCTCGCTTTTGTGTTTTTAAGGGCAGCATGTTTCTTTTCCTGCTCTGGCGGTTGCATAAGAGGGCTGGAAGTGTTTTTATTCCCTTCCTTTGCTTTGAAAGGATTTTTAGCAGAAATTGCGCCTTGAGGTGGCGGTGCCTTTGTCTCTTCATGTGTATCAGGTGCTTGTGCTGTATCTGGCACTGTATCTTCAGAAGGGGGGCTAACCTCCGCTTCTTCTTCAAGTTGCGTTTCTAGAAGGTTTTCAAGAGTTTTTTCTTCTGTTTCTTGAGAATCAATGGCCGGTTCGCCTGATAAGGTTTGTTCATCTTTGGGGGTAACAGAAGCTGCACTGCTCGCTTTTTCTTGTGCTTTAGGGGCAGGCTCTTCTTTTACATGCTTCCCTGTAAGGAGATAAAAAAGTGAATCAATAAGCTTTTCAAAGAAGGTCATCTCAGGGGCATCTTCTGGCGCTGCGGCTACAGGCTTGGGTGCGGTCTCTGCAGGTGCTGACGTTGTTTTATTTTGAGATTTTGCAGGTTTAGCAGTTTTTTTTGGTTTTGTTTTTTGACGCATGGTCGGGCGTTCAGCTTTTACGCTTTTTCTAATATCGTAGTATGTAGGCTTGGGAATATTCCGAAGGCTAATATAATAAGCAAGGTGCATTTTTTCTACGGAAAGCACAGCAACAGCCGCATACCCTGTTTGGATATTAGCAGCTTCTTTAATTGCGATACCTTCTTGAGAGGGAGGGTAGGTACTTATAAGGTCCCAGTATCCCTCTCTTAACGCGCATAATTCTATTGATTCACTCATTGTTGTAACAGTTTATGAGATTATGCTGCTATACGAAATAAAAACTTGCTAAAGAGAGGGTGCTTTGGAGATTTATTTCTTGAAATGTGGTGATTAGGACACCATACTCTTATCCATGATGAAAAAGATTTTGATAATGACATTTGTACTGGTGGGAGCGATGGCTTCTTCTCTTTACGCTGCTGAAAAAGAACAAAAGAACAAGATCCTTTTATTCTTAGACCCTTCGGAAACCACTATTGGAGGGATTTTTGAGTTTATTCAATACTGGACTTGGCATCCTGATGTTGATGCAACTTTGGTAATGAAGGACCTTCCACAAGATGCACTTGATGATTTTAAAAAACGAGTGATGGCGAGTGATGATGATGATCCTGTTGAGAATGCAAGGCTAGATCGCTGGTTTGATCAGGAAGAGCTTATTGAAAAAGCAGGTTACACAGAAAAAATTAGAGCCTTCTTGAAAGACTATGCACAGATGGAGTTTAAAAATATTTCTGAACCTGAGCGTGTGGAATCCAGACCTGAACCTATTATGGATCAAGGAAATAGACTGGCTAAGAAATTTAGAGTGACAAGTCATCCGTCTCTTATTGTTGTTGATGTGAAAACAAAACGTGTGACACGCTACCCTCTGCCGGGCAAGTTTTATCAGGCTGTAAAGGATTTGGATTACCTTTTAAATGTTGATGCAAAAGATCTTTTTGAAGATCAAGAACCTTCTGAGTAAACTTTAATTTTTTGTTCGACAGCGCTGAGCCCATTTCTTCTGTTTGGGGAAATAGCTTCTTCAAGGCCTGTTTTTTTCATGAATTCTGCAGTGGAAATATTTTTAATTTCAGCGTTTTCTTTGCCGTTAAACAGGCAAAGTAAAACATATAAAATGCCTTTTACAATATGGGCGTCACTGTCTGTCAAAAATGTGTGTTTATTTTCATTTAAGCTATGAACGAGCCATACTTTACTTGTGCACCCCTTTACTAGGGCACCATCAGTTTTAAGGGCTTCTGCCATGGGGGGAAGTTTTTTACCAAGATCAATAAGGTATGAGTACCGATCTTCCCAACTATCAAATAGTTCAAAATTATCAATGAGTTGCTGCTCAGACTCAAGTGTAGGCATGTGACTGCTTTCTTATAAATGATATGTTTTAAATTATGAAGGTTTATAGAGAGCGTCAAGTTTTCTCTTTAAAAGTTGTTTTTATGTGCCGAAATTTTAAAAATTTGTTATAAATGTTTACCCAAGCACAATAATTAGGTGCTCAAATAAAATTAAAAGATAGGTAAAGACGATGATTTCTCGTTTGGCTATGGTTGTTGCAGCCACTACACTTGCAGCATGCGGCGGCTCTCAAGTTGCCATGAATCAATCTGCGTTTGAAAAAGAACTTGTAGCAGATTATAAACCTCTTGCTGAGTACGAAGCCGTACAAGGTGATATTATTGACGCTCATTTTTACCGTAAACGTATTAAAGCGATTATGGTTGGTGAAACGCCAAACCCAACAATGGTGGATGCGCGTAACCTCCCTCTTGAAAAAGTAGGCGAGCTTGCTGAAGGGCGTGCTCTTCTTGTAAAATACCTAGACAGCGGTGCTAAAAAGAGCATGCCTGAGTGGGCAGCAGAAGCGCAAGCAAAGTTTGATTGCTGGGCTGAGCAACAGGAAGAAAACTTCCAAAGCGAAGACATTAACGCATGTCGTGCAGACTTTTACGAAGCTATGCGTCACCTAGCGCCTGCAAAAGTGGCAAAAGTTGTTCCTGTTCAACACATGAAGAGTGCAGCAGCTGTTTACTTTGATCTTGATAGCAGCAAGCTAACTTCTGCAGCGCAGCGCGAGCTTAAAGTTGTTGCTGAAAAAATCAAAGGTATGGCACCATCAAGCATTATGCTATCAGGTCATGCTGATACATCTGGTACATCAATGTACAATGAAAAGCTTTCTGCACGACGCGCAGAAACTGTAAGTGCATACCTAAGACAGCAAGGTGTTGATACAGAAATGTTCAAAGTAAACTTTGCGGGTGAAATGGACCTTCCAAAGCCAACAGCTGATAACACAGTTGAAGCGGCAAACCGTGTTGTGAACATTACGCTTATTAAATAAGCTTGCTCACTTGAAAAGGCCCTCATATATTGTGAGGGTCTTTTTATTTTAAATATGGAGTTACGTTTATGAAGTATGTCATTATTTTTTCTGTTGGATTGTTTGTGGGTGTGGGGCTTTTTACCCTCGCTTTTCACTTTTTTCAAAATCCAGAAGTGAAGGCTGACCTGCAACAGGTTGTAGATTATGCCAATAGCCGTAATGCGCCGCAACAGCAGGAAATTTATGTTGACGAAAATGTAGATTATAACCAAATGATTGGCGAGCTAACAGGAAGCATAGATGGTGCTTCGTCGTCACTTAATAGTGCGGTAGAATCTGCTCAAGATGACTTGCAAGGATTTGCAGGTCAGCTTCAAGGTGTACTTAAAGCATTTGAAAGTCTCATGGGACAGTTTGAAAAAGATTCAGAACCTGTGCGCCAAAACTTAGAAGAGCTTTCTAAGAATCTTGAACAGGCTTTAACGCCTATTGAGCAAACACAGTAATCAGTGCTGCAATTGCGATAATTTGAGGCAAACTAACAAGGGGCAGGAAGAGAGCAATCTTCCAGCTCTTTGTTGTATCTTTCAATATCATAATTTCTGTATAATCTGTAGATACGCCTGCCATGAGGAATGCAAAGGCATTACCTGGGGATTGAGCACGCGTTAGAATATCAGCAGCGACTGGCGTTGAGCCTTCAGAACAGACTTCAAGAACAGTTGCAAAAAGTACTGTGAGTCCTAGGCCAAGAGCTGTAGGGCCGAAGAGCCCTGCAAACGTTTCAATAGGAAAGGCAGCGCGGAGCGTGCTAGCAAGCACGATTCCAAACAGGAGCCATTTAATGATAACGCGGCTGCCGCTTTTTGCTTCCGATACAAATGTTTTCAGAAACTTTTTATCTGCATGAATGTATCTATGTAGATGTGCCATATCTTCCATAAGGTGGATAGGCTCATGCTTTTCTGGCGTAAATGGATTGGGTGGTAAAACGCCCTTTTTAACCAAGCGATCAAAAATAAGTCCAGTGATAATGCCGACCACCATAGAAAGGCCGATAAACATAAGTGTCCAGAAACCCCCAATAAGCGACCAGAGGATAATGGTGAGTGAAAGAGAATTCCAAGGGCTTGCGAGTAAAAAGGCCATGACCTGGCCAAGGCTTGCACCTTTTTGGTAAAGCTTTGCGCCAACCATGAGGATGCCATGGCTACACATATCTAACAGTACACCCGCAGATGTTGCGCGCATGATACCTGAAAGTGACCCGCCATTGCCAAGTAGGTTGAGGACATATTTTTGTGGCACCATACCGATAAATCCAACAAATATTATTCCCATAACAACGCCCCACCACATTTGATGAACAAGGTGGTGTACGCCGTGTGCTGCTTCCATAAGGCGCGGGTAAGATATTAGCGTTTCAGGGAAAAAAACAGCAAGCGCATAAAGAACAGTAACAGCTATAAGTGAGCCCCATAATAAAACATCTGGACGTTTTTTTTGTGATGTTCTGTTAGAGCCGCAGCAGCTTGGTTTTGTGGGTTCTTTTGGTGGGCAACAACTGCTCATAGGCTTTCATCCGTTATTTGTTCTTCTTTAGTGTGTGGGTGCATTTACAATGTAGCATGTTTCAAGAAAACTGCACAAAAAAACACACCCCAAATCAGGGGTGTGTTAAGTATCGGTTACTGGAGCTTAAGCTCTACGGTGTTTGCCAGGGTTGCAGCTTCTTGATATTTCTTGCTGTTGAGGCGCGGTCCAATTTGGCAAATGACCCGTGCAGCCACAAGAGATCCTGTAAGCATGGCATAAGAGGTTTTGGTCAGATCAATGACAGGTTCTGTTGGGTCGTAAAGGCTTAAAAATCCACCCAAAAAACCATCGCCTGCACCATTGGTATCTAGCAATTTGCCAGGCAAGGGTGCTGTTGACATGGTTGCTGTTTGAATATCTTTAGGATTGTGATATTCACAGCCATCTTTGCCTTTTGTTACCACGCGAGTGGTGTTTTCAATGCTCTGAGCCAGTTCTTCATCGTGGCCAGCGCCATTGATGAGAGCTTCAAGCTCTTCTTCATTGGCAATAAGAAGGTCAATGCCCTCTTCAATGTGCTGTGCAATGGTGTCATGGTGTTTGATGACCACATTTTCAGCCGCAAGCGTGATGCAAATTTTGACGTTGTTTTCACGTGCCAGTTCAATGGCACGGTCTACGGCGTCTGTTTGATCAATGAAGAGGTAGCCCTCAATGATCAGCAGATCAGCGCCAATGATATCATCTGCAAAATCATCCACAATCTCTGCGGTGATGCAGGTGTTGTAAGGAAGATTTACAAAGGTGCGCTGTCCATCGGGGGTGATGAGAACGTAGCCTGCTTGGCTGAGGACGTTATCACCAAAGTTAGTGATTTTTGTTTTAACGCCCACGTCATGCATGCCTTTAGCAAAGGCCCGGCCTTGCGCATCATCTGCAATGGAGGAGATGAGTGTGATATCAGCACCCAAGCAACCCAGTGCATAAGCTGTATTGGCAAGGGAGCCGCCAGGCATAGATGCTGCGTGTGGAAACATCTTTTCCAGCTTAGCTTGAAGAGCAAGGCTGCCTGCTTGGTGGCTGCCACTTTTAAAGCCAAGGGTAGCCAATGCTGCGTCATCAACTTCAGTAACAAGATCTGTGACTGCGTTGCCAAGGGCAGCAATTTTTAGTGGAGTTGTCATTTGAAACCTCATGAGGTTGGAGAAAAGACAAGTAAGATTAAATAGTGTCTGCAATTTAGCTGTGTAAAGGGTGTAGCGTCAAGGAAAAACCATTGGGAGAAATTCACCTTTATGGTATGTTGCAGATATGAATTTATTGAAACGTCTTACGGGCTCTTTTGGGGCAGGTTATTTGCTTTTTGTGTCTGCTATGGCAGTGGCTTTGGTTGTGCCTCAGTGGGGGCAGCTTTCTGTTGGTATGCAGCAGGATAGTTTGCTAACCATTGTGATGGTGCCTTATATGGCCGGGCTATTTTTATTGGCTTCTTTTTTATTTCTTTTAAGCACTTTTCATAAGCTCACTTGGCTCAGCACAGCTGCAAGGCTTTTTACTTTTGTGGCATCAGCCCTTGCTGGCAGTATTGTGCTTACAACTATATGGGAAACTCATCAGGTACTTGAAATTGGCCATTATGGTATGAGTAATATATTTGAAGTCAGTATTCTTTTGCTCGCTGTAACCAGCTCGCTTGGTTTGTACTTTGAAGGTAAAAAGCGCTTTAAAGGGTTTGCCCTGTTTCTTGCTCCGCTTTGGATTATGCAGGCGCTATTTATTGTTTGGCTATTGAGTATCAACCAGGTGGGTCATAAAGAGCTTTTGCCAGCACTTCAAAGCCAGTGGTTGCCATGGCATGTACTTGCTAATTTTATTGGGTACGGTAGCTTTTTTGTGGCAGCTGCAGCAGGCGCTATGCAAATTATGCGGAGCAAGGCCGATGCACGCGGTAAAGTATCAAGGCTCCCAGACGTAGAAACTTGTACAGATTTACACTATAAAGCCATACTGATTGGATTTCCTGTGTTTAGCCTTGCAGTACTGCTAGGCTGTGTTTGGGCTTATGAGGCTTGGGGCGGCTATTGGAGCTGGGACCCCAAAGAAACATGGGCTCTGATTGTATGGCTCATATATGGTGGTTATTTACATGCAAGATATACACACTTTGCACGCGGAAATGTGCTTGCATGGTGGACGATCATCGGGTTTATCGCTACACTCTTTTGTTACTTGGGTGTAAATATGTTTTTAGACGGTATGCATAGCTATGGAAAGCTAGGATAAGGAAAGAAATACACATGAAAAAAAGCTTAATACTTACTCTTTGCGCAGTCAGCCTTGCGGGCTGTTTTGCTGATCCGGAACCTGTTGAAAAAATTGGTACAGTAGAAAATTTGTACAATGGCGGCATGGATGAGCTGAATATAAAAGAGTGGGATAGTGCCATAAATACATTTGAAGAGCTTGAACGCCAGCACCCTTACAGTGGCTGGGCAACACGCGCGCAAATGATGGTGGCTTACGCTGAGTTTAGAAAAGGCAATATGGACGAAACTGTTTTGGCGGCTGAGCGCTTTATCCGCTCCCACCCAGGACACGTAGATCTGCCTTACATGTTTTACCTTGTGGGTCTTTCCCACTACTTGCGTATTAGTGATGTAAACCGCGATCAAGCTTTTACAGAGCAAGCACTGAATGCTTTTGAAGAGCTTGTACGCCGCTACCCTGATAGCGAATATGCACAGGATGCAAAACTTAAAGTGACACTGTGTCAAGACCACCTTGCCGGTAAAGAAATGATGGTTGGCCGTTACTACCAAGGCCAAGGCCGTCACCTTGCAGCAATGAACCGCTTTAAAGAAGTGATTCAAAAATATGAGCGTTCTGCACAAACGCCAGAAGCTCTTTTCCGCATGACAGAAGCTTACCTTTCTATTGGCCTTCCAGAAGAAGCACAAAAGAGCGCATCTGTACTTGGACATAACTTCAATGATTCGGACTGGTACGAAAAAGCTTACGGCCTTCTTGTAGAGCGAGACCTTGCAGAGAAGGGTGAAGAGCAAAGTTTCCTGAAGAGAATTTTCTAGGGAAGCCGCTTTTATGTTAACGCATCTTTCTATCCAGAATATTGGTCTTATAGAAAAACAGGAACTTGATTTTTCTGCAGGCCTAACCACACTTACTGGCGAAACAGGTGCAGGTAAATCTATGCTTATGGATGCGCTTTCACTTGCCCTTGGTGAACGTGCAGATTTTGGGCTCATTGCATCTGGTCATGATAAAGCAGAAGTGACTGCGGTCTTTACCCAGCTTCCAGGTGCTGTAATAACTTTGCTTGATGAGATGGGGGTTGACGCGGAGGGCGAACTTATTTTACGCCGGCAGCTTAAAGGGGATAAATCTAGCTCAGCTTGGGCCAATGGTGTGCGTGTTACGCAAAGCCAGCTCCAGTCTCTTGGTGAGTTTCTTTTAGACCTTCATGGCCAGCACGATAGTACACGCTTGCTTTCAAGTGCAGCTCACCTTGATATTTTAGATATGTTTGCAGGCAACCCTAAACAGCTGGTTGCTTTAAAAGCATCCCATGCTTCATACCTTCAGGCTCAAAAAGACCTTGAAGCTGCAAGAACACGCATTACCAACCGTGAACAGGAGCAAGAACTTCTTACTGCTTACGTGACAGAACTAGAAAGCCTAGAGCCAAAAGCTGGTGAAGAAAATACGCTCATGCAGGAGCGCAGTCTTCTTATGGCTGCAGAAAGCATGGGCACGGCGCTTTTGGATGCGACCCGTATTCTTTCTGAAAGTGCGGTGCCATCTCTTGCTCAGGCAGATAGTATGCTTGATAAGGTTGTTGGCGTAGACGGCAAAGAGTGGACATCTCTTACGGAGCGCTTAGCTGATTTGCACGCTGAGGCTGATGACGTCATGCGTGATCTTTCTCGTATGGCAGAGCGCAGCGAGCCCAACCCTCAGCGCCTTGAAGAAGTTGATGATCGGCTGCATGCGCTGCGCGGCCTTGCTCGTAAGCATGGGGTTGAAGTCAAGGAACTTGAAGACCTCCTTCCCAAGCTTCAGGCAGATCTTGATGGCCTTGAAACACTTGGTCAGGATATTGCTTCTCTTGAACAAAAGGTTGAAAAAACTTTTGATGCGTTTGAAGATCAATGTAGAAAACGCAGCACAATACGTGGTGTTTCAGGGCAAAAACTCTCTGCTGAAGTAGAGCATTCGCTCCAAGATTTAAATATGAAGGGTAGCCGTTTTGCTGTAGAGCTTGAGCGTATGGATTCTGCTCAGTGGAATGCTAAAGGGTCTGACAAAGTTACTTTTGTTTTATCTACTGCGCCGCAGTCTCCTATGCAACCTTTATCTAAGGTGGCGTCAGGCGGTGAAATGTCTCGCCTCATGCTTGCACTTAAAAAAGTGTTCTATGCAAACCTACCATCAATGACGCTTATTTTAGATGAAATTGATACGGGTATCGGCGGAGCTACGGCTGATAAGGTAGGCGATGCTATGAAGCAAATGGGCGGACAGCATCAAATTCTGACAATTACCCACCAGCCTCAGGCTGCAAGTAAAGCAGATACGCATTTATATATTGAAAAATCAGATGCTACAGGCCGCATGGTAACCTCTGTGCGCGCACTAAACCAAAAAGAGCGCATTGATGAACTTGCGCGTATGCTTTCTGGTGCTGAGGTGACGTCTGAAGCAAAAAAGGCAGCTGAAAAGCTTTTGAGTGCTGGCTAAAATGGACCTATTTGACACGGTTGAAATTTCTCCAGAAGATATGCAAAAGGTAAAAAAACGTATTGATGATTTGCGTTTTGATATTACCCGCCATAATGCACTGTATCATACAGAAGATGCGCCAGAAGTTTCTGATGCAGAATATGATGCCCTTGTAAAAGAGCTTGAAAGCTTGGAGGAAAAGCATCCGCAGTTTAAAAGCAAAAATAGCCCAACGCAAAAAGCAGGTGCGGCACCAAAGCGTGGTTTTGAAACGGCGGCACACAAGGTAGCCATGCTCTCTCTTAGTAATGCTTTTAGTGATAAGGACATGAAAGAATTTGTACTGCGCATTCAGCGCTATTTAGGCGTAGATACATTTATGCCGCTATATGGTGAGCTTAAGATTGATGGTGCATCCTGTGCGCTGCATTACGAAGGCGGCAAGCTTGTTAAAGCGCTTACACGCGGGGACGGAAAAGTGGGTGAGGTGATCACTGAAAATGTAATGACAATTACAGATATTCCAAAAAATCTTCCTGAAGGTTTTCCTCAAAATATAGAAGTGCGCGGCGAAATTTATATGCGTGGTGATGATTTTGAGGAGCTTAATAAAAAACAAACTGAAGCAGATAAAAAAGTTTTTGCAAACGCGCGTAACGCAGCGGCTGGTTCGCTTAGGCAGCTTGATAGTAAAATTACTGCGGAGCGTCCGCTGAAATTTTTTGCTTATAGCCTTATTGGTCAGAGCGATAGTTATGTGAGCCACTCAGAAGAAATGAAACTTCTTGGCGAAGCAGGCTTTGTATTGCCGCCAGAAGCAGAGCTGATTAAGTCAGAAGAGGCACTGTATAAGCACTATCAAATGATCCTTCAAAAAAGAGAAAACCTTGCTTTTGGAATTGATGGTCTTGTTTATAAGGTTGATGACCTTAAACTTCAGGAGCGCCTTGGGTTTGTTGCTAAAGCACCGCGCTGGGCCATTGCACGGAAGTTTCCAGCAGAGCAAGTAACAACGGTTTTAAAGGACATTGAAATTCAGGTGGGCCGCACAGGTGTGCTGACGCCGCGCGCTGTGCTTGAGCCTGCACATGTAGGCGGCGTTATTGTGAGCCATGCGACCCTTCATAATGAAGACTATGTAAAAGATTTAGATATTCGTATTGGAGATACCGTGTTTATCGAGCGGGCAGGGGATGTGATTCCGAAGGTGCGCTCTGTAGTAGAAAGCAAGCGACCAGATAGTACTGTGCCTTTTGAAATGCCAAAAACATGCCCTGTTTGTGGTAGCCATGCCGTGCGCCCAGAAGGCGAAGCGGCAACACGCTGCATGAACCATCTCAATTGCCCAGCGCAGGTTGAAGCCGGCATTATTTATGCTGCATCTAAGGGTGTATTTGATATTGATGGCCTTGGTGAAAAGCAGATTCAACTGTTTATGGAAAAAGGCTGGCTGAAGCAGGTACCTGATATCTTTAAACTGAAAGAGCACGAGCATGAGATGAGAAATCTTGATGGCTTTGGTGATAAATCGGTCGATAAGCTACTTGCCTCTATTGAGGCCGCAAGCAAGGTGACTATGCCGCGCTTTGTTGCAGGGCTTGGCATTCCTATGGTAGGCGCTCAGGTGGCAACACTTATGGCTGAAGTTTATAGCTCATGGGCAGAGCTACAATCTATTATGAAAGAGGGCGCAGGGAAGCTCGGATCAATTGATGGTATTGGGCCTAAAATTATAGAGAATATTCACCTGTTTATGGACGAGCCTCACAATGTGGCGCTGCTTGATGCTTACGCTGAAGTTGGCGTAGTTGTTGAAAGTTATATTGCGCCTGATCGCATAGAAAGCGCGCTTACAGGCAAGACAGTTGTGATTACCGGGACGCTTACAACAATGACGCGTACAGAAGCAAAGGCGCGCTTGCAAGCCATGGGCGCTAAAGTGAGCGGTGCGATTAGTGCCTCAACAGATGTGCTGATTGCAGGTGAAAAGGCAGGGTCAAAGCTCAAAAAGGCAGAGAGCCTTGGTGTTGAAGTTTGGGACGAAGAGGGTCTTCAGGAGTTTTTAAACTAAAAAGAGGCTCTAGGCTTCTTTTTATTTTGCTTGATTTAGGCAAGTTTCTTAATGGTATCAGCAGGCGCTTCAATCGCGTCTTTATATTTACTTAGGCAATCATGAACCGGATTTTTTAAAAGATGGGGCGAAGAGAATATAAATAGAGGGCATAAAAAATGGAGGTGCCTAATCCTGCCCAATGGAAAAGGTCACCTCCGTCGATACGGGTTGTGTAATAGAACGAGCTTCCCTCTTACGACTTTTATTATTATTATGTCGCGTGCTCAGTTCCATATCAGAAATTAGCAACTATTTGTTATTTTTGTTTCTGCTAACTCAGTCAAAGTTTGTACTGTAAAAAGGTAATGATGAACTTTGTCCATCAAGGGTATGTATAGTGTAAAAAACTATACGGAAAGGGGCAATTAAAAAAGAGCAAAAAAGATATTTTTTACCACAATATATTGAATACATAGGGTGGCTGTGGCATACGGAGCACTATATATAGTGGTATGCAATATGAATGTCCTGTGGATAAGATTCTTGTTTTAAATGTATTTTCTGGGGATAAGTTGAACTTGTGTTTAAGAATCAATCGGTTCTTTGTTTTCGTCGCTTGGCATGTGTAAAACACGCTGAGGGAATGGAATTTCAATACCGTCTTGTTTGAAGCGTTTCCAAATATCCATAAATACCATGCCTTTGATATTAGAGATGCCTTCTTCTGGGTCTACAATCCAAAATCGTAGGGTAAAGTTTACGCTACTATCTGCAAAAGCTGTAATGAAGCAGGCAGGGTTTGGCGTAGTGAGAACGCGCGGATTTTCTTTGATGGTTTCGAGAAGCGCTTCTTTAACCTTTTCCATGTTGCAGTCATAAGAAACACCAACTTCCACCTCTAAGCGAACTTTGCGGTTGTTATAACTCCAGTTGACTACTTCGTATGTCATGAGGTTTTCATTTGGAATCAGAACTTCTGTGCCATCACGCTTGCGCATAACAACGTAACGAGCACGCAGCGCAATGATCTGACCCAAGTGCTCACCAATAGTGAGGACATCTCCCGGTTTAACAGATTTATCAGTGACGAGAATAATACCACTAATGAAGTTGGAGACAATTTTTTGTAAACCAAAACCAATACCAATACCAAGAGCACCACCAAAAAAGGCAAACATAGAGAGGTCAATACCCACAAGGTTTAGGGTAATGAGAGAGCCAAACACAATACCCATGATATTCACCATTTTGGTAATCAGAGTTCTGGCACTTGGCGTTATGTTAAGCGTTCTTTGCATGAAGGTATCAACCAGCTGCGTAAATGTAGAGACTCCCCAAATCAAAAGAACAAAAATTCCACTGACTTTAATAATACTCCAAAGGGATAGTTTGGCCTCTCCTGCGGTAAAGCTAGCGCTATCTAAAAAGCCGATGATAGGGTCAAGCTTGTCTGTCACCATGAGGGCAAGCATAGCCCAAAGCGCAAGTATAATAGCGCGTTTGAATGTTGGGTTAAGCGTGCTGCTCTTAAAGAAGCTAGGAATGAGCCATGCTGCTGTTCCCATAATTGTAATGTCAATATAAACAACATCTTGACTTAGCGCTGCAGCACCTGTGCGGCAAAATGCGAGCAAAATAAGGAATGATATAAGCTTGATTTGACCGCTAATAGAGGCTTCAATTATAGGCCATCTGCTTAGCAGGGCTCTAAATGGACTAAACACAATTTTTCGAGCAATTAGGAACATGGATAGAATGATCAAAAGCTGAAGTGCTATTGGAATAAGTGAAAGAATTATTTCTTGGTGCTCTTGCCAAAAATCAGATTTCACGGCAAAGCGTCGCCATTGCATGTCTACATCTTTGATAAAGCTATTCCAGATTTCCATGTAAATAAGTATGACAGAATTTTTTAAAAACACCAAACCCTGCCTTTGAAAAAGCAGGGTCTGAAAAATCGATTATTCTGTGTTGTAGCGCTTGCCGATAAGGCGGATAACTTTAGGATCTTGCGCCTTATAGTGCTCAAGCTGGATAATCCAGCCTTTAATTTCTTTTCCCGTCATTTGAATGGATTCATTTATCATGTTGTTGCGCGCTTGCTGCGGAATGTCCAAGCTGTTTACAAGAGACGTGAACTGGGTAAGGAAGTAAGGTTTGCTGCCAGCAGGATCGCTCAATGGGCGCGGTGCGGGTGTTTGAGGTTGCATGTTGAAAGACTCCTTAAAAAGAGAGGGGAAACGGAAGACATGTATGAATCTTCTAGAACCTACCTATACGCGAGCCTTCTGTCAAATATAAAGCCCCTCTTTAAAAGAGGGGCTTTATTAAAGCATAGTTTATTTATGCAGCTTTAGCGCCTTCTAGAACTTCTTGTAGTTCACCGTCCCCATACATTTCTGTGCAGATATCACATCCGCCAATAAATTCACCATTTACGTAAAGCTGAGGAATTGTAGGCCAGTTTGAAAACTCTTTAATGCCTTCGCGTACACCATCATCATCAAGTACGTTAAATGTTGTAAATTCAGCGCCGCAGAGGTTCATGATTTTTACCACTTGCGCGCTAAATCCGCACATTGGCATATCTTTTTCGCCCTTCATGAAAAGCATGATTGGGTTTTCTTTGATCATTGTTTCGATCTGTGTTTTTGCGTCCATTTTTCTAAATCCTTAAGTTTATGAAAGTTCAAAGCCGCGCTCTTTGGCTTGCGCTGGCGTCAGTGTTGTCAGGCCAAGAGCATGAAGAGGGCCATCAAAAGCATTACCAAGCGCTGCGTACACATCGCGGTGGCGCGCCACGCGCGTTTTACCTTCAAAGCTATCACACACAACAACAGCACTAAAGTGCACGTCGTCTGGGCTTTCAACCTGAATCCAAGCGTCCGGCAATGCGGATACTAGGGTGTTCTTTAAATCATCTACTGTCATCATCATGAAGTTAATCTATGGGAAAAAGCATTAAAATTCAAGAATCTTGTACAACATTCTTTTTATACCATGCTGCAAACTCAGGGAGGGCAGTGCCCCAGAATTGCTGCTCATATGTTTTATCTCTATCTCTCAGCTCTGAAAGAGTCTCTGTTTCTCCATCTGGAATATAAAATTGATCATGCCAGCGACCAGATTTTCCAGTCGCTTTAGAGGCAATAATACCCGTTGAGCCACCTGAGAAAACAACAGGCTCTTTACCTGGCTCGCAGTAGGCAAAAGAGTGCTCCAGGCGTGCTGTGCGGTTGATTTGACCTTTCATAAGTTCCAAGAATTTTTCGGTACCAATTTGCTTGTCAAAATGTGCATTGTAAGGGCCGGGCAGGCCGCCTAGGCAATCAATATAGAGGCCGGAGTCTGACTTAAGGCAAGGTACGCCAAGTTTATCTGCTGCATACTTTGCGCTAAAAGCTGCAACATCTGCGCAGGAGCTGGCCTGTATCTCAAGTACTTTAAAGCTGGGGTCAATAATTTCAATTTGGATATGAGGCTCATCTCTAAAGAAAAATGCAAGTTCTTCTTTTTTATGAATATTGCCTGTGACGTAAGTAAGCTTGGTCATTATATTTTACCGTTCTCTGCAAAGCTGTAATGGCCTTTTTTACCAATGATAAGATGATCGTGGAGGGTGATGTCCATAATCATGCCGGCTTGTGCAATGCGCATGGTCACTTCTTCGTCTTCAGGGCTTGGCGATGTGTCTCCGCTGGGGTGGTTGTGAGCAATGATAAGCGCGGATGCTCCGTGGGCGAGGGCTTTACGAATGACCTCCTTGGGGTAAACAGCAGAGCCTGTGGTTGAGCCTTTAAAGAGCGTTTCATCTGCAATAAGGCCATTTTTAGCATCAAAAAATAGGGCGTGGAATTCTTCATGCTTTAAGCTATCCATACGAGAGTGGAGGTATTGAATAACGGCGTCCAAATTATTCATATGCGGCTTTTCTTGGAGTTTGGATTTGCTGGTGTGAACCCCAAGAGCGCTACATAAAATAAGAAGAGATGCCACATGGTTACCTATTCCATCTACTGCAGTCAGCTCATGTTTTTCGGCTTCAAATACTTTGGCAAGGGAGCCAAAATGTAAAATAAGACCTTTGGCAATGGGTTTAACGTCACGGCGCGGTATGGCATAAGTGAGAAGAAGTTCTAAAAGTTCATAATCAGCAAGGCCGTCTACGCCTAGAGATGCAAAACGATCCTTCAAGCGCGCACGGTGGCCCTCAAAGTGGTTTTTCTGTTCTTTAACTTTTAGTGCTTTCATAATAAAAGAGTATGCCACGATTATAGATAGGGACAAAGAAAAACCCCCGCTATTCAAGCGGGGATTTTTTTAAAGATCTAAATTGTCTGTATAACCTTCAGGGGATTTTGTGAGAATATCAGATCCGCCTTCTGTGACGGCAATGGTGTGCTCGTACTGGGCGCTATTTTTGCGGTCCTGGGTGCGCACGGTCCAGTCATCTTCCATAACTTCGCCTTCATAGGTACCAATGTTGATCATCGGTTCAATGGTGAATGTTGAGCCTTTACGCAGACGGATATGCTGGCGCGGGTCGCCGCTGTAGTAGTGAAGCACCATCGGGTCTTCATGGAATACACGCCCAAGCCCATGGCCGCAATAATCGCGGACAACGCCGTAGCCAAGCGCTTCAGCTTTAGTTTGAATCGTTTTACCAATTTCATCAAGGAAGCTACCGCTTTTAACAGTACCAATGGCGTCCATCATACAGGTATATGCCGTGCGCATAAGGAGTCGATTTTCTTCGCTTACATCTCCAACAGGATACATGCGAGATGTGTCACCATGGTAGCCATCAAGAATAGCAGTTACATCAATATTGATGATGTCGCCTTCCTTTAAAATATCTTCTTCAGATGGAATGCCGTGGCAAATAACGTCATTAATGCTGGTGCAGCAAGATTTAGGGAAGCCTTTGTAGCCAAGTGTTGCTGGTACAGCATTATGCTTAATCATGAATTCATGGCAAAGTTGGTCAATTTTTTCTGTGCTAATACCCGGCTTAATATGCGGGGTGATCATATCCAATGTACGTGCGGCAAGTTCGCTTGCTGCTGCCATTTTTTTGAGTTCTACACTGTTCTTTGGTTTGATGCGCACAATATTTAAACCTTAATTGGAATTTCTTTATCAATAATAATTTCGTTTGGGCTGATGCGTACCTTCATGCAAACTGCCTCAACACCTTCTTTTAACACAGACCTAAAGGTTTCGCCATACACCTTATCAATCTCATCAGCCACGCTAAATTCTTCACAGTCTGCACGGTTGCAGAGAAATACCATTACGGAGCGATGCCCTTGTTTTACCATCTCGGCAAGTTCAAGCAAATGTTTTGTACCACGACTTGTGACCGAATCTGGAAAGAGGGCTGTTTTGCCTTCTGCAAGGGTTGTATTTTTAACTTCCACGTAGCATTTAGGTTTACCTTCAGATTCAAGAAGCAAATCAATGCGGCTGTTTTCACCATATTTTACTTCACGCCTGATATTTGAGTAACCAAGGAGTGCAGGAATCAAATCTTTTTCAACACCTTCTTCAACAATCTTATTGGGTAGGGACGTGTTTACGCCCACAAGGCTTGTACCTGTGTCTATCATCTCAAACGTATATTTAAGTTTACGTTTTGGGTCACTGTTAGGGGTGAGGTAAACAGGCGCGCCTTCTATAATAAGGCCCTTCATTGAACCTGTGTTTGGGCAGTGCGCCACAATAGTTTCACCATTTTCAAGCTTTGCATCTACAAAAAAACGTTTATAGCGCTTAATGAAGGTGCCTTTAATGAGCTGCGTTGTAAATTCCATGAAAACAATGTAATGCGCACAGCTTGCAAGGTCTAGAAAAATTCTCTATAAAGAAGAAAGTTCTGATATCTTATTTCTATCTTTATAAAATCTTATGAGAGGAAAGCGAATATGCAAAATCCTGATCTTAAAAATTACCGCCCCGGTGCAATTGCTGTTTTGTTTGATGATAACGGCCACGTTTTTATTGCGGAGCGTGCAGACAGCCCAGGCTCCTGGCAATTGCCGCAAGGCGGCGTTGATGAGGGCGAAGATGCTTACGCCGCAGTGGTACGTGAGCTGTTTGAAGAGACCTCTGTTGTTGAGGCTGACCTTGTTCAATTAGGCGCATCTGACTTTTGGACCTCTTACGATTGGCCTGCTGATTTTAAAGAGCGGATGCTGAAACGCAAACCCGAATGCGCGCACCTGAAAGGCGCCTGCCACCAATGGTTCTTTTTCCGCTATACAGGCGATAAAGACGCTATTGATGTGACGACGGCGCAGGATAAAGAATTCCGCGCCAGCAATTGGGTGAAGCCAGAAGAGATCGTCCGCGATGTGGATCCCATGCGCCGCGACGGCTACGTAAAAGCCTTTGCGTTTTGGAATAGCTGTAAAGATTAAAAACGAAAAAAGCCCCTGCGTAATTTAGGGGCTTTTTGTATATATGTTTGACAGGGCTGGATGCTTTGTATACTTATTGTGATAGCTTCTATCTTTTCTTTACATTTTTTCTAGGGAGTTTTTCCTATGATGATTTCTATTCTTTTGATTCTAGCCTTTGGGCTTTTTGCTGGCTGGCTAATTTGGGGAAAGAGCACTCCGTTTAAAACTGATAAGCCAGTAAGTAAGTCTTGGTATTGGGTGTCGCCCGCGGTTGGCTTTTTGATAGGCCTTTCACTTGCACTGGCGACGATTTCTTCTCGTGATGGCTGGGATGAGTTCTATATCATTTTTGTCCTGTATTTTGGGTTTTGGATTCCAGGGCTCTTGATTATTCCTTTTATTGGAAATCAGGTAAACCCTTCTCCTGCATGGGGATGGATTGGTTCTGTAATCGGCTTTCCTGCTGCCTTTGTTGCTGCAACAGCTCTAGGTGTTGCTTTGTCTTTTGTTTTTGGAAACGGGTTTTAATCGACCCGCAAAAAGCCTCTGATTTTTTTTGGGGGGTACATATGTATTGGACAGGGTTAGCTGTACTGTATACATAGCTTTCTTTCATGTTTTCTCAGGAGTACATCACATGAAATATTGGTTTATGCCAATTATCGGTGCTTTATTAGCTGTTCTGAATGTTTGGAATGTACAAGCAAGTGCAGCTGATGGCCTTAATGGCCTAAATATTCTGCTTCCCGCAATTGCGTTTCTTGGCTTTGGCCCTTTGGCTATAATTTTTGTGGCGATGGGCAAGAGAAGCCAAAATGATGCATTGAAATGGTTCGGCTCATTTTTTGGGTTCTTTGCAGCATTTACTGGTGTTTGTGCACTGGCAACAATGTTTACACTTATTGTTGTTGCGATTTTCTTGCCTCTCACGTCTTAGTATGTAATCGAAAAAGCCCTCCGTAAAGGAGGGCTTTTTGTATGCGCTATGAAAAATTACTTTTTCTTAGCAGGAGCCTTTTTAGCGGCAGGCTTCTTGGGTGCTGGCTTTTTAGCTGGTGCTTTTTTGGCAGCAGGTTTTTTAGCTGGCGCTGCTTTCTTTGCAACTGTTTTAGGGGCTGCTTTTTTTACTGCAGGTGCGGCAGTAGGTTTAGCAATAGGCTTCGCTTCTGTTTTTTGAGCAGCAGCTGTCATGCCAGCAAGCTTTTCCATAGCGACCGCTGTGCGCTCAGAGTTTTCTTTAATATCCATCATCATGAATAGAATTCCAAATGTGAATGCAAAAGCAACAAAAGCGATAGCAACTGTCACAACAGCAGAAATAAAGCCGACAATAAAGCCGCCAGTTGTAATCCATGTGCCGAAGAAGATAAGGATAAGAGCACCAGCAACCAGCACGCCGCTAAGTGTTTCTAGTACGGTGAACAGAAGATCACGGATGCATTTATTTTGTTCTTTAATTTGGTCAAGCATGGGTTTGCCCTTTCCTTGTTTTATATATGTTTAGTAGCTACGTACGGCAGGTGCGTATTTAGGGTTACCTGTTGTACGGACCTCTTCGTAATCAAGCTCAATACCATTTTTGTTGTGGTTCCAGCTTGCAATAGAATGTTTCATCCAGTTTTCATCATCACGATCTGGGTATTCTTCACGTGTATGTGCACCGCGAGATTCTTTACGTGCAATTGCACTTTCAACAGTACCTTCCGCAAGGATGATAAGGTTACCAAGCTCAATTGTTGTAAGGAGATCAGTATTGAACTCATCAGCTTTATCATCCACGTAAACTTTTTCAAAGTCACTCTTGGCTTTTTCAACGGATTTACGTGCTTTAAGTAGTGTTTTTTCCTCACGGAAAACGTTGCAGTACATATCAAGATCTTTAGTGAGTTTCTCACGGATGTCGTGCGCGCGTACGCCACCTTCTTTTTTGCGGGCTTTAAGGTTAGCCACGTCGCGCTGGACGTTTGCAAGGTCAGATGTATCAGTTGCTGGCTGCGCTTTGCCTTCTTCAGTCATGTAGCGCACCATCTCTTTACCGGTAATTTTACCAAACACAATACCTTCAAGCAGAGAGTTAGCTCCAAGGCGGTTTGAGCCGTGCACGCTCACGCAAGCCGCTTCACCAGCAGCAAAAAGGCCGGGGAGGTAATTGCTCATGCCTAGTTTGTCTGTGCGGATACCACCCATTGTGTAGTGGCATGTTGGCTTAACTGGAATTGGCGCATCAATTGGATCTACGCCTTCAAAGTCAATTGAAAGCTGACGGATTTGCGGAAGACGCTCAAGGATAAGTTCTTTACCAAGGTGGCGTACATCAAGGAAGATCGCACCGTCTTCACCATTGCCGTTCATAATTTCCATCATTTCAGAGCGAGAGACAACATCGCGAGAGGCAAGCTCTAGCTTATTAGGTGCGTATTTCTGCATGAAACGTTTACCGTCTTTACCAATAAGGTAAGCACCTTCACCACGTACACCCTCACTAATGAGGATACCTGATGATTTAAGCCCTGTTGGGTGGAACTGTACAAACTCAAGGTCTGCTGCTGGTGCGCCTGCTTTCATAGCAAGGGCAATGCCGTCACCAGTGTTGATCATGGCGTTGGTGTTGGAGTGGAAAAGGCGGCCATAACCACCTGTTGCAATCAGAATAGACTTAGAAGCAAACTGCTCAATTTTACCTGTTGCAATGTTAACAGCAATAGCGCCAGATGCGCGGCCGCTTTTTTTATCTACGGTAATTTCAAGAAGGTGATACTCGTCAAAAACTTGTACGCCGTTTTTAATAGATTGTTCCCATAGGGTATGAAGCATAGCGTGCCCTGTACGGTCAGCTGCATATGCTGTACGTGGGAAGCTTGCACCACCAAAGGCGCGCTGTGCGATAGAACCATCGTCTTCGCGTGAGAATGGGCAGCCCATATCATCAAGGTCGAGTACAGCTTGAGGCGCTTCTTTACACATAATGTCGATTGAGTCTTGATCACCAAGATAGTCAGATCCCTTTACCGTATCGTAGGCATGATCTTCCCAGTTATCTTGTTTGTTAATCGCGGCATTTACACCGCCCTGGGCTGCGCAAGAGTGAGAACGAAGTGGGTGAACTTTAGTGATAACGGCAACGCTGAGACCAGCTGTGATGCCTTCAAATGCAGCGCGAAGACCCGCAAGGCCAGCGCCGACAATCAACATGTCATGCTTATGCATAAGGTATATGCCTTCTTGTTTTTATAATTTTTATGAAGTGTATCTTACACGTCTTTATAAACAGTCTCAAGCATGGTTTTCTTTCTTTGTTTAAACAGATGAAGTGCAGTATAGTGGAGCCTATGAAGAAAAGTGTTTACGTATGTATGGGTATCGCGCTTTGCATGGTTGCAAATGCGTATGCTGCAGAGAGAACAACGGTTAAAAAACGTGTGGGCGTAGAACGTCAACCTAACCCTTTTGAGGCATACCTTGGTAGGCCCATTGGTTATGATACAGATGGATACGGCTTGTATAGCACGGACCGTATTGAGCAACTTGTACGCGGGGCAGCAGAAAAAGCGAGAGCAAGCTGCAATGGTAAAGGCGCTCAATCTGATGCATCTGTTGTGGCAGAAGTTTTTGGCGGTCGTGTTGGGGGCGGCAAAGTGCAGTGCGATGATCACTTAAACCGTGTAAAGCAGCTTCTTAGAAAAGTGTCTTCAAAAGATCAGATTAAAAATGCAGCTCTCTACGCTGAAATGAGTACGGTTGTATCTATTGCAGGTGCAATGAACTGTGACATGACAGATATTTCAAAATATGTTCTTGGCAAATAAACAAGGAATTCATCAGATGAAAATCAGACAGTATGGGGCACTTAGCCTTGCAATGCTTGTTGGGGCTTGCGGGCTTCAACAAAACCCAGCCACGGGAGATAGAATGCTCTCTCTTATGAGTGAACAACAAGAGTTTGCTATGGGGCGCGACGTTGCTAAAAAATCTGTAACAGAGTTTGGCGGACAGTACAAAGGCAAGCCAGAGCTTACATCTTACATAAGAGATCGGGTGGCAAGAATTGCTGCTGTAGGGGAGCGTTCTGATAAGCCATTTGAGGCAGAGCTACTTGATGACCCGATTATGAACGCATTTGCTGTGCCTGGGTACGTTATGGTTTCTCGTGGTATTCTTCCGTTTTTCCAAAATGAAGCGGAAATGGTGTTTGTGCTTGGCCATGAGGTGGGGCACGTTACAGGGAAGCACCATGTCCGTAGTCATTCAAGACAGCTCCTTACAACAGGTGCAATGCTTATTGCCTCATACGCACTCGCTGAGCAAACAGATAGTAGTGATCTTGCAAGAGGCGCCATGACAGCTGCTTCTTTTGCGATTCCATTTGGTATGGCGCACTTTAGCCGCGCGCAGGAACTTGAAGCTGATACGCTTGGTGTACGTTATATGTCTAAACTTGGTTACCCCGCATTTGAGTCTAGTGATGTGTTCCGTATGTTTGATGCTTACGGCAAGTTGAATGAATCTATTATGGCAAGTGCAGGAGAGACGGGTTCTAAGAGTATGTTCCACCGCGCCCTTGCAAGCCACCCTGATGATATGACGCGTATTAACCAAGCCGCAAGTAGTGCTGGGGTAAATCCGCGTGCGAGTAATCATCAAGATCGTTACTTAAAAATGATTGATGGCCTTTCTTTTGGGCCAAAGCTTGAAGAAGGCGTGGTGAGTAAGCACCGCTACTTGAGTCCAGAATATGGCGTGCGTTTTGATATTCCAAGGCAGTTTCTTGTAAACGGCATGGACGGCATGCCCCTGGCTGTTGATCCCTATAAAAAGGCAGTGCTAGACGTTAAAGTTTTTGAAAAAATTACGACCAATACAGATATTAAAGCCGCCATGTTGGAAGTGCTTCCTCATGCTAAAGGCGTAAAGGTAGTTAAAAATACACCTTTGCAGGTGGCTATTGCTGAAGGCGTAGCAAGTGGTAACAAGGTTCATTATGTGGCGGCACTTGGTAAGCATAATAAAACAGGTAAAGCGGCTCTTGTGGTTGCAATGGTGCGAAACGGCCAGGCCTCTGCTGATAAAAGTATTATGGCTGCCGCAAATATGATGGCAAATTCTATGAGGAAGCTAACACCCGGTCAAAGCAAGCTTATAAAAAGCCAGCATATAGGCATTCGTACTGTGCGCAGTGGTGAGAGCGTAAAAAGCCTTTCAAAAGAACTACCGTTTGATGTATATCAGGAGGAATGGTTCAGGTTATTAAATGGTCTACATAAGGGCGAAGGTGTGCGCGCCGGACAAAAGGTGAAAATGGTTGTAGATCCAAATGCAAAATTGAGAGTGCTTTAAGGGGGAAAAATGAAATTTTTACACACAATGGTGCGCGTGCGTAACCTAGAAGAATCATTGAAATTTTATACAGAGGTTTTAGGTCTGGTAAAGACGCGTCATGATGATTACGAAAAGGGACGCTTTAGTTTAATTTTTCTTGCAGCACCTGATGATGAGCAGCGCGCAAAAGAAGAAAATGCACCTGTGATTGAGCTGACTTATAATTGGGATGAAGAAGAGTATAAGGGCGGCCGTAATTTTGGTCACCTTGCTTATGAAGTTGATAACATCTATGAGTACTGCGCGCATCTGCAAAAGCATGGCGTAATAATTAACCGTCCACCACGTGACGGGTGGATGGCTTTTATCAAATCACCGGACGGTATTTCTATTGAGCTTTTGCAAAAAGGTAAAAAACTTGAAGCCAAGGAACCTTGGGCAAGCATGGAGAATATTGGTACATGGTAGATCCTAACTCTAAAAATAGAAAACCGCGCGATGAAGTGCATGGGTGGATCTTTTTAGATAAGCCCCTTGGCATGACATCTACCCAAGCTGTTGGCTATATTAAGCGTATTATGAATGCTAAAAAAGCAGGGCATGGCGGTACGCTTGACCCTCTTGCAACGGGGGTTCTTCCTATTGCACTGGGCGAAGCGACAAAGACCATGCCTTACATGATTGTAGAGGATAAATCCTACGAGTTTGACGTAGCATGGGGGAGCGAGACCTCTACAGACGACCTCGAGGGCGAAGCGACAAAAACGTCTGATAAAAGACCAAGCCAGCAAGACATTATGGATATTTTGCCGCAATTTGTTGGCGATATTCAGCAAGTGCCACCACAGTTTAGCGCAATTAAAATTGATGGCAAAGTGGCTTACAAGGAAGCCCGCAAAGGCGGCGGCCTTGAACTTAAAGCCCGTGACGTACATGTGTATGCCCTTGATGTATTGGAACATAGCCCAGAAAAAACCCGTTTTTCTGTATCTGTAAGTAAAGGCACATATGTGCGCTCTCTTGCAAGAGATATGGGACGCGCCCTTGAATGCTACGGCCATGTGACCTATTTAAGAAGGACGCTTGTGGGCGATGTGGGCCTTGATAAGGCCTTAACCCAAGAAATGCTTGACAAAGAAGCTGATGGAGGCCATTATCCGCGCCATCTGCTTTTGGCTGTAGACGCAACACTGGACGGTATCCCGGTGTATCGCGCCTCTCCAGAGGAGGCATTACGCCTCAAGGCAGGCGGAACATTTATGCGTATTCACCTCAAACCAGGTATTATGCGTGTAAAGGCTCTAAACGGACCTGTGTCCTCGCTTGTAGAAGTGAAGGAAGACGGGCTTGTGAAAGTCATCCGCAACTTTAATCTATAAGATACTGAATGATAGGAAAATAGCATGTCTATTACTACTGAAAGAACAGCTGAACTTGTAAAACAGTTTGGTGGAAGCGAAGCGAACAGCGGTAAAACTGAAGTTCAAATTGCAATTCTAACGGATCGTATCCGTAACCTTACAGAGCACTTCAAAACAAACAAGCAAGATAACCACTCACGTCGTGGCCTTATTCGTCTTGTTAACCAGCGCCGTACTCTTCTTGCGTACCTACGTAAAAAAGACGAAACGCGCTATGTTGGTGTGATTAAAGCTCTAGGACTACGTAAATAAGGCTCTTTGAGCGATTGTTTTATTTTCTTTTTGTTTAAGTACGTCTCAGTACTCTGCGCAAATTTAAAAATAAAACACTCATCTCAAATAACGCTTACTTTAAAACAGCTCTCATGTGGGGGCTGTTTTTTTTGTGTGAAATCAAAAACAAAAAGCCCCCGCAATGCGGGGGATTTTTTTATCGATTAGTCAGGATTAAAGGGTTTGTACAGCAATGGGTGCATGCTGGTTTCCATGGGATTCATATAAGTAAAGCGTGGGCCTGCGTAGCCGAGTTCATTTTGAGATGTATAAACCCAATCAAAAAAGCCGTAACCCTTGCTATCAAGAAACGCTCCACGGCTTGTTGCATAGGGGCGTGCGCAAAGCAGGCCTTCATGGTCGCCGTAAAGGGGGCAATACAAAACGTGGGGTGTGGTATAGAGCATAGCAATGCCGTACACTTCATAGAGCTTTTCAGGCCCCTTAAAGTGCCGGTAAATGCCGGCAGGGCTAGGCAGGCCATCCATAGCAAAGGTTATTGGGTTTTTGCGCGTGGCATCAATTTGCTGGTAGTTACCTTCAAGTAGATCTTTTTGCGAAACCAGTGTCACGCAGTGCTTTTTGCTGAGAAGCTGAGCAACAAAAAATGTTTCTTGGGTTTCTGTATGCTGTGCTTGGCCTAGCAGAGTTTTTGCAGTGGTGTTTGGCTTTGGGCTTGTCCAAAGAGAAGGAAAAGAGGGAACCATGTTGGTCTCCTTAAAAAGTGAACAGAAAAGATTGGATTATCATTTAAAATATGAGGATGGACTTCAAAAGTCAAAGTGTTATTGGTTTGTTGGAATGTTGTGCGCCTTAAGAATACGCTTTATGGCACTGACATGTACGCCAAAACTGTTTTTTGCTTTTCCAATATGGGCCTGATTACCAAAATGAACGCCAGAAAGCTCCCCTGCGCAGTTAAATATGCCGCCGCCGCTATCGCCGCTATGGGTTTGGTCATGGCTTAAAACTGTGAGCATGGCATCAGGGTGCGTCATGCCTTTAATTTTGATGCGCTGTTTAAATGTGCCTGTTACTGCGCTTAGTTTATATTTTTTTCCAAATGGAAAACCAAGCGTATTGAGTGTTTCGCCTATTTTAGGTGCTTCGGAAAGCGGTAAAATGCTTGTGTTTGGTACGCGTTCTCTCAGTTTTAAAATTGCAAAATCCGCCTCTTTATCTGGCGCTTGATAGAGAACATCTGCCCGAATAGATTTTTGAAGTTTTGGTACCCATACCCATGGCATGTCTACATCTTCAATCACGTGTCTGTTTGTAAGCACTGTTGTGCCGCCATAGAGCACACCACTGCCTTTACCGCGATTGAATTTTTCAATGAGCACCATGCGTTTTTTTAACTGCTCTTCCTTCACGCAGCTTTCAGCCCATGATAGCGAGCTAAAAAGAAGCGTAAATATTAATGCGAAATACATCATGCCAGAAGCTTATAGGAAAATACGCAAGCGCACAAAATTTAAACCCACACACCAAAGGCCTTCAGTGCAAGGCGGAGTGCAAGGATACTGAGGAGAACTTTCATAAGGCTATAAAAGCGCTCATTAGAGAGTTTTTCGAGCACAAGGTGGCGGCCGCACCATGTGCCTGCAAAGCCTATAAAGCTCATAAGGAGCATGAATGGAATGTACGGTGTAAGCACTACGCCAGCAACCATGAAGCCAATAATTTTGGTGATGTGGTTCATCATCATGCCAAAGGCAGCCGTTGCGGTGTAGTCGCGTCTATCCCAATGGAATGTTCTAAGGATAACATTGATAAAGAACCCGCTTGCACCAATAAACATACCACTAAAGCCACTAGCAAAGCCGGCACCTGGTAATAATTTGTGGCCTAATTTTTCTGAAACTGGCGGAAGGGGGAACCACAGAATAACCATGATAAAAATAACCAGAATCATGGAGAGCATCCTTTCTGGCATTTCCATAATAAAGGCTGCGGGGATAAGCGCCCCAATGAGTGAGCCTATCCCAAACAGAATGGCAGGTTTGAATTTAATATGTGAGCGGAGCAGGTAACAGCGCCCAGTATTAGAGGCCAGTTGTACAAAAGCGTGCAGAGGTACGGCAAGCGTGATGGGCATAAAGTATGGGAAAATGAGCATAAGGAACAGCCCTCCACCAAAGCCAAAACTCGCTGACATAAAGGATCCCAAAAAGCTGCAGAGCCCCATGAGTCCAAGTTCAAATGCTGAAAACTGGAAAAATGCTTCCATTACTGAGAAGGAACTACAGGTGTAAATGACATGTTTGCTGCAAAAGGTGGTCCGTTCATATGTTTAAGGACTGCCCTGCTTGTGCCCCTATCATTTTTTTCATAGATCACAATTTCTGCAAAGGTGGCCGTTCTGTCGCTGCTTTTCATGATGGTGCGAGCAGGCAGTCTGCTTTCCTTGCCGATATTAAGAATGGCATGATCGCTATCAATAATGCCTATCACTTGGGCATTCCACGGGATATTCCCAAGGGCTGGTGAAACATCTGTTAAAAGCATGGAGCTTATATCTTCCCATGTTTCTTTGGGGATATCTGGGCGAATGGTGACTGTTGGGGATATGACAGGAAGCGGTTCTGTGATGTAACGAATTTCTCCTGAATGTAGAACCTGGTCGTTATAAGTACTCAATGTATAAGGAACTCGAATTTCAAGCGCAACAGTTTGGGCGGCAAGCTTGCCAAAGGATGGTGTTCTTGACCTGTTGAGTGGGTCAATTTGAATTTGAGGCATGGCAGAAATAATAAGTTGGCCAGCATCCCTTGCATGAGTACCAAGAAACAGAGGGTCAGTCTTAAGCTCACTTTGAAGAGCTGTGCTAAATTCTGCATGAGGAGATTGCGGCTGAACAGAAAACAGGTAAGAGTGTTTGGCGTTTTCTTGTTCTACAGGCTTCTCTACAGGCGCTTTTTGCACTTGCGTGCAACCCAAAAGCAAGCAAGCCGCACAAAGGTGTACGGCTTGTTTTGGTATTTTTTTGAACTTACTCAACAAGCGTGATATCCGCTTTGTTTTTAAGTTCTTGCATGTAGCCTTCGATTGTTACTTGCGTAATACGTTGCTTAAGGATTGGCTTAAGCTCTTCAAAGGTAGGTGCTTCAGGTGCTTTAGTATCTTCTAGCTTAACAACATGCCAGCCAAACTGTGTTTGGATAGGTGTTTTAGCATACTCGCCTTTACGCAGTTCTTTTACAGCGTTCGAGAACTCAGGAACCATATCTGCTGGACGGAACCAGCCAAGGTCGCCGCCACGGTCTTTAGTTGGACCTGTTGAGTTTTCTTTTGCAAGTTTTGCAAAGTCAGCACCGCCAGCAAGCTTGCTGATAAGTGTTTTAGCTTTATCTTCTGTTTTTACAAGAATGTGACGCGCTTTAAGCTGAGGCTGTGCGTACTTTTCTTTTTCAAGTTCGTAAAGACCCATAAGTGCGTCATCGTTAGCTGCTTGGTCAACTTTTTTCTGTAGAACCATGCGTGTAAGAAGTTGTGTGCGTATTGCGTCCATTTGCTCTTTGAAAGATTTGTCAGACTCAATGCCTTCTTTTTTAGCAGCTTGAACAAGCAAAGACTGCTCAACAAGGTTGTTAAGAATACGCTCTTTAAGTTCTACGCCTTGCTGCTCAATGAGCTCAGCTGGAATGTCTTTAAGTTGTGCTTCAACTTGCTCTTGTGTAATTTTATCATGGTTGACACGCGCAACTACCGTGCCTGATTCGCCGCCACATGCACTCAACGAAAGTGCTAGAATTGTTGTCGCAAATAATGCTGATTTTAAAGTCATAGGAAATGCACCTGTCTTTATTGTTATTTAATTGCTCACAAGGTTGCCTTTATTGTGACAAAAACGCAAGGGCGAAATCCGAATTATAAGCCAAAAAAGATCATAAAGTTTGGAGAGTCGGTTTAATTAGGCATATACTGTGCATAGTTTCTATGGTAAAAGGTGTACCTAATACATAGAGATATACTTGTTTATTTAAAAGTTGGATTAGACCATTAATAAACTAAAAAGCATTTGGAATCATAGGCTTTACCTCAATATTGCACTTGGGGAAACTTCGTCTATGCGCGCTCTTACCCTCAGAAGTTTTTATTGCTTCTGCGCTCTTGTTTTTGGTGGGGCTCTTGTTGTTTTTGGCCTTGTTAGAGAAGATGGGCATGGTTTTAGCTTGCCAATGGTTTCTGCAAACCCTGAAACCCTTAAGGAAGAACTTGCTCGTATCAAGCGTGAAAACGCAATGGCAGATGAGCAAATTAAAGTTTTTGCCGAAGAAATTGGCGTGATGCAGTCTAAGATTGATCGTTTCGATATGATTGGGGAGAAGCTCTTCAATGATGACGAAATTGGGGATATGCTTGAAAACCATGTTCATGAAATTGAAGGACAGGGGAGCTCTGAAAAACCTGCTCTTGATAAAAAAGTTTCTTTAGATGAGCTGACAGAGCAGTTTGCTCAGCTTAAACACCGCACAGAAGACCTTGGCGGTATCATGGAAGATGCGCTTGAACTTGTGAGCAAATCTTACCTAAACCGCGCAGCAAAACCCAATGTATGGCCTGTTATTAGTGACCGTACACGTTTGACGTCTGCTTACGGTTATCGTACGGATCCATTTAACAAAAAGAAAAAATGGCATTCTGGCGTTGATATTGGTGGCGGCTGGAACGTGCCTATCGTTTCAAGTGGAGACGGTATTGTGACTTTTTCTGGTTACCGCTTTGCGTATGGTCAAATGGTAGAAGTCATGCATCCGGGCGGTTTTGTGACCCGTTATGGCCACCTGAATAAAGCGCTCGCGAAGAACGGGCAAAAAGTTAAGGCTGGTGATACAATTGCCCTTATGGGGAGTACTGGCCGTTCAACTGGGCCGCACCTGCACTTTGAAGTGCTTGTGGGCGGAGTGAAAGTGAACCCTTATGCCTTTATTAAGGCAGATAAAACACGTATGCGCCGTTATGCGGCAAACTTAAAAGCGATGAAGGCTTCTTCTAAAGTTGCCTCTGCAGAGAACCTGCGCAATTGATTCTTTACATCTTTTTCTAAAAATGGCCTGACGGCAGCCTCATGCCGTGTTAAAACATTCAACGCATAAAAAATAAGAAACTCTCTTTAAGGGGAGAAATCAGGGGAAAAAATGAGTTTTTCTAAAGTTTTGGGACTACAAAAGATTTTCGGCACACGTAACGACCGTTACATTAAGGGTCTACTTCCAACAGTTCAGCGTATTAATGCACTTGAGAGCGAAATGAAAGCGCTTGACGATGATGCGCTTAAAGCAAAAACATCTGTATTTAAAGAGCGCCTAAAAGCCGGCGAAACAGTGGATGGCCTTCTGCCAGAAGCTTTTGCAGTTGTGCGTGAGGCTGCGTGGCGTTCTCTTGGTCTGCGTGCTTTTGATGTGCAGCTTATGGGGGGGATTATTCTTCACCGTGGTAACATTAGTGAAATGAAAACAGGTGAAGGTAAAACACTTGTTGCCACATTTCCTGCTTACTTAAATGCACTTACAGGTGAAAGCGTGCATGTTGTCACGGTAAACGACTACCTTGCCAAGCGTGATAGCGAGTGGATGGCTCAGGTCTTTAACTTCCTTGGACTTTCTGTGTCAGCCCTTACAAATGACCTGCCACAAGACAAACGTAAAGAAGCTTATGCAAGTGATATTGTTTACGCGACGAATAATGAACTTGGTTTTGACTACTTGCGCGATAACATGACTTTTACATCAGAACAGCAGGTTCAACGCGACCTTGGTTTTGCTATTGTGGATGAGGTGGATAGTATCCTTGTGGATGAAGCGCGTACACCCCTTATTATTAGTGGGCCAACAGATGATAAGACAGGCCTTTACATGGTGATGAATAGTCTTGTGCCTGCTCTTAAGGCTGGTGATCATTATGAAGTTGACGAGAAAAGCCGCGCTGTAGCCCTTACAGATTCAGGTATTGATGCCGCTGAAGGTATTCTTAAAGAACAGGGCCTTATGGAAAAGGATGACAATCTGTACGACATGCAGCATGTCATGCTTGTTCATCACCTGACGCAGGCTCTTAAGGCACATGCCACGCTTCGCCGTGATGTAGATTACATTATCCATCAGGACGGTGTTGTTCTTATTGATGAGTTTACAGGTCGTATGACGCCTGGGCGTCGCCTCTCTGAGGGCCTTCACCAAGCGCTTGAAGCAAAAGAAGGTGTGCAGGTTCAAAATGAAAACCAAACAATGGCTTCTATTACCTTCCAGAACTACTTCCGTCTTTATGGCAAGCTTTCTGGTATGACAGGTACGGCTGAAACTGAAGCTGAAGAGTTTGAAAGTATCTACGGAATGGGCGTGATTGTTGTGCCAACAAACATCACTGTTTCTCGCGTAGATGATACGGACATTATTTACCGTACTGCGGATGCTAAAATTAAAGCCGCAATTGCAGATATTAAATCTTGCGCAGAAAAAGGCCAACCTGTTCTGGTGGGAACAAGCTCTATTGAAAAGAGTGAGCTGCTTTCTGAGCATCTTAAAACTGCACGCATTCAACATGAGGTTTTAAATGCGCGCCATCACGAACGTGAAGCTGAAATTATTGCACAGGCAGGCCGCCTTGGCGCTGTAACAATTGCAACAAACATGGCTGGTCGTGGTACAGATATTAAACTTGGTGGTAATCTCGATCTTCTACTTGAAGGGGTTGAAGATGAAGCTGAGCGCAAAGCTATTTCTGATAAGTATGACAAAGAAAAAGCAAAGGTTGTTGAGCTAGGCGGTTTGCGTGTTATTGGTACGGAGCGTAACGAGTCTCGCCGTATTGATAACCAGCTGCGTGGCCGTGCTGGCCGTCAAGGGGATGCGGGATCAAGTGTATTCTATATTTCTCTTCAAGATGACCTAATGCGTATTTTTGCTAAAAACTTAGATGGCATGATGGCGCGTCTTGATATGCCAGAAGATGAAGCGATTCAAAGCCGTCTTGTAGGTGCTGCAATTGAAACAGCACAGCGTAAAATTGAAGGTCGTAACTTTGAAATTCGTAAGAGCCTTTTAAAATTTGATAATATTTTAAACGACCAGCGTAAGACAGTTTATGAACACCGTAATGATATTTTAGGTGATGATGATTTGAGCGATGTTATTGAAGCTTATCGCGAAGAAGCACACCAGCTTTCTCACAGTAATGCCTTTGTTGGTAACTATGCTGAAAAGTGGAATATTGACTCTTACAAAGATGCGCTTCTGCGTTACTTTGATGTGAAGCTTGATGTTGATAAGTGGGTAGAGGCTGGCAAATCTCCAGAAGATATCTTTACGGAGGCACAAAAGCATATTGCAGAGGTTTGGAATCAAAAGAATGAACGTCTTGGCGCAGAAGTGATGCGTAAAATGGAAAAAGGCATTCTTCTTCAGGCACTGGATATGCAGTGGAAAGATCACTTGCAACGCTTAGACTATCTTAAGCAAGGGATTCATTTGCGCGGATATGGCCAAAAAGATCCTCTTAATGAGTTCAAAAAAGAAGCGTTTGGTATGTTTAGCGACTTGCTTGACCGTGTGCGTGATGAAACTGTGATGATTACAGCGCGCGTAGATGTGCGTAAGGAAGATAAGGCAGAGTTTCTTGCAAAGGATCAAGCTTCAGAAGCAGAAAATGCAAATGATACTCATGTTGATTTTTCAAGTATGGATATCTCGCGTAATGCGCCATGCCCATGCGGAAGTGGCAAAAAGTTTAAGCATTGTCATGGAGCTGTTGAATCCTCTGAAGTTGCGTAGGTATATTTAATAAAATAAAAAGCCCCGGAACTTCTACTTTCGGGGCTTTTTGTATGCTAGGCTTTTTGCAGGAGCCATGCTATAGTTTTGGTTTATAAATAGAGTTTTAGGAGAGAAATCGTAAAATGACGGTTCGTGTTCGCTTTGCTCCCAGCCCAACAGGGAAGCTACATATAGGAAATATTCGCACAGCGCTAATGAATGCGCTTTACGCTAAGCGTAATGGAGGCGTTTTTGTACTTCGTTTTGAAGACACAGATTTTGAGCGTGAGGTACGCGGTGCTGAAAGCCAAATGCTAGATGATATGGCTTGGCTTGGCATGTCACCAGATGAGGGGCCTCATAAAGATGGTGGTTTTGGGCCTTATTACACAATGCAGCGTGCTGAGCGTGGGGATTACAAAGAAGCTTTAGAAAAGCTTTTTGCGGATGGTCGTGCTTATGAGTGCTTTGTGACAAAGGACGAGCTAGACCTCATGCGTAAGATTCAAAGCAGTCAAGGCAAACCGCCGCATTACGATAACCGTCACCGCAATCTTACAGAGGCTGAAAAAGATGCCTTTCGCGCGGAGGGACGTGAAAGCGTTATCCGTTTCAAGCTTAATGAAGGCAAAATTCACTTTGATGATATGGTGCGCGGCACTGTAGAGTTTGATGCTGCAAACCTTGGCGGAGACCCTGTTATTATACGTAGTAACGGTGTACCTATTTTTGCCTTTGGCGGCGCAGTTGATGATGTTAACCAAAAGATCACTCATGTGATCCGTGGCGAAGACCATGTTACCAATACGGCTATTCAGGTTCAAATTTTTGAAGCGCTTGGCGGTACTGTGCCAATATTTGCACATATGCCTATGCTTGCAGCTGAAGATGGCAGTAAGCTTTCTAAGCGTCTAGATAGTTTTTCCCTACAGGAAATGCGCGCTGAAGGGTATCACCCTCTCGCTATTTTGAACTACATTGCAAGCCTTGGCTTTTCAGATATGCCAAAAGCAACAACAGTAGAAGAGCTTTCTCAGCAGGTGGATATTTCTAAAATGGGCCGTTCAACGGTGCGCCTTGATGTGTCTCAGCTTAAAAAAGCCAATGCACATATTTTGCATGAACTTTCTTATGAGGGCGCAAAACCTTTCCTTGCTGCTGTAGATGCTTGGAAGCGTGTACCAGAAGATAAAAAAGAGACTTTTTGGATGGTTGTGCGCGGTAACATTGAGAGATTTGATGAAATTGACCCGCTTGTTGAGATTTGCTTTGCAGCTGATATGGCCTCTCCTGCGCTTGAGGCTGATGATAAAAGCTATATAGAAGCTGCTGTAGAATGCTTGCCTGCCTCTCCTTATACTGAGGCAACATGGCAGGAATGGACAGGGACTCTAAAAGAGAAAACAAGCCGTAAAGGTAAGGCGCTGTTTATGCCCCTTCGTCTTGCGCTTACAGGCATGAACCATGGCCCTGAACTGGCTGATTTGATGCCAGTTATAGGTGAGAAACTTACAAAAAAACGTCTGCAAAGCGCAGCAAAAGGAGTTTAAGGAATTATATATGGGTGACTCTTACACACATTTAGGCCATGTACTGCCACTTTCATTTTATAATACATTGGATCGAAAAAAAGAAACATTTAAGCCTCTTGTTGATGGGCAGGTAGGCATGTATGTGTGTGGTGTTACGCCTTATGATCATAGTCATGTAGGGCATGCGCGTGTATATGTTGTATTTGATACTCTTTATAGGCTTCTTAAGGCTGGTGGCTGGAAAGCAAAGTATGTACGTAACTTTACTGACATAGATGATAAGATTATAGCGCGTGCGTCAGAAATTGGTGAAGATCCTTTAAACCTTTCTAAACGCTTTATTGCTTCATTTCATGAAGATATGAAAGCTTTAAATGTATTAACGCCTGACCATGAACCTATGGTGACAACGCATATACCAGAAATCGTGCTAATGATTCAAGACTTAGTTGCAAATGGTTCTGCTTATGTAACTGCATCTGGCGATGTTATGTATCGTGTGTCTTCTTTTGAGGGTTACGGCAAGCTATCTGGTAAAAATGTTAAGGACCTTCAGGCAGGTGCGCGTGTTGATGTGAATGATGAAAAAGAAGCCCCGGCAGATTTTGCGCTTTGGAAGGCTGCAAAGCCAGGCGAACCTAACTGGGAAAGCCCATGGGGTAATGGACGTCCAGGGTGGCATATTGAGTGTAGTGCTATGAGTAGTAAGTATCTTGGCAAGACATTTGATATTCATGCGGGCGGAGAAGATTTGCAGTTTCCGCACCATGAAAATGAAATTGCACAAAGTGAAGCCTGCAATGGCTGCGCTTATGTTACAACATGGTTGCACAATGCCTTTATTACGGTAGACGGTAAGAAGATGAGTAAGTCTGTTGGTAATTTTATTACCATTAAGGATGTTCTTAAAGATTATCACGGCGAAGCTATGCGTCTCTTTATTCTGACAACCCATTACCGTAAACCTGTAGATTTTAGTGATGAAGCTCTTTCTGCGGCAACAACTGCTATAGAGAAGTTTTACCGCGGCCTTTACAGGTCTATGCACCTTGAAATGGATAGTGCTCATTTTAATGAAGAAATCCTGAGCGAATTCTATGAGAGCCTGGCGGATGATTTGAATACGCCTCAAGCTTTAGCGCTTATGCACCAAGTTCTGAAAAGTTTAAATAACAATTTAGATTCTGGTCAAAACGAGCATGCAGCAAGGGATCGTGCAACGCTTCTTCATATGGGCCATGTGATGGGCATGCTCTATCAAGACCCTAAAACATACTTAGAAGGTAAGCCAACAAGCCTTTCCAGTGATATGAGCGATGATGATATTGCAAAAATGATTGCTGAGAGAAACGAGGCACGAAATAATAAAAACTTTGCGCGCTCTGATGAGATCCGTGATGAGCTTATGGCTAAAGGTATTATGATTGAAGATAGTGCAACAGGCACAAGCTGGAGACGTGGTTAATGACGACAGAAGTTTATAAAAATATAACGGAACGCCGTAGTGTGACTAAAGTTCTGGATGAACCAGTTGAGCGCATTACTATTGAGCGTATTTTAACAGCTGCTTGTTGGGCGCCAAGCCATTATAGAACATACCCTTGGCGCTTTACAGTGTTTGAAGGAGAAGGGCGACACGCCCTTGCAGAGGCTATGGCCATGGGGGCGGCAGATCGGCATGATGGCAGCCCAAGTGAAAAAGAAGAAAAAGCTGCGATGATGTACCAAAAAGCATTTCGCGCACCTGTTATTATTACGGTTCATGCGGCAGTTGGGCGCTCAAAATTTAAAAACCCACCAACATGGGAAGATATTGCAGCCACTTGTGCCGCGTCTCAAAATTTACTCCTTGCAGCTTCTGCTGAAGGTCTTGGCGCGATTTGGCGCACGGGAGATGTGGTGAATTATCCTACAGTGCAGGAATTGCTTAAGCTTGACGTGCAGGCTGGCGATACGATTCTTGGATATGTTTATATTGGACACCCGGATATGGACGCAGATCAGCCCTTGCGCCCAGCGCCTAAAGTGAATGACTTCGTCACATATATTTCTTGATAAATTAGCGCTTTTTAGCTAAAAAGGGAGCTGAGATTTAATCTCTGTTCCTTTTTTCTCTCTTTTTGAGGAGTTTCTCTATGGAAAATCATGTCGACGATTATACTGGCGTAAGCCATGATGAAGGCTTGCGCGCCTACTTTATTGGTATTTTTAATCGTATGCTTTTGGGCTTGCTGATTACTGCTGGTGTGGCATATTCTTTGCCGGGTCTTTTACCTGGGATTGAAGATTCTATGAATGGTGGTGCTTATCGGATTTTTTGGTGGGTAGCTGTCGCCTTTGAGTTCATTCTCATTTTTGTGATTGCAAGTAAGGCCACGAGTATGAATGGCGCTGCGGCAACTACGTGGTTCTACGTATTCGCTGCGCTGAATGGGTTTACGCTTCTTCCTATCACCTATGTTTATACGCAGGAGAGCATTGCTCTTGCCTTTGTATCAGCTGCTAGTGTGTTTGCAGGTGCTGCTTTGTATGGCTATACAACCAAAAAAGATATCACGGGCTGGGGTAATATTCTGTTCATGGGCTTGATTGGTTTGATTGTAGCGATGCTTATCAACCTGTTTCTGGCATCTAGCATGTTTGGCTACTTGCTGAGTATTGCTGGTGTGGTTCTTTTTACAGCACTGACTGCATGGGATATGCAGAAATTGAAAAAGCTGTATTTTGATAACCCTGAGCGTGCGGAGCAAATGGCCGCTTGTGGCGCTTTGGATCTGTATCTAGATTTTATCAATTTGTTCTTGTTTATCTTGCGCTTGATTGGCGTAAAGGTGAAAGACTGAATCGAACTTGAGAAAGGCAGCCACTGGCTGCCTTTTTCTTTATTTTTGAAGTTTCTTTTTTAAGGCTTCGTCTAGGCCAATTTCGGCGCTTCCTGGTGCAAGTGGCTTTTGCTGGCTTTCATGGGGGAACCATCCTGATAATGTTAATACTTCTACTGTGAGCGGCAGAGCCTGATTTTCTGTTTGAAAGGCTTTCATGTAAGCTTTTTGCATTTTTTGTAAGCGGGTAACATGTCCAAGAGATTGGCCTCTTTTAGGGTGCAGGTTTAAAACGCCGTGGGCACGCATATCGCTATACATGTCAGAGAAAGAAGGGTAAGCCACTGTGATTTTATCTTTATCAACAACAGGAAGAGCAAATTTAAAAGTTTGCAAAAGGCTTCCCATATCTTTAATGTCTGCAAATGGGCCTGTTATGCCATGGGTATCTTTTACAAATTTTGCGCTCTCTTTCCACTCATAAAAAGAATCTCCGCCTAGCATGTTAGCAATAAATAAACCATCGGGGATAAGGCCTTTTCCAAGGGCTAAAAGATGTTCAGGTAAGTCGTCAATGAGGTGTAGGCATAAGGTGCTGATGACAAGGTCGTACGCGCCTTTTTCAAGGTTGAGGGGCTGCATATCCCCGTTTGCATTAGAAAGTGTGTGGGTGGTAACCGAGGCATTTGGACAAAGTTTTTGTACAAGTTCGCATACAGGGGCATGCGTGAAGCTCACAACAGCAATGTTCTTGAATTCTTTTTTTGTATCAAGAATGCGATCTGCCAAGTTCTCTGCAATGTGCATTTCTATAGGAGAAAAAATACCATCTTGGTGGCGTTTCCAAATTTTTGAAAGCAGGCGCTTTCTTCCTGTGTGATTAAACATTTTGTTTTCTGTACCGTCTTTGTTTACCATGGCGGTATGATGTCGTTTTTATACAGGGCTGGCAAGGGGATTCATCATGCTTTAGGAGCATGTGTAGGCCAGGCGTGTCCTGTGTGCCTTTCTCCTGTTCAGGCAAATACGCCTAAGGTGTGTTTGGGGTGCTTTAAGGCACTTGAGGTTTGGGATAAAATCTTTCCACCAGAACCCTCTTTACCTGAGGGTGTTGATGGTTTCTTTGCGCCGCTCTTGTATGAGGAGAGCGTCAGGCGGCTTATCCACCAATATAAATATTCAGATAAGCGTATGCTTGTGCATGCTTTGCAACCTTTTTTAATAAAAGAGTTTGCTAAGCTAGATGAAGATATTGATATCGTTATGGCTGTGCCGATGCATAAAAAACGCCAATGGTGGCGCCAATATAACCAATCTTTCCTGCTTGCTGAAGGGCTTTCAGGTGTTCAAAATATTCTACATGGGAGCGATTTTTTAACCAGAGGGCGCTCCACAAGACCTCAAAGAGGTTTAAGCGCAAAAAAGAGAAAAAGTAACCTAAAGGGTGCTTTTAACGTATTAAAAGATATGGATGGGAAAAATGTTCTGCTTATAGATGATGTGTGGACCACTGGTAGCACTATGGCTGAGTGTGCTAAGGTGCTTAAAAAGGCAGGGGCGTCTAAGGTTTTTGCTATGACTCTCTGCTACGTAGAACCCTAAGGCTCGCCTTTTCTATTTTATGTGCCCTTCAGTGCTGCTTTGCACGTTGCGGCTTTAAAGTGAAAGTCTCAAACCGTTGGCGTTTGGGCGTTATAAATGTTTTTAAACCTAAAAAGGAAAAAGAAATGGCAAAAGTTATAATTTATTCAAAAGAATACTGCCCTTTTTGTAGGGCTGTAAAAGCTTTGTTTGATGGGCTAGACCAGCCCTATGAGGTGATTGATATAGCGGAGCATCCAGAGCGCCGCGATGAGATGATTCAAAAAGCTGGTGGCAGCACAACTGTGCCTCAAGTATTTGTGAATGATAAGCATTTGGGTGGTAATGATGATGTGCAAGCGCTGCACCAGCGCGGGCAGCTTCAGCCTCTCCTTTAGCCCGAGGGATGCATAAAAAGGCTTTAAATGTCATTAAAATGCTTATAAAGCCTTGCATTTACGAGTGGGATGGTGCATAAGCAATGTGCATTTTATAAAAATGAACCAGATATTTTGAAAGTGAGGTGAAAGAGTATGGTCCGCATTGATGTTCGTGAAAACGATGTCGAGCACGCACTACGTAAGCTTAAAAAAGCGATGAACCGCGAGGGTATCATTCGTGAAATTAAGTTCCGTCGTCATTACGAAAAGCCTTTTGAAATTAGGCAGCGTAAAAAGCGTGAGGCGGAGCGTCGAATTCGTAAGTCTGAATCACGTCGCCCTAGCTAGACACTTTCTTAAAAGCACCCCAAGCGGGGTGCTTTTTTTAATGAAAACAATTTAAAATGATTGATGTGGTTTCCAAAAAACATGCCTTGTCGCTCATGTGCAGCGGGGTAAACCTCGCTCCTCAAAATGTCTTTTGAAATTTCAAAATGCTAAGCAAGTCAGCTTCAATTCATTTCTAAATTGTTTTACCTGTGGCAGTTGAAAAAAATACCCCCACATGGTACAAATAAGCTCATAAAAATGAGGCCTTAAAAAGATATGAATTTACAAAACCCACGCGGAACATATGACGCGCTTCCTGAAATGTCAGAGCGTCTTCGTTTTATTGAAAATACAGCAGTTGAAGTTTTTAGACGTTATGGCTACGGAGAGATCCGTACACCTGTATTTGAACATATGGATGTTTTTGCCCGTAACGTGGGAGATAGTACCGATATCGTCAGCAAAGAGATGTATGTATTTGATGATCGTGGTGGCGATAAAATGGCATTGCGTCCAGAAGGCACAGCAGGCGTTGTACGTGCTTATTACTCAAATGGCCTTAAGCAAAACTTACCTCTTAAGCTTTGCTATGCGGGCATTCCAGTATTTCGTTATGAGCGTCCACAAAAAGGACGTTACCGCCAGCACCATCAAGTGGGTATTGAATGTTTTGGCTTTAACGGCCCGGCTGCTGATGTGGAAACTATTGCAATTGGTTTTGCACTTCTCAAAGCGCTTGGTATTGATGATGGCCTTTATGTCACTGTAAATAGCCTTGGTAGCAAACAAGATCGCGTAAAATATCGTGAAGCTTTGGTGGCTTATTTTGAACCGCATTTTGAAAAACTTTCAGCTGATTCAAAAGAGCGTCTGCACAAAAACCCGCTCCGTATTTTAGATAGTAAATCTGAAAATGACCGCGCGCTGCTTGGTGATGCACCCAAACTTGAAGATTACTTATCTGAAGAATCTAAAGCGCATTTTGCAGATGTAAAAGCTGGTCTTGATACATTGGGTCTCCCTTACAAATTTGATGGCACACTTGTGCGTGGGCTTGATTATTACACGCATACTGTTTTTGAAATTCACAGCGACAAGCTCGGCGCACAAAGCCAAGTCATTTCTGGCGGACGTTACGACGGTCTTGTTGAGCAAATGGGTAAAGACAGCGTGGCCGGCGTTGGTTTTGGATCTGGCACAGAGCGCCTTGAAGCGATTATGCGCGAAATGGATATGAAACGCCGCCCGGTGAGCTTTATTGCAATGGGTGAGGGCACAACAGTTGAAGCGCTTCGCCTTGCAGATAAGCTTCGTGCCGTAGGTCTTTACGCAGATGTATCGCTAGATGGTGGAAGTTTTAAATCTCAAATGAAACGCGCGAATAAGCTGAATGCTTGCTATAGCGTCATCATTGGTGAAGACGAAATGAAGTCTGGCGAGTATCAACTCAAAGATATGGACTCTGGCGAACAGCATAGCCTTCGTCCTGATGACCTTATCTCATATCTCACAAGAGCTGGGAAGTAATTCATGTCTGGCGGATTTGTTATTGGACTTGATCATCACAAGGCTCCGCTTGAGCTGCGCGAACGCGTGGCTGCGGTGAGTGATGATATGCTCCTTGATACGATTCCGCCACATGTAAGTGCTATGGTGCTTTCTACTTGTAACCGTTATGAAGTTTATACAGCGCCAAGCGAAAATTGGTGCGCAAGTATGGTGCCTTACCTTATTTCGGAGCGTTCAGGTATTCCAGTGGATGAGCTTCGGCCTGCCCTGTATCAGCGTCATGGTAAGGACGCTATACGCCATGGTTTTGCTGTAGCGGCATCGCTTGAATCTATGGTGGTGGGTGAGCCTCAAATTCTTGGTCAAATGAAAACGGCTTTTTTAAAGTCTCGTACAGCTGGCCGGACAGATAGTTACCTGAGTCGTTACCTTGAAAGTGCACTGCGCGTTGGCAAACGTGTGCGCCATGAAACGGAACTTGGTAAAGGTAAATTATCAGTTGCAAGTGTTGGCGTTGATGTGGCGAAAGATATTTTTGGAGACCTTAAAAATTGCTCTGTGCTGCTTGTTGGTGCTGGGGATATGTGTGAAGCTGCAGCGCTTCATGCTAAAAATAAAAAGGCTGGTCAAATTCGCGTCGTGAATCGTACGCTCTCTAAGGCGCAAGCGCTGGCTGAAAAAGTTTCAGGTGAGGCTTATGCGCTTGAAAAGTTAGAGGATATCCTGGCAAAATCTGATGTGGTTATTACTTCTACATCAAGTGAAGTACCGCTCATGACAAAAGCAATGATGAGCCGTGTACTCAAAGCGCGTAAATATAAACCTATGCTGCTTGTGGACCTTGCTGTGCCGCGTGATGTGGCCGCAGATGTTGAAGAGCTTGACGGCGTATATGTTTATGATATGGATGCCCTTGCCAGTGTGGTAAAAGCGTCTGAGAAAAAGCGCTCTGATATTATGAAAGATGCATGGCAAATTGTTGATGATGAAACATCATCTTTTGTTACGTGGAGCGAAAGCCGTCAAAAAGTGCATATGATGAGCCATTTGCGCGGGCATGTGGAAGAGGTGCGCCTTGAGGTTCTTGCAAAGCTTGGCGGAACACCAGAGGCGGAAGAGGCCACGCGTTTGTTTATGAATACGCTGCTTCATAAACCAAGTAAGGCTGCGCAAAGCGCTCAGGTAGAGACCACTGATATTGAAAAAATTATTGAATTTATGACAGGGGATAAATGCCCACGTCAAAAAGAATTATAGAAGAGAGAAGGAAGTACACATGAACTTAATGCCACGTTTAGAGCAGCTGGAAAAGCGCCACGAAGAACTATCTCACCTTTTGGGGCAGCCAGAGGCAACCAACGATATGGATCAGTTTACAAAGTTTAATAAGGAGTACTCAGACCTTACGCCTATTGTTGAGGCTTTTGGTGCTTATAAGGGCCTTCTTTCTGAAAAATCTGATCTTGAAGCGATGCTTTCTGATAAAGAGACGGATGCAGATATGAAAGAAATGGCGCAAGAAGAGTATAACGCTGTACTTAAAGCGATTCCAGAGTCTGAGGAAAAGCTTAAAATTCACCTTATTCCTAAAGATGCAGATGATGACCGTAACGTTATTATTGAAGTGCGCGCGGGTGCTGGCGGCGATGAAGCGGCATTGTTTGCCGGAGATATTTTCCGTATGTACGTACGCTTTGCTGAAGTACATGGCTGGAAAACTGAAATTCTTGAGGAATCTGCTAACGAAACAGGCGGCTACAAAGAAGTTGTGGCGCAAATTAATGGTGCAGGCGTATATGCGAAAATGAAATTTGAATCTGGTGTTCACCGTGTACAGCGTGTTCCTGAAACAGAATCTCAAGGGCGTATTCACACCAGTGCGATTACAGTTGCTGTTTTGCCAGAGGCAGAAGAGGCTGATGTGAACATTGAAGCCAAAGATTTACGTACTGATACTTACCGTGCAAGTGGATCTGGCGGTCAGCACGTAAACACGACAGATAGTGCGGTGCGTATTACTCACTTGCCAACAGGTATTGTGGCGCAGTGCCAAGACCAATCCTCTCAACATAAAAACCGTGATAGCGCCATGAAAATGCTGATCGCTCGCGTGCATGATGCTGAACGTGAACGCCTTGACCAGGCCCGTAGTGCCGACCGTAAAAGTCAGGTGGGAAGCGGAGACCGTAGTGAGCGCATTCGTACATACAACTTCCCGCAAAGCCGCGTGACAGATCACCGTATTAACCTGACGAAACATAACCTTGATGAAATTCTTTCAGGTGAAGGGCTTACAGAAGTTGTGGAATCTTTAACAACAGAAGATCAGGCACGTAAGCTGGCTTCTATGGCAGAAGACGCGGCATAAATTTATGCAAAATAAAGCTTCTCATACTTTTGAAAGTGCCTTGAAATATGGCACTTCTCAGCTATTAGAAGCAGAGATACCCAATCCATCACTTGATGCAGCTGTTCTTTTAGAATATGTGACAAACTATTCTAAGGTTGAGCTGATCATTCATTCTAAATCTGAAATGAGCGCAGCTCTTTTTAAACTTTATGATGACTTGCTTATACGTCGCACAAGCCATGAGCCAATTGCTTATATTACGGGTGAAAAGGAATTTTGGAGCCTTAAACTTAAAACTCACCCTCATGTACTTATTCCAAGGCCAGATACAGAAACGCTTGTGGCCGCAGTTGTGGCTTTATTTACAGATAAGAATACCGCATTTCAGTTTGTAGATGTAGGCTGCGGCACAGGGGCAATTGCGCTGAGTATTCTTAAAGAGTTTCCAAACGCAAAATGTATAGCGGTGGATATTAACCCTGATGCAAGAGCTCTAACTTTAGAAAATGCAAAATCCCATGGTTTAGATAACCGTCTTACTATAATTGACAAACCTTGGCTTGATGGCATTACTGAACCTGTTGATATGATTCTCTCAAATCCGCCATATATTACAACGGCTGAAATGGCTGAACTTATGCCAGATGTAAAGAATTATGAACCTCACCTTGCTCTTGAAGCTGGCGTTGATGGCCTTGAAGCTTATAAGGCTTTAGTGCCTGAACTTAAAACTAAGTTAAAATGTGGTGGATTGGTTCTTTTTGAAATTGGAATGAAGCAAGCGGCAGATGTGGTATGCTTATTGAATAAAGAAGGCATGGCAGATGTGCATGTCTTGAAAGACCTTGCTGGCATGGACCGAGTTGTCGCTGCTGTAAAGCCAGAACAAGAATAAGAACGAAAGCAAATAACTTATGGCATTAAAACAAATTCTGATGGCCTCTTTTTTAGGTGCATCTGTGCTTGCGCTTTCTGCATGCCAAAAATCACTCCCAACAGGCAAGATAAAAGCCATTGCGCCTTATACATTTCATGTGACAGAATTTACTGATGGTAGGGAAGAGCATGCAACAATGCTTTCTTCGCTTAAGTATGGTGATGCATATCCATTTAAACCAGAACGTATTTCTGAATTTTTAACAGAAGTTATGAACGTTGACCTTTTTGCATACGAAGATGCGCATTTGGCTATGCACCTTGTTGATTATGCTTCAATAAAAGGACCTAAAGATTACACACTATCATATGTTCTTGATGTTGTTGTAAGACGCGCTAAAACAGGCGAAGTGATGTTAAAAGATAACTATATTTGCCGTGAAGATGGCAGAGGTGGATTTCAAGCTGCTGAAACATTAAGTGATGTATCAGAAGGGAAAAGACCCATGGGGCAAGATGAGAGAATTTGGAACCGCCTTGAGAAACAATGTATGATGGGCATTGCAAATAAACTTGCGATTGGGGTGCTAGCTTGGCACAATACAAAACTCGCAGAGAAATAAGAAAAAGAAAGCAGTAAAGATATGCCTTTATATCGTAATTTTATCTTAGCTTCAGGAATAGCCCTCACTTTAAGTGGGTGTCTTGTGACAATTCCAGGAACAGACCAAAAGCTTTTTGGGGCTGGTGGCTTTAAAAAGCAGCTTTCATTTTCAGATTTGAGAGGTGTTGAGAGCGCTATGAAAAGCGAACCTTTTGATATTCGTTTAATTCGTTACAGCGATGAGCGCCCAGCTTCTAATATGGTTGAGCTCACAACAGATGACATTATCTATGAATACAATAATGATGATTTGACTCAGGGTGTGGATGTTCGTCTGCCTGGCCTTGTGCAAAGTCACTTTAACTTTGGTGTAAGAAATGATCGTTTTTACACAGTTGAAATGACGCTTAAGCATTTTAGAAACTATATTCAAACGGGAACTTTCCTTACAACACGTTTTGGGAGCTATGTCAGCGAGATTGAAGTTGAAATGCTTGTGCGTGATATGAACAGCAATGTTCTTTTTAGAGATACATACCCAAGTGAATATGTCATAAAGCGTCCAGCTGTTGATGGCCGTCACCCCGGTGAAAAGCACGATCGTAAAATGATGCTAAAAACAATGAACGAAGCAGTGAAACGTGTGTCTTATCGCACAGTTTGGGATGTTCGTAACTGGCATCATGGTAAATATCCAAAGCATATCGAGGCGCGTACGCCAGTTGATAGTGCTGATGGCATTTACCAAGAATCTTACTAAAGTTTAAAAGAAGAGAGGCAAACCTTTATGAACTATATAGAGGCACGTAAAAATATGGTGGAGTGTCAACTTCTGCCTAATAAGCTCACAAGCCCAAATTTGATTGATGCTTTTGCATCTGTCCCGCGTGAAGACTTTGTTGCGCAAGACATGAAGGCTGTGTGTTATATGGATGATTATGTGGCAAGTGGTTCGGAGAGATCTTTGTTCCCGCCTCAAGTTTTGGCTCAACTTCTTCAAGGCCTTGACCTTCAGGCAGAGCATAAGGTTCTTGTTGCAGCCTGTGGAACGGGGTATAGCTGCTCTATTATACGCAAGATTACGCCACATGTTTGGGGGCTTGAGGATAATGAAGAGCTCCGAGATATTTCTCGCCATATGTTTGGCGGAAAAGGGGCAGACACAATTCATTGGGTAAAGGGGGCAGCTCAAAAAGGGAATAAAAAAGAAGCGCCTTATGATCGCATTCTTTTGGATGAACCTGCGGATGTGATTCCAGAAGATATTAAGTCTCAGCTTAAAGATGGCGGAAAAATTGCGGCTGTTGTGAAAGGTGCTGATGGACTTATGGAAGCAACAATTCTTACTCGCTCAGGTAAAACATTCTTTACAGAAACTCTATTTGAAACTCATGGGTTATCTTATGAGTCTTTTAAAGAGGAAGAGAACTTTGTTTTCTAATAGATAGAAGCATAAAAAAGAGCCCCTTTGTGGGGCTCTTTTTTTAGGAGGCGCTCTATTGGTTATAAGCGCTGATGCTAATAGGTGGCTGGATTTGGTCGTAAATACGGTAGTACCATTCTTTAATGGGCAAGTTACCGGGGTAATCAAATTTACGTGTTTGGCCAGGGTATACGCGGCCAGGCAATAAAAGTTTACATTCAGGGTCTTTAGGTTTCCCGCTTTCGCAGAAATCCTTAACACGCATAAAGTCAACAGAGGTGTTTCCTTCATTTATAATCGTAATTCCTGTTTCATCACGCTCCCATCTAAACTTAGGAGAAGGGTTTTTAGGTGAGACAAGAACAAGCATGCCTGTTGTTTGAAGCAGGTCTAAACCAAATGCGATTTTATCTGTGACTTCATTGTCAATAATTTCAATGGCCTTAGGGTGAAATGTAACACGGTACACTTTTTCTTCATTATCTAAAGGTTTTGTATATACAAGACGGATAAGCCTATTTTCTTGCGCTCTTAAAGGAAACACATTCGGTGCCATAAGAAAATCCGATGTATCTTCGGTTCTGGCGTCTGGCATGTTTTTGTTAAATTCCTGCTGAATTTTAACCGTAACATTGAAGTCTTTTTTAGGATACCTGTTAGAAACTTTTACATTTTGGATCGGGCGTTCGCCTGAACGAAAGTAACGCTGTACACCATCAGGAGCAATTTGTGCAAGTGATGGGATAGAAGTTAATGTCATAGCGCACATAAAGGCAGCGCCAAGAGCATGTCTTTTATTCATTTTTATTTCCTCTTGCCAATAAATCTTTTTTAACAGAGTATATCAATACTCATAAAAATCCAATCTTTCCTTTTTCTCATTAAGAGGTTTTCCAATGTATGTACCCAAGCATCTTAGAGCTGATGTTTTGTGGAAAAACATGAAGGTCGGCAAAAGAAAAACACATCTTTACCTTACAGGAGGTGGCGCGCTTGGCTCTTTTCAGGCTGGCCAGCTTATCGGTTTGCTTCTTGGCGCAGAGGCTGTAAAGCTTTTCACCTTGGAAAGAGCTGAAAATTTTCTGCTGAGAACTGATGATATGCAAGATATCTTGAAAGCCATGCCAGAAGCTTGGTTTAAGCTTTCGTCTCTTTCTGGCGTAAGTGCAGGTGCTTGTAATTTAGCAATCCTTGGCACGTATCTTTCACAAGGGCAAGGCAAGCTAAACCGGCTTGAGGCAGCAGTGCACTTAATTATATTCTGGCTCAAAGATGTCCCCTCAATGCCAAGCCAGCTGTTTTATGGCCGCTTTTATGCGATGGGAAAGCTCCCAACAAATATGAAAAGCTGGCTCAGTTACATGAACCTTATGACAAAACCTGTACCAGCAGAAATTAATCCTATTATTCATGCTGTAGAAAAACATGCAGACTTTGATAGAATTCGTACCAGTTCAATGCCCATGTACGTAGCTGTAACAGACGTTATAAGTGATAGCCCGCTCATTCTCACGAATCAAAATTTAGATGCGCGCATGATTGCAGCATCTGGAGCGATTGAGGAATGGGGTATGCAAGCCGTTGATGGTTTGGGTGAAGGGGCTTACCATCATAATCCTTATATGCCATTTTTACATGATGATAAGGAACGTAGTGATAAAGATCCTGAATGTGCTTTGCTTCTGCGTTTGGATCATGGCCTTGTTGCCCCTAAGAAGCGAACGTCTGAAACACGAATGGCCGCTTCAACAGTGAAAATGTTTCATGCCCCTGTAAAACGGGATATAGATCTGATTCGCCGTAAAAACAAAAAAGAGGGGCGTGTGCTTCGCTTATTTGAATCAGGCCTGAAGCGTAGCCATAAGTTTAGCCCAGAAGATAAAGCAGATACGAGCGCTGACTTTTTAAGTAAAGCTTTGGCCATGGGCCTTGCAGAAGGCATAAAACTTTTAAATGGTATGCCATATAAGCGTATTTAAATCGATAAAACACCGCAGAGAAATCTGCGGTGTTTTGCTTTTTGGGGAGAATCTAGGTACACTGCGCGAGATTGAATTTTAAAGGAAAGCCATCTTATGCAGCATAAAACGCTCTTTGTTTTTGATATTGAAACCATTCCAGATACTGACGCTGTCTATAACTTGACAGGTTCAGAGGAAAAAGATGTGCCCAAACTACGCGAAGAGCTTGAAGAATATCACTTAGGAGTCACCAAAGGGAACAATGCTTTTCCGCGTCAACTGTTCCACCGTGTTGTTGGCATTAGTTTTGTTGAAGCCGAAATTGAACGCGAGCGCGTGGGTAACCAAACATTTGAGAGTTATCATCTTAAAGATGTACGCAGTGGCGGCACTGAGGGAAGTTCAGAAGAAGAGCTGGTTAAGGGGTTTTTCCAGTATATGGCGCGCAATACGCCAAGGCTTGTGAGCTATAACGGGCGCGGATTTGACCTGCCGGTTCTAAAATACCGTGCAATGAAACATAATATTTCTGCCCCATGGCTGCACCAAAGCGGAGATAAATGGAACAGTTATACCAGCCGTTACAGCTCTGATTGGCACTGCGACCTGATTGAAGTCCTTTCTGATTATGGTGCATCAGCCCGTTCCAAGCTGAATGAAGTGTGTTCTATCCTTGGTTTTCCTGGAAAGTTTGGCGCTGATGGCTCTAAAGTCTCTGAAATGTTTGATGATGGTAAGGTGGATGAAATTCGTCATTATTGTGAAACAGATGTTTTGAACACTTATCTTGTATATTTGCGCCAGCAGCACCACACAGGTGTTCTCACAAAAGAGGGTTATAACGCTTCTATCAGCGCCATTATTAGGTTTATTGAAACCGAAGGCGAGGCAAGGCCTTATCTAAAAGACTTTATGGCGGCTTGGCATGATGCCTGTAACGGAAATTTCCTCATGTCCTAGAGTCGAGTATTTTTTCCATTTTACCTCAGCTCAAACCCTGTAAAGGGATATACGCTTCATAAAAAGAAAAATATTCGTCCATCTAGAACATGAAAGGTGTTGAAGGCTTTAGCACTTGGGAATATTGGAAGCAATTTTTATGAATATATAGAGAAAGGGGCTTGAAAAGCTCCTTTTTTTATCCCATACCTTATTCATCTCGTATCTGATCTTTCCCTTTTTGCACCAGCATTCTTGTTGGTTTGGGCTATAGATAGCGAGTTTTCTGAAACGGGCACTCGCCCTATATCTCAAAGGAGGTCAGCTATGACTGATCAAACTCAATTTTCAAACGGGGGGGATGCATCCACCCTTCCTGTCACTCGCCACGTGGAAGTGGCCACCGTAGGGGTGTTGGCAGTAAACCCTAAACTTGGACCTTGCGCTGTTTTTGCCATTGAGCGCAAAGGCGTCAGGTCTGATTCGATTGGTGCGCCTTGCGTTATCTTTCCTACCGGTATGGTGGAGCAGGGTGAAGGCACTGCCATGGCAGCAGCACGTGAATCTCTGGAAGAACTGGGGATTCAAATCCCCGATAATCTTCCTGAAATTCGCTGTGATACGCAGTATCGCAGCTTTGACGGCGGCAAAACCGCGACGAAGTATGTCATTCATTATTTTACGGTGGTTCTATCGTGGGATGATGTTGTGTCCGCGCGTTCCCGCATGTCGCGGGAATGGAAAAACTTGATGGAGCGCAAAGGGGTTTCTACCCCTGCAGCCCTTAAAAAGGAAGATCTTCGCCCTGAGGAGCAGTTTGAAACCTGCGGCATGGCCATTCTTCCCTTGGAAGGACTGGACCTTGTAGGCACGGCCCATGTTCGGAGCGCAAAGTTTGCGGCTAGCATTGCTAAAGGCTATGAGCCTGATGACTTTGCTGGACAAGATGTTATCTTTGTTGGGGCCCACAGCCTCAGCAAAGCAGAGAGCCAGCGTTACCAGTATGACAACGTTGGTGAAGGTGAACGCCTTCTCACCATGCCATATGCACATCTGCACCATGTCAAAATTCCATACTTTCTGGAATACCTGACGGCGCAATATGCTGCAAAGCAGGCATCTTAAAACGATTACCTCAAGCCCCCTTAATCGGGGGCTTGTTGCTTTTGTAAATAAGGATTACTATAGACGTTATGACAAATTCAAACCCGACATGTGCTGTTCTGCTGATTGGAGACGAACTCCTTTCTGGCCGAACCGAAGACGCGAACCTAAATTATATTGCTAAAAAGATGACCTCCCATGGGGTTGACCTTAAGGAGTGCCGCATTGTAGCGGATGAATTGGATGCTATTATCCCAGCTCTAAATGAGCTTCGGGCTAAATATACTTACGTTTTCACAACGGGCGGCATTGGTCCAACCCATGATGATATTACAGTAGAAGCCGTTGCTTATGCATTTGGCTTAGATATTTACAGGGATGAATCTGTGGTGAAAGCCTTTCATGATAGGAAAGGCGGTCTTGTGAACGAAAACACCCTCAAAATGGCAGACTTCCCAGTGGGGAGTACACTGATTCCAAATAATGTATCAGTGGCACCAGGTTTTAATGTTGAGAATGTTTATAGTTTTGCAGGTATCCCTAGCATTATGCGCTCCATGCTTGATGGCGTCATGCCAACACTTGAAAGTGGGGCAGAAGTGATTTCCAAATCAATTACCTCATTTGCAGGCGAAAGTCGTATTAGTGATCAGTTTGAAGCGATTCAAAATGCTTACCCGCACTTGAGTCTTGGCAGTTATCCTTCCACGCAAGATGATAAATGGTGCACAACGCTGGTTGTGAGTGGCAAAGAGGAGGCAGACGTAGCCGCAGCCTTTGGTAAAGTGGTCGCGATGATTCATGATACAAAAATAGAGATTATTGAAATTGTAGAATAGAGGAAAACCTCTGCATTAGAATAAAAGCTCCCTTTATGGGAGCTTTTATTCTAATGATTGTAGCTGGCATGGCTTCTGTTAAACCTGCGTTTCTCTCCGAAAAGTCTTCATAAAATAAAAACCCCCTAAGTATAGGAGGTTTCTATTCTGGTGGTCGTGGCCGGACTCGAACCGGCACTGGAAAGATTTTAAGTCTTCTATCTCTACCAATTGGATTACACGACCACCGGCTATTGGTGATAGCAATTCGTTACTCACGAACCGACGCCAATTTATACGAAAAGCAGGGGTTTGACTAGCGCAAATAGGAAAGATTTACTTATAAACGCAGAAAAGCCCCCTAAAAGGGGGCTTTTCAATGTCGATATTAGCTTTCAGGGGTAAACCCTTTCAGGCGCTCAAGGACATAATCCTTGGTGATGTTGATCACTTCGCCTTCTTCAAATTCGCCGATGTTGAAGTCATGGTCTTCCATAACACGGGTCAACATGGTTTTTAGGCCGCGTGCACCAAGCTTACGCTTCTGAGACTGCAGAGCAATCTCTTCCAGCGCATCTTCTTCAAAGGTGAGTGTCACGTCATCCGCTTCATAGTAACGAATGAATTGCTTGGTAATGGCGTTTTTAGGCTTGGTCAAAATATTGACAAGGTCCTCCAGCTGCAGTGGGTCAAGAACCGCACGTACAGGCAGACGGCCAAGAAATTCCGGAATCATACCGAATTTCACCAAGTCATCAGTTGTAACTTCACTGTAGAAGCTCTCCATCCGAACATCAGCTTCAACTTGCTGTGCCGCGGCGCCAAAGCCAATGCCTTTTTTGTTAGAAGTGATACGGGCCTTTACAATGTCTTCAATGCGCGCAAATGCACCACTGCAGACAAAGAGAACGTTGCTGGTATCAAACTTGATGGTCTTCTTGCCGCCTTGTTGGCGAACAGTGATTTCCAGTTCGGTACCTTCAACCATTTTAAGGATGGCTTGTTGAACAGCTTCGCCGCCAACATCGCCACTACGGCCAGAGTTTTTGGCGATTTTATCAACTTCATCAATATAGATAATACCCTTTTGGGCACGTTCTATATCGTCATCAGCTTCAGCGATCAGGCCAAGGATAATATCCTCAACATCCTTACCTACGTAACCTGCAGCGGTAAAGTCCGGTGCGTTACACTTATAGAAAGGGCGATCCAGAATGCGCGCCAAGTTCTCCACCACATAGGTTTTACCCGTACCGGTGGGGCCCAAAATGAGGATATTGGATTTTTCAATCCGCTCATCAATAGGGGAAGCCTGGTTGATTTCTGAAATACGCATATGCTTGCCTGCAGCAGTCGCAATTGTTTTCTTCGCATTTTCTTGGCCAATAACATGTTCATCCAGCAGCTCCTTAATAGAGCGTGCGGAAATGATGCTATCCAAAGAGATGGCAGAAGCAGACGTTGCAGTTGCATGTACATCAAAGCCAGCGGCTTTAGAAATAAGTTCAATACACTCATTACAGATGAAACCTTCACCTTTAACGAGCCCTTTAGAAGTCTGAATAGTAAACTCTCTTAGATAGAACAGTTTTTCAATACCCTCACTATTAGGGTCTTTCTGATCGCGAGGAGATTTACCACACACAGAACAACACAGAATTTGCTGAGTCATAAGAATACTCCGATATGACAAAAGGAAAGGTAAATAGATATTTGATATATGCTTATAGTAATAATATTTGGGGTAAGGGGGCAAGTATAATCTCATAAAATATGTATACGGACATGTAATCTGCCCATTGTTCAACAGTTCTTCTAAAAAGTGTTAAAAAAGGTAAAAGTTTTGTTTCTATATAAAACAATGGGATAATGCATAAAAATACAAAAAAAACACAAAAAATGCAAAAAAATGAATTTTGTGTGTTGACAGGGAGGGGGGTTGTGACTATATTCCACATCGCTGACGGGGCAAACGCCAAACAGGCCAAGCCAAGCCAGCAAACGTTACTTGAAAATTGAATAGGATGCAGACACCAATAATAGCCGATTGTGTTGCAATTGTTATCAGCAACACGATCAAATATATATTGAACCTTGATAATAAATCTCAAACCAACCATCTGCTGATTACAGTTATCTGTAATCTGCATACGGTGATTCGGCGAGACGTAAGTAAATCAAGGGCATACGGTGAATGCCTAGGAGATTGGAGGCGATGAAGGACGTGATACTCTGCGAAAAGCTACGGTGAGCTGAGAATATGCTTTGACCCGTAGATATCCGAATGGGGAAACCCAGTGCTAAGCACTATCCCTTACTGAATACATAGGTAAGGGAAGCGAACCCGGAGAACTGAAACATCTAAGTACCCGGAGGAAAAGAAATCAACCGAGATTCCGTTAGTAGTGGCGAGCGAAAACGGACCAGGCCATTGGAATGCTGTGAAATAGTTGAATGTGTTGGGAAGCACAGCCATAGACGGTGATAGCCCGGTAAATAAAATGAAACAGCAAACCATCGAGTAGGGCGGAACACGTGAAATTCTGTCTGAATATGGGGGGACCATCCTCCAAGCCTAAATACTACCAATCTACCGATAGTGAACCAGTACCGTGAGGGAAAGGTGAAAAGTACCCCGATAAGGGGGGTGAAATAGTTCCTGAAACCGTATGCCTACAAGCAGTCGGAGGGCGTAAGCCTGACGGCGTACCTTTTGTATAATGGGTCAGCGACTTATATTATATAGCAAGCTTAAGCAAACACGTGTAGGCGCAGCGAAAGCGAGTCTGAATAGGGCGTTTAGTTATATGGTATAGACCCGAAACTAGGTGATCTAGCCATGGGCAGGTTGAAGGTAAGGTAACACTTACTGGAGGACCGAACCCACGCATGTTGAAAAATGCGGGGATGACCTGTGGCTCGGAGTGAAAGGCTAATCAAACCTAGAGATAGCTGGTTCTCCTCGAAAACTATTTAGGTAGTGCCTCGTGTATTACTTCCGGGGGTAGAGCACTGGATGGGCTAGGGGGGCCTACAGCCCTACCAAACCTAACCAAACTCCGAATACCGGAAAGTATCAGCACGGGAGACAGACTTAGGGTGCTAAGGTCCTAGGTCGAAAGGGAAAGAGCCCAGACCGCCAGCTAAGGTCCCCAAATTTATGCTAAGTGTGAAATCAGGTGAAACTGCCCAGACAATCAGGAGGTTGGCTTAGAAGCAGCCACCCTTTAAAGAAAGCGTAACAGCTCACTGATCAAGCGGTTTTGCGGAGAAGATGTAACGGGGCTAAAGCATAATACCGAAGCTGCGGACTTGAACTTTGTTCAAGTGGTAGAGGAGCGTTCTGTAAGCCGATGAAGGTGAACCGACGAGGTTTGCTGGAGGTATCAGAAGTGAGAATGCTGACATGAGTAGCGACTAGACGGGTGAGAACCCCGTCCGCCGAAATCCCAAGGTTTCCTACGCCATGCCAATCAGCGTAGGGTTAGTCGGCACCTAAGGCGAGGCCGAAAGGCGTAGTCGATGGAAAGCAGGTTAATATTCCTGCACCAGTTGGAGGTTGACGGCATCTGTGAATTGTACTTTCTAATCGGATTGTTAAGTGCAGTGAAGGATGTCCAGGAAATAGCACCAACATTAGGCCGTACCCCAAACCGACACAGGTGGGAAGGTTGAGTATACCAAGGCGTTGAGAGAACTATGGTTAAGGAACTCGGCAAAATGCATGCGTAACTTCGGGATAAGCATGCCCACCCTTTGGGCAACCAGAGGGTGGGGGCACAGAATTGGGGGTGGCGACTGTTTACTAAAAACACAGGACTATGCAAACACGAAAGTGGACGTATATGGTCTGACTCCTGCCCGGTGCTGGAAGGTTAATTGATGATGTGCAAGCATTTGATCGAAGCCCCAGTAAACGGCGGCCGTAACTATAACGGTCCTAAGGTAGCGAAATTC
>CAXHDG010000014.1:0-56608 GCA_964015495.1 uncultured Magnetococcales bacterium
ACTCACTCGATCGTCGGCAGCGTCAGATGTGTATAAGAGACAGGCATAGACTGCGGGCGCATTTGCAGCACGGCCTAGTAGAGGTTTTTAAGGGCGCAAGCGTCCACGGAGAATTTCGTTCACCATTTGCGGGTTTGCTTTTCCTTGTGTTTCCTTCATCACCTGGCCAACAAACCAGCCAAGAACACGGTCATTACCACTTCTAAACTGCTCGCTGTTTTCAGGGTTACCTTCAATCAGTTTATCAACAATGCCTTCTAGCATGCTTGAATCTGTAATTTGAACAAGGCCTTTTTCCTCAACAATTGTTTTAGGCGCTTTACCACTTGTCCACATTTCTTCAAACACTGTTTTGGCAATTTTTCCTGAAATGGTTGCATCGTCAATAAGGTCCACAAGCTCACCAAGGTGATCCGGAGAAATAGGGCTATCGTTAATATCAATGCCTTCTTTGTTAAGAGCACCAAAGAGCTCCACTGTCATCCAGTTTACGCATTTTTTAGCGTCACGCTTACCATCAACAAGCGCTTCAAAATAATGCGCTCCTGCGCGAGAAAGCGTCAGTACAGAAGCATCATAAGCAGAGAGTGTGTACTCCTTGATAAAACGCTCTTTCATTTCATCAGGAAGCTCTGGCATTGCTGCTTTTGCAGCTTCAATACGCTCTTCTGTAAGCTTAAGAGGCAAAAGGTCTGGATCTGGGAAATAGCGGTAATCATGCGCATCTTCCTTAGAGCGCATAGCACGCGTTTCACTTTTTGCTGCATCCCAAAGGCGCGTTTGCTGTTCCACTTCGCCGCCATGCTCAATAATAGCAATTTGACGGTTCGCTTCAAAATCAATGGCGCGCATCACGTTACGAATAGAGTTTAAGTTTTTAATTTCACAGCGCGTACCAAGCGTTTCAACACCTTTTAAGCGTACAGAAACGTTGGCATCACAGCGCATGCTACCTTGTTCCATGTTTCCGTCACACACGTCAATAAAGCGCACAATCGCACGCATTTTTTTCATGTAAGCGCCAGCCTCTTCTGCTGTACGCATATCAGGTTCAGATACGATTTCAACAAGAGGTACACCCGCGCGGTTAAGGTCAACGTGAGAATGTTTCTCATCACCAAAATCATGCACAGATTTACCAGCATCTTCTTCAATGTGAATACGCGTCACACCAATATCTCGGCTGCTGCCATCATCAAGGTCAATTGTCAGCGTACCGTGCTCTACAATTGGCAAATCAAACTGAGAAATCTGATAACCTTTAGGTAGATCTGGATAAAAATAGTTTTTACGCGAAAATACACTTGTGCGGTTAATGCGCGCTTTAATACCAAGACCGAGCTTGATAGCTGCATCAACAACGTCGCGGTTCAGCACAGGAAGTACACCAGGCATACCCATATCAATTTCGTTGGCTTGCGTGTTTGGCTCTGCACCAAAATCTGTTGGAGAGGCACTAAATAGCTTTGATTTCACGTTTACTTGCGCGTGAACTTCAAGACCGATGACCATTTCATAACGGGGATCCATATTCTTTACCCTTTTACTTAACTTTTAAAAATTCTTATTTAACGTCTAGTGGCTTAAAGCCTGTCATGCGCTCATGTGCAAAGGCAACTTTAAGGAGATGCTTCTCATCAAATGCTTTACCAATAAACTGAACACCAACGGGCATGCCATTTACCATGCCGCTTGGCACGCTAATGCCAGGAAGCCCAGCAAGAGACGTTGCCACTGTAAAGATATCGTTTAGATACATCTGAATTGGGTCGCTCACCTTTTCACCAGTTTTAAAGGCTGGCGTTGGCGCTGTTGGCGTCAAAATTACATCCACTTTTGCAAAAGCTTTTTTGAAATCATCAGCAATAAGGGCACGCACCTTTTGCGCTTTTGAGTAGTAAGCATCGTAGTAACCGCTAGAAAGCGTGTAGTTACCAATCATAATACGACGTTTCACTTCATCACCAAAACCTGCTGTACGTGTCTTTGTGTATGTATCATCAAGGTTTTCACCTTCAACACGTTGGCCGTAACGCATACCGTCATAGCGAGCCAGGTTAGAAGCTGCTTCCGCAGGGGCCACAATGTAGTACGTTGGTACTGCATATTTTGTATGAGGCAGGCTAATTTCAACAATTTCAGCACCTTCAGCTTTAAAGCGAGCCACAGCATCATACGTTGCTTTTTTAATATCTTCATCCATACCGTCAACAAAGTACTCTTTTGGCAAACCAATTTTAAGGCCTTTAAGGCTAAGGTTATCAAGGTTTTCATCAAAAGATTCAATTGGCATGTCTGCACTTGTTGTATCAAGTGGATCGTAACCGCTCATACCGCGGAACATCAGAGCCGTATCTTCAACACTGCGTGCCATAGGGCCTGCTTGATCTAGGCTAGATGCAAACGCAACAATCCCCCAACGTGAGCAGCGGCCATATGTTGGTTTAAGGCCTACAATACCACTAAATGCAGCAGGCTGGCGGATTGAACCACCCGTATCTGTGCCCGTTGCACCAAGACACATGTAGTCAGCCACAGCTGCAGCACTACCACCTGATGAACCACCCGGTGTGCGCTCTTCATCCCAAGGGTTTTTAACCGTACCAAAAGCAGATGTTTCGTTTGATGAACCCATCGCAAATTGGTCAAGGTTGGTTTTACCCAGCATCACAGCGCCGGTTTTCCACAGGTTCTTTGTCACTGTAGATTCATAAGCAGGTGTAAAACCTTTTAGAATATTAGAACATGCCGTTGTAGGAACGCCAGCTGTACAGAAAAGGTCTTTAATACCAAGAGGGACACCTTCCATAAGGCGAGCATTGCCATCTTTAATGCGCTTATCAGAGGCTTCAGCCATCTCAAGCGCTTTATCATGTACAACTTCAACGTAAGCATTGATGTTTTCATTGCGGGCATCAATACGTTCAAGTAGAGCTGATGTTAGCTCTACAGAAGAAATTTCTTTGTTTTTAATTTTTTCAGAGGCTTCTTTAAGCCCTAATTTTACGAGTTCACTCATATTTAAATCTCTTTACTTGATCAAAATTCTTATTCTACAACGCGTGGGACAACATAAAAGCCCATTTCGCTTGCTGGTGCATTAGAGAGTAGTGCTTCACGCTCATGTTCCATATGTGTTTCATCATCACGCTCTGGCGTTATATCAGCACCAACTGTACTGGCCATCGGCTCTACGCCGTCGGTATTGACTTCCTGCAACTGGGATACAAAATCTAGAATCTTTGTTAGCTCATCAGCAATTTTTTGTTTTTCAGTATCATCAAAAGACAAACGACTTAATTTCGAAAGCTTTTCTACAGTTTTTAGATCAATTGACATGCTTGTCACCCTTTATTAAATAACGCAGGCATTATAGACCAATGCCCACAACAACCAAATAGATTATTTTTTCAAAATATGTCATTGTCCTACCATGATTGTAAAAACTGCGCAAGAACTCCCCGTAAAAGGTCGCTTAATCGGCCTCGATTTCGGTTCAAAAACAATAGGTATTGCCATTTCAGATGGCACACGTACTATTGCGACCCCTGGTAAAACACTTATCAGGCAAAAATGGGGTAAAGATAAGCTCCACTTTGAAGCTCTTATTAAAGAGTACAATATTGTTGGCGCCGTTATAGGGCTGCCCCTTTCTATGGATGGTAGCCACAGCTCACAAACCGATGCCTGCATTGCCTTTGCCAACATGTTTGCAACTGACCTGAACCTCCCGAGCCTTATGTGGGATGAACGCCTCACAACAAAAAGTGCCGAAAGCGCCTTATTTGAACAACGTACAGGCCGCCAAAAACGCGCCAGTAAAAAGGATGTAAAAGCCAAAGTAGATAGCGTTGCAGCAGCTATGATTCTACAAGGTACGCTCGACCAGCTCTCATTTAAGATGTTTTAAACACATTTTTCTCCGTTAAATTGTATTCAATCCTTGACATCAAGGCCCTACGTTCTTATACATAGGCTGATCAATAGATCTCTCTTTACTTTTCCTTGCCCTAAATCTAGGGCGCAACACTGGAGGACTCTCATGTCCAACGAAACTCTCGAAAATGCCAAAGCCAAAGGCAGTAAATGGCTCAAACGCGCCCGCTTTTTCAGTATGGCCGTAACCATTCCTGCCGTCCTGATGGCAGGCTTGTTCTTTGGCGTAACGCAGCACGCCTTCTACAGCGTAACAACAATGGTTGCCGGCACTGAAGTGGCAGCAGTCACCAACACGCCAAAACTGAAAGCGTATCGCTTCAACACTTGCGAAGCCACAGCAAACGACAGCTGCAATTTGATTGAAAATATCATTGGCGACAGCACCTTGGTTGAAGACCCTGCCATTTCTGTTACCTGGTCAAGCGGGAAAAATGAAACGTTGTACAACGTGGATTTTTTCCAGTTCTACAAACCGGACAGCAACACCGTGGCCGCAGACGCTGATGCGCTAAAGCGCCAAGGTTCGCGCGGAGATAATGACAAAGCCGTCATTATTCCTACGGGTGTGCGTATCCCACTGTTCAACCGGATGATGGAAGGCGGCATTAACCGTAGCGTCATCCGCTTGAGTGAATACGTCACCGAAGCAGAGTATGCCGAACTGTCATCTGAGCGCCAAGCTCAAGTGATTACCGGCGATATTGGCCATTTCAGCTTCCCTGCTGCCGTATGGACTGGTATTGCATGGGGCATGCTGTGGTTTGCCCAGTTGTTCTTCATGTGCATTCCCTTCGTGCAGTTCGCAGTTGGCCGCAAGGCAAACTGGGGAATGCTGCTGGGTCCTGTTGGCGGCGCTGTTTTCTGGCTTGTGAAACGCTACCGGAAAAACCGTAGCAACGCTACAGCCTAACCTTCAGCACCAATCGATTCCTACAGAAAAAGGCCGCTTCATGCGGCCTTTTTTTTCGTTCAGGACAAATTGCTGCATAGAGGACAAGCTTTTCTTTGTGCAAAGCGCACGTGACTCATCTCCAAAACATTTGATTTTGGGTGCAGGTATTTCGTTTTGTAAGGCGCAGGGTACTTTTTTGTACCTAAGCCGCAATAAAACGGGAAATATGTGCCTAAAAGTGAAGGTTTAAAATGCGTTTTGCGAGTTTAATATCCAGCTCTGAAATTTGATGGCCTGCATCATGGGTGGTGAGCTTGATATTTACGCGGTTGTACACGTTGTCCCACTCTGGATGGTGGTTAAGCTTTTCAGCCACAATGGCAACTTGCGCCATAAAGCCAAACGCTTCCACAAAGTTTTTAAATTTAAATTCACCGTAAAAGGCATTATCTCTATATGTCCATGCCTCTTGAGACGTTATAAACTCTTGAATTTCCTCAGCAGAAAGGGGGGCTACTTTTGTCATAAATCTTATATATCCTTGTTTTACGCCTGAAAAGTATGGTAGCACAATAGATATGGATAGTTTACTGATTTGGTGCTTATATGGATTTTTAGGGTTTACCGCAGGGCTTCTCCCTGCTGGACTCATTGCACTCAGGCTAACTCATCTCAGGCACCAAGGTACTCTCCCTCTTAAGCTTATGCCGCAAACACTGCTCAACATTCATCAAGCTAAAAGCGCTTACATTGTTATGGGCGCACAATTTTTATATAGCCTTGCTATTTTTAGTATCTTGCCTATTCATGCAAGCCATGCGGGGTTTCTTCTCGGTTGCCAAATTCAATCTCCAAGACCATTTCAAACACACATTAACCTTATCCCTCTCCTTGCCTATTTAGTCGGACAAACATCTACAGCAACGATCCCAGCCCTTATCTTTATCTGCGCCTTTATCTACAAGCCTTTTCTCTTTAAAAACGTGGCGCTTACACTGCTTGCCTTTGCTCCTATATGGCTTACGCTCACAGTTTCAACAGAAACAGGCTTGATCTCACTGGCTATCGCCCTCATGATACTTGCCATGCACAGATATGAATTGATCACTGCCTAATGCAACTTTCAACAGAACAGTATGCATGCCTACAGCTATCCCTTTGTGATGGTATTGGCCCTATGCGCATGAGTGCAGGCCTTGAAAAATTGGGCTCATATCAAGCTGCACTCTCTGCTGTACAGGGCGCTAAAAATAGAAAAGTTTCTGCGGCCTCAAAAACAGATACTGATAAGGTATTAAATGCCTGCGTCCAACAAAACATTCATATTCTATTTAAAGATAACCCGCAATACCCTGCCCCGCTTAAATATATTTCAGATGCACCACACCTTCTTTATTTAAAAGGCGATATATCTATTCTGGAAAAACCTTGCGTCAGCATTGTTGGTACCAGAAACGCCTCTATAAATGGCCTAAAATTTACAGAAAAACTTGCAAAAAACTTTGGCAGAGAGAACCTTTGTGTTGTGAGCGGCCTTGCCCGCGGCATAGACGCAGCCGCTCATAAAGGTGCGATAGGCACACAAGGCAAAACCATTGCTGTACTTGCTGGCGGTCTTGGTAAAATTTACCCGCCAGAACACACAAACCTTGCCAAACAGATACTAGAAGACGGCGGACTGCTTATCAGCGAAATGCCGCCTCATACCGAACATATAGCCCCGCTCTTTCCACGCAGAAACCGTATTGTAAGCGGTTTATCCAAGGCGCTTTGCGTCACAGAATCTGCACTTAAATCAGGCTCTCTCATCACGGCAAGGCTTGCACTTGAACATGGCAGGGACGTGTTTGCCGTACCAGGACACCCAACAGACCCACGCGCAATTGGGCCCAACAGCCTTCTTAAACAAGGTGCTCTCTGGCTTGAGAGCGCTAGCGATGTACTTGCCATTTATAAATCAGAGAAAAACACCCCCAAAGAGCCAAGCCTTTTTGATATGCCTGAAGAAGATAAAACTCAAAATGCAGAGGGCTTAAAAGTGCCGCTTGCAGATAAAATTTTAACATTACTTACAAACACGCCCACATCTCTTGATGAACTGTGCGAGGAAACAGAAACAAATATCGCCACCCTCACAACAACCCTGACCTTGCTTGATATGGACGGACATATTGCTTGGCATGGCAGCAATAAAGTCAGCAAAGTTGTATCTTAACAGCCGAAAAAAACAGCCTCCCCCATTTTACCCATTGACACATAAGCCTAACCTCCCTAATTCTAAAAGGGATTGCTCCTTAAAGAAGTAGTCCTAAATATTTAACTTAAGAGAAGTGCGTATTTTTCTGTATAGAAGCACCGTAAAATAGTGCCTTACGCAAAGCTTCCTAAAAACAATTTATGGATAATTTATGAAATTACTAATTGTAGAGTCCCCTGCTAAAGCCAAGACGATCAATAAATACCTTGGTAAAGATTTTAAAGTTCTTGCCTCTTACGGACATATTCGCGACCTTCCAAGTAAAGACGGCAGCGTTAACCCTGATGAAGACTTTGCAATGAACTATAAAGTGAGCACAGGTAGCGAAAAACACATTAAAGATATTGTTAGCGCCGCGAAAGACTCGGACACAATATACCTTGCAACTGATATGGACCGCGAAGGAGAAGCCATTAGCTGGCACGTTCTTGAGGAACTTAAACGCCGCCGCGTCAAACTATCTGAGAAAACAGTTCACCGTGTTGCTTTTAACCAAATTACCAAAGCTGCCATTACAGAGGCTGTTGCAAACCCGCGTGAGCTAGATATGAGCATGGTAAATGCGCAGCAAGCACGCCGCGCCCTTGATTACCTTGTTGGGTTTAATCTATCTCCTGTACTTTGGCGTAAAGTTCGCCCCGGCCTTTCTGCAGGACGTGTGCAAAGTGTTGCTCTTCGTCTTATTTGTGAGCGAGAAGCTGAAATTGAAGCCTTCAATGCAGAAGAATACTGGAGCATCACTGCTGATTTTCTAACAGAACAGAAGAAAAAAGTAACATCTAAGCTTGTAACCCTTAACGGTGAAAAGCTTGAAAAATTCAGCATTACATCTGAAAAAGATGCGCAAGCAGCTCTCGCAGCCCTTCAGGCTGGCAGTTATAGCGTGTCTGATATTCAGAAGAAGAAAACACGCCGCAGCCCAGGCGCGCCGTTTATGACATCCACCATTCAAATGGAAGCCAGCCGTAAGCTTGGCTTTGGTGCCAGACGCACCATGGGCGCCGCCCAAAAGCTTTATGAGGCAGGTCTCATTACTTATATGCGTACGGATAGCGTGGCCCTTGCGCCAGACGCCATCCAAGGACTTCGCGCTCAAATTGGTAAACAATATGGTGATAAATACGTGCCATCTTCGCCAAACCTGTACAAAAACAAAAGCCAAAACGCACAAGAAGCCCACGAAGCAATTCGTCCAACCAACCCTGGCATTACACCTGATACGCTTCAAATTCCTGAAGAAGATTCCAAGAAGCTTTATAGCCTGATTTGGAAACGTACAATGGCTTCTCAAATGGAAAAAGCTGTACTTGACCAAACACGCGTTATGATCACAACAGATGACAAACAGCATGTCTTTGCTGCTAATGGTTCTATTGTTGCCTTTGACGGTTTCATGAAAGTGTACATTGAAGGCCGCGATGATGATAAAGCATCAGACGGCGATGAAAAACTTTTGCCTGCGATTGAAGACGGTGAAGCAATGGAAACATCTCAAATTGAACCGCACCAGCACTTTACAGAACCTCCACCACGTTTTAGTGAAGCAACCCTTGTAAAGGGCCTTGAAGAGCGCAGCATTGGCCGGCCTTCTACTTACGCCAGCATTATTGGTGTTATTCAAGACCGTGGCTACGTGAAGCAGGAAAAACGCCGCTTTATGCCTGAGGATGTGGGTAAGGTTGTGAACAAATTCCTTACAATGCACTTTGATACATACGTTGATTACGATTTTACAGCAAACCTAGAAAACACGCTGGATGAAATTTCACGCGGGGAAAAAGACTGGATTCCTGTGATGACAGAATTCTGGCAGCCGTTTAAAGATCGCGTGGATGATAAAATCGAGTCCGTGAAAAAGAGCGATGTCACCACTGAAGGCACAGGCGAAACTTGCCCAGAGTGTAAAGAAGGTGAAATGGTTTACCGCCTTGGACGTTACGGTAAGTTTAAAGGCTGTAACCGCTACCCTGAATGTAAATACATTGAAAAAACGGCAAGCGACACACCAAAAGAAGAGCCGATTGATACAGGCATCCAATGCCCATCATGCAAAGCGGCAAACATCGTGGAGAAAAAATCTCGCCGTGGAAAAGTCTTCTACGGATGTGGCAGCTGGCCAAAATGTAACTACGCCCTTTGGGATAAACCGCTTGCATCTCCTTGCCCGCAAGACAATTGCAAATGGCCTATTACAACAGAAAAAACGTTAAAAACAGGCACACATATTGTATGTCCAAACTGTGAATGGGCTGACCCGCCTCTTCCAGAACGCGCGAAACGTAAGCCAAAAGCAGATAAAAAAGAAACGGCCGCTAAAAAAGCAGCACCAAAAAAGAAAGCTGCGACTAAAAAGGCTGCCCCTAAGAAAACAGCGGCAAAGAAACCTGCGGCGAAAAAACCAGCTGCCAAAGCTAAAAAAACAGCATAAATACGCCAGACCCTCTTTAGAAAAACATCTAAAGATATGGCACCAGATGAAAAAGGGCGTTTTAAAACACAAAGTGTATTAGAATACATGGAGTGCAACAAACGCCCTTTTTGCACGAGTAAATAATTTACAGATAGGATGACTATGGACACGCCCGTTACACGCAAGCCCAAACGCCGAGTGACTAAAATTACCCCTGAATCGGTACTGGGGGCGCTTGAAAGCGCTGGCACAGTCATTTCTAAGCGCGATCTTGGTAAAATTCTTGGTATTAAAGGTGAAGCACCACGCAGAGACCTGAAAGTCCTTCTTCACAACATGGCTAAAAACGGCCAAATCACCATGCCAAACCGTAATGCGATCTCTCTTCCAGACCTAGAGGATAAAACATCTACAAAAGGTAAACCGCGCATTATTGAAGTTATTGTGGCAGGTGTAACAGATGACGGTGAACTTTACTGCAATACAGCAAACCCCAAACTTCAAGGCCGTTACCCGCTTATTATTTCAGATGATAGCACCCTTAATGTGGGTGACCGCGCACAAGTTGTTCTCACAGAAACATCCAAAGGTGAATTTACTGCTAAAACCATCAAAAAACGCGAAAAAAGCGGTGCACATGCTCTTGTTGGCATCTATGAAAAACGCGGAAATTTTGCAACCTTTAGCCCCATAAGCAAAGAACACCAAGGCCTTATCTTTAACCTTGAAGGCGCACCTGATGAAGGATTAGAAGATGGCGCAGTTATAAAAGCAACGCCCCAGCCTCACAATGCAGGCAAGCGCCCAGCGGCTGATTTTGACGAACTTCTTGGCGAGAAAAAATCTCACCTATACAGCATGGCTGCCCTCAACAACCATGATATTCCACACACCTTCCCTGATGAAGTTTTAGAGTACACAGAAAGCCTAACAGCAGGCCTCACCAAAGAAGAAGAAAAAGAGCGTGAAGACTTGCGTCATGTCCCTATTGTAACGATTGATGGCGCTGATTCACGAGATTTTGATGATGGCGTTTGGGCAGAAGAACTTGAAAATGGTGATTTCCATGCCATTGTTGCCATTGCGGATGTAGCCCATTACGTGGAAGAAAAAAGCCCTCTTGATATGGAAGCTGTCAAGCGTGGTAACTCCGTATACTTCCCAGATATGGTTGTGCCCATGCTACCAGAGCGCTTAAGTAATGACCTTTGTTCGCTTCGTCCGTTAGAAGACCGCCCTGTTATGGCGTGCCACATGACAATTGCGCCAAATGGTAAACTTAAAGATTATAAATTTACACGCGCGATCATCCATTCTCATGCGCGCCTGATTTACGAACAGGTTCAAAAAGCGATTGATGGTGAATATGATGAAAAAACAGAGCCGCTTAAAGCTGAAATCGCTACGCTTCTTGCTGTGTACCGCGCCCTTTCTAAGGCCCGCAGTGCCCGCGGCGCCATTGACCTAGATGTACCTGAGCGCCAAATCATCATGGAAGAAGGTACTGTTACTGAAATTTGCAAACGTGACAGGCTAGATAGCCACCGCCTTATTGAAGAGCTTATGATTACAGCCAACGTCGCAACTGCCATGGCACTTGGTAAAATTGGTGCGCCCTGCCTGTACCGTGTGCATGATGAACCAAGCACCGAAAAGAAAGATAACCTTCAGCAAGCCATGCAGCAATACGGCATTACATTTAAGCCGAAAAGCTCTAGCATTACGCCTAAAGATTTCGAAAATGTCATTCGTCAAATTAAACAAAAAGATGAAGCAGAAATGCTCATGACTGTGGTGCTAAGAAGCCAAATGCAAGCCAGCTATGACCCACAAAACATTGGTCACTTTGGCCTTGCTCTTAGCCACTATGCACATTTTACATCACCAATTCGCCGCTATAGTGACCTTGTAGTGCACCGCAGCCTTGTAAAACACTTAGAGCTTGCAGGCAAAGGGTCTTACTCGCTTAAAAATTCAGAACTGAACAAAGTTTCTGAGCACATTAGTATTACAGAACGCCAAGCACAAATGGCGGAATGGGAAGTAAAAGACCGCCTCATCGCAGACTTTTACGGCGATAAAGTTGGCACTGGTTTTAGCGGACACATTACATCTGTACTTAAGTTTGGTTTCTTTGTAAGCATTGAAAACGGAGCAGCTGAAGGCCTTGTACCTGTACGCACACTTACAGATGATTACTACACTTACGATGAAAAAGCTCTTACTCTTAGAGGAGAGCGCAAAGGACGGATCTTTAAAATTGGCGATGTTATAAACCTGCGCCTCACAGAAAGTAATGTTGTTACTGGCAAACTCACATTTGTCCTTGAAGAGTTTGCGGATAACCAAAAACCACGAGACGGCAGAACGAGCTACAATAAAGGCAAACGTAATTTTTCTGATAAAAAATTTCAGAAAAAAGATGGCAGCAAGCCCTACAAAGGAAAAAAAAGAGCTGATTAACAGCTCTTTTCTATCGATTTAAGATTTCTTTCCGAAAAATTCTGGCCTGCAGAAATCTTCCAGAAAAGGATTCATAATGTCCGGACGTCCATAAGAGAAAGGCAGAGTTTCCTCTGAATTTGGCGTAAAGGGCGTTTTAACCTTATACCCAAGGGATTTGATCTGCTTTTTGCCATTCACAACCAAAATGACATGGGTATACCACACAATTGTATTGATAATGAGCGAGACTTTTTCAATTGTTTGCGGTGTTGGATTGTCAAAATCTTTCATAGATAGATGAACACCCAAAAATTTGCCTACAGCTGCAATACAAGCCAGGTCATAACGCGCAAGCTTTTCATTATAAACAACAGGTGTATCATCTTCAGCAATGCCCCTTACATGAAGTGCAGGGACTGTTGACGTGTTCGATGAAAATGAATGGGGCGGAATTCCAGGGTTGATAGAACTCACAACAAGTATTGCTTCTCGTTGACCTTTCACCCTCTCTGAATAATCGTAGGCATAATTCCAAGATTTTGTCACTGCATACATGAAGTCAATGCAGCACTTGAGAACCCGACGTTTTTTATTAAAATTGGGGTTTTTATCATTCTTAAGCGTACTAGCTTCAACAATTTCAAAAAACTTTCCCACCATTTTTTTACCCACAACGATACGAACGTCAATGAGCTCCACTTTAGGCTTTGCCATAGTACAGGCCTCCGTAAAAAGAAAAAAAGAGATAACTTATACTTTTCAACATACCGAAGTTAGAGGCGACTGGCAAAGAAAAGATGGGACTTCATATATCTACCGTATACCAAAGCGTGTTTTTAGCGCATCACACCCTATATTTATGACCCTTAAAAAGCATATTTAGGTTGTAGATTTAAATCAAATGGTTAGGATAGCCCCATAAAAATAATACGAATAAGAACAAGGTTCCTCTCGGACAATGAACGTAATTCCACAAGACACCCTGAACTTTGACGAACTTCTTGCTAATTTTTACAGCGATAGCGCTATTGCCTTTCGTCCTGTTGAAACAATGATGCAAATTCATCCCTATCCAGGGGACGGCGGCTACGCCATGATCTCTATTAAAAACTTCAGATATCTCAGCAAAAATGTTACTCAAAAGCTTAGTTCTTATGATGTTGATATTCAGGAAGAAGACGATAACGGTGTTATTCGTCTTACAGGCAGAAAAGACCTGATTATGCGTATTTTGTTTGGAGATGATCACCGTATTCAAGCTGTCCCTAAAAGTGTGTTCCATTACGTGGATCGTGCTTTTGGTGCCGATCTTCCAGTGAGCCGTGCACTTTACTTTGATAAACGCACCACTGTGCAAGTTCCTGCTTTAGATGACACACTAAAAGATATTCAAATCCAACCGCAAACACTTGTCATGTACGAAGCTGGCCTTCTTCACTTTATTCACTTTGAAAGTGAGTTTGTGATTAAGCGTCTCAGTATTATGACACTTACACGCGATATGGCACGTGCCCTTATTGGTAAAGGCGTTTCTCTGCAAGAGGCCCTTCAGGAACACCCTAGCGCAGCCATTGAAAAAGATGATGTATATGTAAGCGGCGCTATTTACAACGAAAGTATCCCTTGTGACAAAAAAGGAAAACCTCTCATTGCGCCAGATCCATTTACCCATGGCTGCCGTAGCCTTGAAAAGGTAGAAGACCTTCTACTTTCTACAGAGCGCAACATTTACAACAGTGACGCAGTAAAAACACACCTTGGCATTGTACGTTACATGCGTGACCTAAACACACGTAAAGAAGAGAGCCAGCTGCCATTTATGAATATGACAGCAGACAAAGTACTTGCTAGCTAAATTTTTTTACAGCTAAAAAGGCCCTGCATGAAGCAGGGCTTTTTTGTGTCATTTATTGATTATTACACCTCTACATATGTATACAACATGGAAGGTTGCTCATGAAAATACCAGATGAATCTCTCTTTAGGGAGTTTAAGCTTGTGCCATTAAGTACGGCGCAACTTGTTATCAATATTGATATTAAAAAGCCCTCTCAAAAGAAGGCTTTAAAAAAGTTATCAAAAACGAAGCGAAGCGTTATTCAGCTTCCTCAGCCACCGGAACCACATAAACCATATTAGTTGTCCCTGTAATACCAAAAGGTACACCGGCCACAAGCACTGCAAACGTACCACGGTGCGCAAGGCCCGCATCTTTTACAGCGCGTACTGCTGCTTTAGACATTTGCTTATCGTTTTCAGGGCTTCTTGTCACCATTGTGTTAAGGCCCCAAGTGAGCGCCATGCGGCGGGCAGTTGTTTCATATGGTGTAAGCGCTAAAATAGGCGCTTCTGGACGCTGGCGTGACATACGCATAGAGGTTGTTCCTGACTCTGTAAATGTTACAATTGCTGCGGTATCCAATGAGTTTGCAACTTCATAAGCAGCATTACAGATTGCATCTTGCACAACAGGCTGAACATCCACCCCGCGCGCATCCACAAGAGGACGCCAAGCACTTGAACGCTCTACACGCTGAATGACACGGTCCATTGTTTCCACAGCTGTTACAGGATGATCCCCCGAAGCTGTTTCAGCAGAAAGCATAAGTGTATCTGCGCCTTCATATGTTGCATTAGCTACGTCAGATACTTCCGCACGTGTTGGAGAAGCATTCTTAATCATGCTTTCAAGCATCTGCGTTGCCACAACAACAGGCTTACCGCGCTCACGGCATTTACGAATCAAACGCTTTTGAATAGAAGGTACTTCTTCAAGTGGAACTTCTACGCCAAGGTCTCCGCGCGCCACCATAATAGCGTCACTTACGGCAATAATATCATCAATACGGTTCACAGCATTCGGCTTTTCAATTTTTGCCATTACGCCTGCTTGGCCTTTTACAATTTGCTTCACTTCAAGCACATCTTCAGCTTTTTGAACAAAAGAAACAGCCACCCAGTCCACGCCAAGTGAAAGCCCAAACTTAAGATCTTTTCTATCTTTTTCTGTCATCGCACTTACTGGAAGGTCAACATCTGGAAGGTTTACACCTTTACGAGAGCTCACAGCGCCAGTTGAAAGCACGGTGCATTTTACACCGCCGCAATCTAGCTTTTCAGCAACGCGAAGCTTAACAAGGCCGTCATTAATATAAATATGGTGACCTTCTTGAAGAAGCTCTAAAATTTCTGGATGTGGAAGATGCGCACGCGTTTCGTCACCAACAGCTTCATTACCATCAAGAACAAATGACTGCCCCTCCTCTAAAGTTATAGGAGCAGGAAGCTCACCAAGGCGAATTTTAGGGCCCTGAAGGTCTTGTAAAATTGCTATTGGACGCCCTGTATCATTCTCAAGAGCACGAATCGCTTGAAACGTCTTTTTATGAATCTTATGATCCCCGTGGCTGAAATTAAGGCGGAATCCATCTGCTCCAGCTTCAATAAGTTTTTTGAGCATTTCTTTTGAAGAGCTTGCTGGGCCAATTGTTGCGAGGATGCGTGCTTGTCTTTGTCTCATAGGGTTTTCAGGTCTTTTCTTATCAAATCATCTTTTTTGCTACAGGTGTACACTTAAAGGTCATACAAGGACACTTCAAAGATTTACCAACACTTATGCATCAGATATAGTAGAAAATACCAAAAAGTGCAAAGAAAGAGTGAAGGAATTTTCATGATCAAGCTTTTAAAACTTCTATGCTTTTTAAGCGAAAAGAAGGCAACCCTCTTCTGGCCAACATTTTTTGGCGCCCTCTTTTTTGCTGGACTCACAGCATCAAAAGACCAGGTTAACATTTTTAAAACAACACTTTACCTCAACAAAGGTGCTGTAACATCTCCTGTTTTGCAAAACGCTTCAGAACCGACGCACACTAAAATTTTGAATGATATTCTGACAAAACAAAGTGTTATTGAATCCGCCCTTATGGAGTCTGGCTTGCAAAATGGCCTAAATGATTCTGAAAAGAAAAGCCTGCTTAGCACATTTGCAAAAGCCACCTACCTGCAAACGCCTCATGATACAATGGTCCAAATTTACTACAAAGGCTCAGAAACAAAACAGGTTACAGATTACCTTGAAGCCCTTTCATACGCCTTTATTAAGGAAACACTCTCGCCAGAGCGTTTACGCATAGAACAAAAACTTGCAACTCTTGCAGAGCAAATACAGTATTACTCAAGCAAAGAGCGTAACTCACGCATTCGCCTTGAACGCGCCAAGCAAGCAGGCGATAACTCTCAAAACATTATTGCAGGACGCTTTGAAATAGAACGCGCAGAAACTCAGCGTGAACTTGCTCAAGAAGACTACGACGCGCTCCTTGAAGAAGCAAAACCCCTTATGTCTATGACAATCACTGGCGCCAACGACCTTTTATGGCCTGTAGAAGCACCTGTTATGCTGGCCGGCCCAAGCAAAGAAGAACGTATTATTAGCAACACACTCGCTGGTGCAATTATCGGCCTTCTCATCAGCCTCATGCTTCTGACTTGGAAAGCTTTCAAGCATACGACAATTACACGCGATGAAGATGTTTTGACCAAGCTTGGTGTACGCGTTCTTGGGCATATTCCAAATCTCGGACATATCCATGTTGACGGCGGTAAGATGTCAATTGACCCCAAACCCAAAAATTCTAAAAACAGCTAAAGGGTAACCCCAATGGTAAAAGAGACAAAAAAGCCAACAGCTCAGAAAAAGGCCGCAACCAAAACAGCGCCTAAAAAAACACCTGTAAAGAAGGCTGCCAAAAAACCTGCAACAACACGCAAAAAAACAGCACCCAAAGCCCCAAGCGTAGAAGCCATGCTTGATAACTCAAATTTGCGTCCAACATCTTTTACAGAAATTAGCCGCGTACATAAGTCTGCCATGACAGCAGGCCGCAGCAGTATGGTTGTTACAGGCTCTCGCCACGGTGAAGGTACAACAATTCTTGCTCATATGCTTGCGCTTCGCTCTGCTGAATCTGGCAAAAAGACCCTTCTGATTGACTTAAACATGCGTAACAGCTTCCTTACCTCTCTTATGGGTAAAGAATCAACAGGATGGGCGCTTGCAGGCCGCACACAAGAAGATACACTGGAAGACCTTATCCATGTGAGCGAAGAAAACCCCAACCTATACTTTATGCCTGCCCCATCAGATGATATGAGCGTAAGATTTCTGCGTGATACTCAGCGCGCAAGATATTTCCTTGATGTACTAGAGCGCCAATTTGACCACGTTGTTGTAGATACAACCCCTGTTACGGCCCTTAACCGTTTTAACGTGGATAGCGCCATGCTTGGCGGCGCAGCCACACGTACAACCCTGGTGGTTCTTTCTGGCAAAACACCGCTTGATGCCATTAAAAAGAGCGTTAAAATTTTGCAAGATGCTGGCGCAAACTTAGATGGCGTTGTGATGAACGACTGGCAAAGCCCATCATGGAAAGAGCGCCTATTTAAGCTAATTCGCCCCCTTCAAGATAGAATGCCTGGGCTTTACAACTGGCTTCAGCACAAAATTGTCCATAGTAAAGAACTTGAATATTAAACGTTTAAAGGTTGACTCGGCCTCCCAAGTTCCCATACCATAGTATACATATAACTGTATATGTATGACGAGGGAACATGGAGACCATGACAATGACACCCGAAACTTATGTACAAAAATCTCTCAAAGCGTTTAAATTTGCCTATAGGGCCACAGCAGAGGAACTGATTGATGACCTCTGCCAGCCTTATCGCACAGAAGAATTTCAAACCCGCCTTGATGCAGGCGAATCTCCTCCCAAGGAAGAATACAGCCAAGAGGAACAGTGCCTTCGCGAAGTATGGAGTTACCTTGTTGCTGCTCACCACGAGCAGGAACGTAAAGGCCCCATCAAACTAGAATATTTACCCCATATTTACATGGTGGCCAAACAACGCCAATTGGATGGCGCCGACTTTGAAACCATTGTGACTGCTGTCAGCCATGACGGTAAAGAAGATGGCTTCATCAGTGATAAAGGTTATAAGACTTATATCTCTGAATCATCGCATGGCCGTCGCCAATATGAGCGTGACATGCGTGAAAAAGTGCGTGCCGATATCAAAGATATGGTTTGTAACCATGGCTTTGATGGTGAACGTGTTGTGGACGATATGGACGGTCTCACCAATCCTGATGAATATCCAAACGGCATGACCAAACTGGAGTGGCAACTTGCGCACTTCAAAACCCTGCCGGAACGTGTACAGCGCACAAAAATTGCTGATAAAACAGGTAATTCTTACGATAGCGTGCATAACTCACCACCAAGTTTTGGTGCTGACAAGCTGGAATCTATCATTCCAAGCACGAGAGACATGCTTGAAGCAGCAGGGAACCCTGAGGCTCAAGTTGCCCTTTATGATGTTATTCAAGAAGACTTGGAGCTTGTTGTGACCATGCGCCGCGCTGAAGAAATCGAAAATGGAAAAGGACGCTAACGCGTCCTTTTCGGCATTCTGGCGTGCTGCAAAATGGATTTAAGCGTCACCCGTTCCTGGCGCTGTACTTAAATGCTCTTCTTTACCCTCCTTATCGGACCAGTCATCTGCGTCCTTAAGGGGCTCTTTTGCCTTAGTGATATTTGGCCACAACGCTGCAAATTTAGCGTTCATATCCAGCCACTTATCTTCACCAGACTCAAGCTCTTCATCAGATTTAATTGCCTCAATAGGGCACTCAGGCTCGCATACGCCGCAATCAATGCACTCGTCAGGGTCAATAACCAGCATATTTTCACCCTCATAGAAACAATCTACTGGGCAAACTTCTACACAGTCTGTGTATTTACATTTGATGCATTTATCAATCACAACAAACGTCATAGCGCTTTCACTCCTATCCATATCAAAACTACATATTCTTTATACTCCGATTAGGCGCCGATTGGCAACACCCCTCCCCCAGATAAACACCTGTTAGGTTTTTAACGCGAAGAATTTGAACTATACTGGATAAATATAGAGAGGAAAGTTATAGCGTTTTGACGTATGGAAAGAGACAAAGACCCACTTTGGTACGCAGTGCCTGTCTTGTGCTTTCAATTATTATATTTCAAAACAACGCACTAGGTGCCACGCCCGATGCACAAGGGTATGTCATGATTGGCGCGCAGCGCGTCCTCACCAAGGCTCAACAGATTGCAGAATCAGAAAAAGTTGCAAAGGATGCTCTTCCTAAAAGTTTAAGAAATGACATGTTTTTACGTTCTCTTAGAAATAGAGATCGTGTATCTCCTCCTTATTCTGCTCCAGCCACAGGCAGCAATGAAGCACCTATTACTGTTTATGAGTTTGCAGATTTAAGCTGCTCGCTTTGCAGCATGAAAATGAAAACCGTGGATAAGATTCTCGATAAAGAAGAGTTTGAAGGTAAAATTAAACGTGTTTACGTGCACGCGCCTGCCGATAAATTTACCCCAACGAACCCAAGTGCTTTTTATAGTAAAATTGCGCAAAATAGTGGCGATTTTTGGGGCTTTAGAAAAGACATGGTTACAGCATCTGGGCGCAGCGATGCTGACATGGTTAAATTTCTTATGGACCAGGGCGTCTCTATTTCTATTATCCGAAAAAATTTACGAGAAAACACACGGCAATTTTATAAACAACTTGATGATGAAGCCTCTGCTTCTCGTGTATTCGTAAGAGGCGAGCTTCCTTTTTACATGGTAAACGGCATTACAGTTGGGCCAACCCTTACCCTTGAAAACCTCGAAGATTTTATCCGTTATGAGATTGAGCAAGTAGAAACGAACCCACACCCATGAGTCAGTTTCAAACCCTCCTTCAAAACATTCAGGACGACATCTCAGCCGTAAAGACGGAAATGGCCGTTTACAACCAACAAGAAAATACTCAACTGCCTCCATTTCCTCAATACAATATGCCTAGCCACTATTTGGACCTCAAAAAGCACCTACGCGATATTATCGCCAATGATATTACAAGGCTAAGTGAAACGCCCCAAAAAGTAGAAAAATACAATCCTGACCATGCATTTATTAAAATGTGGTTTAGAAAATATAGCGATAACATTCAACCTGTTTCTTACATGCTACCCAAAAAGGATGAGGATCATGTTAAGAAAAATGAAATGCTATCTTCACACACGAACCAGCATGAAATTTTTAAAACTATTCAGGCGGAAGTTGATTTTTTAGCCAACAATGCAAAAAAACTCGGCCTTAAAACCCAATCAATCCCTCTTATCACACGCACACTGGAAATGACGAAAGAGCTCAGATTAGGAGAGGCCACAGCCTCCATGAGAAAAGTGAGCAAAGACCAAATGAGTAATAGAGTTACATCATTTATCGCTTCACAGTTCCATTACTGGCGCGCCATTTCTGGGCATACAAGCAGCCTGCCTGACGCAAGGAATACTGCAAAACAAGCCGCAATATACAATGATAAATTTGATCATAATATCTCTTATAAATACCGGTATTTAAATATTGTGACTGAAGCTAATTTCAGCCCTGAGAAAACCTTAGAAAACATTCGAGAATATCATATTTTAGATACTGAGCCCCTTCAAGGAAAAGATGGATTTAAAGCTGATAAATCAGTCGCTCTAAAAAGTTTTATTGTTCTTTCTGAAATTCCAACAAAGTACTGGCAAACATATGAGCTTAGTAAGCTCCTTGAGCTTGTTAAGCATGTGCCATCAGGCGTGATCCTTTATCTTTTATTTTTCAGAGAAAACATATTAAAAGAACTCGAGAATAAAAACCCTACATTTGAGATGTTTCTAGAAATTGAAAAAAACATCACGAAAGCCCAGAACAATTACAACAAATTAAAGGGCTACATTGATACTTGCGCAAAGTACAAGGATAAGCCAAACATTTGGACACTCACCAACAAATATGTTCGCGATCTTTTTAAAATTGCTCCCATCCCAACCTTCTATGACATCATGCTATTTTGTAGTCTAGACGGGAGAAAATTTACCCAACACTCCAGCATAGATGAGGTTCTTATTCAAAATAAAATGCCTCAATTTAGCTATTGGAGAAACTGGTCTAATTGCATTTGTGCAGATGAACGTATGTATCGGATTGACACCTACCCGTTTAGACTTGTAGCACTTTCTTTGCCTATTTATGAAAAGTTCAACACCCTTTTAGAGGAGGCTAAAAAAGAAGAACAGCGCGCAACACCTAAAAATATTGCAGCAATCAGAGATTTTATTGCACCATTCTCCTACAACAGGCTTCTTGAAATTACAAAAGGGAAAAATGCTAAAGCTCTTTTCCCTGTTGATGCAACGGAGGCTTCTCATTATGCTTCAACAATTGGCGTGCATCCAGAGCCTAACATTGCTCCCTCAAACCTTATTGGGCAACGGGCAAGAAAAGGCGGCTTCAATAACATCGATGAAATTGTAACAGCCTTTATTGGGCACTCTAAAGTTCTCACTAATGATGAAATCGGACTTCCAAAACGGATTGAACTTGCTGAACGCAAACTCAAAAAAAGCAATTTCATGAAATTAAAAGAGGGCGAAAAAGGGGTTTCTGGCAAACTTCAATACCATGTTCGTACGCTTTGGTGGCTTTACTTTGGACTATTCCCACTTACTGCCATCACTTTTACTGCCGTGGCCTCTAGCAACTCTCGCCTTGAAGCTTTACAGTCATTCTTTGCACTTCTTGGTGGATTTGTGGGCTTAATTATTATTATAAACTTCCTCTCTTCCTCAAAAAAATAACGTTTATTGCTTTTTTTTCTTGCAGTTATTCTCTGGATGGGCTAATAACAGGTGTTTTTAAATGTTTTTAAAGGGAGAAGCCCCGTGGGTAGAAATTCAAACGCGATTTACATCAAGCTGGAATCAACGGCTATCAATCCGAAGACTGGCCGTAAAACTGGCTACTACTACGTGACGACTAAAAACCCACGTAGCCTTAACACAACTGAGAAACTTGTGTTCCGTAAGTACGACCCTGTTGTACGCCAGCACGTTGAGTTTAAAGAAACGAAGCTGAAGAGCTAGTTCTTAACTTTCAGATTTAAAAAAGCAGCCTTTCGGCTGCTTTTTTATTGAGCTTAATTTAACCTACATTCAAATCAATATATACAGGTACATGGTCAGATGGTCTTTCAACACCTCTCGGCCCCTTATCAACAGCAACATCTTCAGCTTTAGCAAACAGGGAGCTTGTTACGTAGATATGGTCAATGCGCCAACCTTTATTACGGGCAAAGCTATTTTGGCGGTAATCCCACCAACTAAACCCACCATCTTCTGGATACATTTCGCGGAAAGTGTCTACCATGCCCCAGCTTTTTATGCGATCAAGCCACTCATGCTCCTCAGGTGTAAACATGCAACGAACACCCACCTTTTCAACGTCGTACACATCAATTGCAGCAGCTGCAATATTCATATCACCACAAAGAAGCACATCCTGAGATGCATCATATTCAGATTGAAGCATTTCCATAATTTTTCCATAAAAAGCTTCCTTAAATATAAACTTCTCAGAATCAACAGATTCTCCTTGAGGCACATACAGGTTAATAATAGAAACACCGTCACACTCACCACGAATAACACGCGCCTGACCATTCAAGTCTCCATCAGGAAAGCCTTGCTGAACATTCTCCATTGGCTTTTTAGAAATAAAAGCTACACCGTTATAGCTTTTCTGACCATGTATATGGCAGTGATATCCCAGCTCTTCAAAAAAAGCGCTCGGAAAGTCTTCATTCACAACCTTTGTCTCTTGCAGACAAATAATATCTGGGTTTTTCGCATGAATCCAAGCTTTAGCATGCTCTAAACGCGTTCGAATAGAATTTACATTCCATGTTGCTACCCGTAAACTCACCCTAAAATCTCCTTATTTACTTTTTCTATTCAGGAAACGCTATGTTACCATCCTATTTACGCTGAATCCCATAAAAATGAGACACAAACGCACGAGAAAGACCTATGCGGCATAAAATACTAATCATTGATGATGATACATCCCTTGCTGAAATGCTTGCTCTTCATTACGAAGACCAAGATTATTATGCTGATATCTGTAACTCTCTCTCTCAGACAGCTGAAAAAAATTTAAGTAACTATGACGTTATCCTTTTAGACCATCACCTAACAGATGGGCTAGGGCTCACCTTTCTAAAAAGCTTAAAAGGCAAAAATATCAACACTCCTGTTATTATGATGACAGGCAAACACGATATGGACCTTGCTATTGAAGCGCTGCGCTTTGGAGCACTTGATTATGTGCACAAACCCCTTGATATGGATAGCCTTGACACCCTCATTGCGAGCCACATCAGGAGCCAAAACATCAATCAACAAGAAGATATCATCCACCTCACTCCTGTTAACCCACACAACCTTACCCCTAAAATTGCAGGGTCTCACCCTAGCATTTTAGAGCCCATCAAAAAAATCGCTCTCGCTTCAAATAACGCGTCATCTGTCATTATTTACGGCGAACAAGGCACAGGAAAAACACTTGCATCTCAAGTTATTCATCACTATTTTTCCGATGATTTACCTTGTACCTACATACAAGCTGGCAGCCCTTTTTCAATCCCTAAATTTGCAAAATTTATCATAATTGATCATATTGAAAAACTCTCAAAAAAGGATCAAACAGAGCTCCTTTCATGGCTTTTACACAACGAGCATTCTGCAGTTAAAGTTATATCCACATCAAAACTTACACCTGAGGAACTCAAAACAACACTATCTGAAGGTTTGCAACAAAAGCTCTTTGATACAAAAATTCATATGCCAACCTTAAGGGAAAGAAAGAGCGATATTTCTGCGCTCAGCATCCACATTTTGTCTCAACTCATTTTCACACTAAACAGCACTGTTAAAGGTATAGAAAAAAATACGCTTAACTTTTTAGAGCAGCAAGACTGGCACGGCAACATTTCAGAACTTCACTCCCTTTTGTCTTTCGCTCTCCAAGACACCAAGATGCCAGTTCTTGACCTTGGTACGCTTCAGCTAGCCGCCCAAACTATGCCTACAAAAGTTAAAACAGAAAGAACTCAGCAGCCTGATAGGCACAACTTACAAAATATGGAAGAGCAAATTATTTATGATACTCTCCTTAAAAACAACGGCCATAAAAGTAACTCTGCTTCCGAGCTTGGTATTTCTCGCCCAGCCTTAGATCGTAAAATTGCCAAATACGACATTGACGTTCAAAAAATTAAACAACAGAACCCAGCATGAGCAAAAGAGTTGCCCTTAAGTTTGAACACCCCTTAGCTGCTCCACAGTTTTCGTGGATTTCTAGAGGGCTAATAACTGGCTCCCATCTGTGCCTTGGTATATATGCATTAAAAATTATTATGCAGGGCCTAAACCCTTATATTTTAGGAGCAATCGCCCTATTTATCATTGAAATTTTGCGTAAAAATAAAGATTCCAAACCTTACCTAAAAGAACTATTCATAAGACTTAGTATGCAAATTTTTGCTACTGCCATATTTACACTCAGCTTATTCATAGGCCATGATGTGTGGCAGATAAACATAGGAAAAGCATTTAATATGCTGATGTTTATATTTATTTTTTTAAATTTCTATGAGTCTCTAGAGACTTTACGTGGTAGAATTCCGGTAAGAGTTTTAAAATAATAAAAACACACAGACTTGCATCATATATGAAATCTAAGCTGACTCAGATTTACCTTCCTAGGGTGTTTACCGCCCTGTTTATTGTCCTGTTTGCAATTTTCATGCATTTTTCATTCAATCAAAATACCCATGAAAAATGGCTGAGCCATACAGACTCATACTCCAAAACTAGCGAAATTGCTTTCACAAACTGGGTCAACGAAGAATCTAAAAATATTGAAGGACTTGCAAGCAAACCTGAACTGTCAGAGTTCATGTCAGAGCCAACAAAAGAGCCTTCTATTAATGGTATTAAAATTTTATTAAAACAATTTAGTTATATTACAGGCCTTAAAAACATTTATACGTTTTCAGCTCTTAATACAGAAAACCCTGTCACTTCTATCGAATCTGCAATGCCTATTCCAAAGGACATCCAAGAAGCCTTAAAAAAGGTTGCTGCTCAAGAAAAAGAACACCTTTTTCTTATTACCCATATTGGAAACTCCCCATACTTTATTATTGGGCAAATCGTAACAACTGACCTTGGCACAGCAACAGGGTACGCATTTTACCTAACACCTGCAGAACCCCTTTTAAGCTCTCTCCAAGAAAAAGTTTTTAGCCTTGCACACAGCAAGGATATGCATTTCCAGATACATCAATACCTAAACGAAGAGCATCTCTCTACGCTTTCATTCGAAGATAGCGTGATTCACACTCATAAATTTGATACGCTTTATAACTCACCTCTTCACGATGATCTCGTTTCAAAGCCTGGTATTTTTGCAATTAAGGGACATGGTAGCACCCTCTTAAAAACCACAAAATCTAAAAATATGAACCATATTGCATTCAGTGCATTCATTTCAGAATCTGCACTCAGTGTTTATAGCAAAACATCTAAAATCGTCACATGGGCTATTGCAATCATCCTCTCTATTGCCATTATATTTTGGCCAGGAAAAGGCCCGATTGAGTACATTACGGATTTAATTGTAAACCAACAATCTCAGCGCACGAAAACATTAGGTTCAGAATCCAGAGGATCCAATGCCCCAGCATCTAAAAAAAGCGCTAAAAAACTGCAACCCACCCAAAAGAGCCCCCCCCCTCCTTCTAAAGGTTCTCCTGATGAAAAAGCGTCTGAGTACCTTGTTGCCTATAACATTCGTACGGCTCTACAGGATCAACGTTTTACACTGCTATACCAACCCATTGTAGATACTAAAACCAACCTACCTATCATGTATGAAGTCTTTTCTCGCATTATAGATGAAAATGGTGCCGTTATAACACCTGACATCTTTATGCCCGTTGCCCATAAAGAAAATATCGTACACCTCATTGATCAAGGCGCTATCCATACCGTTTTTGATAAACACCTTAAACTTTCAACCCAAGGGCTACCTGTCCCTCTATCCGTCAACCTTTCAGGGGACACCTTTGAGAGCATTGCATTCCTTGAAAGTTTCATGAAAAAAATTACTGGCAAAAACGAAGCACTCAGTAAAAAAATTGTTTTTGAGCTCAACTCAAAAGAAATCATTGAAGATAAACATGTTATGAAATTTATTCGAGAATGCCATGCAATGGGTGTACGTTTTGCGTTTGATTACTTTGGCGGCGGGGCCAACACAATTAAAGCTGCAAAAGCCTTAAAACTAGATTTTGTAAAGGTTAACGCCTTCCATTTTCCAATCACAGATAAAGAGAAGCTAAAAGAGCTGATTATTATTGCCAAAACAGCAAAAGAGGTTGGCATTCCAATTATTGCAGAGCGTGTAGAAGATCCTCACTTCATAGCATTTTGTCAAAAGGTCGGCATTACACTCATCCAAGGGTTTGGCATTGCTAAACCATCAGCTAATCCCACTTACCGCCCTGCTGCTTAATTTTACTGACCAGAAGAACTCTGTACTTTTCGCGCAACAAAGTTGCCAACCTTAGCAATGAGCTCAAGCCTGTGTGCAAAGGAGCTCACTTCTTCCTTCACAATATCTTTGGCAATAGATTTTGCAAATTCTGCTGTATCATCCTCAGCCATTTTTTCAGCTGACATCTCAAACTTCTTTTTATTTATAAAGTCAGCAATATAAAACTCACTAAAGCCTGCTTGCTTCATCGTCATTTCAAGTTCTATTAAGTCTCTCGCACTTAAATCTAATTTCTGAGTTTTTGAGAATTTTTTCATGGCCTCTCTACGTGCCTGCATATCCTCTAAAGTATGCATAGCCCTATCAATACTTGATAGCTCCTCACGGTTTATAACTGTAATATTCTCAACAGTTTGAATTTTTTCATGAGATTTTAACGTAGATTTTCCTGAATAAGGCGCTAAAGGATCCATATAAAATAAACACACATTCAAGCCGCACAACAAAAACATAAATGCACCCCACGAGAAAAACCCTCCAGATTTTTCAGGGTAAGCAGTTTGTGAGACTATATTATCTACTGTTTGGTTCATGCAATCTTTTACCTTTCCATGCAAGGTATTATAACAAAAAAACAGACACCCCTATAGGGGGTGCCTGCATAATCGTTTATTAGAGCGCCATAACCACTGCCGTTGCATCTGCTGGAAAAGGGTCTTTCAGGTTTAAAAGCATATCCTTAAAAGCACCTAGCCCTTCCTCTGCAATTTGCTGAGTAGCCATCATAGCAGCCAGCTCATAATTACTTCCTAGTTTTTGAAAGCAACCATCAGTCATCGCAATCACTTGTGCGCCTGTACCTAAATGAGCTGATACATCAAGCATGCCTGTTTTCATAATACCATTCAAAGAAGGTTCACCATTCAGCACAGCAATGCCGCCTGTTTGGTTATAAATCAGCGCACGATTATGTGCAATCATACCATTTTCATGGCGGAGTATATCTTCCGTAGGTGTACCTTTTGCCAGAAGATTTTCTGCCGAAACATAGGTCATTTGGTTCTTTTTTTCAGGGACAATTTCTGCAAACTGATCCCCTTCCAGTTTAATAACTTGTCCATCAGCAAGAACAAGGTACAAAACGCAATCAGCCCCTTGAGCCCAAGTGAGCCTTCCCTCACGCAGCATAGCAAAGGCAAATGCTGCGGCAGGCGCGTTAATTTTGCGGTCAATATAAGGGAGCCCCTCATTCATAAGAAGCTGCGGCCACATATCTCCATAAAGATAATTCACTTTCTGCACATGGGCAGAAAGTGGCACAAAAGGGTGGTCCAATAACTGATGAAGCATTTCTTGCTTAAACCAACGTGCAGCAAAAACATCACTCGGAAACCCTGCTATATCCTTTAAGCCATAATAAGGTGAACGCGCCCCATCAAGAACACCGCAAACCCTCGCATCTTGAAAAGGATGCGCGATCCAGTCATCTCCGCTCAAATGCGGGTCAGATTTTGAAAAATTATCCCCCGAGAGGGCAAGAGCAATCATGTCTCCCATAGAGAACCTCTTAAATTTAGAGAAAAGGAAAGAAAGTTTGATTTCATTCAGGTGTAACAAAACAGGGGTAAAAACTCAAGATCAATTGTGATTTCAGAGAAATGGCGCTATAATCTGCCTCATGAATTTTACAGCAACACAGGCATCAACACTGGATAACGAACGCGAAACGCTCATGAATCGCGTTGATCTTGATGTGCGCATGGTAAGTGCCATTGCAGGTGATCGTGCTATGAATGCCCGCGAACAGCATATTTTAGAGCGTGTTATGAATGAGCGCGGAGAAGGCATTTATTCTGATATTCTTTATGCCCTTACGCACCGCTCTTTTCCTGCAAGGCAAGCCAAACATCTCTGGGATGAAATTGGAGCACACCGCATAGCCATGAAAAGCACCCTTGGCAGAGATGTAGGTATTCCTGTTGCCACGCATGATTACCTCACTAATATTGCAAACCTTATGAAGTCTGTGACTGTCATTGAAGAGAGCAAAATGGCATCTCTCACCAATGTCGCCACGCGCGACGGCCTTACAGGCCTTTTTGACCAAGCCACCTTTAAGTATCGCCTGAAAGAAGAACTTGAACGCCAAGTTCGCCATGGCGGCGCACTCTCTCTACTTATGTTTGACCTAGATCGTTTCAAAAGTTTAAACGACAACCATGGCCATGCTGAAGGTGACCGCGTCCTTAAGGGCGTGGCTGATGTTATTCGCTCTCAAGTGCGCATGCTTGATGTAGCTGCAAGGTACGGCGGCGAAGAGTTTGCGATTATTTTACCAACGGTTGATACAGCAGGCGCACTCCTGTTTGCAAACAGGCTACGCGAAGCTATCTTTAAAGCTTTTGAAACTGAAGAGTACACTGTTAGCATGAGTGGCGGTATCTGCACCAACCTCGAAACTGACGATAAAAGCGCTGACGAGCTCATAAAAACAGCTGATAAAGGCCTCTATAAAGCCAAAGAAGCGGGCCGTAACCGTATTGAGATGGCGTAAGTTCTTTTTGCTTTAACCTATAAAACTTCCTGGCCGAGCATCATCTACATGAATCTTAATTTGCTCTTTCCCCTGCCACGTATCCTTTTTAATCGTCCCTAAAATAGACACGCCCATAGGTTGGCGGCTCATAAGGAAAGGCCCAAGGTCGCTGGTCATTGCTCGGAAAGCAATACCGCTCACAGTTTTACCAGAACGGTCTGAAAGCCAAACTTGCACATGAGAGCCGTCCTTACCAACCGCTTTAGAGCGCACAACCTGCACGCCATTAAATACAAATTTTGGCTCTGGGTTCCCCATACCATAAGGCGCAAGCTTATCAAGCTGGCCTAAAAAATCTGATGTAAGAGAGGCGAGAGAAAGCACACCATCAAACTTGCTTACAGGTGTAAATACATCATGACCAGCCTTTGCGGCCTGCTCCCCCACAAGTTCATTGAAACGTTTTCTAAACTCATGAATTTTATCAGCGTCCATAGTCAGGCCTGCCGCCATAGCATGGCCGCCACCTTTTTGTAAAAGATCCTCGCTGTCTCTTAGCGCTTTACCAAGGTCAATACCAGAAATAGAGCGACCAGAGCCTTTACCGACGCCATCTTCTACGCTAATTACAAATGTTGGGCGGTGCACTTTCTCTTTCAAACGCGCGGCCACAATGCCAACAACGCCTGGGTGCCAGCCCGTTCCATCTACCACAAGAGCATTATCGCCCTCTCTAAATACTTGCTCCATACGCGCAAGTGCAAGTTCCTGCACCTGCGTTTCAATCTCTTTACGCTCTACGTTAAGGCCATCCAACTTTACAGCAAGAGCCTGCGCTTCATTTTCGTCCGTTGTGGAAAGGCACCTTGCGCCAAGGTCGCAAGAGTCAATGCGCCCCCCTGCATTAATGCGTGGCCCAATCAAAAAGCCAGCATGGTAAGTATTCGGCATTTCTGTAATGCTGCAAACCTCTGCCAGCGCTTTAAGACCTTCATTTTTATAAGAGGCCATCATTTGCAGACCGCGCTTGGTAAGTATGCGGTTTACGCCCGTTAGTGGCACCATGTCACACACGCTTGATACGGCAACAAGATCCAAAAGCTCTCTACTATCTGGCTCTTTCAGGCCATTTTCCTTAAAAAATCCGCCAGAGCGCAATGAGCGGTTTAAAGCGAGCACAAGATAAAAAGCAACGCCCGCGCCGCTGAGCATAGTACAAGGGGATGTTTCATCCACCCGATTAGGGTTAATAAAGGCTACGCACGCTGGTTTTTCAGGCTTGGTTTGGTGGTGATCTGTAATAATCACATCAAGACCAATTTCTGCCGCACGCGCCATAGGTTCAAACGCAACGCTTCCGCAATCTACTGTAATAACAACATCAGCGCCCATCTCTTTCAGCTTGTCCATTGCTTCAGGATTTGGGCCGTAGCCTTCTGTCATACGGTCTGGAATATAAAGAAGTGTTTTAGCACCAATCGCGCGCAGGTAACGCAGAAGAATTGCACTAGCACAACCGCCGTCTACATCATAATCACCAAAAACGGCAATCGTATGCCCCTCCTTAAGGGCAAGCTCCAACCTCTCCACGGCTTTATCCATATCAAGCAAATGAGAAGGATCTTCTAAGTCTGATAAATTGACATCAAGGAAAGAAATAGCAGACTCTGCGTCAGTCATACCGCGCCCTACTAAAATATGAGCCACACTTTCAGGTAAACCTGTTTTATTTGAAAGCTCAAAAACAGCTTCATCATTATCACTACGGCGCGACCAGCGCTTACCTGTGATAGAGAGATCTACAGTGACCTCTTGCTTTAATGTTTGTGATGTCATAGCTCCTATTTACCAAATGTTCGGTGCGGTGAAAAGGCACTAATGTCAATTTTAGGCGCATTGCTATCAGTCAGGTCGCAAAGCACATCACCAACACCAGCCGCGTAAGCATAGCTCTTACCGTTAAAACCAATAGCATAAGTAAGCCCTTCATACTGGGCGCTCTCTCCAAGGTAAGGTGCATAATCTGGTGTTACAGCTGTGCTCATCACATTTACTTCACGGATTTTAGCACCTTCCATTGGTGTTAAAAGATCTGAGAAGTTGCGCAACACAAACTCAACAGCGCTCTCATCTGCTTCTGTACTACCTGTTGCCTGCGCAGGGTCTTTAAGGGCAGTGTAAGAAACAAGCATACGTCCATCATCAAGGTACTTTGCCAAAATTTCACCATATTTAAGACGGTAGGCCATCATTTGGTGGGGTACTTTTCCGTTTGGAAAGGCTTGAATCACATGGCAGCGCGCCGGGCGCATAGGTACTTCTGCATTTATGCCTGAAAGAAATCTATTAGACCAAACACCTGACGTAATAATCGTTTTCTTTGCGTGACATTCTTCGCCAGTATCCGTTTTCACGCCAATAATTTTATTGTCTCCATCGAAAACAAACTCTTTAACAGCATCGCTTCCCCAAACCTTAACACCACCTTGGGTAATTTGCTTACGAAGCGCATCTACTGAAAGACGGCTATTAATGGCAGCGTCACGCGGTGCAATTAGGGCCCCTCTTACTGCTTCCGATAAACGGTTCACCTGTAAATGCTCTTTAAGCGCTTCAAGGTCTGATTCATAAAAGCTTTCAGCGCCATCAGCCTTCATGTGCGCCACATCTTGCTTAAGGTGAGCTTCTTGGTCTTCTGTTCTAGCAAAATAAACACTACCTCGGCGCTCAAAACCAAAGGTTTCTTCATGCTCTTCTCCAGCACCTCTCCAAAGTTTGGAAGAGTAGCGCATAAAAGGCGCCACATTATCCGTATGCCCTGAATAAAGAATATCTCCGATATTATAGCGCGAAGACCCTGCATAAAGTTTATCAATAAGACGAACTGATTTACCTTGTTCAGAAAGCTTGTATGCGGCGTACATACCGATAATTCCGCCACCAACTATGCATATATCCGCTGTATCAATCGTCATATTCACCAGTATCACCTTGACAGACAAGGCGCTTTCTTTTTTATTATTGCTTATAACAATTTTTATTTTAACGGAACTCTGCAGGAGCATCTAGCATCAATGTACTTTTTAAAAAGACTTTTTAGAACAAAAGCTCTTGCAGAGCATTATACATCCTTAGCCAAGGAAAAATGTAAACAGTTGAAAGAAAAGGGCATTAGCCCAAGCATGGCTATTATTTTAGTAGGAGATAACCCTGCATCAAAGATATATATCAGACATAAGAGCGCTATGGCAGAAAAGTTAGGCATTGATGCGATCGTGCACCAACTCCCTGCTGATACAGCTCTCAATAGCCTCAAAGATACGCTAAGCCAACTTTCCAATACAGATGTATCAGGCATTTTATTGCAGCTGCCCCTACCAGAGCATCTTACCCCCTACAAGCAAGACCTTATTGATGTCATTCCGCCAGAAAAAGATATTGATGGCCTGACGACTCATAATGCAGGCCTTTTAGAAAATGGTGTGTTTACCGGCCTTAAACCAGCAACGCCTATAGGTATTATGCGCATTCTTGAGGCGACACATACACCCCTTAAAGGAAAAAGCGTGACAGTCGTTGGCCGCTCAAACGTGGTTGGCCGCCCCCTTGCTAGTATGCTCTCTTATGCAGATGCCACAGTTATTACTTGCCACCAAGCAACGGATGACCTTGCCTTTTTTACACGCCTTAGCGATATTGTGATTAGTGCTGCTGGCGTGCCTGGGCTTATTACCTCTGCGCACATTAAACAAGGCGCAAGCCTGATTGACGTAGGCACGACTCGCACAAAGGAAAAAAAGCTTTCTGGAGATATCCTCACAAAAGAATGTGCAAAAAAAGCACGCTTTGTGACACCTGTGCCTGGCGGCGTTGGTCCTATGACAATTGCCTCTCTCATGACGAATATTATTGATGCGGCATACCTCAGCCATGGCCTTAAAGCACCAGATTGGCCTGCGCCTCATTCTTCTTAAAAATTGCAAAAATCACACATTTTTTCTCTTCCCCTCTCTTTTTGGCATACGTTTTGCTCATAAAACCTTAAGTCAACATGCCCAAATGGATTAAAACTTAAGGAGAGCCACGTCAATGCCATCATTAACATCGAGTCTCAATATGGCAGTTCGTTCTATGCAAGTGAACCAAACGAACTTGTCTACGCTCTCTCATAACATCTCTAATGCCAACACTGCAGGCTATACGCGCCAAGAAGTTATTCAAGGCTCTACAGCCATTGCAGGCTTTGGTTCTGGTGTAGATATCACAACAATCCGAAGAACTGTTGATAGTGTTCTGCAAAATAACCTTGTAGACCAAACAAGTGACCTCGCCTACAACTCTACCATCTATAGCGGCCTAAAAAATGCGGAAGTACTCTTTAGCCAGCCCGGCAATGCCAATGGTATTGAAAGTTTACTCGGTAACTTTTTTAATGAAATTTCTAACCTTGCCAACTATCCAGATTCAAGCTCTCAGCGCATTGGTGTTGTAACGGATGGACAGTTTATTGTGGATTCAATTAACCAAATCCAGCAAGGACTTGAATCATTGCAAATGCAAGTTGATCAACAAATAAAAGATGAGCTTAACTCCCTTAATGAAGCCCTACAAAATGTTGCTGATCTTAATATGCAAATTGTGGCCATCGGCTCAAATAACATTAATGGCGCTAACGCTAACGATTTAATTGATGAACGTGAACGCACAATTGAATTTATTGCAGAATACATTCCACTTAATGTTACATACTCTGAAGAAGGCCGTGCGCGTCTCACCTCCGAAAGTGGCCGTACACTTGTTGATTACAACGCAACACAAATTGAAGAAACACCATTTGATCCGCCACAAACTTTTTCAGACCTTGGTGTACGCCCAACGCTTTCAAGCGGTATCCCGAGTACGCAAATATTCCCACTTGAAATGGATTCTAATCGTATTACATCAGGGCGCCTTAAAGCTCTTGTTGATCTTCGAGATAACGAAATGCCAGAACTCATGGCAGAGATGGATGAGTTTGCAACAACTCTTATTACTGAGTTTAATGCGATTCACAGCCAAGGTACAGGAGTCCCGCCTGTTGATACATTTACAAGCGGTAACGGCGACCTACTTTCTGGAGCTGGTGCAGACCTTGTTACTGAGCTCGGACTTCAAGCTGGCTCAACATTCAACCTGAGCGTTGTTGATGCAGACGGTAATATGGTGAGCACAACGCTTCTTGCAGGTGGTGGTGCTGGAGGCATGAACCTCGGCGCAGGCCCTATCAGTTACGCAGATATTGTAAATGCCATTAACACAAACCCTGATATTGGCGGAACAGTTACAGCCAGCATTATTGTTGATACTGACGGTAACCCTCAACTTGAAATTCAAGAAACTTCTGGCAACTACATTGTTATGGCTGATGAAACAGGCAACATGCTAAGTGCCGTAGGTATGAATAACTTTTTTACAGGTAGAGACGCATCTACTATTGCCATTAGATCTGACATTACCACAACGCCAGAGCTTGTTGCTTCAGCGCGCATGCGCGAAAGCGATGGTGGTCTCTCTCTTTATGATAACAGAAACGCCATTGCACTAACGGAGCTTGCAAGCACAGACCTCAGCTTTAACGCAGCAGGAGATATTGGCGCAACAACAACAACACTTACAGGCTACTTTAACGATATTAACGGAACCCTTGCTGTTGAACTTAAAAATGCCAACGACAGACAAGAATTTGTTCAAAAAGTTTATGACGATATTAGCGAACGTATCGCTAACACCAGCGGTGTAAATATGGATGAGGAACTTGCTAACATGATTATTTTCCAAAATGCATTCCAAGCATCTGCCCGCATCATTACCACAATTGATGAGCTCTACGACTCACTCCTCGCAATGGTATAAAGGATATTTAAATGGTTACTCGTATTTCAACATCACACCTAAACAGCACACTCATTTCACGCATTCAAGATAGCAGTGCCAAAGTAGCAAGTGATACCTACCGCATATCATCAGGTTTTGAAGCACGGCGTTATGAGGATATTTCCACAGAAACAAACGCTCTGTTTGACCTGAAAGAACTTAAATCTAACAACGAGCGTTATATCCGCAATATTGATGACGTCAGTGCGCGCCTCGCATCGTCTGAAAATGCACTTCAAGGTATGTCAGACCTCATGACAGATGCAGCCAACCTTTGGACACTTGGGCGTAACGAAAACAGTGCTGAATCTCGCGCAACGCTAGCCCCTAAAGCTGAAGCACTGACGCAAACCTTTTACCAGCTTTTCCAAACACAATTTGAAGGACGTTATGTCTTTTCAGGACAAGCCAGTGAGAACCCACCACTTAACCAAGCCCCAACAGCAAACATCTCTCCAGGTGACCCTGCCCCGACCACTTATTACACCGGTGACCCTGCCCGCCCAAGCGTCATTACTGGAGAAAACATCCAAATTCCTTACGGTGTAACAGGTGATCAGCAAGGTTTTGCAGATATGCTTGCAGGCCTTGAAGCGCTTTGGTTTGGCCTTGAAAATAACTCAACCACTGAAATTGATAATGCCATTGACCTGTTGACGGGTGCCCAATCAGACCTGAGCGATATGCTTGGCGAGGTAGGTGGACAAATTTCATCCCTCACTCTCCTTAAAGACCGCCATGAAAACGCAAATATCAGTATTAATGAGCGCGTTGATGACATTGAGAAAGCTGATATTACAGAAGCCATCAGCAATTACAGCGCAAACCAAGCTGTACTTGAATCTTCTATGGCAATTTTAGCACGTCTGCAGGCCACTTCTCTGCTGGATTACATCTAAGAGTAGGAGAGAACACTAGACAATGATGCAACACTCAGCCACAATGCTCCGAAGACAAAAAACAATGTGGGACACACTTCTTAATGCTACTGATTACCAGACGGCAGGACGAATCGGTGATTATCAACGGCGATATCGAAGTCAAAATTGTCGATGTACGTGGCAACCGTGTAAAACTCGGCTTCGAGTTTCCGGATGGCAGCACCGTTTACCGAAAAGAACTTTACTTGAAAATTCAAGAAGAGAACAAAGCAGCCGCAGAAGGCGGACCGGACCAACTGCTCAGTGCTATTCAATCTCTTGGAAAACCCTCTAAAGGAGAAGATGACCCCTCATGAACCATACAGCCACAGTTTCAGATACAACAAACAGTACGAATGTTTTAACTTACAACACACGTTTTGGTGATGTGACCCTTCGTGAAGATCGCCTTGTGGGCTTTGATCAAGGTGTTCTCGGATTCCCTCACTGTAAAGTATTTGGCCTTTCTCGCATGCCCGGCGGCGATGAATCTCCTATTCTTCTTATGCACTGCATTAGCGATCCAAGCGTGACATTCATGGTTGCAGATCCTGCAGTTCTTGGTCTAGAGATTAAAGAAAAAGACCAAAAAGAAGCTATTGCAGCTCGCAAAATGGATGAAACAGAAACACAAATTCTTGTAATTTTGACACTTTACGAACAAGGCGACTCATTCTTCCTGACGGCAAACTTGCGTGCACCGCTACTTATAGACAGCAAACAGCGCGAAGGTTTTCAGCATATTCTAACGAGCAACGATTACACAACCCAGCACAAGATCTAAAACGCTCTATAGCTGGCTGCAAAATGCTATAGTACGTTTACCCAAACATATAAAAAGAGCGCCATCGGCGCTCTTTTTACTTCGTTCGAGGCATTCGCTATGGCATAGCGAACTTTAAATAATGTCCTCAGTTCCCCACGGGTATGGATACCCCGCCATAGTCAGGTCTTTCAGATCAATTTTACCACGCTGGGTAAAATGGCGAAGCGCGCGGGCAATAGAACGTACATCGTCCAGTGCATTGTGCGTATGATGGCCTTCAGGCTTTGGCAGGCCAATAAACGATGCAATTTCACCGCTACTCACAGTCATAAGGCTCTCCCCATCCACGCCAGCTTTATAAAACAGCTTACGTACATCACGGGCCTTTGCATGAGAGAATGGGTGCTCAACACCATGAATATAGCAGGTTTGTACGCTACAGCTTAAATCATCAGGCCCATAACTAAACACGAGATCATCGCCAATAAAGCTTTTAAGCTTATCCATTGCAGGTTCAAGCTCAAAACCTCGCTTAGAAATTTCATCATTACCATAGCCAAATAAATCTGATGCAAATTCATCAATCATAACTTGATTACCTGCAAGATCACGTGGAATCACAAGGTCATCCAGCGCAGCAAGTTCTGGCAAGCCTTCTTCAAGGCCAAGACGGATAGCGCCTGTCTGAATAAGAAGTGGAGGAAGGTCATGCATACCGCGTCGTTTGCGGTCATGAGCGCCTTCAGCTGTCCAATATTCATAATCTAAAATAATTACAGAGTTTGCCATAGAAAGGCCCTTTCATTAGAGAAACGGTTAGATAAGATTAAAACATAAGTTCTATAGCATAGTCTAGCGTGACCCGCAAACAACACTATGCGCCCAAAATACCATTTATCCTTGGCGGGGCGGGGCATTTCAGCCATACTGAAAGCTAGTATATTGTGGGGAAACAATAAAAAGAATGGCTGACAGTCAACCAAATGCGCTGTCTTTAGGCCTTAAGTCCTTAAGACAAAGCGAAACTGCCCTCGCCCTTGGCGTGATGGGTATTTTGGTGCTTCTCTTTGTACCTATCCCTTCTTTTGTTATGGATATGCTGTTTACACTGAGTATTACTGCTGGTGTTATTATTTTACTTACAGTTATGTTTGTTCAGCGTGCTATGGATTTCAGTGCATTTCCAATGCTGCTTCTTATTACAACAATGCTTCGCCTTGCGCTAAATGTTGCTTCAACACGCCTTATTCTAAGTAATGGTCACCAAGGCGGTGACGCTGCTGGTAAATTGATTGAAGCCTTTGGTAACGTTGTTATGGGCGGCCAGTTTATTATCGGGATGATCATTTTCCTGATTCTTATTATTGTAAACTTTGTCGTAATTACTAAAGGTTCAACACGTATTGCTGAGGTTGCTGCACGTTTTACTCTTGATAGTTTACCTGGTAAGCAAATGGCTATTGATGCTGACCTGAATGCAGGCCTTGTCACTGAAGATGAAGCCAGAGCACGCCGTAAAGACCTTGAAAGCGAAACTGGTTTTTATGGAGCCATGGATGGTGCCTCTAAATTTGTACGCGGCGATGCCATTGCCGGACTTATTATTACAGGCCTTAACATTATGGTAGGTATTGGCATTGGTGTTATTACCCATGACATGGCCTTTGGTGAGGCCGCTAACCGTTACATGCTTCTTACGATTGGAGATGGGCTTGTTGCCCAAATTCCAGCTCTTGTTATCTCACTTTCAGCAGGTCTTCTTGTTGCAAAAAGCGGCACAAGCGAAGCCGCTGGTAAAGTTGTCTTTAGCCAAATTGGTAAAAACCCCGGCGCTCTTTACACTGCAGCTGGCCTGCTTGTTCTACTCTCTCTTATGCCTAACATGCCGCTTATGCCATTTTGGGTTATGGCAAGCCTTCTTGGTGGGCTTGGTTATATGCTACAAAACCAAGAGAAATTTTTCCCTGTAGAGGAAGAAGTTGTCGTCCAAGAAGAGCTCGAAGAAGAAGACTTCAAACCGCAAGAAGAACCTATTTCAAGTATTTTACACGTGGATACGCTTCGCCTTGAGCTTGGCTACGGGCTTCTCTCTCTTATTGATGAGTCCAAGGGCGGTAAACTTACGGAACAAATTAAAGCGATGCGCCGCCAAATGGCAAAAGATGTTGGCTTTGTTGTGCCGAGTATTCGCATTCAGGACAACATGCAACTTGGACAAGGCGACTACAAACTTTACATCAAAGATATTGATGCGGGTAATGGCGCTCTTCTTCCTGGTAAACTTATGGCGATGGACCCAACAGGGACCGCCCCTACCCTTGAAGGCGAACAAACAGTTGAGCCAACATTTGGCCTGCCTGCCATTTGGATTCCTGAGCACAAACGCGAAGAAGCTTCCTTTAATGGCTACACCGTAGTGGACCCTGCAACAGTTGTGACAACGCACCTAACCGAAGTGATTAAAGACAACATGGCAGAGCTTCTGACACGTAATGAAACTGAGAAACTTCTTGATGAAATTAGAGAAGGCCATGGCAAGCTGATTGATGAAATGATCCCAGCTCAAATGAGCGTAGGTATTCTGCAAAAAGTACTGCAAAGCTTACTTAAAGAACGCGTTTCTATTCGCGATCTACCAAGTATTCTTGAAGCGCTTAGCGATGCTGTCATGCAAACAAAAAGCATCACTCAACTCACTGAAATTGTGCGCGCACACTTGGCACGCCAAATTTGTGTAAGCCTGATTAACCATGATGGTGTTATCCCTGTGGTTTCGCTGAGTGGTGGCTGGGAAAAAGAGTTTGGTGCAAGTATCCATACCAACGGAGATGAACGCCAACTGGCTATGGAGCCAACTAAAGTTCAAGCCTTTATGAACACACTTAAAGATACATTTGAGAATCACATGATGACTGGGGAACAACCTGTGCTTCTTACATCTGCGCGTAACCGCCCATTTGTCCGCTCTCTTATTGAGAGAGCCCTGCCTTCTGTACCTGTTATTTCGCAAGCAGAAGTGCATCCAAAAGTTAAAATCAGAACGCTGGGGAGCCTGTAAAAGGGGAAGCTAATTTATGAAAATAAAAAAATTTAAAACCAAAACCATGCAAGAGGCTTTAAGCCAAATCCGCGCCACACTTGGGGATGATGCGGTTATTCTTAGCCAACAGAAAATTCAGGGCGATAACGGCCCGATGCTTGAGGTAACTGCGGCGGTAGAAACGGAGCAAAAAAATGAAACAGTTGCCCCTATAGCACTTCGTCCTCACATGCCAAAAACCACGCAAGGCCTTGCCGCAATTTTAAACCAACATGGCATTGATGAAGAGATTTCAACCAAAGTCACACGCGCTATTTCAGCACTTGAAGAAACGGGCTTTGATAGCACAGATACGCTTGATATGGTACTTGGTAAAATTGTACCTTTTGCAGCGCCTGCAGAAGCATTTGATAAAAGTAAAACACATGTTTTTCTTGGGCCTAACGGCAGTGGGAAAACAACAACCCTTTGCAAAATTGCTGTACAGAAAAAATTAGATAAGCACAGTATTGGCCTCATTACTTTAGATTTTGGAAAAATTGGCGCTTTCGAACAAATCAATATCTTTGCAAAAGCCATTGGCGAGAAAGCCTACATGGTAAGCAGTAAAGAAGATTGGGACAAAGTACCTGAATCTGTAAAAAATGCAGATTACCTGTTCATTGATACACCAGGGCTAAGCCCTTATAAAAAAGAGCAGGTTTCATCTCTTTCAAATACACTGAAAGAAATGGGTCTTAAAGACCTTCAACTGCACCTTGTCGCACCAGGATCCTTGCACGATAAAGAGCTCCTTATGCTCCCAAGCGCTTATGCATCCTTAAGCCCCGATACACTTATCTTTACAAAACTAGATGAAACGATGCACTACGGCGGGCTTATTAACCTTGCAGTCAGCAGCGGGCTTAAAGTGTGCTACATCACAGATGGCCCAAACATTCCAGATGATCTGGTTGAGCTAGATGCAGCAAGCCTTGCACAAAAAATTTCAACATCACCGCGCTACCCATGGGAGGACGCAGCATGAACCTAAACGAAACATCTCTAAAAATTTCAACGACACCTATCATCGCAATGGCGAGTGGTAAAGGTGGGGCTGGTAAAACAGGTATGACACTTAACCTTGCAACGCTCCTTACGCAGCAGGGTCTTAAAGTTCTTGTATTTGATGGGGACATGGGGCTTGGTAACGTTGATGTTCAGCTTGGTATGGCACCTCATAAAGATCTTGGGCATGTTATTGCTGGCCAAGCAACACTTGAAGAAGTGATCTCTAAAAGTGAACGTGGGTTTTGGGTCATTCCTGGTCGTAGCGGCCACGAGCAACTGCCATTTCTTACGGCTTTAGAGCAACGCGATATTCTTAAAGAGCTGCGTAACGTTGCTGGTGCTTTTGATATTGTGATTATTGACGTTGCAGCAGGTGTTGGCAAAGAGGTATTGACCCTTGTAGAGTACGCAGACCGCACCCTTCTTGTTACAACGCCAGACCCAAGTTCTATTACGGATGCTTACGCCGTAGCGAAGCTTCTTAAAGTGCGCTACAACAAAGCAACCTGTGAGATTCTTGTCAACAATGCAGGCAGCGAAGCAGAAGGCCGCATGACTTATGAAAAAATCAAAACAGCTGCTGATAAGTTCCTTGGCATTGACTTGCCACTTGTTGGTATTGTACCTCATGACCGCCAATATGCTGCTGCTGTTAAGATGCAAAAAATTGCAACGCAAGCCTTTCCAAACTGCGATGCCGTGCGCGCATTAACCACAATTGCAAAGAAAATTGCTCCAAAACGCGAAAAACAAGCAGCTTAATGCCTATTTTTAAGCGTTTTGGCGTTATTTTTGAATAAGATAGTCGTATGAACACATTACTCGGCGCACAAACACAGTTAGTTATCGTGGGGCAAGTTGGCACCCCGAGCCGTCGAGATGTGTCCGTATCCTTTACCCCTCCCCTTAAAGAGCCCATTCCAAAAGGAGAGGTAGAAGCTGAAATTATACGCAGTAACAGTAGAGGCGAAGCGACGGTCAGGCTAAAAGATGGTCGTGAAGCTCAGGCCAAAATCACCCCGCCCCTCCCTGAAGGAACAGCTCTTAAAATTCGAATCACGCACGCAGGTGCGCAGGCTAAAACAGTGAGGTTTGAGCTTCCTACAAGCAATGTTCCGGCAAAAACTGAAGGCACGCCTCAGCAGTCAGCAGCGGCGCAACAAACACAAACATCCTCTACCGCGCCTAAAGCGCCACCTATTCCCCTTGAGAGCCTTAAAACAATGCTGACCAATACCCATACAGCAGCGCCAGTTCAAAAAGGTGCTCCGCTCACTTTGCCAAGCACAGCAGCAGAGGTAAAGGTCACAGGGCATACACCTGCAAATTCACAAGGGGGCGCAGCTCAACTTATTCTGACACTTGTTTCCTCTACCAGTCGCCAAACGCAAGATTTTACAGTATCGCTCCCGCAAAAACTGCCTATTGGCACAACACTGACCATTAAACCGTCAGCAAATACCATGGCAGCGCCAGCCGCAGGCAAACCCGTTCAGGTTTCTATTGAATCTATCAGTCTTAAACCTGAATCTTTGCCTCAAGCCAAAGTCCCTACGCCTCCATCAGCAGGTGCAACGCCTTTGCCGCCACGCAGCGTTCCTGTTAGCCAAACACAGTTTACCAAACCTTTAGAGCAACTTATTTTACAAAAGCTTGCAGCCCAACCAGATGTAGAGCAAATCCAAGTTAAGCAACCGCTAAAAGAAGCCCCGACCATTCGGCTTTATCCGCTTGAAAACTCACCTGTAAAAATCACGCTCAACCCGCAAAAAATATTACAATTTGAAACACCTGTTTCACTTGGAAAAGGCGCAAAACAAGTCTCTCTTTCAAGCAAAGAAGTACCTGCTTTTCGTACGCCAACCCCCCTTCCAGTAGACGGACATGCACGCGTGAGCTTTCAAACAGCGCCTACGCTTAAAGCACCAACAGATCTGCCCCCTCTTAACCAGGTCATCTTTACCTCTGGGCCAATAGCACAGGCAAGTCAGAAGGGCCAGCAAGTCGCGACAGTTCAGTCTCAAATGGGTGAAGGTTTTTACAGTATTAAAATTGATAGCCGCCCGCCCCTTATTGTGCAGGCACCATCAGAAACGCCACTGCCTGTAGGTACCAAGCTTGTGCTCGCAAGCAAAGCTGATGGCACAACAGTTATTACGCAAACTATCTTGCCCCAGCTTACGCCTGGCGCACAAGTGCAAGAAGCCCTCGGCCAAAAGTGGGACGGCCTCTTTAAAGCACTCGAAACGCTTTATCAAAAAGGCCACGATGCAGAAGGTACGAAGCTTTATGATAGCCTCCCCCGTATGGGAGAAGGGTTTATTGGTCCGTTTTTATCTTTTGCTGAAGCGGTTTCAAAAAATGACATTTCTCGCTTTATAGATAAAGATACTGTCAATATTTTACGTGCTCTTGGTATTGATCTCAGCGCAGATACATCTCAACTTAACATGGCTGCGCGCCCTGATAATTCTGGAGATAACAACTGGCGTAGCCTCATTTTTCCATTCCTTGAAAATTACGGCGACACGCCAGACCAAGGTCACTTTTTCTGGAAAAGGGAAAAAGGCGACAAAGGCAAAGCACCAACAAGCCAATTTGTCTTTCGTTTTGGTCTCAGTGAAATGGGTCCCGTTCATCTTGATGGGCGCGTAGACGGTAAAACCCTCACCCTCAATATGAAACTTGAAAAACCTATAGATAAGCAGTTTGAACAAGGCCTAAGAAAACTTGTCGAGAATGTGGGCTCAGGTTATGGCTATGATGCTAAAATTGATATTCAAGTTCTTGAAGAACTTCCGCCGCTGCCAGTGGTTGGTGCAGAGCTTCAAGATAGCAACCATTACAACATGAATGTATAGGAGAGAAGATGTCCTTCCCTGAACTTACCCCCGTTAAAAGCGATAAAGCCTGGCCTCTTGTACGCCTATCAGCTAGCCTTAAGGGCGGAAAAATTCATGTCAGCTACTTGTGCGATAAGCACACAGCCGATACGGAAGATCTTATTGCTTGGCTCTCTGGGCAGCATGTTAAAGGGGCACATGAGCTGCAAAGCCTCAAACATAAAATATACCATGAGCTTATGCCTAAAGCACTACAGCTTGTTTTTCAAGATGAACAAAGTAGCCTTTCAACGCGTGAAATACAGCCTGGGGCTAAACTACCCGAAAGCCTTGAAATTTTACTGAATGATGAACTGACTAAGCGGACAATTTTCTAGTAAATGCTTAAGGCTGATTTGCAAACATTGTTGCCGCAACTTCATCTAATGCGTCTTGCTGCTTTTTAGCGCGCAGTTTACGGGCTTCTTCCGCTTTACGCTCTAACAGAATTTCATAGCGGCGCTGCTCTGCATAAATTTCAGTTAATTCTTCTCGGCGTTCAGCAAGAATAGCTTCTGCATCTCTTGTGGCTTCATCAATATCTTTAATTTCAGCTGATGCCATTTCTGCAAACAACCCTGCTTGGCTTAAAAGAAAAGCATCTTTTGCTGCAAATGCAGCGTCATGCTCTGTATCTGTTTTAGAAAGCAGTTCTTCTTTTCGTACTTCCATTTGCCTTATCACTGCTAATATTTCAGCAATCTGTCGCTGTTTTTCATCGGTTGCTTGTTTAGCAACCTTATGTAAGGTCGTTAGCGTACTCAAGAGAGCTTCTCACCTTGTTTAGGCATTGGCCTAGAGCCATTGCCCTTTAGTGCATCAGCAAGAGAAGAGAAGCTCTCTGCTTGCGCCGTATGATCCTTAGGTGACTGTTTAAGGAAAGATTCAAGCTTTGGCATATGACGAATAGCTTTATCCGTCTTAGGGTCGCTCCCCTCTTTATATGCACCAAGACGAATCAGCTCTTCCATATCATCATAAGTAGAAAGCAGGCTGCGCGCCTCCGTTACAGATAAATGCTGCTCTTCATCATAACACTGAGGTGCCATACGAGAAATTGACTTAAGAACCTGCACAGCAGGGAAGTGCCCTTTTTCAGCAAGCTTACGCTCAAGCACAATATGACCATCCACAATACCACGCACAGCATCAGCGACAGGCTCGTCCATATCGCCCCCTTCCACAAGAACGGTAAAGAGCGCCGTAATCGTACCCTCACCTTCGCGGCCCGGTCCAGCACGTTCTAAAAGACGTGGCAGCTCACTAAACACAGAAGGCGGATAACCGCGCGTGGTTGGCGGCTCGCCCACAGACAGGCCAATTTCACGTTGCGCCATCGCAAAGCGGGTTACACTATCCATAAAGAGCATCACATTTTTGCCATGGTTTCTGAAATATTCTGCAACTGTAAGCGTAAGATAAGCCGCTTGACGGCGCATCATTGGAGATTCATCTCCTGTAGCTACAATCACAACAGAACGTTTAAGACCTTCCTCACCAAGCTGCTCTTCAACAAATTCTCTCACCTCACGGCCACGCTCACCAATCAGGCCAATGACGTTAATATCTGCTTCACTGTACTTTGCCACCATTGACATAAGCACTGATTTACCTACGCCAGATCCTGAGAAAATAGCCATACGCTGACCTGCACAAAACGGTAAAAATGTATTCAGAACCCGCACACCCGTATCCAGCATACGGCCAACACTTTGCCTTTCACGCGGGTTTGGGGCAGAAGCTTTAAGCGGTAAGTTTTCATGGACAGTCGGCAGAGCGCCCTTACCATCAATCGGCTCGCCTAGCGCATTAATAACGCGGCCAACAAGCCCCGCGCTTACCGGCGCAACATGGCCTGCCTTATCTTCAATCACTTTAGAGCCAATGGAGATGCCTTCCATACTACCAAAAGGCATAACCGTACAAACATCTTTAGATAGGGCAACAACATCACCCAAAATACGCTCGCCTGTCACTTTTTCTACAGCAACGCGTTGCCCTAAAAACGGGCGTGTAAGCCCGCTGCATTTCAACATAAGACCGTGAATATCGGTCACATGCCCAAAATGTCTGACTGGGTTAATTTGCTTCACATCTTTAAAAAGAGGATCAAAAGGGTTGTCCATCGTGTCTGGGGTGTTTCTTTTTATACGTTTTTATTCTATGCTTTATTGTAGCCTATCCCATAAGAGATATGCAAAATATGAACCAAAATAAAAAGAAGAAGCCCCATGGCAGACGCTGCACACCAAGAAACTGGCTCCATTGTTCAACTGGTTACATTTCACCTGGTAGGAGAGCACTTCGCACTTCCTATCCACGACACCCGTGAAATTACCCTTATGATGGATATTACGCCTGTTCCATCTGCGCCTGATTTTGTAGAAGGGGTTATTAACCTTCGCGGACAAATTCTTCCTATTATTGATCTTCGTAAGCGTTTTGACCTAGATTCAAAAGATTACGATGCTGACACACGCATTATTATATGTGAGCTTTCTGGTAACATGGTTGGCCTGATTGTAGATGCCATTCACGAAGTAATGCGTATTCCTGAAAACAGCATTGCCCCAGCCCCTAAAATTGTTGCGGGCGGCATTGGTAATGAATACATCAAAGGCATTACTCACCAAGGTAAAGACATGATCATTCTCATTAACCTTGGAAAAGTATTCTCTAAAGGGGAGCTGAGCGACCTTGGTGAGATGAAGGACGACAAGGCGGAGTAATTTCTTAACTCCACTACTTTCATAATTTTTTAGTAAGGTTTAACGTGCTGAAAGCAATACAATAACTGTTTTAATTCGCTCAACGTCAGCGAAAATGTATTTGCAGCAATATTTATCGAGTTTAAAGCAGCTTTGCTGCTGCTTTCATAATGAGTTTTTATTTCATGAAGACTGTGGAAACATAAAGGTATTAAACATACCTGCGTCCCGCAAAAGCTGAATGAAATGAAAAGACATCTGAAATAAACCGATAAAAAAGAGGCCCGAAGGCCTCTTTTGAATGTTGCGTATGAATTACATACCAAACTTACGCTTAAAGGCGTCAACACGACCTTCAGTATCCAGCATACGACGCTGACCTGTGTAAGCAGGGTGAGATTTAGGATCTACACCAAGCACAAGCTTTTCGCCTTCTTTACCGTAAGTTGAACGTGTTGTGTAAGTAGAACCGTCAGTCATTTCCACAGTAATTGTGTGGTAATCTGGGTGGATATCTTTTTTCATGTCATTTTGCCTTTAATTAAACTTTTACTTTGCCTTTAAAGCCAGAGAGCTAAGGTCGCAAATAACCAATAATTTCGGCAAGGTACATCCAAAAAGGCCTTCTTACAAGGGTTTTTTACAGATACGTCTGATTTTTTAATATTTTAGCCCTCTTTCCCTTGCCCTTTCACACCCTCTCACCTATATATAACTCATATAACCACCTCTTCTGAGGCACAATCTTGAACTTACCTTTCTCCCACTCCCACACTTGGAGGTTATCATTATGCTCAACACTTCAGAGCATGTTGCAACAGAAGGCGAAGGCTATCTCCTTGATGCCCAAACCTTTCAACCTAACCTTTGCCCACACGTGCAAGATGAATTCATCAAAGCCTGCTGCTACCAGATTCAGGCGGCCTACGACGAAGGCGTGATTGCAGATTGCATCGTAAGAGCAACGATTAAACATGAAGCACGCGTACACCAGGTTGAAATCAACTCTGGTGCACACAGCAACATGCACAACTTTAATCGTGAAATGCATGTTCTCCGCAAGATTCTTGTGCAGCAAGCCCATCAAATGGGACTTGTTTATATCAGCGCTGGTGCAAGCCCTGTTACTTTTCAGGAAAGCCCCATGATTACACCTCAGCCACGCTATCAGCAAACTCTTAAACAACTCAAAGGCGGAGACGTCTTCGAGCTTATGAAAGACTTTGATCCTTGTGCGGCTCACTTCCATATAGAAGTTCTTGATGAAGATGAAAGGGTTCGACTCATGAGCGCTTTTCAAGAGTTCTTATGGCTCTTTCTTGGCTTGTCTCTTTCCAGCCCTATTACGGCTGGGAACAATTCAGGCTATCACAGCACAAGACAGCTTGCTTGGGCAAACTTCCCCAATGCCGGTGTTTATAAAGGCCTTGCTAAAAACAAAGCTGAGTGGAATGCCGATATTGAGGCAAAAATTGCCACAGGCGATGCTGAAGACACCACAACAATGTGGTATTGGGTGCGCGCTTGCGACAAGCAGCCCACATGCGAGATTCGTGTTTCTGATGCTATCACCTATGTAGATGATATTGCACCAATCATGGCTCTTGCAGCCTCTCTTAAAGGTTACTTGCTAAGCCGCCCTGATAGGGCACTTGGCAACCCTGATATTGCTGAAGCAAACCTTAATGCCGTAACTGAGCATGGGCGCCGTGCTTATGTGAACTTACTGCAAGAAGATGGCACCTACAAAAAAGAGCGCTTTGGCGATGCTGCAAGAATTGTCTTGCAGGAGTTGGTTCCATACGCTGAAAAAGCCATGGAAGGTACAGCCTATCCGTACTTTGAAAAGCTGTATAAAATTCTGAAGCGTACAGCTGTCTCATCTACCATTTTGAGGCATTACCATGAAGCACTTGGCAAAGACGACACGGATGAAGCGCACGCTGAGCGCGCCGTCATAGATTTTCTTGCTTGTGCTACAGCAAAATATAACACTTAAAACGAATAAAAAGGCCGCCCGTTGGGCGGCCTTTTTGCGTATCCAGTAAGTAAGGCTTAGTGAACAAGACCCTTAATGGCTTCGTCCGTTAGCTTACTTGCAGTCTTTTTATCAACGCTTTGCTCAACAAGCTTTTCAGTTGCAGAGATAACAATGTTTACAACATCATCATGCAACGTCTCAAGCGCGCGAGCGCGGGCTTGGTCAATGCTTTTAGCCGCTTCTGCACTCTTACGAGAAATTTCAGCTTCAAGTTCTGTTTTTCTCGTTTGAACAATTTGCTCCGCTTCCATACGTGCGCGTGTCACGATTTCAGCAGATTCTTCACGCGCTTGCTTCACTTGCTTTTCGTAAGCAGCGAGCGCTTCTTGTGCTTCAGTCTTTAGAGCAGAGGCTTTATCAAGGTCACCCTTAATACGGCCAGAGCGTTCATCAAGCACATCATTGATGGCAGGAAGAGCCCATTTCCACATAAACAGCATCAACAGAACGAACGAGAACGTTGTCCAGAAGATCTGGCTTTGTAGATATTCAGCGTTTAACAAGTCCATAAGGTTCCCCTTTGGTCAGCGTTTATAATTATACGAATAGGATAAGCATTGCGATAGCGAATGCGAAAAGTGCAATCGCTTCTACAAGTGCCATACCAATAATAAGATACTTACTTAGAGCACCTTCCATAGATGGCTGACGCGCAACGGCGTTAAAAAAGTTACCAAATACCATACCAAGTCCAATACCCGCACCGATCATACCAAATGCAGCTAGACCAGCACCAATTACTTTCAAAGAAGCAGCTTCTGTTGCCATGTTTCTTTATTCCTTATTTAAGTTAAAACTTATATTTATATTTAAGTTACGACCTAATGGAGGTGTAACGCATCATTGAGATACACACAAGCAAGAACCGTAAAGATATATGCTTGTAGTACCGCAACAAAAACTTCAAGTAAAGTCAGAGCTGTTAGCATTGCGAAGGTCACAATACTCATCACTCCAATTCCAAGAATTCCTATAATGCCCATTGCACCAATTGCGGCCATAAACATAACAATAAACGTTGCCACAACTTTAATCAGGATATGGCCCGCCATCATGTTTGCACACAGACGAATGGTCAGCGTTGCAGGGCGCGCAACGAAGGACATAATTTCAAGGAGCATGATAAACGGCGCAATTGCAAGCGGAGCTCCTTTTGGCCAAAACATGCCAAAGAACTTAATTCCGTGGAAATATACACCGAAGAAAACCACCATAAGGAAGACTGTCATCGCCATAGCACCAGTCACAAATACTTGCGATGTTGAGGTGTATGAGCCTGGAATCATTCCAAAGAGGTTAATCATGGCAATAAAAAGGAAGAGCGTAAATACAAACGGCACAAACTTAAGGCCTGAGCTACCTGTTGTATCTTTCACCATTCCATAAATAAAATCATATGTAAGTTCTGCAAGCATTTGCATGCGGCCAGGTACAATTTCTTTTTTACGCACAGCAAATGCGTACAAGAATGATACGGCGATCACAGAAATAAGCATCCATAATGACTGGTTAGTCATCACAACATGCTGGCCGAGCACATCAAACTCAGCAACCTTTTCAATCTTAAACTGCTTTAGTGGATCCATTCCCATGAACAGCATTACCTTTTTCTTAAAACATTTAGCCAAAATGTATGTGAAGTTAGCAAATAAGTCAACAAAAAGACGCCCCAAAAATAGGGACGTCTAAAATCGATTACGATGACGCATCATCACCGTCGTCATCGCCTGCATTTTTAGCGGCGCGTGCAATTTGCACAATCATAAAACCAAAGCCAACTATTGCGCCAAGCGCGGCGCCAAGCCCGCCTCCCAAAAAGAAGCCAATCCCTGCACCAGCAGCAATATAACCAAGAGCCATTCCAGCAAAACCAAAACCATTCATGAGGTCTCTCCATAAAAAAAGTGAGGAAGATAAGAATCTTCCCCACTTTACGGATTTTAAGCCTATTTGCAATAAAAAGCTAAGATTTGGCATTATCTTTATCTTGCGCCTGTGAAAGCATAATCCAAATTTCACGCATGCCAGCAGCAAATCCAACCACTATCATAATAAGCATAAACCAAGGCTTGGTTCCAAGCAGGTGGTCTATACCAAGACCAATGGCCCCGCCTAAAACCACGCTCACAACAAGGTTCATACCAACGGTATAACCACTGCCCCAGCGCGCCGTATCGGATTCTTCTTCAGGTTTATGCTCTGTATTTGGATTTTCAGACATGATTACATTCCTGCAATGATGTCATCTACCATCTTCTCAATTGTTGCAACGCTTTGTGTATTTTTTACACGCTGAGCATCAAGAAATACTGTTGGCGTACCTTCAATTTTAAGAGCATTAAGTGCCTCTTCACGCCCGTATGTAATTGTTGCGTGAATTGTTTCATCCTTTGCACAAGCTTCAAACGTGTCTGAGTCCATACCGCCTAAGCGCGCAAACTTTTTAAGCTCAGTAACAGGGTCTTTTGCATGCGCCCACTTCTCTTGTGTTGAGTAGAAAACTTCCACAAAGCTGGATTGCTGCTCTTTAGGTGCACAGCGTGCAACTTTTGAGGCAAGCATTGCAAGGTTATCCCATGGTAGTTCACGGTAGATAAAGAAGAGTTTACCTTCTTTAATCGGTCCGTCCTTCAGAATTTTAAGGGTTTTGTTATGAAAGGCTGCGCAGTGGCCACATGTTTTAGATGCATATTCCACCATTTGCACAGGCGCGTTAGGGTCACCCACTGTAATATCTGTGGCTCTGTAACGCAAAGCTTCTGGTAGGTCTGTACGGTTTTCAGCGCGTACAGAAGTCGTCGCTTCTTTTACCATTTCAGGAATATCTATGGTCATTTCACCATCTTCTTCCATTTCAAGGGTTAAATCTTTTGCAATCTCTTCCATGGTTGGCTCAGCCATTTTGTGTGCTTCTTCCATCATGTTCTGCACATTTTGAGCAGGCATAGCATCTTCTGCATGCACAACAGCAGTACTTTTTAGCATACCGCTCTGCATAACACCGTAACCACCAGCCACAACAACTGCAACTGCACCCAACCAATATAATGCCTTCATATAAAGGACCCTCTCTCAAATTTTTATTTTTTAGATCTATTGCTCATGATAAAGACCGCAGATAAACTTTCAAGTTTTTCTCGCATTTTTTCATCTTGCACACCTTTTACCATCTCTTTGGCTTTGGCGCGCGCCTCTTCATCAGGGATAATTTCTTTCTTCTCATGCACGTCTCTTGTTTCAAAATCCTTACGTACAGTGCGCAGCCTTGTTGCAACGCTTCCACCAAGGTAGGTATTCACGCGAGAAATAATTGCAACCTCTTGCATTTTAATACCCATAGCTGCGCTATCACTATTTACAGCAAGCGTTAAAACATCACCTCTTAGGCTTAAAGGGTAACAATAAGGGGCATACCCTGGCACAATATTTTGCCAGTGCTTAATCAAAGAAAAATTAAACATGCCACGCTTAGCGAAGGCCTTTTTAACCAGTTTTGGAATTTCACCGCCTACGGATTTCATTTACGATCTCTTATCCTTGTGCATTTGCAGGAGTCACTCTATCATAAGTGCGTTATGGGGACAGATAAAAACACATTTTCAAAGCAGTTGCTTACATGGTACGCCAATAATGGTCGCACATTACCATGGCGAGAGAGCCGTGACCCTTACTGCATTTGGATTGCTGAGATTATGCTTCAGCAAACAACAGTGACAGCTGTTATTCCTTATTATGAGAGATTTCTTAATGCCTTCCCCACCCTAGAACGCCTTGCAAAGGCAGACCAACAAGAGGTGCTTCGCCTTTGGCAGGGCCTAGGCTATTATAGCCGCGCCAGAAACCTCCATGCCTGCGCAAAGCAAATTATAAGCGAACAAGCAGGAAGTTTCCCTAAAAGTGAGGAAGAGCTTTTAAAGCTTAAAGGCATTGGCCCTTATACGGCAGCAGCCATAGCCGCGCAGGCCTTTAATTTGCGCGCAAATGTGGTGGACGGCAACGTAGAGAGGGTGATGGCTCGCTATTTTAAAATTGAAGAGAAGCTTCCTAAAGCTAAAAAGCAACTCAAAGAACACGCAGAAACACTGGTTCCTCAACGCGGAGACTTTCATAGCTATGCCAACGCTATCATGGAGCTGGGCGCCAAAATTTGCACACCTAAAAGCCCAAACTGCGAAAGCTGCCCTGTATCAAAAGGCTGTAAAGCTTTAAAACACGGCACCCCTACGGATTATCCCAAAAAACAGCCTAAGAAGAAAAACCCCGAAAAGTACGCAACGGTTTACCTGATTCGGGATACAAAAGGCAGGCTGTACTTAAATAAACGCCCAGAAAAAGGATTACTTGGTGGCCTCTGGCAACCTTACCATGAGGGATGGGAGGCGAAACAAGATGCACCATACAGCATTCAGGAAAACAATCATATTGGTTTTGTAAAGCATGTCTTCACCCACTTTACGCTAACGCTCGATGTAAGAGAGGTAAAAACCAGCAAAGAATTCCCAGATTGGTTTGAGGCAGAAAACCTCCCCCCTCTACCTACTCTTTTTACCAAAGCCATCAAGCTTCAAGCATAGAAAAAGCTCCCCTAAGGGAGCTTTCGCTTTTCGTATTATTGTTCTAAAGATTAAGCTCAAGGCCAAGAGCATTACCAATAGCTCCGAAGAAGATCACAAAACCAAGAATAGTTGGTATTGCGGAAAAGCCACCAAGCAGCAAGCCAAGCCCACCAACGATAGCAAATGCGAGCACAGCTGCTGCAATTACTTTAACAACATTTTCCATGGGAATCTCCAAAGAGAAAAAAAGGGAAACAGAGAATAACCACCCTTAATTTAAGGCCTACACTCCTATCAATGCAAAAAGAAAACCCCTACAAAGGGGTTTTCAAATTTCGTTAAGGCCAACTGGCCCAATCTTTCATCCAGTCATCCACAAGGTCTGACATCACAGGCCAAAGGACACTAAAAACAAGAATAACCACAGGCCAGTTCCAAGTATTAAAAGCAACGCACGTTGCAACAATCATAAGCATAGTCACAAAAAGTGTAAAAAGCAGCTGTGCTAAAGCAGCAATAAACGCCATGTTCATTTTTCCTTTTTAATTAGGGCGCAACATACATCCAGCCATCACCTTCTATTTGAGGGTCAATGGCTTTTTGATAAAGATGGTTTAGGTCAATCTCTACTGCACTCATCATAAGTGGCGGCACAAACAGAATAATCTGAAAGGCTTCCACAAAAGCGGCAAAAGCATGCGGGTCTTCATCTTTGATAGAGCTGCCAAGAACATCTCCCCAGCCATCGATACATTCCATGTAATATGACATGTACCGACGCAAGGCCTTTAGGAAGAGTTCTTCTTTTCCAGTAGCCTTAAAGAGCCAAGGATTACTCGTATCCTCTATCTCCTCTTGAGCATCCATCCATATGCGCGCTTTATTCATAGTCTCTGGCAGCTTTTCAAGCTGAATAACATCTTTGCTGTCTTTCATCACATCTTTCATGCGAAGAGTAGCGTAGCCAAGCGGACTTTTGAGAATTTCCTTCATAACATCATCCATAATCATGGAGACATAATACGGAAAATCACTCATTGGGATGAGTGTATAAGTTTGAAATGGATCCTTTGTCATGCAAGGCTCCTTTAAAAAACAGAAAAACAGGTAGAAAGTACCGCTAACCTAGCAAAACAGAAAAAATTTGGCAAGTTATGCCTGAAGAATGGTACGAATTGGCGCAAAAGAACGGCGATGATGAGGCGTCACGCCAGCAACCTTAAGGCCTTCTTGATGAGCTTTAGTGCCGTAACCTGCGTTTGAATCCCATGCAAAATGCGGAAAAATATCATGCAGCCTTGCCATTTCCGCATCTCTCAAAACTTTTGCCACAATAGATGCACAACCAATTGTGTAAACCTTACTATCCCCTTTAACAACACATTCACTGGCACAAGGCAGGTTTTTAGGAATAGCATTACCATCAACCCATGCAAAAACAGGTTGCCCCTTCAACGCTTCCACAGCACGCTCCATCGCAAGGAAAGTCGCTTCACGGATATTAATACGATCAATCTCTTCCACCGTGGCACTGCCCACTCCTACATCAGCAATATTTAAAATTTGTTCTGCAAGTATTTCGCGTTTTTTTGCTGAAAGCTTTTTAGAATCGGTTACACCTTCTAGCACAGGCACGCCTTCTGGCCATATAACAGCAGCAGCCATAACAGGGCCAGCCCATGGGCCACGGCCCACTTCATCTATGCCCATATGAAAGGGTTGAGGTTTAAAAATATCCATAAATCAAACAATAATAGTTTGCGCCCTTATTCGCTAGGGAATTCGTGAAAATTATTGATTTCAAGAGTCATAGCCCAGTGCACTAAATGTACCTGAGTACCCAAGCCACAATTAGCACTCACTTGCAATGTTGTTTAGCAGAGTTAAACCGCTACCTACTTTGCAAATGCCAGACGCTTAGTTGGCCAGTGATTTTTAGAAAGCTGTGCCAGCGTTGTACGCTTTGCACCCATTTGCTTCTGATAAATCCACAGGTTAGATAGAACCTTCTTCACATACCCTCTTGTTTCAGAGAATGGTATGTTTTCAATAAAGAGTGCAGGGTCATCGTAAATTTCAGAGTATCTTTCTACCCATTTTTCAACATTACGTGGACCGCCATTATAGCCTGCAACCATTTGCATAAGATTACCATCAAAACGCTCAGACAGGTGCTGGAGGTAGTACTGCCCTTGATCCATATTGGTTGCGTAATCATTAAGGGCATATGTTGGTGTACTACGCTGACCGCGCATGCGCTGAATATGACGAGATGTTCCTGGCATAATCTGCATAAGACCACGCGCACCCACGCGAGATTTAATAGAAGGTTGGAAAGCACTTTCTTGGCGAATAATCGCATGAAGAAGCGCCTGGTCTACTTCAAAACCACCCTCAGGATGCCATTTGGGCGCCACAGGGAAAAGAGCTGCCGGGTAAACTTCACCTTTTTGTTTAAGGTTGTAGGCCATTGTCATTGCTGAATTTGGCAAGTGCAGTTTCACCATAAGAGAAAGCAGACTTCGGTCAATCGTATCTGGAAGACTCTTATAAATCGCCTTAAACTCATGTTGAGCAAGGTCATACTCTTCAATTTGCGCAAGGGCAATCACGCGGCGCAAACCTTCGTTAGAGAGTATTGTAATCACATCATCAGACGCAATATCAGGGAGACTCCAATCACCATCTTTCGTTACGCCTAGCTTTTCAGCTGCAAGCTGACCGTAAAATGTATAGGGGTCAGATGCTGCATCACGGTAATGCTCACTGGCCTTAGCAGATCTGTTTTTTTCGTCATACGTACGGCCAATCCACCATGAAATTTGTGAGTAATATTTACTGTTTTGAGGAATGGTATAGACCACATCCTTCCAGGCTTGTATGGCCTTGCTTTTCGCACCCATCCGGTAAAAGGCGTATCCATGGAACCAGCCGGCTTCTGCATCACGAATATCCGTTCTTTTCACGATTTCTCCGGCCACCTTTGCCATATCTGAGTACATATTATTTACAGATAGGTTTTTCACCACCTTTACAGCTTCACGAGACCACATCACCTCACCAAGAGTTTTAATGTTTTTCTCATCTAAAATGGTACCCATGGCATTTTGATGCATGTCTTTTTTACGCAGATACGCAAGACGTTTTTGAATTTTATAGCGCTTACGATTCAATTTAATTTGCGCCTGATCAATATCAGGATCTGAATATCTTGCAGCTGAAGCCACATCAAAAGCTGGTTTTTGATGCTTTGCCCCGCGTGGTTTACGCTTATTGGCTAGCTTATAAATCTCTTTAGATTGGTGGTGGTCATTATAGTTAGCCATCCACTTTTGCATGTCACGGTAAGGGGTTTTTGTCTTAGGGTGCAAAATGCGCTCAGCAATTAAATGCCCCAAAAGAACACGGTCATCAATTTTTGGTACAAGCTTTGCCACCTTAGGGCGCTGCAAAGCGCGCTGGTAAGCAAACATTGCCTTATAATTACGCACATCTTCACTTGAAAGAACTTTAAGCGCATCAGGAATTTTAGCAATATCAGGATTGACTTCAAAAATGGTTTGGCCATTTGTATAACCAAGCTGCTTATTGGTTTTTAGAATGATGCGTTCAACGCCAGCTTGGCGCGCATTTCCAGAAATCATTTCCACTTTAGATGCTGCAAAGCCTGTCGGTACAACAAGAGACAAAACAAGTCCGCAAACGAGTGTTAAGCGCTGTCTCTTATACACATCTCCGAGCCCACGAGACCGATCGATATC
>CAXHDG010000015.1:0-49350 GCA_964015495.1 uncultured Magnetococcales bacterium
ACCTTACAAAATTGTAAAAGCAGATAACGGCGATGCTTGGGTAGAAGTTGAAGGCAAAAAATATTCTCCATCAGAAGTGTCAGCAATGATCCTTCAAAAGATGAAGAAAACAGCTGAAGATTTTCTTGGATCTGACGTAACAGATGCAGTTGTTACTGTACCTGCTTACTTTAACGATGCACAGCGTCAAGCAACTAAAGATGCAGGTAAAATTGCAGGTCTTAACGTACTACGTCTTGTGAACGAGCCAACAGCAGCTGCTCTTGCTTACGGATTTAACGAAGAAGGCGACGATGCGAAACATGTAATTGTTTATGACCTTGGTGGTGGTACATTTGATGTTTCTGTTCTTGAAATCGGTGACGGTGTTGTTGAAGTTAAAGCAACAAACGGTGATACATTCCTTGGTGGTGAAGACTTTGATAACCGTATCATTGATTTCCTTGCTGATGAGTTTAAAAAGAGCGACGGCGTTGATCTTCGTAAGGATAAAATGGCACTTCAGCGTCTTAAAGATGAAGCTGAAAAAGCGAAGAAAGAGCTTTCTTCTTCTACAAGCATTGAAGTAAACCTTCCGTTTATTACAGCTGATGCATCTGGTCCTAAGCACCTGCAAGTTAAAATTACACGTGCCAAGCTTGAGTCTATTGTTGCTGACCTGATTAAGCGCACAATGGAGCCTTGCAAAGCAGCACTTAAAGATGCTGGCCTAGATAAGAGCGAAATTGATGATGTTCTTCTTGTTGGTGGTATGACACGTATGCCTAAGGTTCAAGAAGAAGTTGAAAAGTTCTTTGGTAAAGCACCAAGCAAAGGCGTTAACCCTGATGAAGTTGTAGCCTGCGGGGCAGCGATTCAAGGTGGTATCCTTCGCGGTGATGTGAAAGACGTTCTTCTTCTAGATGTCACACCTCTTAGCCTTGGTATTGAAACGCTTGGTGGCGTGTTTACAGCTCTCATTGACCGTAACACAACAATTCCAACGAAGAAGTCTCAGGTGTTCTCTACTGCAGAAGATAACCAGAGCGCTGTAACAATTCGTGTGTTCCAAGGTGAGCGCCCAATGGCTGCAGATAACAAGACACTTGGTCAGTTTGATCTTGTGGGTCTTCCATCTGCGCCGCGTGGTGTACCTCAAATTGAAGTTACATTTGATATTGATGCGAACGGTATTGTGCATGTATCTGCTAAAGATAAAGGCACTGGTAAAGAGCAATCTATCCGTATCCAAGCATCTGGCGGCCTGAACGACGATGATATCGAACGCATGGTGAAAGAAGCTGAGCAAAATGCTGAAGCTGATAAAGAGCGCCGTGAAGCTGTTGATCTGCGTAATGAGTCTGAGTCTCTTGTAGATTCTATCGAGAAGCAACTTTCTGAGAACGGCGATAAAGTTTCTGATGAAGTGAAGAGCGACATCGAAACTAAAGTATCAGAGCTTAAAGAGCTTCTTGAAAATGAAGATGCTGATCTTGAAGCGATGAAAGAGAAAAAAGAAGCGCTGATGAATGCAGCCATGCAAATGGGTCAGGCGATCTACGAACAAGAGCAAGCGGCAGCTGGCAGTGATGCTGAGGCAGATGCTAAAGCTGAAGGCGAAGATGTTGTTGATGCTGAGTTTGAAGACGTTGAAGACGCTAAAGACAAAGAAAAAACTGCTTAAGTATAAGCAGGCTTGCGCAAAGGGCTTCTACTTAGAAGCCCATTGCTGCAATTAAGGAGGAGAAAAACATGGCATATAAATTTGTAATGGCAGTAGCTGTTTTGGGTGTGGTTTTAAGTCATTCTGCGCATGCGTACCGTTCTGGCAGTGCAAGCAATGCTATGGGGTATAGTTCTAGTGGTGCGCGTAGCACACTGGGATATCAAACTGGCGGCATAAGAAGCGCGAACTTCTTTAAGTCAAGCAGGCATGTTTCTTCTTTTGGTAAAGGTGGCCAAGTTAAGCATTGCATTAACTGCAAGGGCGCTGCTGGCATTAAATACAAAATTGTTTATAAAAACTTGAATCCAAAACCACCAACAGGTAACTGGATGCATGGACACAATCCAAATTACAGGACTTCTAGACGATAATGGCTGATTATTACCAAGACCTTGGGCTCTCTAAGAGCGCTTCAGACGCTGAAATTAAAAAAGCATACCGTAAACTGGCGATGCAGTACCACCCTGACCGTAACCAAGGGGATGCAGACGCTGAGAAAAAATTTAAAACCGTAAGCCAAGCTTATGACATTTTAAAGGATCCGCAAAAGAAAGCGGCTTACGACCGTGTGGGCCATGATGCCTTTAACCAAATGGGCGGCGGCGCAGGTGGTGGTGCTGGTGCAGGCGGCTTTGGCAGCGGCGGTGGCGGCTTTGGCGATTTTGGTGATATGTTTGAAGATTTATTTGGAGATGTATTTGGCGGCGGTGGTCGCCGCACCCAGCAAGCTGATACGCGCGGAAATGACTTGCGCTATAACCTTGCTGTAGATCTTGAAGATGCCTTTCATGGTAAAAAAGCAAACGTAAAAATCCCTACGCAGGCCGCTTGTGATAGTTGCGACGGCACAGGTGCTAAAAAGGGGACAAGTGTTAAAACATGTCATACTTGTGGCGGTGCTGGGGAAGTGCGTGTTCAGCAAGGTTTCTTTAGCGTTGTAAGGGGCTGTCATACTTGTAATGGTACAGGTAAAATTATTCCAGACCCATGTACGAAATGCGGTGGTAAAGGCCGTGTACGTAAAGAGCGCACACTCAGCGTAAATATTCCAGCTGGCGTAGATGAAGGCACGCGTATTCGCCTAAGCGGTGAAGGCGAGGCCGGTATGCAAGGCGGACGTCCTGGGGATCTTTATATCTTTGTTTCTCTTAAACCCCATAAGCTCTTTAAGCGTGAAGGCACAGACCTCTCTATGGATATTCCTGTAAGCTTTGTAGATGCAGCCCTTGGCGGCGAGCTTGAAGTGCCATCTGTTGATGGTGGTAAAGCCAAAATGAGCCTGCCAGAAGGCACTCAATCAGGGCAAGTGTTCCGTATGCGAGGCAAAGGTATGCCAGAGCTTAATGGAACGCGTCGTGGTGATATGTTTGTTAAAGTGACAGTGGAAGTGCCACATAAGCTTAGCAAGCGACAGAAAGAGCTTTTAAGTGAGTTTAAAGGCGAGTGCAAAGATAAGCAGAACCCTGAGCAAAACACATTCTGGGATCAGGCTAAAAAATTCTGGGCCTCATAAGTCTTCTTTAAGCGATTAAAACCCTTTTGCGGCGCTTACGTACAATGTGTACGCTGCGCTTCTTAAAAGGGTTTTTCTCATCTTAAATAAATTTTATGAATTTTTTCTGAAAATTCTTCTGGAAGGGTTGAAATCTTTTAGAGTTTCCACAGATATGGACGTGCGCGTCAACACAGCAGCCTGAATGAAAGCGAGAAAAAGGCATCCCTGCGGGGGGGCTTTTTTATATGGAATGGTTATTCGAAGGTTTGTACAGATTCTTCTAGAACAACATCAAGATCGTTAATGACAGTGTTATCTTGTGTGAGCGTTACAGCAAGCGGTTCTATGTGCTCTACGCCGTACTGGGCAAGTGTATCTGTCGGGATGACAACTTTATAGTTACCCATGGGCAGAGACGGGAAGAAATAGAATCCGTCATAAGCTGTGTAAGTGTGGGTAACAGGCACGTCATTCTCATCAAAGAGGAGTAGTGGTTGCTCGCTCAGAAGGGCAAGTTCTCCGTTTTGCATAAGGGACATTGTTCCGTTAATTTCACCCAGTTGTCTGATTGGAAACTCAATTGGACCGATAACGCCAGGACGACCAAGGACATGCATATCAGGAATTGCAGGGACCATGTAAATATCAGGCAAGGTGTTAGTGAGAACTTCAACCTTGTTTGGAATAAATGTGGCGATGCGGCCAACAGTGGCAAGGCCTGTTTCATCTGTTGTGGCTTTAGACCCTCTCAGCCTGCTTCGAATGGTTACGCCCTCTAGGTCTGCTTCATCTTCATCTTGAATATTATTTTCGTTTTTATCGAGGTAGGATTTAACCCAAAGAGATCCCTCACTAAAGCTGGATGAGTTTGACGACATATCGTAGCCATCTCTGGTTGGAGATAGGTTTGTGGTGAGGCGCGCAAGGAGACGGCTATCTCCAAGGCTGCCATGCTCTGCTGTCATACCAAGTTGGAATTTTGGAAGTTTCCAGTTAAGCCCTGCGGTGTACCTGTTTTCTGTGCGGCCAGTAAAGTCACGTGCAAGGCCAGCATCAAATGTCATATCTTTATTGATTTTCTTCTGTGTATCAATAGTAATATTTTCTAGTTTACGCTCATCTTTAAGTGTGTAATTTCCGCGTGCACGAATATCGTACTTCCCAAGCCTTCCCCTTGCGGTAAGAGCGCCAGTGAGATCTTCTGGAGAGCTATTATCAATAGATGTATAGGTAAGGTCATTGCTCATGGCCATGCCAAGCACGCGTGAAGACATGCGGTTTGTAAGAGTTTTCTTCATGGGGGCATCAAGGAACTTTTGTTCGCGGCCCTCAATGCTAAGTGAAACAGGTGAATCTGTAAGGCTTTTAATTTGCGCTTCATAGCGCAGGAATGTGCTATCTGTATCGCTTCTTAGGTCTTTTGAAAACCCTCTGTATCTTGTGTGGCCAGCAGTTAGTGATGAATTTCTGGCAAGCGCGTAACGTCCAAGAACGCTATAGGCCTGACCTTGGTTTGTTTGTGCTGTGTCACTTTGGAAGTAGGTGTTTCCAAGTGTACCGCGCAGGCCAAGGCTTAGAGCATCAATATCGTTACCGCTTGCAACGCCATGGTAAAGCCCGCCAAGGAGAGAAAGGTTTTTACGAAGCCCGTATTCTGCCCTTGCAGAAAGAATGTTTTCATGTGCATTCAGCGTACGGTTTTCATCAATGGGGATAGAGGCATCTGTAGATTGCAGGTACCCCATATTATACACAAACTGGTTTTTCTTAAGAAGTCCTTGGCCAAGGAAGTACTTATCAAAGCGTTCTTGTTTTTCACCGTTTGGTCCGTAAAGAACCGTTTTAAAGAGATTAAGCCCTGTGCTGAGAGGGAGGGCGTCAAAGCTGTAATCACCGTCTTCCCCAATGACTTGGAAATCAATAAGGCGGTCTCCTTGGTAAACTTCAACATCCCACCCTACAGGGCCTACGCCTTTAACTTGGAAGTTTTCAGGGTCACGAACATAACCTGCTGGCTCATTGGTTACGTTAATACCACGGCCATTTTTTATACTTGGTACAAGAGGAAGAGCTTCAAGATTAATATCCCCAAGCTCAACTTCAGTTGCTTTCATGAAGCCAAGAAGTTCTGGATTTAAAGTTTTGCGCTCAAGGTGAAGGTTTACATCTTTAATTTTAGGGCGCTCACTAGAGTTGTTATCAACATTAATTGTAGTGCGCCCAGACATAAAGGCCAGATCACCTTGAGTTTGGATGTTTAAGTTGTTATTAGATGCTCTGTTTCCAGATGTGTCCTGAGTAAACGTATTACTGTTTGTGAGTCTAATTGAGGGTTTACCAAAGGCTTTATAAGGTACTTCTGTGAGGCTAATGCCTTGGTTTTGCGATGAACTAACTGAAGATTTTTTATATTTCTGCCAGAGGCTTCGCCGCGCTAGCCTCGATTGAATCGGGATATCATCGTTGGGCTCAATATGAAGCATAAGATCAGAAAGGTTAAGTTCAAGCCCAATGTCAAACCAGCTCTCAAGGGCTTTGGCTGTTACAAAAATATCGTTTCCGTCTGCGCGTACATTGTTTGCATCAAGGGGGACATCTTTACCTCTAATCGTAAGTTTGGGTGTGGGCTGCACGCGAAGAGAGAGAGAGTTTTCTTGTTTGCTAAACCAACCTTCAGCGCGACCGGTGCCAGGGTCAACTTGAAGTTTAAATTGCAAGGATTCAGCAAGAGTGGAAAGAGGGAGGAAGAGCTTACCATCGACATAATAAGCTTCAATAATATCCGCAACAATAATATCTTCAATCACACCTTCAAGGAAGAGAAAATCCTGCTCATCAAATGGAACAGGGTCAATAGGTTCGCCGCCAAGAGACGTCAGAACTGTAATTTCAGATCCTTCTGGAATCGGTTCAACCTCTTCATCTGGAAGTGTAATGCCTGGCGTTGGAACAGGGTTAAGTGCTGTAAGGGTTTCATCTGTATCTTGGGTGTTTTGAATAGGAATCTCTCTGCCCATTAATGTGTCAGAGAGGCCTTCAATGATATCTTCCTCAATGGGAGCCTTGTTAGCTGTACGTATTTTTGATGGTTTGTGAGGGGCAACTGTAATGCCAGCCGTGGCGGTTGTCATTTTCTGAGGTGCATTTTTTAGAACAATACCTCTCAGTCTATCAGCAGTAGGGTGTTTAGTTTTAAGGGGGCGGATAGCTCTGGCCTTGTTTGCCACTTGTACCTGATCTTCAATATCCTTAATGGAAGGCGCATCTTCAACATGAAGTGTAAGTCGGCCATTTGAAATTTCGCTCATATTAAATCTAAGTTTTGGCTGTTTAAGGCCTTTTTTATGGTAAAAATCTGCAATGAACTGTAAAGAATCTGTCATGGATTTAACCGTAAGAGGGGCGCCTTCAAGGCGAATTTTTACATCCTTTGTAAGTTCCTCTGGTAGGCTTTTTTCTGCAATAAGAACTTCTTTCACAAAAGGTTTTGTATGCTTACTTTTTTGCGCAACTTGCAAACCTTTGGGTTTTTGAAGTAAGAGCTGTTCACCAGGTTTTTCAAAAGATTTGAAAATGATTTTTAATTGCCCATTGCTTGGAATATCAACAGGAAGGTCATACTTTACAGATTGAGAAGGTATGCTGTTTTTCTGTAGAAAGTCTTCAATGGTTTGAGTTGTTTGGGTGATCATTACCGGGCTGATGGGCATATCAATGAGACCTGATAGCTCTTTTTGAGCGGAAGTATGAAGTTCTTCAGGTAATCCTAAAATGGCAACCTTTTCAATGCTTTTTCCAATAACAGTAGGCCAAAAGAGACGGATAATCTTGGATTGTACATCTTTTGCTGTTTGTGCAAAAGATTCCCCCTGTGACAGGGTCACAAAAAGAACACAAAAAATAATAACAAATGGCGTATAGGCTCGTTTTATGTGCATACCTTTGCGCAATTTCTTAGTTTTGGTCCACGTGATTTTAGATACACGTCTACATCCTTTAGAATACAGTTTACTCGGTCATTAACTCAAGAAAGGCTTATAAATTAGCTTCAGATTGGGACATGTTAAAAGAGCCAGTGCGCTAAATCTGCACTGTTTTGTCGAAATTGTACACAAAGACGCTTTACGCGAGAATGTCAAGAAACTATAGCAACTTCCGATTGTTTTTTGTGGGAAGTGTGTTTTGTGTGTCACATGTAATGAGTTGTAATGAGGGCTAGGGTGGCTCTATGTTTTGGAAGAATTTTTATTATCGTGTCAGACAAAATATACTGTAGTTAGAACTTGTTTTTATAAAAAATTGGTTTGGGTTTTGCAGACTAAGCCTCGCGGCCTTTCCGCAAAACATAAAATAAAACATCTTGTGAATAAAAAAATATTCGTAAGAAAAGGAGAAAACAAATGACGATGAAAAAAATCCTTCTTGCATCAGGTGTCGCTATGTCGATTGCCGGTGGTGCATACGCAGCAACAACTAACATTGATGCTCTTGCTAATTTTGTTGCAGCGGTAACGCTTGGTAACGAAGTTGATATGGACTTTTCAAGTGTAGCGTTTAGTGCAGCACCTACAATTGCTGGTGATAACGTACAGCTTGGAACTGATGATTCTATTGCTTACAATGGGGTATTCTCTGTTGGTATCGCGGCAGTGCCTGTTGCTGGTGAAGTTGAAATTACAGCTGGTAGTGTTGGCGCAACAGTTGATGTTGAGTGCGATGCGACAGCGACACTTGGCGATGGTGGTGGTAACACAATTGACGTGACATCTATTGAAACAACAATGACACCTGGCGCCTTTGGTACAGGTACTGCATGTGCGGGTATTGGTGTAACAGCTATTAGCCACGTACTTGCGGGTGGTGGTGCTGATGTCATCTACTTCGGTGGACAGATTGACGGTTCTACTGTCGGTGGTGCATTCGGAGCTGGTGCATACTCATCTGCTACAGGTGGTAACAACATTCAGGTTGATGTGAACTACCAGTAACGGAAGTCTCTCCTTTTCTAAGCTTGAGAATGGCTTGAGGGCATATTTTACCCTTAAGCCGCTCTTAAGAGAGAAGGAATAAAAGGAGGCTAAACCTATGCTGACCCATAAAAAAAGAAAAAGAAGTACAGCGCTTATAGCTCAGTACTCAATCGCCCTTAGTGCCCTATTTGCATCTGTGCCTACATTACATGTAGAAGCAGGTTCAGGCGTTGGTACAAGTACAACGATTGGTGTTGTTGCAAGCTTTGTTGCTGGTGCTGGTATCTTAGATGCCGGAGGTCAAGCTCTTTTGGCTCGTCTTGTACATATTCCATCTAGTGATTTTGCAATTGGCACAGATGGTAGGATTGTTTTTCTTGGGACTAAAAACCCTTCTAATATTGAAGGGCAACGCGGTGAGTTTCGTGTGTCTGGTTTAAAAGGAGAATCGGTACAAATTTCTTGCGGTAATACAGCGTCTCTAAGTAATGGAAAACAAAAATTATCTGTAACAGGTGTTGAGATGGTTGCAGGCAAAGATCAAGCAGATAAGTATGGTACAGGTCTTTCTTGCTCTGAGCAGTCACGCAAGGGTGGAATTCAACATACCCTAACTGGTAAACAAAAGCATGATACAATTCTTTTGGGTGCGAGAATACAAGTCAAAGATTATTTGATGCGGAGTCTCTACTCCTCTGAACAAGGTGAAGGGGAGCCCGTAAGTATTGAGGTGAATTACATCTAGTACTTTATTTATGATAAAACCCAATCAAAGACATCCACAATGTGGGTGTCTTTGTTTTTGATGGGAGGCGGTTATCTATTACGGCAGGGTAGTACTTATCCGCCACTTCAATGATGCGCCCATAAGCATCAATAAAACCACTTGTGCCTGTGTTGGCTGCCCGAATGAGTGGAAGGCCCGTTTCAATGCTTCTTAAACGCGACATAGCAAAGTGCTGCGCAGCCGCGTAGCTATCATCAAGCCAGTAATCATTACTAATCTGAATAAGAGTATCGCTGGTAAAAGCATGCTTTGTTACATAGAAGGGATAAACGGCCTCAAAGCAAATAAGGGGTGTAAAGCGCACCTTAGATGTCCTCATGTGAGGGGGCGTTGTGCCGTGGGTAAAGCTCTGGTTAAGCTTGCTCTGAACAGTCATGGCATAATCCGGTAGCCAGCGTTTAAAGGGGATAAACTCCGAGAACGGGACAAGAATATTTTTATGGTAAAGTTCAATAGGGCTTTTTTTGTTAAGAAGAGCAAGAGCGTTATAGTTTTTATATTCATCTCTATCGCTTGTACCTGTTATGAGAAATTGTTTCTCTGTTAATGGCCCCATAATAAAACGCTCAATGACTTTATCTTCTTTTATGTGTGTAGGGGCGCCCCACTCTGGCCAAACAATAAGGTGGGCTTTATTAAGCTCTGCAGCTGTGGTGAGGCCTTTGTTCTTTTTAATAAAGGAAAGGGGCGTGTGGGCGTCTCGATCTTCAAGCACAATACCAGTTTGGATGACACGGATGATGGGAGCGTTGGCCTCGTACTCTGTTTGTGTCGTGCTCAGCCTTTGGTATCCGTATCCGCCCCATAAAAGAAGTGTGCATAAAGCAATAGGGATGAGTCTTCTTTCTTTCGGTGCATAAAATAGGCTGGTGCTTACAAAAACAACAAGGAAGCTTAGCAAAAATACAGAGCCAAGGCTTGCGGCTTGCATAAGGGGGAGAGAGAAGCCTGTCGCGTAGCCAACAAGATTCCAAGGCAAGCCGTAAGAGATAGTTGAAAGGAGGAGTTCTCCAACTGTCCAAAAAAAGGCAAAGAAGAGAGGGTAAAAGAGAGGTTTTACCTGTTTACTTACCAAGGAGAATGCCATGCCGCATAGGCCTGCATAAAGTCCTAAATAAAGAGCCGGGAAGAGAGAGACAAAAGGGAAAGCGTTCTCATTGAAATGCGTGACAGTAATTTTTATCCAATAAAAGTGCGTGCTGTAAAGGGTGTATCCAAAGGCATAGCCATACAAAAAGCCCTTCCACACTGTTTGTTTTGCACAAATTGACATGAGAGAACCGAAAAAAACTGGTAAAAGAAACCATAAGTATAAAGGCGCAAAACAAAAGTATAAAAGAACGCCCATTACGGCGCACAATATAACTCTTATGAAAGGAGATGCGGTAAGGTTAGCTGTTGACAATATCACTTAAAAACCTTCATCCTGTAAACCATGAAAAAAACATTGCTCTACACTATCTTCTTTACCTGCGCATTTCAAGTATTTGCTTTGCCACCTAACGTATCATTATCTAACACTGTTAATATGCAGTTTGGCTCTATAGAAACCGGCGGACTTGTTGGAGGTACGCTGAGTCTTGGAACTGATGGCAGTGTAATTTATGCGGGTGATTTGTCAGGGGACGGCGTTGGCGTTTCTGCGCAAGTGCGAACTAACCCTCTAAATGGAGCAGTAACAGGAGAGGTGAGCTGCTCAACAGGTGCCACTTTATGTAACGCTTCAAGTAATAGTCTTGCTATGACAGGAATAGAAATCGAAGAGGGTGCCTCACGTGGCGTTTATGGTACAGCAAATGCCTGTAATGGTGTTGGGAATACTGTGATGAATATTCCTTTGGGCGGAGCTACTTTACAGCGTACGCTCTTTTTGGGGGCTGTGCTAACTGTACCTGCCGCAACTGTTCTTGATGGTGCATATGGAACAAATATAACCTGCGGCTCTGCCTTTACAGTTGAGGTTGTTGTGCCATAAATGCAAGGGTTTGTTGGTGATTCTCCAATCAAAGCGTTGTTTATACAATATAAATAAATTATTATAAAACTTGGTTTAATAAGGGAAAATGCAGTACATGTTTAAAAAATTAGTTTTCACGCTCCTTACACTGACGCTGTTGGTGCAAAGCTCAGCAGTTTATGCTGACGGGGCCATTTTGTTTGTATCTCCTCACCGTGTGGTTATTGGATCTGGTGATAGAACAGATGTTGTTAGTATTGCAAACCAATCTGACCGCGAGCGTAAGTATGAAATGATTGCCGTTGACCAAGTGATGAACGAAAACGGTACAACGCAGCGCAAAGACACCTTCCCTTATTCAGCTAAACGTATGCTTCGGTTTGTGCCGCAGCGCGTCACTCTTAAACCTGGCGAACGCCAAATTGTACGTATTATGGCACGCCGTCCTGCTGACCTTGATGATGGAGATTATCACTCTCACCTTTTATTTAGAGAAGTGCCTAACAAAAATGAAACAGCAGAACTTGCAACGGGAAGTACACCTTCCGTTAAGGTAGAGGGTAAAAAGACCCTTTCCTTTAATATTGGAACCTATTTTGGTGTGGCAATTCCTGTTGTTGTTCAAAGTGGAGAGGTTCAGTCTTCTCTTGAAATGGGACAAATTGAAGTTGCTCCACGTAGTGATGGAAAAGTTCTGTTTGCAATGATTCCGTTTGAGCGTGCTGGGAATTCAGAAGCTTCAGGTTTCCTTAAGATTCACGTTCAAGATGCTGAAGGCGAGGCCATTAGCTCTCAAGTTGTTTGGGTGCGTGCTTACCGTGAAGTAAGCAATATTACGCGTAAAATTAGTGTGAACCTTCCAGAAACACTTCCTCTAGGCAGTAAAGTGAAGTTTGACCTTTACGCAAATGATCAGGATGATTCACCTGTTATTTCTTCTCAGGTTGTAGATCTGTAATTTTTTAATAACAGCCTATAAAAGAAAGCGCCCATTTGGGCGCTTTCTTGGATGTACCATGCTTTGGACTACATGCGTGTCAGTCTTGGAGCAATTTCAGCAAAAGTTTTAACTTCTGCAACTTGCCCTGCAACGCGCATCCCCATTTCATGACGCTCATCCGTGCGGTCATAGCAGCCATCATCAATAACACAGACGTTAAAGTCCATGTCATGGGCTTCGTAAGCGCTCATGGATATAGTGCCAAGAGAGAGGCCGCCTACGATGTAAAGGTCTTTAATATCCTTTGTGCGTAGAATGATTTCTAGGCGGGTGCGGTCAAATGGGCCTACGCGGTGTTTACGGATAACAGGCTCGCCTTTATGAGGTGCGATTTCATCTGGAATTTCAGTGCCCCACTCATCAAGAAGAAGTGCGTTTTTGTCTTTAATGCCTTTAAAGATTTTAGAATTTGTATCTGGCAGCTCTGGGTAGCCTTCGCTAAAGCCTGTACGTACATGAATCACAAGTCCGCCTTGCTCTCTAAAATGTTCTTGAATGCGCGCAATACGCTGCAAAGAATCGTGTTTTTTCACGAATTCAGATGTTTCTTCGCTCAGTACCCCTTTTGGATCAAGGTATTCATTCATTAAATCGACACATAAAAGTGCTATCATTTTTTTTATTCCCCTATTGTAAAAAAATTAAGAAACCTGTTGAAAACCCTTGACGTATGTTTCAAACAGGCGTATTTCAACCATCACTATTACACAGTAAATACGACTTTGAAAAGAGAAATCCGAACATGATTATAGAGCAAGCGGCCGCAGCAGGCCATCTTTCAGACGTTTCAGCTACTCAAATGTGGACAGCTGTTGCAATCTTTATCGCAACCTATGGCGTTGTACTTACCGAGCGCATTAACAGAGCCATTGTTGCCGTGCTTGGTGCAGGCCTTATGGTGCTTCTTGGCGTAATGACGCAAGAGCAAGCTGTACACTCAGTAGATGCCAACACAATTGGCCTTCTTCTTGGAATGATGATCCTTGTGGCCGTGATGAAAGAATCTGGTGTTTTCCAGTACGTGGCAATTAAATCTGCCAAGGTTGTTAAGGCTGAGCCTATAAAAATGCTGGTGGTGTTTGCTATTGTTACGGCTGTATTTAGTGCCCTGCTTGATAACGTAACAACAGTTCTTCTTACAACACCTGTTATTCTACTTATCACCCGTGAGTTAAACGTAAAGCCTTACCCTTACCTGTTTACAAGTATTCTTGCTTCTAATATTGGTGGTGCAGCAACACTGATTGGTGATCCGCCAAACATTATGATTGGTTCAGCGGCGCACCTTGGTTTCTCAGACTTTATTATTAACGTAGCGCCAGCTTCTGTTGTGATTATGATCGCAACTCTCATACCTCTTATGCTTCTATGGAGAAAATCTCTCCATGCAGAAGATCATGCAAAAGAGCGTATTATGCGTATGAATGAAAAAGAAGCGATTCAAGATAAAGAACTTCTGATTAAATCTCTTGTTGTTATGGGTATGGTTCTTGTTGGTTTTGTTGTTGGCCATAGTTACCATATTATGCCTGCAACAGTGGCGCTTACAGGGGCAGCTTTGCTTCTTCTTCTTGATAATGTTCACCATAACAGTGAAAAACAGCACGATAAAGTACACCATGCTATTGGTGAGGCTGAGTGGGTAACATTGTTCTTCTTTGGTGGTCTTTTTGTACTTGTGCATGGTATCCAAAACGTAGGTGTTATTTCCTGGCTTGCTGATCATATGATGGCTATGACAAATGGTGATAGAACAACAACGATTTTCACAATCCTTTGGGGGTCTGCAATCCTTTCAGCGCTTGTAGATAACATTCCTTTCGTAGCAACAATGATTCCTATCATTCAGGAAATGGCGCCAAGTATGGGCGGCGAAGAAGCGATTAAACCTCTTTGGTGGGCGCTGTCACTTGGAGCTTGTCTTGGTGGTAACGGTTCTCTTATTGGTGCAAGCGCAAACCTTGTGGTTGCTGGTTTTGCTGAAAAAGCAGGCCACCGTATCCCGTTCCTTACGTTTATGCTAATGGCATTCCCGCTGATGCTTATGAGTATTGCCATCGCTAGCGTTTACGTATGGTTCGTATTCGTCTAAAGCTCTTGTTCTAAGTTTTAGCTGTTAAAAAACGCCCTGCTGTGGGGCGTTTTTTTTGAGCCCTTTATCAAAGGGCAGGACTGCTTAAGCATGTCATACCGAAAGGCATAAATTTCAAAAAAATAAATGTCATACAAATAAGTGAAGAGTAAAACCTTGCCAGCTATTTAAAAAGTGTTTAGCGTGGGCGCTAAGGCTCGTATTTGAACAAGGGGATATGATTTAAAAGTGGCACAGATTTTAGTGATTAAACTTGGCGCTCTTGGTGATTTTGTGCAGGCAACAGCTGCACTGCAATCTATTCGTGCTTATCATAAAGACGATCAAATTACCCTTCTTACAAGCCCTGCCATGAAACCCTTTACAAAAAACTTACCATGGGTTGATCGTATTGAAATAGATCCAAGACGTTCTGTTTGGAACCCCTTTTACCTGAAAAAATTGCGTTCTCAACTGCAAGGTTTTGACCGTGTCTATGACCTTCAAACAAATGACCGCACAACGCTTATTTATTCCAAACTTGCTGGAAAAGTTAAGTGGAACGGCCTTGTAAAAAATGACCCTCTTTGCCACTTAAATCCAGACCGTAATACCATGCATAGCCTTGACCGTTTAAAAGACCAGCTAGCTGTTGCTGGCGTAGATATGAAAGAAGGTCCAGATCTTTCTTACATGCAAGAAAGTGTAAGCTCTCTCATGAAAGAGTATGGATTAAAATCTAAAAAGTTTATTTGCGTGATTGCGGGGGGGAGTCCCCACAGGCCAGATAAGCGCTGGCCTCATTACGTGGGGCTTATTCAAAAGCTAGAAAAAGAGCACCAAGTTGTACTTATTGGTGCAAAGTCTGAGCAAGATGATTTAAACCTTATTGCAGAACGCACGCAGGCAGTTAACTTATGTGCTAAAACATCACTTGGGCAGCTTGTTGGCTTATTTAAAGAAGCTGCTTTTTTTGTGGGGAATGATACTGGCCCTGCTCATATTGCGGCGGCATCAGGGCTTGGCGGGCTTGTTTTATTTGGAAGTGATAGCAACCCAAACCTTTGCGCCCCAAAATCTAAAAATGTATCCTTTCTTAGGGATGTAAATGATATTGCGTCCATTTCGCCACATGATGTGTATGCGAAAATAAAGCCTTTTTTAAAAACTCTTGATTCTAAGGACTCTTAAAAGTCACACTTAACCTTATGAGAAGGTATGCTCCAGCATTTGGTGTTCTGGCTGGCCTGTTGTTGTCAGCCTGCACACCTGAAATAAATCGTTTTGCCGCATCTGAGTGGCAGGACGTTAAAAGTTTTGAGTATCGTAAAACATTTGCACGCGCTTCAGGTATTGGTGAAATTTTCCCCAATAATGAAAAGCGCGCAGCAGCACTTGATCAGCGTTTATGTGTGCACCCTGAAGGCGAGCGCCGTACAATTACGATTAATGGTGTAAATGACCAGCAGTACTATCGCCGTTGCACACTCATGCCTTATCCAAAAGCGCAGCTCCACCGTTTTTAAATGTTATTATAGATATAAAAAACCGCCCAGTAGGGCGGCTTTTTATGCGTTTAATACCCGCCTTGCGGAGGTTGTTTAATAATCACTTCACGCTTACCAACATGGTTGGCTTCGCCCACTAGGCCATCGCTTTCCATTTTATCAATAATGCTGGCCGCGCGGTTGTAACCAATTTTAAGGTGGCGTTGGATGAAAGAGGTTGAAGCCTTCTGTTCGCGGGCAACAACTTCTACAGCCTGAAGATAAAGTGGGTCATCATCTTCTACGCCGCCGTTACCGCCGCCACCGCCGTTTGCGTCATTGCCGCTTGATTTTGTAATATCAATAAACTGCGGGTCAGATTGCTCTCTTAGGTGTTTAGAGATCGCATGGCACTCTTCTTCGCTTACAAAAGCCCCATGCAGGCGTTCTAGGCCATTAGAGCCGTTGGCCATGTAGAGCATGTCCCCTTTACCCAAAAGCTGCTCTGCGCCCATGGAGTCAAGTACAGTACGGGAGTCAATTTTACTTGTTACGTTGAATGAGAAACGCGTTGGGATGTTGGCCTTAATAAGCCCTGTTACAACGTCTACACTCGGGCGCTGCGTTGCAACAAGCAGGTGGATACCAGCTGCGCGGGCCATTTGGGCAATACGGGCAATGCTGTGCTCTACTTCTTTACCAGCAACCATCATAAGGTCTGCAAGCTCATCAATGACCACCACAATATAAGGCATATTGCTTTCTGCAACGGCTTTTTCTTCATATGTAGGTTGGCCACTAACAGGGTCAAAACCTGTTTGCACCATTTTTTTAGGGATCTCATCTTTTGCTTGGTATTCTGCAAATTTCTGATTAAAACTTTGAATGTTTTTTACGCCAAGGTCTGTCATTTGACGGTAGCGTTGCTCCATTTCACGCACAACCCATTTAAGGGCATTGTTTGCTTTTTGCGGATCAATGATAACAGGGGTGATTAGGTGAGGGATATCATTGTAAACAGAAAGCTCCAACATTTTGGGGTCAATCATCACAAATTTCAGCTGCTCGGGTGTCATGCGGTAAAGCAAACTGATGATGAAGGCGTTCATGGCAACAGATTTACCTGAGCCGGTTGTTCCTGCAATGAGGGAGTGCGGCATTTTTGAAATATCCGCGTAGGCAGGATTACCAGAGGTATCTACACCGAGGGCAACAGCAAGTTTTCCTGGATGTGTTTCAAACTCTTCCGTGGCAAGCAGTTCACGCAATGTCACCATACCGCGGTCTAGGTTCGGCATTTCAATACCAATCGCGTTGCGGCCAGGTACTGTTGCAATACGAATAGACATAGCCGCCATGGAGCGAGCAAGATCGTCTGCAAGATTAATCACCTGGGAACTTTTAACCCCTGCGGCAGGCTCAAGCTCGTAAATCGTAATAACGGGCCCAGGGCAGATGCGTGTAATTTTCCCTTGAACGCCATAGTTAGCAAGCTCCGCTTCAATGCGCCTTGCATTTTGCTGGAGAGCATCATCATCAACAGGTTCTTTTCCTGTAGGGGGCTCATCAAGTAGGTTGAGCGCAGGCAAAGAAAAACTGTCTCCAAGGTTAAGCGGTAGTGCTGTTTGTTTTTCTGTTTCAACCTTAGCAGCAGGTTTAACCTGCTTGATAGGTTTTTGAATGGCAGGTTTTGTGTGTTGTTGTTTTTGAATAGCGTGTGTGATGTCTTTTTTGACAGCTTCTGCAGGCGTGAAAAGAGGAAGGTCAATCTGTAGGTTACTTTTAAACTTAATGCGTCTTAGTGCCCTGTAAACGCTTTTCACAAAAACGTTTATGTAGCTGTAAGTTACGATGCTGAATCTGGCTACATCTGAAAAAGCATAGCCAGACCACCAAACAATAGAGGTGAAAAATGTAAGAGCCATAAGAAGGAGCGTGCCAACGTAGCCAATAATGGGGATGCATATAACAGCAAGAAGTTTTCCAAGAAGGCCGCCATTACCAATGCTGTTAGCTGTTGGCCACTCAGGCATGACATTAAGGAGTGTACAAAGTGCAGCAAAGCTTAAAAGCATAGGAAGGAGGGCGCAGAGCCTAAAGCCAAACTCATTAAAGTTTTTGTGCCTAATAAACTGAAACGCGAGCGTAAAGAAGACAATAGGTAGCCAAAAAATGCTAAGCCCGAGGTATGTAATACCAATATCTGATACGTATGACCCTGCAAGGCCTGCACTGTTTTTAACTAGGGGTGAGGCCGTTGCAACGCTGAGTGATGGATCTGTTGCATGGTGCGTAAAAAACGCAAGGCATAAAAAGATAGCTGTAAAAAATAGTCCAAGCGCGATGGCTTCTTGTGTGCGATACTTCGCAAAGTTTGATTGTGCTTTTGTTGGCATTCCCGTTCTCCTTAACTCCACCATTAGTTTTACGGGAAAAACTTTCAAAAATCTAGAGAAGAAACATAGAAAAAGTTATGTGTTACTATAATGTTACAAGACCTTATTTAATGGCGCGCCGTTTAGAAATAAAACGCCTGTTCATTAAATGAACGGTTTACAAAAAGGCTAAATCTTATAAGAATTCATCCAAAGTCTATTTTTGGGTCGGCCTTTCGGGGTCGCGAAAAAAATCTCTTAGGAGAATGAACAATAACTAACAAAAATAGGGTAAATCCATGAAGGATATGATCAAAGTAATGTTGACTGTATCTATGATTGTTGTAGCTGGTTTTGCTATTTCTGCGTGTGATGACAGCAGCGATAGTGTTTCTGGTCTAGTGATCTCAAACAACTAATCATTGATAAAAGTACGACATTTTCGTTAGCTAACGGAAAATGAACTAAAAAAAATATATATAAAAATAGGGAAGTTCATAATGAACAAACTTCTTAAAAGTACATTGATCGCCGGCGGTGTGATGGGTGCAGTTTTTGCTACTGAAGCAAACGCGCAGTCATTTAACGTTGTGGTTAATGAAATTGAGCTTGTTAGCGATGCTGACAACTACCTATCAACAGCGAACACTGTTTACAAACCTGCTGTTGGCATGGGCGCTGCAACAACAACGACTGTTGATTTCTTCAACACGTCTTCAAGAACATTTAGTCTTACTAAGCCTCAAGTAGGTGTTTACGAGTCTATGGTTGTTCACTTCGATACTGCTACAGTATCTGGTACAACTGCAACTCTAGACCTTACAACAGCTTACAACAACTCACTGTTCAACTCATACGGTGGCCGTAACATTATGGTATTTGGTAATATTGGTGCTGGTGTTAACTCTATCGCTACTATTACTGCTTCACCAGTTGCAATTCCTATGCAGCCTGTTGTTGTAACATCTACTGGATTCTCAGTACCTGAGTTTAACTGGAACCTTCCATCTGCTAACGTTCAAGACGGTACAGCTGTATCTCTTATCTCTAGCATGGACCCATACACACTTGCATCAAACGTTGATAGCTCATCAGTTCCTGATGTAATGCTTGATATTGATTCATCTGTATTTGACGGTGTAACAGATTTCACATCTGGTTCATCTAACATTACAGTTGGTTTGTTTGCTGACGCTGACCTTGGCCCTCGTCCAATGTTCCGTCAAACTTACACTGCAAGCAACCAAGATGGTACTGGCGCAGATAAGACGATTACTTTCTACGACGTACCAGCTGGAACTGTTTACCCAGTTGCATGGTTTGATAAAAACAACAACAAAGAGCTAGACAAAGGCGAAGCAACAACTATGCATAGCTTTACTGTTGCAACTGCTGCTCAAACTGTAGCTGCTGCTGACATCTCTTACACAGCGACTAAAGGTATCCTTGACGAAGCTGTTGTTGATTTTGGTAACCGTACTTTTGCACTTAACATTCCAATGCCTGGTCTTGATGGTGTAACTGACTTGCTTGTTGCAAACGTTGCAGACTTTAACATCTCTGGTCTTATGACTGATGATGTTGATGTAGGTCTAAACACTATTGGTGCTGCTGCAACATCAACAACTTACGGTGCACTTAACATCTCATACGAAATCTTTGATGACGGTACAACTCAGGTAACTCGTGACCTTGTACTTAATGCTGGTTTTGGTGAAGGTGCTGGTGGTAACGGTAACGGTACACATGACACAAACGAAACAGCTTACGTTGTACTTGCAAACTCAGCTGCTGATAGTGTGTCTGGTGTAACTTACACAGGTGCTGCTACAAGAACACTTGTGATCTCAAACATCCCATACACAGCTCTTACTACGGTATCTGCTGAAAACGTTGGTGAATACAACATTGCATTTAGTGCAACATACGGCGCGACTACAAGTACGCCTGTGTCACTAGGTCAAGCAGATGAAGCTCCAGTTTCAGCTTCTCTGACTATTGTTGTTGGTAACGGCGATGCGTCAGATACTGATGGTATCGAGCACGCTGTTAACCTAGGTACTCTATAATACCTAAGTTAACCATACTTACAAAACCCCCGCATGTGCGGGGGTTTTACTTTTGTGTTTTTATAAAAATCCTCTATACTTCCTTTTATGAAATTTGAAAGTGATTCTTTATTGTGGTGGATTCAGCAAAGGCTTGAATCTTTTACACAATTATTCCTATGCTATATGCACTCTAAAAGGGCTTCTGTGCTCTCTTTGGTTACATTAAGTCTATTTGTACTCATCCTGCTTGTTTCATCCTCTGTGGCACTCATTCCGTACTTACCAAGTCTGTTTCTTACATCAAGCCCAGAAACTTCGGCTTACGCATTTGAGACGGAAGACCTTAAAAAGGCACAGGCACTTTCTCTTGATAGTTTTGAAGGGTTAGAACGTGCTACATGGTTTGGCGCTTCAACACGTATGGCGCTCAATGAGCTTCCTGTTGAAACAGTAAAGGCTGAAACTTCTCTTAATCTTATTTTAAAAGGAACGATTGCAGGCGCGACGCCTTACGCAATTATTGTAGATAATACCACCGGTGAAAGTAAGCTTGTTCAACAAGGTGATAAAGTTTTAAGAAACGTAACTCTCAAAGACATCAAGCGTCGTATGGTTATTTTGAGTAACAATGGCAAACTAGAAAAGTTAAGCCTTCCAGGAAACGATTTTTCACAATTTGCACATGTTGATGAAAAAAAAGAACCTATAAAACTTAAAAAATCCACTTATGGAGTCTCTACATCTACTGGAGTTAATATAACGAAGAGAGCGGTATTGAAGCGTCAAGAGGTACATGTTTCTAAATCTGAAATCAAGGCGGCGTTTTCTAATTTAGGTCGTTTGGCAACAGAGGCTCGCTTCCTTCCCCGTATTGAAGATGATGAAGTTGTGGGCTTCCGCGTAACAAAGCTTAAGCACGATAGCTTTCTTGCAAAACTTACAGTGCAAGAGAATGATATTCTTGTAAAAGTAGATGATGTCCCTGTTTCAGACCGTGACCGTTTGTTCCCTATGCTTATGGAGCTTAAAAATGCTGAAGAGGCTGAACTTGTTATTAATCGTCACGGGAATCAGATCGGTCTTTTGATTAAGGTTGACTCTTAGAGCAGGCTTTGCTTTTATGTGCCTTGCACCTAATACGGAGAAGTGGCCGAGTGGCTTAAGGCGCACGCTTGGAAAGCGTGTTGAGGGAAACTTCACGCAGGTTCGAATCCTGTCTTCTCCGCCATTTTTTAATCTCTCTAAATCTCATAAAGTCCATAAATGTATTGCAATATAAGTATTTAATGCCTATGTTGTGTCCATGGAAGTATATTGTAGTCTACTAAAATCTATGAAATGTGGGGGCACAAATGGGGGCACAACCTCATATGCCCCCAGAGAGATGCCCCCAAATGAAGCTGAGTGATAGAGCCTGTAAGGGTTTTGAGACAATGTCTAAGACTTATAAGAAGTCTGATGGCCAGGGTTTGTACCTAGAGGTAAATAAAAACGGCAGTAAATACTGGCGCATGAAGTATAGAATTCGCGGGACTGAAAAGAGGTTATCTTTTGGAATATATCCAGAAGTAAGCTTATCTGAAGCGAGGCTCAAACGTGAAGAGGCCAGAAAGCTGATTAGAGATGATATTGACCCGTCAGAGCATAAGAAAGCACAGAAGCGTGAAAAGGCACTTAATAACCTCACTACGTTTGAGTCAGTGGCAAGAGAGTGGCATGAGTTAAACCTGCCCAAATGGACTGAGAGCCATGCAGGTTATATCATAAGGCGCTTAGAGAATGATGTATTTCCAGTAATAGGCAAACGCCCCATTAACGAGATCAAGCCTTTAGAGGTTTTAGACACCATCCGTAAGATTGAAAGTCGTGGTGCTCATGAGATGGCAAGTAGGGCTCTGAGCGTATGTGGTCAGGTCTTTAGATATGCGGTTATTACAGAGCGTGCTGAGATAGATATCACACAAAGCCTAAAAGGTGCTCTTAAGCCATATAAGAAAGGGCATTACAATGCTCTTACGTCAAAAGAGCTACCAGAGTTCCTTAAAGCATTAGAACATAATGATGCACGCCTATACCCACATACCCGACATGCCCTAGAGCTTATTATTCTGACGTTTGTGCGTACAAGTGAGCTTATCAATTCCAAATGGGATGAAATCGATTTAGAAAAGGCGGAGTGGCATATTCCTGCTGAACGTATGAAGATGGGCAGGCCGCATTTCGTTCCATTATCAAAGCAGGCCATAGAAGTATTCAAAAAGCTTCAGGACATCTCATATTCTAGAGATTTTGTCTTTCCCAGCCAAGTCAGATCAAACAAGGCTATGAGTAATAATACCATCTTAAAGGCTATTGAGCGTTTGGGTTATAAAGGCCGTGCAACTGGACATGGTTTTAGGGCAACGGCTATGAGTACAATTAAAGAAGAACTACACTATAGGCATGAAGTCATTGACCTTCAGCTTGCTCATGTTAAGAAATCAAAAATTGATGCTGCCTATGATAGGGCTGAGTTTAAAGAAGAGCGCACCAAAATGATGCAAGGCTGGGCTGACTATATAGATAAAGCTCTAAAACAACCTGTGGAGGAAAGTAATGATTAACTTAGGTTTTTCACATCAGAATCATATTTTAAGAAATGCTACTGTAGATATGCCCAATAAAGAGGATATATCAGAACTTTATTTAATGTTATCTAACTATTTTGGAAAACAAAATGGTGACCTTTCCCCAAATGTGATTAGTTTTTTGTCTGAGGTTTTTTCTAAGTTAGCAGAAGACACACAAGCGCCAATTATTAAGATTGGGCGAGGAAGGTCAGTCGCTTCAGCTAAAGATACATATAAATGGTATGAGTTTTGTCAAGAAGTGGAGTCTGTAATGAGCGCAGATCCAACTAAACAAATAAATGAAGTGCTTGAGCTTGTTAAGCTTGATTTTTTCCCAATGGTTGGGCCAAGGCAATTAAAAAATTACTGGAATGAATATCTAAAAATGAAAAGTGAACTTGAGGAAGTTTAATTGGAAATTAAATAGGCGATTTAAGTTCCTCGGTAATTCTAAAAATTCATTTTATGGTTTTCCTTAGATGTAAATAAATTTAAGGAGACACATAATGTCTAATAATCAAAATAGCTACATGCGCTTGTATCAAGTGTTAGAGTTTTTTCCTATCAGCCGATCTAAGTTTTATAAAGGTATGAAAGCTGGGATTTATCCAAAGCCTTTAAAGCATGGGCGAATATCATTATGGAAAGCTGATGATGTTTACGAGATGCTGAATAACCTTGGAGGGCGCTAATGTGATTAATGTTAATACATTAAAGATAAAAGTGAAATCTGAGCAATATTATAAAAATACCTTGTCAGGTGTTATTGGGAGTTCAAGTGGAAATGGTTGGCACTTATGGAATGGTTTATGTCCATTTCACACTGATCGTAAGGCTGGCTCTTTTTATATCAACAAGCGAACGGGTGCTTTTAAGTGCTTCTCTTGTGGTGCATCAGGTGGCGACATTATCGACTTTCAAAAACAAAAATATAACCAAAGCTTCACTGAAGCAGTGAATACACTTAAGGGAGAACTATCATGAAACTGGTAGCAGAATATCAATACAAAAAAGAAAACGGAGCGCCCATTGGAAAAGTACTCCGTTTTCAAAGTGAAGACTCGCAAAAGCCTTCTAAATCGTTTGTACCTTATTTTAACATAGATGACAAAGATGAGTTACAAAAAGGAATACCTGATGCAATAAAAGGCTCTATTCCTCTTTATGGGTTAGAGAGCATAAAAGATAAAGCGCTGCCTGTTTATATCGTAGAGGGTGAAAAGTGTGCATGTGCATTGCATGGGCTAGGAATGCAAGCTGTGACAAGCCAAGGAGGGAGCAATGCCATTCACTCAACAGATTGGAGATTTCTATCTTCTTGTTCAGATATACGGATTGTTCCTGATAATGATGGCGCTGGTGAAAAATATGCTGAGTTTGCATATAGAAAACTCAAAAAACTTGGTAACCCACTCTCTGTTCAAGCTGTGCGTTTGCCATATGTTAATAAAGGAGATGATGTTTGTGATGTCATATCTAACTCCTTTTTCTCTTTAGGTTGGAACGAAATCTCTCCTTTAAATGGTTTTGATAATGTTGCTGAAATTAAAAATAAATTAAAGGGTTTACTAGAAAGCAATCTTGAAAGTATTCCACCCGAATGGAATATGGTTTTTACTAAGAACCAGCTCCCTGCTATTGCTATTGGAGACTTCCAAAGAATGCCTATACCAGAGCGTAAAGCTTATTTAGCCCCATGGCTTACAGCTCAGTCTATTAATATGGTATTTGCACCCAGAGGTCTTGGAAAAACCTTCTTTAGCTTGTCTTGTGCCTTAGCTGTAGCAGAAGGCAAAGAGGTTATGGGTTACACTGCCTCAAACGCTGTACCAGTGCTTTACTTGGATGGTGAGATGCAGTCCCCCCTTTTACAAGAACGCTTTGAGCTTCTAAGAAATAAATCCAAAGAGGAGATTTCTTTTCATTTGGTAACTCCAGACCTTTTACGTGACCGTATCATGCCTGACCTTGCCTCACCAGAAGGGCAAAAAGATGTGAATGAGCTTATTGCCAAGCTGAAAATTAAGGTTCTCTTTATTGACAACTTGTCTACTCTTGTTAGGACGGGCAAGGAAAATGAGTCTGAAAGCTGGTCTCCACTTCAGCAATGGTTAATTCAGCTACGTTCTAAAGGTCTGGCTATTGTGTTGGTTCATCATGCAAATAAAAGTGGTGGGCAACGTGGGACATCTCGTAGAGAAGATGTGATGGATAACGTTATTTCACTCAAACATCCTGATGATTACGAAGAAGATCAAGGGGCTAGATTTACCGTAGAGTACACCAAAGCAAGAAGCTTAAGCGGAAAAGATAGTAAAGCTTTTGAAGCGCACCTTGTTAGTGGCGGTAGACATTGTAAATGGGTAATCAATAATGTTGGTTCTAAAAAAGAAAGAGCTATTGATATGAAATCTATGAACATGAACCCACGAGATATAGCTAATACATTAGATGTAGATATTTCAACAGTCTATAGGTACTTAAAGGGGATCAATTTTAAAAAGGAATCTACCACCCCTTTTACTCAAGAACTTCAAGAAATGACTAAGTAATTAAGAGTGGTGCAGTGGCGCTCCTAGGGGCTGCCACTCTGCCACTTCTATGAAAGTAATAGCTATGACTGAAAATACAGTAAAGAAAACAGATAAACCTTGGCAGTTTCAAAAAGGCCAGTCAGGTAACCCAAAAGGCAAACCGAAGGGAGTAAAGCATAAAGCTACTCAAGTAGCATCACTTTTAATAGAGGGAGAGATGGAGGCTTTGACTCGTAAAGCAGTAGAGTTGGCTCTTCAGGGAGACACAACGGCACTTAAGATTTGCCTTGACCGTATCGCGCCACCATTAAAATCAACCATGCCATCAATTCAGTTGGATTTGAGTCATTGTGATACTCTATCTTCTACTGCAAAAGCATTTATTGATGCTGCATCTACTGGTAAAATTCCACCTGACATAGCCACGCAGCTGATTGCTTCGATATCAAATATTGCACGGGTGGAAGAGATAGAAAGCCTTAAGCATCGCTTAGAGGCTATTGAGCATGTTTTAAAGAGGCAATCGTAATGAAAATTAAAGATAATCTTTATGAAAGCCTCACAATGAGGCAGCGCATAGCTCTTGCTTTAGAAGCGGCAGTCAGGGGAGATGAGCAAGAAAGGAAAAAGCTTGTTCAGACATGTCCTAAAAAAATATATAGAATGAATGACGGTGTTTTTACAGACGCTATTGATCTCTTTTTTGATATATCACTGATCGTAGCGTGTGACATAAGGGAAAACTTGCTTCTATATGCTATTGCACGAGAGCAGGAAATGGGGGAAGGCTCCATCTTCCTACAAAGAGTTTCAAACATAAAAGAAGCATGGAAACAGTTTGTGCTTGGCTATGGGGTTCAAGAAAGCTCTTTGCAGGAGCTGCCTCCACCTGAAAGCTGTTATATGTTCTTAGTTGAAGGCCGTCTTCCTATGCCACAGTCTAAAGAAGTTGATAGAATATATAATGACTGGAAAGCACTACTTAATGGGTAAAATTCACGTTTCTATCGACATGTAGTGCCGTTTACCATAAGTTGCGTTATGATGTATTGCTAATAGCTATACAAAGCGTATTTAAGACAAAGTAGCAAGGAAAAAGTAACTATGACCAGCTCCCAACAACGTGCTGCCCTACAACGCCAAATCTGGCAAATAGCCAATGATGTCCGCGGTGCTGTGGATGGCTGGGATTTTAAACAATATGTGCTGGGTGCATTGTTTTACCGCTTTATCAGTGAAAACTTTGCAAACTATATTGAGGCAGGTGATGAAAGCATCAACTATGCAGATATGTCTGATGATGTTATTTCGCCAGAGATCAAAGATGATGCCATTAAAACCAAAGGTTACTTCATCTATCCAAGTCAGTTGTTTGTGAACGTTGCGAAATCAGCCAATACCAATGAAACCCTGAACACAGACCTTGCTAAAATTTTTATGGCTATTGAAGCTTCAGCCAATGGCTACCCTTCAGAAAGTGATATTAAAGGATTATTTGCTGATTTTGATACCACCAGCAACCGCCTTGGCAATACAGTACCAGCAAAAAATAAACGCCTTGCGGATGTTTTAAAAGGCGTTGCAGGTTTGGAGATAGGGGATGATTTTAACGATAGCCAAATTGATTGGTTTGGTGATGCCTATGAATTTCTTATTTCAAACTATGCTGCCAATGCAGGTAAATCGGGTGGTGAGTTCTTTACCCCGCAAAACGTATCAAAACTTATTGCGCAGCTTGCCATGCACAAACAAACCAGCGTTAATAAAATTTATGACCCTGCCTGCGGGTCTGGGTCACTGCTTCTGCAAGCCAAAAAGCATTTTGATGCCCATATTGTGGAAGGGGGGTTTTACGGCCAAGAGCTGAACCACACCACCTATAACCTTGCCCGTATGAACATGTTTTTGCATAACATTAACTACGATAAATTTGAGATTGAATTGGGGGATACCCTCACAGACCCCCATTTTTTAGACGATAAGCCATTTGATGCCATTGTGTCTAACCCGCCTTATTCCGTGAAATGGAAGGGTTCAGATGACCCAACCCTGATTAACGATGACCGTTTTGCCCCAGCAGGGGTGTTAGCGCCAAAATCAAAGGCAGATTTTGCCTTTGTGCTTCATGCGCTCAGTTATTTGTCTAGCAAAGGCCGTGCGGCCATTGTGTGCTTCCCTGGTATTTTTTACCGTGGCGGGGCAGAACAAAAAATCCGTCAATATCTGGTGGATAACAACTATGTTGAAACGGTGATTTCCCTTGCACCAAACCTGTTTTATGGCACAACCATTGCCGTGACAATTTTAGTATTGGCCAAGAATAAGCCGAACACAGATGTGCAGTTTATTGATGCCAGCGGTGAAGAGTTTTTCAAAAAAGAAACCAACAACAACGTGATGCATACAGACCATATTCAAAACATTATGGATATGTTTGATAATAAGGAAAAGGTTGACTACGTTGCTGAAACTGTATCTTTAGAAAAAATTGTAGCCGCTGATTATAACCTTTCTGTAAGCTCCTATGTGGAAGCAAAAAACACCCGTGAAGTGGTGGATATTGACGTGCTGAACAAAGAAATTGAAACAACGGTTGGTAAGATTGATCAACTCCGCACCGACATCGATGCCATCGTGGCGGAGATTGAAGCATGAGCGAAGTAAGTTTTTTAGAGAAGTTGCTTGATGAGGCGGAGGTTGAGTGGTTGCCTTTGGGTAATGTTGCCACTGTTGGCACTGGTAGCTCAAATCGTCAAGATGAAAGTGAAAATGGCATCTATCCATTTTATGTACGTTCAAAGAATGTTTTAAAAACAAATACTTTTGAATTTGACGAAACTGCTATAATTATTCCAGGTGAAGGAGGGATTGGGGACATATTTCATTATGTCGAAGGAAAGTATGCACTACACCAAAGGGCATATAGGATCTCTGTAATCGAAGGAAATATTAATACAAAATTCTTGTATCACTTTATGCGTTCTCACTTTAAGAAATATATTTTAATGAAAAGTGTAGGAGCAACATCAATTTCTATTAGAAAACCGATGCTTGAAAATTTTCAAATCCCAATCCCATGCCCTGATGATCCGAAGAAGTCGCTGGAAATTCAGGCGGAGATTGTGCGAATTTTGGACGCATTTACCGAGCTTACCGCCGAGCTTACCGCCGAGCTTACCGCACGCAAAAAACAATACAACTATTATCGCGACCAACTCCTCACTTTTGATGAAGGCGAAGTGGAATGGAAAGCACTAGAAAAGTTAGCCAAAAACCATGATTCAAAACGTAAACCTATAACGAGCGGTTTGCGGGAACCTGGAGACATTCCATATTATGGTGCGTCGGGTATTGTTGATTACGTCAAAGGTTATATTTTTGACGGGGATTACCTGCTTGTATCTGAAGATGGGGCCAATTTATTAGCTCGGAATACGCCAATTGCATTTAGCGTTAATGGCCAAAGTTGGGTTAATAACCACGCACATATTCTTGAGTTTGATACATATGCTGAACGAAAGTATATTGAATACTATTTAAATAGTATTGATTTAACACCTTATATTTCAGGTGCAGCCCAGCCAAAGCTGAACAAAAAAAATATGAATTCTATTAAAATTCCAAATCCGACTCAGAAAAAAAAGGAGCGCATTGTTTCGGTTCTCGATAAATTTGACGCGCTGACCAATTCTATAAGCGAAGGCCTGCCGCGTGAAATTGAATTGCGTCAAAAGCAATATGAGTATTACCGTGACCTACTCCTAAACTTCCCAAAACCTGAAGAGGGTGCAGCATAGTATGAGTAAAACACTTACAGAAATCGCTCAAGAATTAAAAAGCGCCGATAAAAAGATGCAGCTCATCTATGCCTTCAACGGTACGGGTAAAACTCGCCTCTCTCGTGAAATGAAAGAACTGATAGCCCCTAAAAGTGAAGAGGGGGATGAAGAGGAAGAATCAACGCGTCAAAAATTCCTATATTATAATGCTTTTACTGAAGACCTTTTTTATTGGGATAATGATCTAGAAGGTAATGCTAAGCCTAAACTTAAAATTCAGCCCAATAATTTTACATACTGGCTTATAAAGTTGCTTAAAGACCAAGGGCAAGACCAAAATATTAAAGCTAATTTTCAACGTTATTCAGATAGTATGATTATTCCTTTGTTTAATGAAAGTTATACGCGCAAAGAGGTGGACAAGAACGGCCTGAAAATCGACATACAAGTACCAGCATTTTCAGAGATCATTTTTTCAAAACTTGATACGCAGACAAAAAATATACCTATTAACCTAAGTGAGCGAGTAGAAAATATAAAAATTTCAAAGGGTGAAGAAAGTAACTTTATTTGGAGTATTTTTTATACTCTGTTGTCTCACGTTATTTCTACCCTAAATACTGTAGAAGAAGAGCAACGTGATGCAGATCAATTTAATGAACTTGAATACGTTTTTATTGATGATCCTGTTAGCTCGCTTGATGAAAATCATTTAATTCAGCTTGCTGTCGATTTGTCTAACCTTATAAAGAGCGCCCCAAACCAACTAAAATTTGTTATTACAACGCACAACCCTCTATTCTATAATGTGCTGTATAATGAGTTGAATAATAAAGTTTGCTTTATTTTGGAAAAACATGGAGAAGAGAGCTTCTCTTTAAATAATACGGGTGGAGATTCTAATAGGGCATTTTCGTATCACCTGCATATCAAGAATATATTGAACGAGGCTGAAGGGGATAAAATTGAAAGGTTTCATTTTATGCTTTTACGTAATTTATATGAAAAAACAGCATCGTTTCTTGGTTATCCAAGGTGGTCTGAATTGTTGCCAAAAGATATTGATGGGCAGAATAAAGAAATAGATAACCCTTATTATAATCGGATTATTCAGTTTACTAGCCATAACACCTTATCAAATGAAACGATTGCTGAACCAACACCGCAAGAGAAGCAAACTGTAAAGTTTTTATTAAACCATTTAGTAGAAAACTATAGCTATTGGAAAGAAGCACAAGAGGAAAACAATGCAGCAAACTAAACCTATTGCAGAATCTAAAAACTTTATTGTTCTTGATAAGTACGTTAAAGCATGGGAAAGCGCTGATAGCTACCAAAGCGAGAACGACTTAGAGAGGGAGTTGATTAAAGACCTTGAAAACCAAGGATATGAGTTTTGTCCTGATTTAATAAACCCAGAAGCAATGCTGGCAAATGTAAGGGTACAGTTGCAGGCTCTTAATAACGTTGAGTTTTCTAATGCCGAGTGGCCCCGATTTGTGGAAACCTATCTTGATAAGCCAAGCGATACGCTGATTGATAAAACCCGAAAAATTCATGATGATTATATCCATGATTTTGTTTTTGATGATGGGCGCATTCAAAACATTTACTTGGTTGATAAAAAGAATATCTCTCGTAACAAAGTGCAGGTTATTAAACAGTTTGAGCAAGCTGGAACACATGCCAACCGTTATGACGTGACCATACTTGTCAATGGCCTTCCATTGGTACAGGTTGAGCTTAAAAAGCGTGGTGTGGCCATTCGTGAGGCGTTTAACCAAGTACACCGCTACAGTAAAGAAAGTTTTAACACCGAGCACTCTCTGTATAAATATTTACAGTTGTTTGTTATCTCTAATGGTACAGATACACGCTACTTTGCAAACACCACAAAGCGCAATAAAAACAGCTTTGATTTTACCATGAACTGGGCAAAGGCGGACAATAGCCTGATTAAAGATTTAAAAGATTTTACCGCTACATTCTTCCAAAAGAACACCTTGCTGAATGTTTTGTTCCATTACTCTGTATTTGATAGCAGTGACACACTGCTCATTATGCGCCCCTACCAAATTGCAGCCACAGAGCGCATTATGTGGAAGGTTAAAAGCTCTTATCAGGCTAAAAACTGGAGTAACTCTGATAGTGGTGGGTTTATTTGGCATACGACGGGTTCAGGAAAAACGCTGACCAGCTTTAAAGCGGCACGTTTAGCAACAGAGCTAGACTTTATAGATAAAGTGTTCTTTGTGGTGGATAGAAAAGACCTAGACTACCAAACCATGAAGGAATACCAACGCTTTTCGCCTGATAGTGTAAATGGTTCTGATAGTACAGCTGGCCTAAAGCGCAATATTGAAAAAGATGACAACAAGATTATTGTCACCACCATTCAAAAGCTCAACAACCTGATGAAAAGTGAAAGTGGTCTGCCTATTTATGATAAGCAAGTGGTGTTTATTTTTGATGAGTGCCACCGTAGCCAGTTTGGAGAGGCGCAAAAGAACTTAAATAAGAAGTTTAAACGCTTTTATCAGTTTGGATTTACAGGAACGCCAATCTTCCCTGAAACCGCATTAGGGGCAGAAACAACAGCCAGTGTATTTGGTCGTGAATTGCATTCTTATGTGATAACGGATGCCATTCGTGATGAAAAGGTTCTGAAATTTAAGGTGGATTACAATGATGTACGCCCACAGTTTAAGGCTATTGAAACGGAGAAGGATGAAAAGAAACTGACTGCAGCAGAAAATAAAAAGGCGCTGTTGCACCCTGAGCGGATACGAGAAATTTCTGAATATATTTTAAATAGCTTTCGCCAAAAAACACACCGCCTTCATGGCGATAATAAAGGCTTTAATGCCATGTTTGCTGTGAATAGTGTGGATGCGGCCAAATTTTATTATGAAACGCTAAATGAGCTGCAAAAGGATAGTGAAAAGCCATTACGCATTGCGACGATTTTCTCTTTCGCTGCCAATGAAGAGCAAGATGCTATTGGTGATATTCAGGATGAAAGCTTTAATGTGTCTGCTATGAACAGCTCTTCAAAAGAGTTCTTGAGCAAGGCGATAAGTGACTATAACGCTTATTTTAAAACGAACTTTAGTGTGGATAGTAAAGGGTTTCAGAACTATTACAGAGACCTTGCAAAGCGTGTTAAATCAAAAGATATTGATTTGCTTATTGTTGTGGGAATGTTCCTTACGGGGTTTGATGCGCCAGCACTTAACACCTTATTTGTTGATAAGAACCTGCGTTTCCATGGCCTTATGCAAGCTTACTCTCGCACTAACCGTATCTATGACGCGACGAAAACATTCGGGAATATTGTTACCTTCCGTGATTTAGAAAAAGCGACGGTTGATGCCATAACCCTGTTTGGTGATAAAAACACCAAAAATGTTGTGCTAGAAAAAAGCTATAAAGAATATATGCAAGGCTTTAGCGATGCGACAACAGGAGAGGCACGCCGAGGCTTTGTTGATGTGGTTAAGGAGCTAGAAGAGCGGTTCCCAAACCCAGATGATATTGTTAAAGAAACAGACAAGAAGGCATTTGCAAAGCTGTTTGGTGAATACTTGCGGGTGGAAAATATTCTGCAAAATTATGATGAGTTTGCAAGCCTTAAGGCACTGCAAAATGTTGACCTGAATGATGATGAAGCTATGCAGGCTTTCAAGGAAAAAAACTATTTAAGTGATGATGATATTGAATCCTTAAAGGCCATAAACATACCTGCGGAGAGAAAAGTTCAAGATTATCGTTCGACTTATAATGATATTAGGGACTGGTTACGCAGAGAAAAAGAATACGGTGAGAAAGAAAAGTCCTCTATTGATTGGGAAGATGTTGTTTTTGAAGTTGACCTGCTTAAATCGCAAGAGATCAATCTAGATTACATTTTGGAACAAATTTTTGAGAAGAACAAAAAAGTAAAAGATAAAGCTACATTGGTTGAAGATGTTCAGAGAATGATTCGCTCCAGTCTAGGGAATAGAGCCAAAGAGGGGCTACTTGTTGAGTTCATAAACCAAACAAACCTCGATGAAATTGGTGATAAGGCCACTATCATCGACGCTTTCTTTACTTTTGCTCAAGCTGAACAGAAGAGAGAGGCTGAGGAGTTAATCCAATCAGAGAATTTAGATATAGGTGCTGCAAAGCGTTATATTGCATCATCTATAAAGCGTGAATATGCGAGTGAGAATGGCACGGAGTTGAACGCAACACTTCCAAAGATGAGCCCCTTGAATCCTGAATACTTATCTAAAAAGCAGAATGTTTTTCAAAAAGTATCTTTGTTTGTAGAGAAATTTAAGGGTGTGGGTGGTACAATTTAGTGCTTATAGCTATTTTATAGAAAGTATTGGGGGCATAAATGGGGGCATTTTTGTTTTATTTAAATGAAAATACACATTAATACAAGTTGTTGTTCTTTATTTGTGAATCCTGTCTTCTCCGCCATTTTCAAAACTCTTCTTTTCTGCTTTAATGTAAGCCTTAAGAATAAAGGTAAAAGTATGAATCAAGAACGCCGAACAGCAAGCCCAGAACTTCGCAAAAAAGGCGAACGCCGCGCTGATATGAAAATTATCACATCAGCTTCCCAATCGGATATATACGTGTGGGCCATGTCTCTCGTGTTTATGGCCATTATTCTTGTAACCGTAACGCTTCTTGCATTTGTGAAAGGATAGCCAGTGCTTTATTTAGGTATTCTTCAGGCGCTTGGCCTTACGGTTCTTATTTCATTTTTTAATGTGTTTTTGCGTATGGCCGTTCAGGAGTGGCATGTGGAGCCCGTACCATTTACTTGCTATTGCCTGCTTATGGCTGCTTTTATTTTGACGCTTGCCGCAGGGCCAGGAAAACTCGTTAGGGATACGCTCAAGTCTAAGCTCACTTGGATCTATAGCCTCATTTTAGTGAGCACATATATTACGGATACCTACGTGATGCTTTATGTGAGCGCAACCGAGGCCAGTTTTTTTAGTCGGCTGAGTATCCCGATTGCTCTTGTCATTGCTTGGTTATTTTTCCAGCGCAGCGTTAAAAAAGAAGACTGGGCAGGTGTGGGTATTATTATGCTTGGTGTGCTTTGGCTAATTTTTCTTCAGCCTGCACATACATTGTATATGACGCTGTTTGTTGTCAGCCTTTCTGCTCTTTTCCAAACGCTTCAATTTGTGCTAGCAGAAACCCATAAGCAAGCTAGCGAAGCTGTTAAAGCCGGAAGTATGCGTGATGAGTGGCGCGTAACGGGGCTTGTTACATTTGCAACCAGCGCTGTATTTTTGTTTGTAGCTATAGGGTTAAGTTTAATTAACGAATATTTTGGCATTGTACCAGCAAAGCTTGCTGTGCCAATTGAACGTTTCATAGATAAAAATACCATTCTTGCCGCGCTGTTTTATGGCACGCTTATTTTACCATTTATTCGTTACTTTAAATGGTCAGCAAGCCAAAACTTAAAGGCGGAAAACCTTTTACTCTTTATGGCATTTATTCCTATTTTTACATTGGTCTTTGAAAAAATACTTATACTGGCCTCTCTTATGCCATCCGGACAAAACACGTTTTCAGAGGGAAGAGGAATATCGCTTATTTCCATTGCGGTTCTGATGACCCTTGGAGCTGGGCTTGCAACCTTCCTTCGTTTTAAAAGAATGATTGCGGACTCTTCTGAAAATGAAAAATTTACCACAATTAAGGCAGCTTTACTTAAGGGGCGCTCTCTTGCGATTCAGCATAGTGAAAACGCCATAGATGATTATAAGATCGTTCTCAATACGGTAGAATACGCAGGTGGAAGCTTTTCTGAGGCTGCGCAGCTGCTTGATATACCAGAAACAACCCTAACTGTTTTATATGATGGAAAAGGCGCTCTTGCGCTAGATAGGGAACATAGCCGAAAACTCTCTCATGTTTATTTTGAAAATGTTGCTAGCAGAGATGCCCTTACAGGCCTCTTAAACCGCTCAAGTTTTATGAGCGAAGGTAAAGAGTTTTTAGAGGTTAAAAAATCGGTAAAACTTTTCTATATTGATTTGGATAAATTTAAGCCTATTAATGATACTTACGGCCATGAGGTTGGTGATGATGTCTTAAGTATTGTTTCAAAACGCTTACAAAAAGTTCTTCCAGAAGGTGCATTAATCTCACGTATGGGCGGAGATGAGTTTTGTGTTCTTCTTTCTGCGCGTAAAAAATCAGAAACTATTATAAATGAGTTAAGAGAAGCTCTGCAAAAACCTATACAGGTTGGTAGCTGTAATGATGAGTTGATTATAGATGCATCTGTTGGCGCTGCAACTTACCCTGGCGATGGGGAGAGCCTTGAGGATTTGATTTCAAAAGCTGATAAAGGCATGTACGGGGCAAAGCGTTCGTAGCGTTAAGCCCCTTATAAGCGCTATACTTTTTCTGGTTTTTCTTGTGTTGTTTCTGCCGGAGCTTTGTCGCTCGCCGGTGTTGATTCTTTTTTTGCTTTAGGCGTTTCTACAGACTTCTTTTCTGCTTCTGGCTTTGGTTCTTGTGCTTTTTTCTGCAATACAGCTCCAAAGAAACCGTCACAGCCATGCTCAAGCGGCGTGAGGCGCAGGTACGGCTGAGCGTATGGCAGGTTGATAAGGTTTTGGCCTTCAAGGATGTCTTGTGCTTGCACAAGTTCAAATTCTGGATGGTTCTCAAGGAATTTTTGAACCGTGTGCGTGTTCTCTTGCGGGAGCATTGAGCATGTTGCATAGACAACTTTTCCGCCTGCATTAACAAGGCGAGAAGCACTTTCTAAAATGTTTAACTGAATGCGGTGGTACTCGGCAATATCTGCTTTGCTGAGGCGCCATCTGGCATCTGGGTTACGGCGCCATGTGCCTGTCCCGCTGCAAGGGGCATCAATCAGAACAACGTCAGCTTTACCTTTGTGCTTCTTTACCCACTTGTCGTTTTCATCGCTAAGCAGCTGACGGCGGACGTTATGCACGCCGCTACGTTTGCAGCGCTTAGCAAGCTCTTCCATGCGGCGTTCAATAATATCGCAGGCGTAAATGGTGCCTTTGTTTTGCATAAGTGCTGCAAGGGCGAGCGTTTTACCGCCCGCGCCTGCGCAAAAATCAACAACGGTTTGGCCGGGCTTTGGCGCGCAAAGGTGCGCAAGAATTTGCGAACCTTCGTCCTGTACTTCAAATTGGCCTTCTCTGTAAGCATCAATTGTATGGAACGGGAAACGCTGATGAACGCGTACGCCTTCTGGAGACATTTTCATATCTTCAGCATCAAGATCAACGTCTTTAAGGGCGGCTTTAACGGCGTCTTTATCGCTTTTAAGTGTGTTGACACGAATATCAACAGGCGCCTCAATAAGGATCGCTTCCATTTGTTTAGGGAGTTGGTCTCCAAAAACTTCTTGAAGTGGTTTGTAAGCAGCGACAGGGATCTCCAGCATTACATCTTCTGGTGCATCTGCAAACCAGTTCTCTGGAATATCATCTAAAACATTTTCTTCTGACGCAGAAAGTGCGTTGGGTACGTAGCGTTCCCCTGTACAGGCTTCTTTAAGCTCAAGGTATGTGCAGATGTCGCTAAAAATGGATGCAGCAAAAACGCGCTTTCTGGCGCCCACATCTTTGGCTTTCCATATATATTCAGAACGGCGCCAGTGGCGGAACGTTGTATAAACAACATGGCTGATGAATTTTTTATCCCCCCCACCAATATAACGGCGGTCGCGGAAGTAAGCCGCCATAAGGCGATCTGCTGGGCGTGGGTTATCCATCCATGTGTGAATGATATCGATTGCGGCTTGGAGGCGGGCAGCGTCTTGCATATGAGTTATTTCACCATTGTTTCTATAAATTCAATAATCGGAGTGGCAGTGTCAATGCCTGTGGTTTTTTCAATACCGTTGAGGCCTGGAGATGAGTTGACTTCCAAAATAACAGGGCCACTTTTAGAGCGCAGCATATCTACCCCCGCCACGTTAAGGCCAAGGGCTTTTGTTGCCTTGATAGCTGTTTGTATTTCTTCTTTTGAAAGCTCTACCGTGCCAGCGCTTCCGCCGCGGTGCAAATTAGAGCGGAAATCACCCTCTTTGGCTTTACGTTTCATGCCAGCAATAACTTTATCGCCGATAACGAAGCAGCGGATGTCTTCACAGTTTGCTTCTTTTACAAATTCTTGCACCATAAGGTTTACCTTGAGGTCCATAAAAGCTTCAATCATGCTGATGGCTGTTTTGCGATCATCCATAAGGAATACGCCATTACCATGTGTACCCTCTAATAGCTTTACAACAAACTGCTCTTGCTGCATTTGCTCCATAATATGTGGTAGGTCATCAGGGTTGTGAGCAAACCATGTTTCAGGCATGCCAATACCATCACGAGAGAGCAGTTGCAGCGCACGTAGTTTATCACGCGAGCGAGAGATAGCAATTGAGCGATTTACGCTATGTACGCCCATCATTTCAAACTGGCGCAGTACAGCTGTGCCGTAAAATGTAATGGATGCACCGATGCGAGGAATGATGGCATCAAAGCCTTCAAGGGCTTCACCTTTATACACAACGGATGGATTATTACTTGAGATGTTCATGCTACAGCCAAGCGTATCAACAATGTGCATGTCGTGTCCGCGGGCGCGGCCAGCGTCAATGAGGCGGTTGGTCGAATAAATTTTAGGGGCAACAGAAAGAACGCCGATTTTCAGCTTCTTCTTGGCTTTAATAGGATTGCTATTTTTAATAAACTCAAACATGTGTATCGTCCAATTTGTAACGCTTAGATTGAAGCGTTATGCAGTTTTCTAGTTGTGGGGTCCCCATAAGGTGGCCAAACGTTGGGCTCACAAGGCAAATTTTACCAAGGGAGCTACGCCCAAAGAGCATACGGTAAGTCATATCTTTACGAGATGTAAGGCTGACATCAACAGGCCAGCGGTATGGACCAACATGAACCCATGTTAAAATTACATATCTCGTGCTTGTTTTTCCGTTAGAGCTTGTAATCTCACGCTGATCTAGCACTTTGGCTTCGCAGATGATGGATTCTTTGCGGTTTTTACGGTTTGGATGGGTTGTGAAGCGAACCCATTTTTCGCCGTCTTTTTCAAACGGAGTAATTTTTTCAGCATGAAGAGAAGACGTTTTAGCGCCTGTATCAATTTTAGCTTCAAGAGCTTCAATGCCAAGTTTTGGAAGTGCGACTGTTTCCACCCATCCCACAATTACTTGCGGGAACCTTGGCGGCTTAAGCGCATTGGTTTGTTTTGTTGTCATGGAGCGGATTATGGAGTGAGTTGGCAGAAATTGCAACTCTAACCCCCCGTGTCCGTATACATTGCATTTTAAAACAACATGTTACGAGGCGATATTTTTTGCTTTAAGGCTTGAAAGAAGAGGTGCAAGGCTATCTTTTATAGGCTCCCAGCTTTTGATGCTGGAGCTATAAAGTGGCTTGTTCACCTGCTGCATGCTTGCTGTACGGACTGTTCTTTTAGCTTTATGGAAGCTTAAAAAGTCTTCTGACCAAGTTAAACCCACGTAATTTGTAAGGGCTTTAATAGCCGTTTCAGGCGTTTGAACAATATCTTCATATGAGGCTGTGTAAAAGCTTTTTTGATTCAGGCCTTTATAATGGGACATCATGTTGTGGAAAGCTGTATATGTTGCGGCCAATGTTTCGAGATTGTAGCTAAACCACTGTCCTGTATTAAACATTTGTTTGTAGCAAGATACACAAATAGAGACGGGGTCACGGTCTGTATAAATAATTTTCGCTTCAGGAAAGGCCGCTGTAATAAGTGGAATCCACAATGCGTTAAAAGGCATTTTATCTGTAAAATAAGGTGTTTTGATATCCGGAAAGAGGGCGCTGACTGTATCAATATACATATGACGAATAGCCCCTATAGCTTCTTCTGTTTTAAGCGTCTCTAGAGTGTTTTCATCAAATCTTCCGCCAGAAATTTGCAAAAGAATTGTTCTAAGCAAGCCAAGTTCCCCGCCATCAAATACATCTTTGCTTGTGGTAAGAATTTGCTCAACAAGTGTACTGCCACTGCGCGGCATACCAACAATAAAGACAGGCGTCCAAGGCAAGGGAATGGTTGTATCTGCTTTTGGTAAAGCTGTATCAAAAAGGCTGGTTAAGCTTTCAATCAGGTCTTTGTCTTCAGATGATTTTTCGCTGATGTTGCTATGGATAATGTCTGCACCTTGCGTGTAATGGTCCCATGCTTCTACAGGAAATTTGCGCGCATCAAGTGTACGGGCCATGGCGTAATGCCATTTAGATTTTTCAATTTCGCTTTTGCAGTTTTTTAAGCCAGATGCCATTGCAGCAAACATGTCATCATCAATGCGGCTGGCATCAATGTGCGTAGCACTCAAGAAACCCCATGCAAAATCAGGCGTACTCAGGGCCGCTTCCTTTGCAAAACTAAAGGCTGTTTCTGTGTCGCCAGATGCAGAGGCCATGTTGGCTTTAAGAGACAGCATGTCTGCGTGCCCTTTATGCTCGGCAAGTACTTTATCCGCATATTCTGTTGCCTGCGATATATCGTTTAGCCCAAAGTATGTTTTTGCAAGGTAAGCGTAAGCTTCTTCTGTTTCAGGGCGCAGCTCTAAAACCTTATTAAAGTGCTGGGCGGCTTTGGCAAAGGCTGTGGCTGCAAGGTAGGCACGGCCAAGTTCCATATGTACAGATGGGTTATTAGGCTGAATGCTTTCTGCGGTTTGCAGGTGATGCAATGCCATAGGGAAGTTTTCTTCTGCAAGACCAATAAGACCAAGGTGAAGGTGCGCACCAATATTTTTAGGGGCGTGCTGAATCACTTTACCAAAAAACACTTTGGTTTCAGCGTACCTGCCAAGCTTAAAGGCAGTGACGCCAGCAAGTTCAAGGCTTTTAAGGCGGTTTTTATCATGTGCGATGGCCGTTTTAAAGTGCCCTAGCGCTTGTGGGAGTTTTCCAAGTTTAAGCGCGCACTGGCCTGCGCCTTCCTGAGCAAGCAAGTTGTGCGGAGAGCTTTGTGTTGCCGCTTCAAAAAGCGCGTAAGCTGTTTCAACGTCGCCAAGCTGTGCTTTAAGATTAGCGTAATTGGTTTGAAAGAGCTCGTTTTCAGGTGCAAGCTGTATGGCCTTTTTCAGGTGCTCATCACCAGATGTATCGCCTGATTGAAGTTTAGCCATGCCAAGAAAATGCGTCACAGTTGCATCGGTTTTGTTGGCTTCTAAAAGGGACTCATAAGCCGCAATTGCGCCTTTTAAATCACCGCTTTGGTGGAGAGATTGTGCGTCTTGTAAATTCATGCACCCATCATAGTAGGGGAACCCCTAAATTTAAAGAATAATTTGTCTCATGTTTCTCCTGCAGGTAAAGTGCTCATGTAAAAATATTAAAAACAGGTATTCATATGTGGTTTAAAAAATCGTCAGAACAAACATCGCCAAAGGCATTTAGACGTCAAATTACTGAGCATATTCAGGAAAAATTATGGCTTAAAATTTTAGTGGCTTTATTTTTAGGTGCTGTGTTTGGTTATATTTTAAGCCCTGATGTAGCCATTATGAAAAATGCATCAGCGGCGCAGCTTTCTGCATGGATTGCTTTTCCTGGGTATTTGTTCTTGCGTGTACTTCAAATGGTGGTGATTCCGCTTGTTATGGCGTCTCTTATACTTGGTATTGCGGGCGGAGATAGTGCGGGCCTTGTTAAAAAGCTCAGCTGGCGTGTTATTGTTTACTTTATGTTTACCACAACAGTTGCGGTTAGTATTGGTCTTTTATTTGGGCATATGTTTGAGCCTGGACAAATGATGAATGTTGAGCAAGCAAGTGGCATGATGCAGGGCTATACACCTCCGCCAGTTAATGAAGCTTTGACAGACAGTAGTAATATTCCAAAGCGCATTGTAGGGCTTATTCCTAAAAATCCGTTTGCATCTATTGCAAGTGGGGACATGCTCAGTATTGTGATTTTTTCTATCTTTGTTGGATTTGCTTTAACAGCGATGAGCACGCTTCGCTCTAAGCCCGTTTTAGATCTTGCTCATAGCGTGCAGGACCTTTGTATGGTGCTTGTAAGCTGGATGATTCGGCTTGCTCCTTACGCGGTATTTGGACTTATTGTAGATGCCATGGTGAAGCTTGGTGTGAGTTCAATTGTGGCTATGGGTCTTTATGTGGTGACGGTGCTAAGTGGCCTTTTGGTTATGCTTATCTTTTATGCTTTAATTGTAACGGTTTTGGGTATGAACCCTGTGCAGTATTTTAAAAATATTCGAGAAGCACAGCTGATTGCATTTTCAACGTCCTCTTCAGCAGCAACAATGCCTGTAACAATGCGCGTGGCAGATGAAAAACTAAAAGTAAATCCAGCGGTTTCTGGTTTTACTGTTCCGCTTGGTACCACCATTAATATGGACGGAACGGCTCTATACCAAACCATTGCAACAATGTTCCTTGCACAGGTTTTTCAAATTGACCTATCTGCATGGGATATGATGATGGTTCTTACTCTTGCTATTGCAGCATCTGTGGGTACGCCGGGTACGCCTGGCGTTGGCATTATTGTGCTTGCAACTATTCTTATAAGTGTGGGTATTCCACCAGAAGGTATTGCGCTTATTTTAGGTGTAGATCGTATTTTAGATATGTGCCGCACGACCATTAACGTGACAGGAGATTTAACAGCAACTATTGTAATGAACCGTTTGTTAGGTAAAGAAAGTCTTAAAGATGAAGAATAAATTTATATGGGTTTGCACTTTGCTCATAAGCGCGAGTGTGCAGGCGCAGCCAGCACTTGAAATACCCCTGAGCTGTGAACTTGGTGGTACATGCTTTATTGTAGATCTTTATGACCATGGCCGCGGCTTTGATGAATCACGTAGCCCTTATATGATGGACTATACGGGCGGTAAGCGCACAACTGATGATCATTATGGTACGCGTTTTCAAATTTATAACTCAAGGCTTGCAAATGAAGGCGCTATTATTATGGCTGCGGCAGATGGCGTGGTCACATCTGTAAGAAATAAAATGCCAAGCGATCCTTATGCGGTTTCTGTGCTTGGGTCAAGGCTTAGTAAATCTGTTGGTAACTCTGTGGTGGTTGACCATGGAAACGGCTGGGAAACGCAGTACAACGGTATGATGCAGGATAGTATTCCTGTTGTAAAAGGTGACACTGTTAAGGTCGGTCAAACGCTTGGAAAAATTGAAAGACATACAGGTCTAAACTATCCTTCTATGCAGTTCGTTGTTCGCCATAAAAGCATTCCTGTAGATCCATTTGTAGGCCTTTATGAGGGTATGTTTAATAAAGGTATGGAACGTAAACCTCTCTGGAAAAATGATTTTGAAGAAACAGCTTTTACAAAGGATGTTGGACTTGTTGCCACTGGTTTCTCTAAGGAGGTGCCTGATATAGAGCGCGTAAAGCGTTCTATGTTGGATAGCAGTTATTTTAGAGGAGATGATGATCAAATCCTATTTTGGGGATATGCTTTTGGCCTTAAAAAAGGTGATAAAGTTACCCTTTCACTTTATAACCCAAAAGGGCGCATGGTCTCGCGCCATGAGGAAACTCTTCCAAAAGATCAAGAACGCTACTTTTCTTATGTGGGGCGCAAAGCTGAAACCTATGGTCTGCCAGAAGGTGTATATAGAGGCAGCGTGACAGTTAAACGGGACGGTGAAGAGCTTTTAAGTGATGTAGACACCATACGCGTCAACTCTTTCTAGGGTGTAATGTAACCATATAAAAAGGCCTCCAAACGGAGGCCTTTTTACTGTTCGATTTATGTGCCGTACACCTCTTGCAGGTGGCTGGCATAAGCTTCGGCTTGAGGGCGGTAAGGAATACCACCTTCCATTTTGCTATCCAGCCATTTGAGGTGCTCGCTCAGTGCATAGCTTGGGTTGCGGGAGGCATTCCACGTGAGTAGATAGAGATGAAACTCTACCTCTCTGTGGTGATTTGCCCAAATGTTTGACCATTCATAGTTGCTGAGCCCGTACTGGGAAATGCGGCGCACTTCAGGGTCTGCGCTGTCTTTATAGTTTTCAGACATGCATTCAAGGCGTGCAGAAGTCACGAGAGCTTCTACGGCAGGCGGGTTAACTTTAAACCAGTTCTGGTTCTTGGATATAAGAAACCGATCTGCCCAGATGGGGTGGTCAAAAGTATGTTGGCGCAGCTCTGGCATCCAAAAATACACCATAACTTCGCTGAGCACACTGGCATGAACTTCTTCAATGTTCATTTTATTGTGCCAGTCTTCAAACGACAAGTTGATGTCATAAGTGGCATAAGCCATGTGGCAAATTTCATGAAGCAGGAAGACATCCGCAATATACGGATTGTCATACCAGCTTTCATCACGGAGCGCCATGGCGCCCATCCATGTGGTGAAATGCAGTTTTTCCAAGTCAGGTTCGCTGAAGCTGAAAAAGACGCGAGGGAGTTGTGCAAATTTTTGCAGAAGAGCATAGAGCTCCGAAGTTTCATCGGTGGCTTCTTTGCGGAACATGTCTGTCCGCCATTTGCTGTTGATGAAGTTAGTAATATCCTGCTCTGCGCTGAGTGCAATGATATCTTTCATGTTTTTCTCCTGTAAACGGTAAGAAAGAGTGAAAAGGTGCACAGGATATACGCCTTAAAAGCAGAAAATACAAGGGCTAGAGTGAAATTTTACTAAGTAAAGCGACGACGGCTGTATCTGCTTTGAGAATAATGGGGCCAAGAGATATGGAAATAACGTGTTTTTCTTTCATGAGAAAATTATTTTCGGCATCTGAAAAGCCACCTTCAGGGCCAATTAAAAAGCCATGTCCTTCGGTATATGTTGGAATGTTTTCAGCGTTTTCTCCGCGCTCTGCTGCCCAGAAAATAGTATTCCCAAAATCTGAAACAGCATCTTTTAGTGTGCTGATAGGATGAAGTACCGGTACATCAAGGCGCTCGCACTGCTCAGATGCTTCTGTGCAAATAAGCTTGGCGCGTTCGGGTTTGGTTTTATCTCTGTCTGAAAATTCTGTTTTAATCGGGTGGATATCTGTGATGCCCAGCTCTGTGGCTTGGCGCAAAATTGTTTCCCATGCATCACGTTTAGGCAGCCCCATAAAGAGGTGCTTTTTCGGTACAAAACTTTGTGCTTCAAGCTGGTTTTTAAGTTCTACTGTTTTGAGATTGTCGTGGTTCAGTTCAGCCAGCCATAGGCCGTCCTTGCCATTCCAAAGATGGATGCTGTCACCACGAGAAAGACGCAACACTTTTTTAAGGCGGTGCCTGAGCGGGTCGGGCAGGGTAATGTTTTGCCCTGCCGTATAATCACCTTCAATAAAAAAGCGAAGCGCGTGCCCCATTAAGAGGCGTTTTCGTAAAGGTGTGCACCAACGTGTGGGTAGCGTCCACCCATTTGTTGCACCACCATGCTTGCAATAGCATGTCCTTGTTTTAGGCAATCAGGAATAGGCTTGCTTTGTAAAAAGCCATCAAGAAAACCAGCAAGGAATGCATCGCCCGCACCTGTTGTATCAATAACATCTGCCACAGGGGGGCATGGTTCAAATGTTTTGTTTCCATCACTGTCTAAAAAGCTTGCGCCTTTTTCTCCGTGCGTTACAAGGCGAGGCGTTGATTGAAGCTTTTGCGCAAGGAGCTCAGCTGCTTCATGTTTGTAGTGCTCTGCAGCCTTAATAAGAGCGCGATATTCATCTTCATTACCAACAATAAGATCAACATGGCCAATAATTTCTTCTGCAAGGTGGTCAAAAGCCACATCCATAACCGCAACAGTAGCGAGTGTCACCGCAATTTTAAGGCCGTTGTTACGTGCAACCATAATAGATTCTTTAACTGCGCTAACTTGCGCAGGGTCTAGTAGTAAGTAACCTTCTATAAATAACCAGTCGCTGTGTGAGATCATTTCATGGGGGATGAAATCTTGTGTCATAGGGCTTGGAATACCTGTTGTTGCAAAGGTACGCTCACCATTGGGTGTTACAAGTACACGAATTTCCATGGATTTTTTGCCGCTTTCAGGCTTCGGCATAACCAGTCCTACATCTGTCATGCTGTTAAAGAACATGTTACCGGGTTTATCATCGCCTACGCGTCCAATAAAGTTTGCTTTATGGCCAAGTTTTCCGAGTGACCAAGTTGTGTTGGCAAGGGCGCCGCCCGGACAAAGGGTTTCTTCGCCGCACTCATTTTGCATGCGGTTAATCATATCTGCATCAGTGCCTTGGAAATCTCCAAGCTTTAAACCGTATTCAGAAATTTTTTCGAGAGGCGTTTCTTGAAGAATATCAATAGGAGAATTTCCCATAAATGTCGCTGTTTGCATGACTGTCCCTTTATATAAAATTTATACATAGGAATGTATCAAAAGGGGAGAGAGGGATCAAATGATTTAAACCCCTGGCCTTGGCCCCTTCGTACTCGCGAGTCCATTGGTGATAGAGGCAAGTAGGCCAAGCCCAGAGGCTTAATATGAGTATTGTTGTCTATTCAAAGAGCCTTTGGCAAGGGAAGAAGTTGTTTCATCTGACCAAATAGACACATGTTGTTGCATACATGACACAAAAAAGCCCCCATGATGGGAGCTTTCCTGTTGAATCTTAAGCGAGATTCTTCGATTTGAGATTAGTCGTCGAGGCGGTTGCCAATACGACGTTTCCATGCGGCAGCAAAAAAGCCAGCCAGAGGTTTCCAAATCGCAGTCGCGATTTTTTTAAGAATTTTCCATACAGCTTCAAGGAAGTCAGCAAGGAAATCTCCGAGAATCCAGCCAATAACTGAAAATGGCCAGAAAAAGAAATAGCCAATAAACTTGCTTTTGGTTGGTGCTTTTGCACGCAACCAATCTTTCAGCTGTTCAAGATGTTGTTCACGTTTTTCACCTTCAGGAAACCTTTCCAAAAGTGCTGCTTTGCGACGGTCAAATTCTTTATTGGCTTTTCCGCCTTTAATGCCAACGCCGTAAACGAACGACCAAAAAACACCAAAGCCAACATAGCCCGCAATCCATAGGATGGAGAGAAAGGCTGATGTCCAGCTGAGCCACGTCTGCCCGTCAGGCGGAGTGCCAAGGAAGAAAATACCAAGGCCACCACCAATAAGCAGGCATGTCGCAAAGAACCATTGTTCATTGCGGCTAAAGATGGCTTCAAGGAAGATGAAGGCAACGATTGCAGCCATCCACATCCAGCCGAGGGCAAAAAACGGAGCAAATGCTCCGATGAAAAAACCAGTAATAAAGTCCATAAGGTTAGGGATAAGGGAAGATAGATCATATAGATCAAGGAGAGGTATACCGAGAGTATGTGTGCCCTGTCAAGCACGCTTTATGCTTTCAAAAAAAGAAGCATTATAAAGTCGGTTTTCTTTTTCCTAAAAATACGTTAAAAAGAGGGGGTAATAAAAATTGTATAAGAGAAGAAACTCATGCACCGCATTTTACTCACAGCTCTATGTTCTTTGGTTTTAACTTCAACCAGCTTTGCAGAAGTTAATACTGCGCACCCTCTTGGCTTCCCAACAGCTATTGGCCCTGTTGCAGAAGAAATTACGCTAACATACAACCTTATTTTCTGGATTTGCCTGGCGGTATTTGCAGTGGTTCAAATTTTAATTCTTTACGCGATTTTTAAATTTAGACGTAGCAAAAACCCAGTACCTGCTACTTTTTCACACAACAACCTTGTTGAGGTGGCCTGGACAGCGGTCCCTGTGCTTATTTGCGCTGTGATTGCTTGGGTGTCATTTGATGCGATGAAGCTGATTCGCACCATGCCTGAGGACGGGGAAACCATTGAAGCCATTGCGTACCAGTTTGGTTGGGAGTTTGATTACCCTGATTATAACATTTCTTCTCCAGAAGCTGAAAAGGCGCACACACAACTTTCATCTGCTGGCGTTGATCGTTACGTAAAAGATATTGTTGTGCCTGTGGATACAAACATTGTAATGCATATTACAGGGCGTGATGTGATTCATGCTTTCTACGCACCAGATCTTGGCGTTAAAATTGATGCGATACCGGGTCGTATTAACTACGCTTGGTTTAAAGCCACGAAGGAAGGTGATTACATTGGCCAGTGTGCAGAGCTTTGCGGCGCAGCGCATGGTGAAATGTTCTTTAATGTAAAAGTTGTAAGTAAGCCTGCTTATAAAGCTTGGGTTAATGCCCAGCGTGCTGAAAACGGTGATACGCCTGTAGACTTTAGCAATACGCCTTCAGCAACAATGGCAATGTCTAAGTAGGTAAAGCTATTTTTAAATAAAACTGGACGGAAATCGTCCAGTTTTTTTTGACCTCGGCGCAAGGGTCAGGTAAAACAGAGACTCAGTTTAAAAAATAGGATGCTGCACGTGCCAAAAATTATGCTGCCATGGGTTAAACTTACTTTGTTTTTGACGTATATTATTATTGTAACGGGCGCGACTGTTCGCGTGACGGGTAGTGGCATGTCTTGCCCCGATTGGCCGCTGTGTTACGGTCAGCTTATTCCTTTCCCTGCGCCTGAGGGCTCAGGTTATACAAACTTTCAAGTGTTTTTAGAGTGGGGGCATCGCCTGCTTGTTTCTATCGTTGGTTTCTTCATGATAGGCCTTGGCGTAATGGCAGTTAGAGTCCGCAAAGTACGTCCTTCTGTTTTGCGCTGGACACTAACATCTTTTGCTTTGCTTGCTGTGCAAATTAAGCTTGGTGCTATTACGGTATGGTTCTCTAATATTCATTGGAGTGTAGCGCTTCACCTTGGTACGGCTATGCTTTTCTTTGGGAGTATTGTTATTATTAAACGTCTTGTGGCTCAGGGCGAAAATATGAACCACGGTACTTTTGATGTGCCGGTGCGCGCTAAGATTATGACATGGGCTGTTTTTGTTTCAGTTTTCTTCACGATGATTATGGGCGCCATGGTGAGTAGTGCCTATGCTGGCGGAAGTTGTGGCGGTTTATTTAGCTGCATGGGAAGCTGGATGCCATCGGAAGACTTTCAGCAGCTTATTCATATGAAGCATCGTTACCTTGCGCTCCTTACATTTTTGCTTGTTGGTGTTTACTTCTCTATGGTGAAAAATATTCACCCAGAACTAAAAAAGAGCGCAAAAGCCTTTAAGGTATTTCTGCTAGGGCAAATTATTTTGGGCGTACTGACGCTTTATAGTTTTTCTCACTATGCAGATTATTACATGCATTTGAGCGTGGCTCATTTGGCATGGGGAACGTTGTTCTTTATGGCAACGGTCGGTACGCTTGGTAAAATTTACTATGGCGCTGCTGGCGGTAGCCATTACAAGGAGGCAGACCATGCGTAAGGGACTTTATCGCGACCTCATTATGCTATGTAAGCCTCGTATTATTCTACTTTTGGTGATTACTTGTGCAGGCGCTATGGGCGTTGCAACGCGCGGCAACACAGACCTTATGAGCTGGTCTTTGGCTTTCTATGCTTGCTTTGGCCTAGCGATGAGTGCTTCTGGCGCTAATATGGTAAATATGTGGTATGACCGCGACATTGATAAGGTGATGAACCGTACCAAAAACCGTCCTCTGCCATCTGGCCGTATGAAGCCTGCAACAGTGCTTGGCCTTGGTATTTTTCTGGGGGTATTTTCAACGGCCTTCCTTTGGCTTCTTGTTAATTCTATAACGGCTCTTATGGCGCTTTCAGGTTACCTGTTTTATGTGTTTATTTATACGTTTTGGCTGAAACGTCGTACGGTACAAAATATTGTAATTGGCGGTGCGGCTGGCGCATTTCCGCCGCTTGTTGGCTGGGCGGCTGTGCGCGGCGATGTGATGGCACTTGAGCCATGGCTTATGTTTGCAATTATCTTTCTTTGGACACCGCCTCATTTTTGGGCGCTGGCTCTTAAAAAATGCAGCGATTACACGAAGGCCGGCGTACCAATGATGCCTGTTGTAAAAGGGGAAGCTGAAACCAAGTCTCAAATTGTGTATTACATGTTGATTCTTATTCCAGTGACGCTGCTTATGGCGATAGGAAAATCAATTGGAATGCTATATCTGCTTACAGCTTTTGTGCTGGGCGCCATTTGGCTTAAAAAAGCCATTGTGCTCATGCGTTCAACTCAAAAAGCAACACCTGGGCAATTTGATGAAGCGGCAGATGTATTCCGCTTTTCACTCTATTATTTGGCGCTGCTCTTTGCTGTGATGGTATTGGATACTTTTCTGTGAGCAAAAATGTAAGACTCTTTATTATTCTGTTTTGTGTAGCGCTTGCTATGCTTGGTTTTGGTTATGCTTTTGTGCCTCTTTATAAGGTTTTTTGTGATTTTGTCGGTATTCCTCAGCCTAGTGTTTTAATTGGTAAGGAGGGCGTGCCTAAGCCTATGCCAAAGGCGCCACTAGAGCGCACGGTTGTTGTGCGCTTTATGGCCAATACAGAGGCTGGCCTTCCGGTTGAATTTGCACCCATTGAGCGCGTAACGCGCCTTAATATTGGTCAAAACTTCCTTACAGCTTATGAAGCTAAAAACATTTCAAG
>CAXHDG010000016.1:0-48667 GCA_964015495.1 uncultured Magnetococcales bacterium
CTCACTCGATCGTCGGCAGCGTCAGATGTGTATAAGAGACAGATATTATATTAATCTTAAGTAATTATATTACTAAGGCCCATGAATAAGCTGAATAACTCTTTTTTATGCATGAAATACAATAAGTAAAGGGTATTTTAAATAAGGGAAAACATCTGTAAAGCTATGTGGATGAATGTGTGTAAAAAATAGAGCACTTTTTATAAAGCAAGTTCTTACCGTTATCCACAAGCTTTAAAAATTTGTGGATAAGTAAAGAATGATTAAAAAACAAACTTGAGTAAATACGAGGAAATCGTTAATCTTGGAACAAATTATCTACAGATAGAAAAAAGGATAAAAAGAATGCAAGAAGGCCTTACTATAATTGATTTTATTTTTCTGATTGTTGTCGGGATTTTTGTATTTTCACGATTCTTTCAAACAAAACTTCCAAAAGATAATAAAAAGAAAAAAACACCTCCTCTTAAAACCTTTATAGGGTCTACAGAGGATGATTATACCCAAACAAAGGTTGTGCCTCTTAAGGGTAAAAAGCAATCAAGTGAACCACTTACAGGTATTGATAAGCTCAAATCTATGGACCCTTTCTTTAAAGAAGGTAATTTTCTAAAGGGTGCAGATAATGCTCTTAAGATGTATTACGAATCTCTTAAAGATGGCGACGAAGAGTTTTTAGAAGGATTTCTTGCACCGCGCCTTATGGATGAAACACGAGACTTTCTTGAAAGCAAACCTAAAAAGCTTAAGATTGTTGATAAGGTTAAAACTTCAAGTATTGTAAACGCTGACATAAAAGGCAGAACAGCCTTTGTAGACGTTATGTTTGATGTATCTTTTGATGATAGTTCTTCAGAAAAAGTAATTTGGACACTTGCTCGCCCTGTAGATAGTGATGATCCAAACTGGGATTTGGACCAAATTCAAAAACCTTCTTAAAGAAATGCCAATGAAACCTTCTACTTTTGTTTTTGTAGCATGCCTGCTTTCTGGGTGTGAAAATACGTCTACAGAACATATTTCATGGGAAGACCTCTCTTTGTCCCATGATGCTGAGGTTTCTATTTATCAAGATACAGTCACCTTTTGCCAGACACATAAAAAAGACCCTGCTCACATAGCTGGTCAAAAGGTTCTTATGAAACCTTTATGTAAGAAACTTAAAAGTAATCATTCTTTAGAGTCTTTTAAACAGCTTGTAGGGCCTGCAGCTCTTAAAAAGAAATCCTATTTGTTTTTTAATAAACCTTCAGCTAAAGCAACAGCTTATTACACACCGCTTCTAAAAGGCTCTTATGATAAGACAAGTATATATAAGGTACCTGTACGTAAAAAACCTAAAAATTTAGTTCAAATTCATACAAGTGTATTTGATGAATCACAGAAAAGCATTTGGATAGGCATGATTGAGGGGCAAAAAATAGTGCCTTACTTTGAGCGAGCTGAAATAGAACAGTCAGAAGAGGATGTTCTCTTTTATACAGATAGCCTTGTTGATAAGTTCTTTTTACAGGTTCAAGGGTCTGGTTATGTGAGCTTTGAAAATGGTGATAAAAAGCTCGCTTCTTTTGCGGCTCATAATGGTAAATCCTATACCAGCATTGGAAGGGTTCTTGTGGAGGAAGAAGAGCTTTCTTTAGAGAACGCAAATATGTTTGCAATTAAAACATGGCTTAAAAACAACCCTTCAAAAGTAGAAACACTTCTTAATACAAATGAACGCTACATTTTCTTTGGGTGGGGCAAAGATGTAAAGGGTGCATCAAAACGAACTCTTGAAGCTTATAAAAGTGCAGCGGTTGATCCAAGGACGATGAGCTATGGCTTACCCTTTATTTTAAACACAACCAGAACGGTTGATGGGACAGAACAAAAGTATATACTACGTGCCGATGATACAGGCGCAGCTATACGTGGTGTTGGTCGGGTGGATATCTATGCCGGCGAGGGCGAGCTGTCCGAAAAAATGGCGGCATATCAAAATAGTGATGGTGAAATGGTTGTTTTTTTACCAAGACCGTTGTAGCGTGTGAGCCAGAAAAAGGAACATATGGTATGAAAACCCTTAAACTTGGTACACGTCGCAGTAAGCTCGCTCTTGTTCAAGCGCGTCTTGTTAAAAAGCGCATTGAATCAACCCTTGATGATATTCAGGTTGAGATTGTTGAGTTTGTCACGACAGGCGACAAGTCTCAAGCTTGGGGCAACCAAGCTAAATTGAGTGGTAAAGGTGATTTTACGAAAGAGATTGAGGACGCACTCCTTGATAAGTCTATTGATCTTGCTGCACACTCTATGAAGGATGTTCCTATCCTTATGCCAAAAGGCTTGGTTATTAAAGCTGTTCTTGAGCGTCATGACCCAAGAGATGTTTATATTTCCAATAATTATGATTTTGAACTGTTACCAGAGGGTTCAGCTGTTGGTACTGGTGCAATCCGCCGTGTTTCACAATTGAAAAACATGTTTCCAAATTTGGATGTGAAGCCAATTCGTGGAAACGTAGAAACGCGTATCCAAAAGATGAAAGATGGCGAGTTTGATGCCATTATTCTTGCAAAAGCAGGGCTTGACTTGCTTGGCCTTGAAAAAGAAATCCACACAGTGTTTGAACCAGATTTGATGCTACCAGCTCTTGCACAGGGTATTGTTGGTGTGGAATGTAGAGAAGATGATGAAACAGCACGTGGAGCTTTAGCAGCAATTAATCATGCGGAAACATGGGCTTGTGTGACGGCAGAACGCTCCCTTCTTGAAAAGCTTGGAGGAGATTGTAAAACTCCTGTTGCAGGATATTGCCAGGCTACGGCTGGCGGTAATTTACGTCTTATTTCTATGGTTTCATCTTATGATGGGCAAACGGTTTATCGCGCGCGTGAAAAAATGCCGATGGGAGATGCATACGCCCTTGGCCAGCATGTGGCAAATATTCTTATTGAGCAAGGCGCAGATAAAGTGATAGCAGAGTGCAAAGCTCAATTCTCCTCGTAGGTTCAGCAGAGCGACTTCCTGTATTTCAGGAGGTTTTTCATGTGTGCTTTCCCTCTGTGGATATTTTCTCGATTTCAAAGCACAAACCCCTTACGGTTTCTAAAAACTCTTTAAACGTGATTCAAGACTCTGATGGTGTTTTATTAACAAGCGCACTTGCTTTAAGCGGAGTGGATACAGAAGTCCTTCAAAGGTTTCCGCCTTTTTACTGTGTTGGTAAAAAATCAGCTGAGATGGTGCGCGCGTTGGGCGGACAGGTTGCTTATGAGGGCATAGACTCAGCGCAAGGGCTGGTAAGAGCGCTTATTAAAGAAGATAAAATATCTCAAAAATTTGTTCATTTATGCGGAACCTCCTCAGGAGATGATTGGTACGTAAATATTAGAGAAAACAGCGGTAACATTACACCTGTTTTAACTTATAAAGCGTTCTATAAAAATGAAATTTCTCCCAGTGAGCAAAAACGTATAGAGGCTGCAAAAGCCCTCGTCTTTCTTTCTCAGGCAGCATTAGAAAAAACCCAAGCTATATGCATTAAATATAATGTAGAGACCTTAGATAAAGCTATTGTGTGTCTAAGCAGGGATATAGCCTTAAAGGCTAAGGGATGGAAAAGTGTTTCATGGGCAGATAAGCCACAAAAAGAAAGTTTAATAAAAGCTGTAGAGCTGGCTGTAGAGTATTAATAGCCCAGCTGTGGGTTTTGTGGCATTATATTAATGATTTTGACTGATTAAAGGACAAAGATTTATGGCGACGAAAAAGAAAGAAACAAAACCGAAAGGTCCTGCTCTTAAAAAAGAGGACTCGGTTCAAAAAAAGAAATTTCAGCTGCAAACACAATCCCCATGGGTCTTTGCAACTTTTGCAGTTGTTGGCATGTTTCTATTAACACTTATCTGGCCAGAACCTTTTGAGGATATTATCAAGGGGGTAAAAGAAGATAAAAAAACAAACATCATAACACCCCCAAAAATAGCTGATACAAAGGCAATGCCTGTTTCTATGCTAGCAAACCCTACTGAAACACAAGCAAACCTTTCTGCATTAAATGTTGAAGAGGCTCAAAAACCAGCAGAACAAGCTGAAATCATTAACCAGCTCAATCAAAAAATTAGTGCACTCACAGGCATTACCGAAGCCCAAACAGAAGAAATTACAAAGCTTCAACAATCTTCAGAAGAGCTTAATAGAGCTCTTCAAGCTTTCAAGAGCCCTCAAACACTTCTACCAATCCTTCAAAACGAACCTGCTTTTTCAGGGGTGGATATGTCTCCTCTTTCTGCACCAAAGGTTAAAATAAGCGAGCCTATTTCTACGCTTTTTGAGGCTATATATTCAGGACCTCTTTCAAGAGAAGAGCGCACAAAGCAACATCCTCAAAACCTTCTTGCAAATTCGGATAGCTCATGGAAAAAAGCTCTTTCCCAGTGGGTGACAATCAAAAAGCAAACTGTTGAGGATTACGCAATGTCATATGATGAGCAGTGGCTTGCGCATGTTGCAGAGCTTAAAAAGCGCCTTGTAATGGGGGATTACGAATCATGTGTTATCTGGATTGGTGAGAGCCCTATCTTATCTACAGATAACCGTTTTACAAGTGCTGGAAAACAGCTGGCAATGTACAACGTTCAACAAAATCTTATAAAGCGCGTGAGGGATTTTTATGCTCGCTAAAGGCGTACTTGTTTTTCTTTGTGTGGCAATACTTGGGCTTGTAACTCAGCAGGTTACAACAAACCCTGGGGATGTTGTCATTGTGTGGAATGGTTATGATATTCGTTTTTCAACAACAGTTCTTTGCGTTGTTCTTGTGGGTAGTTTTTCAGGATTTTTCCTGACAGGGTATATCGTTTCATGGATTAAAATGTTTCCTAAACTGCTAAAAGCAAAACGCGGCCGTAAGTCTGAAATAAAAGGTTTAAACCACCTTTTTGAAGCTTTTGAGTCTTTAAGCCTTGGAGATGCTAAAGAGGCAGAGCGATCTGCTCATAAATCTTCTGGCTTTCTTAAAGATACAAGACTTAGCCGTGTTGTTGAGGCTCAGGCGCTTTCTCATCAAGGAAAATTTCAAAAGGCAGAAGGTATCTATATTGAGCTTTCAGCAGAAAAGAAAAGCCAACTTGCTGGCCTTCGCGGGCTTCTTGCACAGAGTATTAAAGAAAAAAACTGGCGTGAGGCAGAGCTTTTACTTGAAGGGTGTCAGGATGAATATCCTAAAAATGGTTGGGTTGCTAAAAACGCAATGCTGATTTACTTAAAGCAGGGCCAGTTTTATAAAGCGCAGGACTATTTAAAGTCTTACCTTTCTTATGCAGATGTTTCAGGAGAAGAAAAAGCTACAACAGAGCAAGGGCTTGCCTTTCTTAAAGGTGAAGCTGCCTTTAAATCTGTGGAAGCTGTTCATAAAAAGCTTGGCGCTACGCTACCAACTACGCTTTACCTTTTAAACCATTTTATAGAACAGAAAAAGTGGAAGCTTGCATTTGTGCTTGCAGGCGCGGCCTTTAAGGATTTGCCACACCTTGTTATTTATAAGATATGGATAGAGCTCCTTTACAAAAGATACAGAAAACCAGATGTTTTAAAGCAAACCTTGCTTCTTATTCAAAACATGTCAGAAATGCCAGAGGCAAAGCTTGCTGTTGCTGAAGCTCAGTTGAGGGAAGGAAACCCCCTTAAAGCAAGGCAGCTCCTTATGGATATTTCTTCTGAATTTTCATACAGAGAGGTTTACGACCTTTTAATTGAGGCAGAAAGAAACTTGAACCCCCATTCAAAAGAAATTGCATTTTGGACAGAAAAATCTCTTCAGTCCCTTCGTGCACCGCAAGAATATATGGAGGCTTCTAATGCGCTCTATACTTGGTTTGAAACCTATGCTGCTCCAATAGATATAGAGGAATTTTCCATAAATGAAATCCTTAAAAAACTGGGCGCAGAAGATATCTTAGAGCTTGAAGACCCTATAGCAGAAGTTGTTGTGGCTTAAATGGTTGATGACTGGTCAGAGTGGCTTGAAGAGGTTGACGATGTTAAACCTCTTAAGGGTAAGAAAAAGGCAGAACTGCCTGCTGAAACTCAGAAAAAAGATAATGATTTTTCTGATAATCACAGCACAGAAGAACTCATCCTTTCTAAAGGCCCAACGCCCGCTCAACTTCTTCTTGAAAAATTTAAGAGAAAGCAAAAAGAGCAGCCAGAAGGCATGCACCATAAAGATACCACCCGCGCGGACCATATGTCTGGCACAAGGGCAAGCGTGGATGAAAAAACGCGACGTAAGCTTATGAAAGGTAACTTTGCGCTAGATGCAAGGCTTGACCTTCATGGTATGACAGTTGATGAAGCAAGGCGCCGCACTGATGATATTCTTGAGCGCTGCGCTAAGTCCGGTGCAAGAGTTCTGCTTCTTGTGCATGGCAAAGGTACAGGGTATGGAAATAAAGGTAATATGGGTGCTATAAAATCTCAGGTAACAGACTGGCTTATAGACTCCCCACATGTACTCGCTTTTCATTCAGCAAAACCTAAGCATGGTGGTGTGGGCGCACTTTATGTGCTTATCCGTCGTCCAAGAGGCTAATTTTACTCGCAAGGTTTTGCTGAATCCGCTATTTTGGGTTCATGGAAAAAAAAAACACCCCTCACCTTGTCATTATTGACGGATTTAGCTTTTTATTTCGTGCGTACCATGCGGTGCGTATGCTGAATAAAACAGACGGCACACCAACCAACGCTCTTTATGGGTTTTCCCAAATGATGATTAAAGTCCTTACGGACCTTAAGCCTGATATGTGCGCTGTGGCCCTAGATAGCCCCGTTAAGAACTTTCGTTATGATATTTACCCTGAATATAAAGCTAACCGATCTGAAATGGATGATGACATGAAAGCGCAAATGCCTTTCTTCGAACCTCTTATTTCTGGGTTTGGTGTCCCTGCCTTGCGCGCGGACGGCTATGAGGCGGATGATATTATTGCGACGCTTGCCAAGGATTATGGTGATAACCACAAAGTCACAATTGTTTCTTCAGATAAAGATCTCATGCAGCTCATTACAGATAATGTCTCTATGCTTGATACTATGAAGAATAAAGATATGAGCTTTGATGCCGTGATGGATAAGTTTGGTGTAACACCAGATAAAGTTATTGAGGTGCAAGCGCTTATTGGTGATAGCAGTGATAATGTACCAGGCGTTCCGAGCGTTGGCCCTAAAACAGCGGCGCAGCTTATTGGTGCGTACGGTTCTCTTGAGGCGCTTTATGAAAACCTTGGTGATATTAAGAAGCCTAAATTGCTTGAGAACCTGACAAATAATAAAGATAAAGCATTTATGTCTCGCGAGCTTGTTTCGCTTAAAGTTGATGTCCCTCTTACTGTGACAGCAGAAGATTTAGATTTCCATCCTGACTGTTCAGAAGCTGCGGAAATATTGACAGACCTTGAGTTTTTTAGCCTTGCTAAAAAGGTTCAAAAACAAGGTGAAAAACACCGAAACGAGACGGTTGAAGATTCCCCTGAAGATCCTACAGAGGACGCCGCTCCAAAAATTTCATATCAAACAGTGGACACGCTCCCTGCCCTTAAAGCTTGGATAGATAAAATTAAAGCGAAAGGGCTTGTTGCTTTTGATACAGAAACAACTGGCCTTGATGTACAAAAAGCAACGCTTGTTGGTTTCTCTCTTTCTGTAGAGCCTGGTGAGGCTTGTTATGTACCACTGAACCATAAGGCAGACCTTTTAACGCAGGCGCCTCAGCTTACAGAATCAGAAGCCCTTCCATTTTTAAAAGAAGTACTAGAAGATCCTAAAATCAAAGTGATTGGACAAAACCTAAAGTATGATATGCATATTATGCATAAGTACGATATTAAGCTGACTTCTATTGAAGATACGATGCTGATGTCCTTTGCGCTTAATGCAGGGATTCATGCCAATAATATGGATACTCTATCAGAGCGTTACCTTGGTGTTACCCCTATTCCATTTAAGAGTGTTGCCGGTACAGGTAAAAAACAAATTACGTTTGATTATGTCGATATTATTCCCGCTACGGCCTATGCAGCTGAGGATGCTGATATTACCTTGCAGCTTTACCTTATTTTTAATGAAAAAATGAACAGCCCAGAAAATGCAGGCGTAAAGAAAATTTATGAAGAGCTTGAACGCCCTCTTCTCAATGTTCTGCGTTCTATGGAGCGTAAAGGTGTTGAAGTAAACGCTTCTGTTTTGCAGGAGATGACGGTTGTTTTTACTGAGCAGCTTGAAGCCATTGAAAAAGAGATATATAGCCAAACATGTGCAGAGTTTAACCTGAACTCACCAAAGCAGCTTGCTAAAGTACTGTTTGATGATATGGGGCTTACCCTTAAAGGTAAAACACCTAAATCTACCAATGTGACCGTGCTTGAAGCACTTGCTGAAGAGGGGCATAATATTGCTGCGCAAGTTTTACGTTACCGACAGCTTTCAAAACTGAGGAGCACATACACAGAAGCTCTTCAGGGGCAGATTGCAGCAGATGGCCGCGTTCATACCAGCTACAACCCTGTAGGGGCTTCTACAGGCCGTCTTTCATCTACAGATCCTAACCTGCAGAACATTCCTATTCGTACAGAGGAAGGTCGTAAAATCCGTACAGCTTTTGTGCCTCAAAAAGGTTACAAGATGGTGAGTTTGGATTATTCGCAAATTGAACTTCGTCTTCTTGCAGACATGAGCGGCGCCGGAGGTCTGGTTGATGCCTTTAACGACGGTAGAGATATTCATGCTTTTACAGCCCATCAAATTTTTGAAACACCTTTAGATGATGTCACCCCAGAGCAGCGTAGTATCGCGAAAACAATTAACTTTGGTATTGTTTATGGTATGGGCGCGCATAGCCTTGCTCGCCAAATTGGTGTGAGTAACAAAGAGGCTAGCCAATACATCCATAACTATTTTGAACGCTACTCAGGCATTAAAAACTACATTGAAGAGAAAAAAAACTATGCCCGTGAACACGGATATGTAGAAACGCTTATGGGCCGCCGTTTATGGCTACCAGACATTAACGCTTCAAATGGTATGCTTAAATCAGGCTCGGAGCGTGTGGCTATCAACGCGCCGCTGCAGGGCGGAAATGCAGACCTGATTAAAAAGGCAATGATCCAGATTCATAAGGTGTATGAAGGCCGTGAGGATGTACGCATGCTTTTACAAGTGCATGATGAACTGATTTTTGAAATTAAAGAAGATGTGCTAGAAGCAGAAGTCGCAAATATTGAAAAAATTATGGAAGATATAATACCGCTTAAAGTACCTTTAAAGGTTGGCGTGGGAGTTGGTGATAATTGGGATGAAGCCCACTAATTGGAGAAAGTAATAATGTACGAACAAGATATTCAAAGTAATGAAACAATTTTTGGCAAAATTTTACGTGGTGAAATTCCATGTAATAAGGTGTACGAAGATGAGCATGTGCTAGCTTTTCATGATATTTCACCAGCTGCTAAGGTACACGCATTGGTTATTCCTAAAAAGCTTATCTCTTCAGTAAATGAAGCAACAGCGGAAGATCTTACTTTGCTTGGCCATTTACAAACTAAAATCCCTGAAATTGCAAAACTTGCAGGCTGCGATAAACAAGGCTATCGCGTGATTACAAATGTAGGCCCCAATGCAGGACAGGAAGTCTTTCATGTTCACTACCATATTCTTGGTGGTGAGAAGCTTTCAGGATTAAACCCTAAGCTATAAACCTCTCTTAATGACATAAAAAGGCCTCAATTGTTATAATGAGGCCTTTTTATTGTGCTTGCTGCTTGATTTTTAACGGCCTATACATTATCTCAAAGAGATAGTTTTTTATGTATGCAAAAGGAAAAGAGATGAAATATTCATATGACGTGGTTGTTGTTGGTGGTGGACATGCAGGTTCAGAGGCCGCTGCTGCTGCTGCACGAATGGGCGCAGACACTCTTTTACTTACAGGTAATATTGATACGATTGGCCAAATGTCCTGCAACCCTGCTGTCGGCGGGCTTGCCAAAGGGCATCTTGTACGCGAAATTGATGCTCTTGACGGTATTATGGGACGTATGACAGATGTGTCGGGTCTACAATTCCGCATCCTTAATGCAAGTAAAGGTCCTGCTGTGCGCGGTCCGCGTGCCCAATCTGACCGTAAACTTTATAGAGAAGCCGTACAAACAGAGCTTATGAGCACGGAGAATCTTACGATCAAGCAAGCAATGGTGGATGATATTGAGCTAAATGATAATGGAGAGGTTAATGCTGTGATAACATCTGTCGGTCTTAAGTTCCATGCGCCAACAGTGATTATTACAACAGGAACATTCCTGAAAGGCCTTATCCATATTGGTGACGCTAAAGAACCTGCAGGTCGTGCAGGAGAGCCAGCATCAATGAAGCTTAGCGAAACACTTGGGCGCCTCAACTTTAAGCTTGGCCGCCTCAAAACAGGTACGCCCCCTCGCCTTGATATGCGTACGATTGATTACTCAAAACTGGAGGTTCAGCCTGGGGATGAGATTCCTATACCTTTCTCTGACCTCACACAGAGCATAGAACAAGAGCAAATGCCTTGCCATGTGACTTATACAAATGAGAGAACTCACGAGATTATTCGTGAAAATTTAAACCGCTCACCACTTTATGCAGGCGTTATTGAAGGTGTTGGTCCACGTTACTGCCCTTCAATAGAGGATAAGGTTGTACGTTTTGCTGAGAAGACCCGTCACCAAATCTTCCTTGAACCAGAGGGTTTTGACAGTATTGAGGTCTACCCAAATGGCATCTCAACATCCCTCCCTATTGATGCTCAAATTGAGATTGTGCGCTCTATTGAAGGGCTTGAAAACGCTGAAATTTTACGTGCAGGTTATGCTATTGAATATGACTACATTGATCCAACAGAGCTAACACATACATTAGAGACCAAAAAAATCAAAGGTCTCTTCCTTGCAGGACAAATAAATGGCACAACAGGTTATGAAGAAGCGGCAGCTCAGGGCCTTATGGCAGGCCTCAACGCATCCCTAAAAGTTAAGCAAAATCAAAAATTTAAGCTGGATCGGGCTGACGCTTATATAGGGGTGCTGATTGACGACCTTGTTACACGTGGAACATCAGAGCCTTACCGCATGTTTACCTCTCGTGCAGAGTATAGATTGCTGCTTAGAGCAGATAATGCAGACCTACGTTTGACTCAAAAAGGGATAGATATAGGCTGTGTTTCTGAGCGTCGTCAGAAGCACTTTACCAAGCGCTTAGAGGCTCTTGCTCAAGCAGGGGTGTACTTCAAGGAAACCAAGGTTAAACCATCGAGCGAGCTTGGTGTTCATATAGGAAGCGTATCTGGCGGTTATGAGCATACTCAGAGCCTGTTCCAAATCCTTAAACGTCCCCAAGTTACACTAGAGAGCCTTAAAGCTTTCGATGCTGGCATTGAGGCCCTTGAGCCTAAGGCGCTAGAGCAGATAGAGATAGAGGCACATTATGATGGATACCTCTCTCGGCAGAAGGCTGAGATTGATGCAATGCGTATGGATGAAGCATTGGAAATTCCTGTTGGCATGAGCTACACAAAGGTTGGTGGTCTCTCCAATGAGGTGATTGAGAAGCTTGAAACGTTTCAGCCAGCCAGTATTGGTGCCGCAAGTCGTATTAGTGGCATGACACCTTCAGCACTTACAGCTTTATGGGTTTATATAAGAAAGAACAAATCAAATGGTAAGCACAGCACTTAAACAGGACAGAGAGAACTTTTTACAAACCCTCTCCTCACTTCCTTTCACAGTAAACGATGATCAATTGGCTCTTCTGGATCTTTATGCAGAAGAGCTTTTAAAGTGGTCTAATAAAATTAATCTTATAGGACCTGATACTAGGACTGAGATTTATACAAGACATATACTTGATGCTTTGCAACTTGTTCCCTATGTTTCACATGAAACACAAATACTCGATATAGGGTCTGGTGCGGGTGTACCAGGTATTATTTTATCTGTAATGGGTTTCAAAAATATAACAACGTGTGATGTAGTAAGTAAAAAAATAATTTTTCAAAACTCTTTTGCTAAAAAATATTTAAAGGGGTGTGATTTTTCTGCTGAGTGCATTTCTATTGAAGATATAACCTTAAAGAACAATAAAAGAATACTTGTTACATCAAGGGCTTTTGCTCCTCTTGTTAAAATATTTAATATGACATCTCATTTGCATAATAGAACAGATCAAATGGTTTTACTAAAAGGTCAAAGCTTTAAAGATGAATTGTTAGAGTGTTCTAAAAAATATCAGATGACATATGAAACGTTTCCGAGTATAACTAAAGAGGGTGCGAAAATTATAAAAATAACGCAATTCGTAAAAACCCAATAAAGGAAATACTCGAATGGCTCATATTATAGCAATTGTTAATCAAAAAGGCGGTGTTGGAAAAACAACAACGGCAATGAATCTGTCAACAGCTCTTGCAGCGTGTGGAAAAAAAGTGCTTCTTGTTGATTTTGATCCTCAGGGAAATGCGACAACCGGTTTTAATTTAGATAAATCTTCTAACAAGCAAAACTCTTACTCTTTAATTATGCAAAAGGCAGCAATTGAAGATACGGTCATTTCTACAAGTGTTCCAAATTTGAGTTTGATTCCATCAACTATCCATTTGTCAGGTGCGGAAGTTGAGCTTGTTCCTGTTATGGCGCGTGAATATCGTTTGCGAGATTCTTTAAAATCAATTCGCGACCAGTATGATTACATTTTTATAGACTGCCCGCCTTCTCTTGGGCTTTTAACATTGAATGCACTTTCTGCATCAACAGAAGTTTTAGTGCCATTGCAGTGCGAGTTCTTTGCTATGGAGGGTGTTTCTCAGTTATTGCAAACTGTAAAGCTTGTGAAACGTAACTTGAATCCAAATATTGAAGTTGGTGGTGTGTTACTTACAATGTTTGATGTGCGTAATAGACTTTCTGGCATGGTTGAAAAAGAAGTGCGTGAACATTTGGGGCGTCTTGTGTATAAAACACTTATTCCCCGTAATGTACGTGTTTCAGAGGCACCTAGCCATGGTAAGCCTGTTCTTCTTTATGATGTAGCTTGTGCTGGTAGTCAGGCTTATATCCGTCTTGCTGGCGAAATGATCCGCAGGCACAATCATCTGTCAAACGCTAAAGTAGGAGTGGCAGCATAATGAATAAAGGTCTTGGTAAAGGTCTCGGCGCTCTTCTTGATGATAGTGATTTTGCTGTAGGTGGCGGTTTTGAAAGTACAGGAAATCCCCAAGTTCTATCTGTAGCACTGCTCGGTCCTTCAGATGCACAGCCGCGCCGCATGTTTGATGAGGATGCTCTTAAGGCCTTATCTGAATCCATTAAGTCCCAGGGGGTTCTCCAGCCTCTTCTTGTGCGCCCTACAGGGGATCGATTCGAGATTATTGCAGGTGAGCGCCGTTGGCGAGCTTCGCAAATGGCTGGTCTTTCAGAGGTTCCTGTTATTGTTAAAGAGATGGATGATGGCCGCGCGCTTGAAATTGCACTTGTAGAAAACGTTCAGCGAGCGGATTTAAATCCAATTGATGAGGCAGATGGTTATTTACGCCTTATGAACGAGTTTAATTATACTCATGAACAGATAGCAAAAGTAACAGGAAAGAGTAGAAGTCATGTAACGAACTTGATGCGTCTTCTCTCTTTGCCGGAAAAACTTAAAGATTGTGTGAGTGAAGGCTTACTCACAATGGGGCATGCGCGCGCTCTTCTTGGTCTTTCACATGATGCTGCACTACAACTTCGTATTGCAAATCAGGTTATAAAAAAGACACTTTCAGTCCGTGAAACAGAAGATTTAGTAAGAAAACACTCTGATGGTAAGAAGAAAAAAGAGCCTCGTCAGAGAAATGTAAGCCCTGCAACTTTAGAGCTTGAGTCGCGCATGCAGTCTGTACTGGGTTCAAAGGTTCAGGTAAGTCAAAAAGAGGGTGTTGGTCATATTAAAGTGTTCTTTGGAGACTCTAAAGAGCTTTTAGATATTGTGAACAAAATCTCTGAGTCATGATCTTTCACCGAAAAGTGCGGTGCCTACCCTAATATAGGTGGCTCCGTGCTTGAGGGCTTCTTGGTAATCTGATGACATTCCCATTGATGTTTCTTTGAGCTTATATTTTTTTGTTAATGTTTCTATGGCCTGAAAGGCTTTTTTTGCTTGAACATTAAGTGGTGGTATACACATTAGTCCGCAAACTTGAATGTGCGGGCAGTTGGCTATTGTGTATTCAAGAAGCGCAGGTAGCTCTTCTATTGAACATCCTGACTTGTTCTCATCACTGTATGGTTTTACATGTATAAAAATTTTTTGAACTTTAGACTGTTTAAAAGCTTCCTTTTCAATAGATTTTATAAGTTTTAACCTATCTACAGAGTGTATATACTCAAAATGTAGGACCGCTTCTTTAGTTTTGTTGGTTTGTAAGTGGCCTATAAAGTGAAGGGTTGCGCCTTTAAATACTCCGTCATTAACCTTTATAAGGGCTTCTTGCATGTAGCTTTCACCAAAATTTGTGATGCCTAATGAAAGGGCTTGTTCAATTTTGTATGCAGGTTGCTTTTTACTAACGGCTATAAGCGTTGCCTTGTGTAAGGCAAGCTCAGACTCAATTTTTTGATATATTATCTTCATAGGAGCTAATATATATCAAAGGTAGAAGAGAATAAAGCGTTACATAAAAAACACACCCCCCTTTCCTTAAAACTCTCCAAGGCTTGACCCTGCCTATTAAGACCTTTATCTTACAGCTTGGTGATAGAGATTCGTCTCGCTCATGGTAATAAAAGAAAAATCCTTAGGGAGAAATATAATGAAAAAAGAATTGTTGATTGCTGCTTCAGCTGTTGCGGTTGCTGGTGTTGCGTCTAACGCAAACGCTATCGACGTAGAGCTTTACGGACAAGTAAACAAAGGTGTTATGATCGTTGATGACGGTACTGATACTGAATTCAACGTTGTTGATAACGACTTTTCAAGCACACGTTTTGGCCTAAAGGGCGAACAAGCTCTTGATAACGGTCTAACAGCGTCTGCTCTACTAGAAATGGAATACCAGACTAACGCTTCTGATGTTCTTCAGCAAACTAACACTGCTGGTGTTCAAAACACTCCAGCTAACGTTACTGGTAGCCTAGCAGCACGTCACTCACGTGTTGGTCTTGGTGGCGACTTTGGTGCGATCTTTGTTGGTCACACTTCTACAGCTACTGACGGTGTAACTGAGCAAGACATGGCCGGTGCTGGTGATGTACTTGGATCTGATATCGAAGATCTTGGTGGTAACATGCTATTCCGTACTTCTGGTGGCGGTTACTCTACTGATACTATTGCTTCAGCTACTAACAACATGGATGGTAACGGACGTAAAGATCTTGTACGTTACGACTCTCCAATCTTTAACGGCTTCCAAGTGCGCGTTTCTGCTGCACAGGGCGGCGACACAGATACTGGTGTATTTTACCACGGACGTGTTGACGAGTTCGCTATTAAAGGTGGAATCGGTTACGTAGCGTTTAACGATAACACAGCTGGTTTGCCTGGTGCTACTTTTGAAAGCCAAGTTTCTGGTTCTGTATCTGCTAAGCATGACAGCGGCTTCGGCGCGACTGTTGCTTACGGACAGCAAGAAATTGACACTCCAACTGCAACTCAAGATGACCCAACTTTCTACTACGTGAAACTTGGTTACACTTGGGACGCCTTTGAAGTTGCTGCTGACTACTCTAAGCACGAAAACGGTGCTGGTGTTAAAGACGACGAGACTACTTACTTCGGTCTTGCTGGTCAGTACAACCTAGGCCACGGTGTTTCTGCTGCTGCATACTACAAAAACTTCGAGTTTGATGATTCTACATCTACAAACTTTGAAGATATCGGTGTGTACGGCGTAAACATGCGCGTTAAGTTCTAAACCGAACTTTACTTATAAAACAGGCAGCGAGAGGCTGCCTGTTTTTTTGTGCGTTGTTTCTTGTGGAAAGATAGGAAACAGTACTATAATGGCGCACATATATTGATTTTTGATGTTTTGGGAGAAAGGTATACAATGAAACATACATACATAAAAAGCTTAATGCTTACAACTTCATTAACTCTTGCTGCTTGTGGGTCAGGTTTAGAAGCAACGGATCCTAACCCAAAGCCACACGATGCGCCTGATGGGCCAGGTCTTTTTTCTGGTAGAACGGGTAACCTGCTTGATTCTTTTGATAATAAAGATTCATCTAATGCAAGTATTGGCGTTGACCCTTACCTTTGGCGCGCTTCTCTTGAGGCTGTTTCATTCATGCCAATTTACCAAGCTGATAGCGCTGGTGGTGTTATTCTAACAGATTGGTATACAAGCCCAAATAACTCAGAAGAGCAGTTTAAAGTAAACATTATGCTTTTAGGTAAGGAGCTTTCTCCTTCGGCGCTTAATGTGAGTGTCTTTAAAAAAGGCAAAACAGCATCTGGTTGGGCAGATTTAGGCTCTCAAGAGGCAACAGCTAAAGAGCTTGAAGAAACAATTCTTACAAATGCGCGCTCTTTCCGTGTTCGTGCTAAAGCAAGCCAATAGAGAATTAGGATATCATGCAAAAGTACAATCCCTTTAGTGTTGAAGAAAAGTGGCAATCTTGTTGGTTAGACAACAAAGCTTTTAAGAGTGTCGCAAGCAAAGATAAACCAAAGTATTACGTTTTAGAAATGTTCCCCTACCCTTCGGGCAAACTTCATATGGGGCATGTACGAAATTATACAATTGGAGATGTTGTGGCGCGTTACTACAGAGCTAAGGGCTATAATGTACTTCACCCTATGGGGTGGGATGCTTTTGGTCTTCCTGCTGAGAATGCAGCTCTAAAGAATAATAAGCACCCAGAAGACTGGACTCTCTCTAACGTTGAAGCCATGAAGGTTGATTTAAATAAGTTTGGGCTTTCTTATGATTGGGAGCGTGAGGTTGCGACGTGTCTACCTGTATACTATGGTAAACAGCAGGAATTGTTTTTAGATCTCTATAAGAAGGGGTTGGTGTACCAAAAAGAGTCACTTGTGAACTGGGATCCTGTTGATCATACAGTTCTTGCAAATGAGCAGGTTGTTGATGGTAAGGGGTGGCGCTCCGGCGCACCTGTTGTTCGTAAAGCCATGAATCAGTGGTTTTTACGTATTACAGATTATGCTGATGAGCTTTTAAATGACCTCGATGATCTAAAGGGATGGCCTGAGCGTGTGAAAACCATGCAAGCTAACTGGATTGGCCGCAGTGAGGGGTTAGAGTTTACTTTTGATGTGAATGGTTGGGATGAGGGCCTTACGGTCTACACAACCCGCCCTGATACGCTTATGGGATGTACATATTGTGCAATTGCTCCAGAACACCCATTGGCAATAGAAGTCGCATCTTCGGACGAGAAGGCTGCTCAGTTTGTTTCGGAGTGCCAAGCGCTTGGTACGGCTGCTGAAGATATTGAAAAGGCTGAGAAGCGCGGATATAAGCTTCTACAGACTGTTGTTCACCCTGTTACAGGTAAAGAGCTCCCTGTTTATATTGCAAACTTTGTGTTGATGTCTTATGGGACTGGAGCAGTTATGTCTGTTCCTGCGCACGATGAACGTGATTTTGCTTTTGCAACTAAATACAACCTTCCAATTCAAACAGTTATTCTTCCTGATGATGAAACTGTTACTGACTCTGATGTTTATACAGGTCAGGGAGTGCTTACTAACTCTGGTGATTTTGATGGTTTGACTTCAAGTGAAGCGAGCTTAAAGATATCTGAATATATTGAAGGTCTTGATAAAGGTCAGCGTAAAGTTAACTTTCGTTTAAAAGACTGGGGCATTTCTCGTCAGCGCTATTGGGGTTGCCCTATTCCTTTTGTAGAGTGCAAAGATTGCGGCACTGTACCAGTACCTAAAGAAAACCTCCCTGTAGAGCTTCCTAAAAATGTAACCTTTGATATTCCTGGAAACCCTTTGGATCGTCACTCAAGCTGGAAACATACTACGTGTCCTTGCTGCGGTAATGATGCTGAACGTGTGACTGACACAATGGATACCTTCATGGATTCATCTTGGTACTTCCTTCGTTATGCTGATGTTAAAAGTAATGACCCTATTGGTGGTGAAGCTGCTTACTGGATGGAAGGTGGCGTAGATCAGTACATTGGCGGTATCGAGCATGCTGTCTTACATCTACTTTACTCAAGGTTTATTACTAAGGTTCTTAAGGATCAGGGGTATGTAAATACTCACGAACCATTTAAGTTGTTGTTAACACAGGGAATGGTGATTAATAACTCATACCAAGATGCATCTGGTGAATATATTAATCCTGACGATGTTGAGTGGAATGGTGATGTTGCTATGCATGTGAAAACGGGTGATGTGCTCAAGGTTAATCGTATGGAGAAAATGTCCAAGTCTAAAAATAATGGGGTTGACCCTAACATCTTACTGGAGAGATATGGTGCGGATACATTACGTACATTCATGATGTTTACAGCTCCCCCAGAGCGCGACCTTGAGTGGAGTGATGGTGCAATTGAGGGCGCTTGGCGTTTTATGGGTCGTGTTTGGAGCCTTTTACATAAATCTTTTGAAAATTCACCTGTGTTGTATACTGATAACTGGGATAGTGAAGAGTTAAAACCTGTACATCGTGCTATTCATAAAACAATAGATAAAGCTTCAAAAGATATAGAGTCTTTCCAGTTTAACACGCTTATTGCAGCGGTAATGGAGCTTACTAATACTCTATCAGGAATGAAGCTAAGTACAGATGCAGACAAATCTCTTTGTCAGTACGGTTGTGGTGTTGTTCTTCAGCTTCTTAATCCTGTTGCGCCTCACATGACAGAAGAGCTTTGGAAGCTGTCTGGGCAAGAAACCCCATTACATGCCTCTAACTGGCCGGTATTTGATGCTAAAGTTGCTATTGATGATGAAATTACAATGATTATCCAAATTAATGGTAAACTAAAAGAGAAAGCAACGGTGCCTATTAACCTTTCTAAGGATGTTATGGAAGATAAGGCGCGTGAAATAGCGGCAAACCATCTAGAGGGGCAGAACGTTCTTAAATGTGTGGTTGTTCCTAACAGACTTGTTAACTTTGTAGTAAGGCCAATGTAATGAATATAAAAAAAATACCAATTTTATTAAGTCTTTGTTTTGCATCTGCGGCATGCAGCTATGCTCCAATGTATAAAAGTACTGCAGGTTTTCAGGGGCAATTTTCTGAAGTTGCTGTTGGAAGTGTTCAGATTCAAGGTGTTGAGAGAAATGTAGGTTCTCGCCGTATGCCTCAAAGACTATCGCAAAGACTCAATAATGCTTTTTCTTCGGAGGAGGGGCGTTATACACTTAATGTATCTTTAAGCGAGTATACAAATGCGCTAGCAACAAGCAGAACAGCCTCAGATGAGAGGTATCAGTTGCAAGTTATTGCTCATATAGATCTGCTTGACCTGAACGGTGAGAGTCATCTGAAGACAAAGCTGAGCCAGGTGGTTGCTTACAATGTCCAAGCAACAGGGTTTGCAACAGATAGTGAAGAGAGTTCAGCTCAGGAAAGGGCTATTGATCGTCTTGCCGAAGATATCATTCAGCAAGTGCATTTCAAAATGTACGCGATGGAACGTGAATGAAGCTAACAGAGGCCACTCTTAAACCTTACCTGTCAGGGCAGAAAGCTCTTACTCCAATTGTTTTTATTTATGGGGATGATTCAGGGAAGGTAAAAGAGCTTTCTGATAATATTATTCCTCTTGTGACTGACACTCCTGATGACCCGTTCTTGCACGATCGTTTAGATGTGTCTGATTTGATAGATGAATCTTCTCGACTTTACGAATCTTCTACAACGCTTTCTTTTGGGGGAGGTGTGCGTCTTATTCGTATTGATGGTTTACATGGTGGATTGGATACAAAGTCTATTAATGCTATCCTTGCAATGTTAAATGACCTAGCAGGCCAGCAGTTGAGTGATGTTGTTATTTTGGTGCAGGCGCCGGGCGTTGATGCAAAGTTGGCGCAGGTGAAAGCGCTTGAAAAAGCTGCAAATGTTATGACGGTCAGGTGTTACCAAGAAGGTGCTAGGGACTTATCTGCAACGATTTCCTCATATTTTAAGGATAAAAATAAAGCCATTAGCGCTGATGCTATGAATTTCCTTCAAGCTTATTTAGGGCATGATAAAGCTGCGACTTTACTAGAGCTTGATAAGCTTGATTTGTACACTTTAGGGCAATCATCTGTTGGGCTGGAGGCTTGTCAGGCTGTTCTTTCTAATGCGCCTGCAATGAATGTGTTTAAGCTTTGTGACATGCTCGGTAAGAAAAATTTTAAGGACGCTGATAAGCTTTACCATGCGATGCTAGAAGAAGGAGAGGGGGCTCAAGGAATCATTATACTTATTCAGAGACACTTCCGGAGGCTTTCACAGCTTAGAGTCGCTATGGATGCTGGTATGAACCCTCATCAGGCCTGTTCAAGCCTTAAACCCCCTGTATTTGATAATCAGAAGGCGGATTTCATTGCTCAAGCACAAGGTCTTCCTGCCCGTATGTTGAGTGAGGGGAGTAAGTTTATGTGGGCAGATATATCTCATTTACGTGACGGTCATTCTGAGGAAAACGTATCTGTTTACATGGCGCTTAAAGGTTATGTAACCTCTTAAAACCACTCAATGTAAAAGTTAGATTTCTTGTCTCTTTCAGGTTGTTTTTGTGGCTTTTTGTAGTCCCAGTCTCCGCCACCAAAGAAAGGGTTTCTTTTTGGTTGTGTTTCATATGTTTTATGGGTAGCAAGCCCTGTTGCTTCCGTTAGTTGAGTTACATTTCTTTTAGATATCTTCGATATGCCGTACTTACGAATGTTTTTGCCATTGTCTAGGAATTTTACGGCGCCACCATACCCCCAAAAACCAGAAGGCCTTTCAAGAATCTCTTGATTAAATTTACCATCAGAAATAAGGGCAATTTCATTTAAAATATGGATAGCGTCATAGGCAAGGACATCCAGGTTCTTTGCGGTTTTCCCTGTGGTATCTTTGAATTTTCTTTCAAAAACACTAAGCGTTTTTTGATTGGGTGTTGGTAAAATCATACCACTTAAACTACTTGGAAAATCTTTTCGTCCAACAAGGTTTGCAAGAGAGTAAAGGCCGAAAATTTGAGTTCTGTTGGCTTCGATATCATAGAATGCAAGCTGGTGAGAGAGTGTTTTGGCGTCTTTAGGGGTAACTGGCAAAAAGAGACTTTCGAATGGGATAAGAGATGAAAGGTTGTCGTTCTGCAGTTCTTGGAAGAGGGTATTTTCCTCTTCTGTTAGAACTTCGGTAGCACTTAAAGCCTCAACAAGTGTATGCTGAGCATTAAGTAATTGGTTGTGTTTAATGAATTGTTTAATATCATTTTTATTGTTATTTGTGCTGGCGTCATAACTCCATGTAGGGTGGACAAAGGCTTGGTTATAGGTGGATGACTGGATATGCTTAATAAACTCATCAGAAAGTGATTTTTGCACAGGGTCAGCGTGTGCTATGAAGGATGATACTTTTGTATGTCCAGATGAAAGCGTATAGTCTGCAATTGCAGTCATTTGGTCGTGCGGCAGGTAGCTTATAGAATAAAGATCCTTACGTAGTGCTGTTTCTGTATTGGTAAAGCTTATCATTGGAATGTTTTTTAATACGCTTTTAACAAAGTTGGCTTGGTCAGCACGAATAGGGCCTAAGGCTACATTGATACCATCTTGTTTGGCAAGGGTTGTAGCTTTAAACGCTTGGTCATCAGAGCTGCCGATGTCATACACATAAACAAGCACATTGTTATTCTGAAGTTCAAATAAAGCCATTTGAATAGAGGAAAGAATATTTGCAGAAATGTTCTTAAGGGGGCCGTTTATAGGCAGGAAAACACCAATTTTAAGATAGTTAGATGTTGGGTTAGGGGTATTTAACGCTTTAATAGCCTTTAAAATATCTGCGGGGGCTGTTTCCATTGCTTGGAGTGAGTAGGGTAGGGAAGCACCCTGCTTTAAGGCGATATAATTTTCAATAATGTGGGAGGTTTGGGGCTGCGTAACAGAAGGAGTGCTTTCATTAAGATGATAGCTATATTCAGTCCTTTGTGCCTCTTCAGCTTTTTTTAAACTTTCCAACATGCCGTTTTGGCTGAGGTAGTTTAGATTTAGTTGTACGGCTGTTTCTGATGCTGGAAGCGCTTGAGCCCACACCGAAGTGCTGATAAGTGTTGTAAGGGCGTAAATTGAAAATGTGCGCATGAGGCTCCTTGCCGCGATTGTTTCTATTGCTAAGTTATATGGGATTCTATAAATTTTTAGCATGAGAGACAATAAGATTACAGGCCAAATTGGAGAATTCGTTGCATATTTCTATTTTTTGCTGCGGGGGTACAAGGTTTTAAGGGATCAGAAACTGGGTGGCGTTCAGGTAGACTTAATTTTGTCTAAAAAGACCTCTTTGATTTTGCTTGAGGTTAAAACGCGCCGTAAAAGAGATGGTAAATATCGAGTTATCTCAAGCACTCAACTAAACCGTTTAAAAACAGCGTCGAAGCATGCAATGTCACAAAATAACACATGCAATGTAAGTGTGGATGTTTTTATTGTATACCTATGCCCATTAAGACTTGAGCATCATAAAAACGTGTGTGATATTGGTTAGGTAACAAAATAAAGGTCTTACCACTTATGAAAACCAACTTGATCGTTTCTTTAGCTATAGCTTTCCCATTGTTATCTGGATGTGCCCCACTTTTAATTGGTGGTGCAGCTGTGGTTGGTATGGCCGCAACCCAAGACCGTTCATTAGAGGGGTCTCTTGAGGATGCTACGATTGCCGCAAAAGTTAAGGCAGGGCTTGCTCAGGTTGATTTTGGGGCTGTTCCTGCTGTAGATGTCTCTGTTTATGGTGGAAGTGTTTATTTGGTTGGTTCTGTTGCACGTGATGATTTGCGTAACAGTATTATTGATGCTGTTTACGCTGTGGACGGGGTTCATTCTGTTACTGATTTAATGGATGTTGATTCTAGCTACCTAAGACGCCATTACGCCTATGATGCAGGTCTTGCAACAAAGGTACGTAGTCGCATTATTGGCTCATTCAAAGTAAACCCGAATGACCTATCTGTGGTTGTTCACAAAAGTAACGTTTATTTGATAGGTGTTGTATCTAAGGATAGTGCGCGCGAGCAGATTATCTATCTTGCACAAACAACAAAAGGCGTCTCGGTTGTGTATGATTATTTCAAAGTAGAAAAAAATAAACCTGCTATGAACCCTGATTCTTAAGCAAGGTTTTCATCTCTGTGTTGGCATGATTTTCTTTAGAGGTTGCGTGTATGTGAATGCTTACATACTAACTGTTTACTTTATTATTTTCAATAGGATATCATCAGTTAGTTGGGTGTGGCTATTCGGGATTCTGAGTGTAGTCCCATCCCACATTATGGCACTGTTTTTTTGGAGTAGTGAGAGGCCTTCTGTATCTAAAAAAGATAACTCTTTGTTTGTGAGTTTGACGCCACCTTCTAATCGTATACCAAGCAAAATCTTTTCAAACAGGGCAGTTTCGTTATCTGTTTCCTGTGACATAAAGACACCGTGTTGGTTTTTTGCCACTTTTTCAATATACCTAAATGGCAACTTGTAGTTTTGGGTTGCTGTGATGTTTTTGCAATGTAGGCGGCCGTGTGCGCCCGCTCCAATGCCCAGATAACTACCATATTTCCAGACATGAACATTGTGCAGGCATTCTTGGTTTACCTTTGCAAAGTTGGATATTTCATAGTGTGAGTAACCGTTTTCAGTCAGTTTTTTGCGCGTGGCATCAAAGAAGTCTGCTTGTAAATCGTTGGGCATGGGGGTGAGGTTGTTCTTGCGCATGTCACTGTAAAACTTAGTGTTTGGCTCAATTGTAAGCTGATATGCACTGATGTGGCCAGCATCGACAGAAACAGCATAGGAAAGGTCTGATAGCCATTCTGTAAGGTTTTGCTCTGGTAGGCCATATATGAGGTCAAAATTGATCCTAGCCTTTGTTTTTAAAGCTTGTTCTACGGTATGCAAAGCTTCTTTTGCGCTGTGTTCACGCCCTAAAAATTCTAAATGTTTATCTTGGAGAGATTGAACACCTATAGAAAACCTATTTATACCGGCTGACTCAAAATCTAAAAATTTATTAAGCGAAGAGGATGTCGGGTTTGCTTCAAGTGTGATTTCAACCTTGTCTGATGAAGTTTTGAAAAAATCGCAAACCTCATTGATTAAAGTTTCTGTTGTGAGTGGCTTCATAAGAGAAGGGGTGCCGCCACCAAAAAAGATACTAACTAAATTGCGCCCTTCAAATTTTTTTGATTGGGTCTTGAAATCGGTCAGTAAGGCTTGCAGGTATTCTTTTTCAGGTAAGTGCTCGCTTACATGTGAGTTAAAGTCGCAATAAGGGCACTTCCTTTTACACCAGGGCCAATGAATGTAAACAGCAATATCGTTATGCGGCATTCAGCTCTTTCAGGTGCTCAATAAATTTTTGTAGGGCAATGGTCCTGTGACGAATAGGAAGAACAGTTTTTTCATCTAAGTTTGCAACTGTTTTTGAAAGCCCTTCAGGAATAAAAACAGGGTCAAAGCCAAAACCGTTTTCGCCAGATATTTCTGTTGCTATGCTTCCTTGCAAATTGCCTTCAAATTTTTGGGTTGTTTCATGTGAATCTTTGTAAGCAAGGCAACAATGATAATGTGCTTTTCTGCTATTTTCTCGAGATTTTATAGCTTCAAGGAGCTTTTCCATGCCGCCATATCTTGCTGTATATATGCCTGGAGCGCCATCAAGCGCATCAACGCAAAGACCGCTATCTTCTGCAAGAGTTGGCATGCCTGTTAACTCAAAAGCAGAATCGGCTTTGAGTTTTGCATTTTCAAAAAAGGTTGTACCTGTTTCATCAACATCAGGAAAATCAACGTCATTCAGCGTTTTTAACTCAATAGGTAAACCTTCAAAAAGGGCTTGGTATTCCTTGAGTTTCCCAGGGTTTTTGGTTGCGAGTAGTATTGTTTTTGGCAGGGTCATGATGATGCCTCTCCCGTTGCTTTTTTCTGTAATTGAACAAGCTCAGCAATGCTTTTTTCAGCAAGGCTATGCAGGCCTTGAATATCCTGTGAGCTAATGGGAGCTTGCTCTGCTGTAACTTGCTGTTCAATCCACATGCCGTTTCCTGTCATGACAAAGTTTCCATCGGCTATAGCATTGGAATCTTCCTTATAATCAAGGTCTGAAACGGCGCCAGCACTTGTTATGCCGCAGCTAATGGCAGCTACATAATCGGTGAGGGGCATTTTATCAATTTTATCTTCAGTAAATAGTTTTTGGACAGCGAGATGAAGAGCAACATAAGCACCTGTAATGGAGGCTGTTCTCGTTCCGCCATCTGCTTGAATAACATCACAGTCTAGCTGAATTGTACGTTCACCAAGAGATTTAAGGTCAACGACGCTACGTAAACTTCTGCCAATGAGACGTGAAATTTCCTGAGTTCTGCCAGATTGCTTGCCTTTTACGGCTTCTCTGTCCATGCGGCTGTGAGTAGAGCGGGGGAGCATGCCATATTCTGCTGTAATCCATCCTTGCTTTTGACCTTTAAGCCAGCGCGGCACGTTTTGAGAGACACTTGCTGTGCAAATTACTTTTGTGTTACCAAAGCTAATAAGGCAGGAGCCTTCTGCATAAGCATTGATATTGGTTTCAATAGAAACATGTCTCATTTCATCGTTAAGCCTAGCGCTCGGTCTTTTGCTCATAGATGTAATTTTGTCAGTGCTCATGTACCTGGCTTTTCTGTCTGTTTAAGAATTTTTAGAACATCATCAAGGTGCTTTTTGGGAGAGACCTTTGGAAGGACGTGATGAATTTTGCCTTCAGGGCTAATAATATATGTCATGCGTGCGACGCCCATGTACTTTCGTCCGTACATGTTTTTTTCTACCCAAGTTCCATATTGTTCCAGCACGTTATGCTCCGGATCGCCGACCAGAGTAAAATTAAGGGATTCTTTTTCTTCAAATTTTTTCAATTTTTGAGGGTCGTCACCACTTACGCCAATCACGGTGGCGTTTAAAGAAGAAAGCTCCTTAATACCATCGCGGAGTGCACAAGATTGTGTTGTGCAGCCCGGGGTCAATGCTTTTGGATAAAAATAAAGAACAATCCACTGTGCAGCAAAGTCTGCGAGGGATACGTCCTCGTTATTTTGGTTTTTCAGAGTAAAGCTTGGGGCAGTGACGCCAACCTCTAAAAAGCTCATGTTTTATCCTTTCTGGGCATCTTTGGGCGCTATAGTGTCGGGCAGATCACTATAGGTTAATTTTATCTCTATCTATATATAAGGTAAAGGTTACATGAGCACAAGCTCTTCTGCGGACGATGGATGAAGTGCGACGGTGTTGTAAAAATCACTCATCTTGGCGCCCATGCCAACGGCAACACCGGCTGCTTGAATAATTTCTGCAGCGTCAGCGCCTACCATGTGGCAGCCAATAACGGTCTGGTCATCCTTTTTGAGAACCATTTTCATGCTTATGAGAGGTTTAACTTCAGTAAAGCTGTACTTCATTGGCTTAAATGTTGTTGTTTTTATTTCAACATTATCACCAAGTTCATCTCTGGCTTGCTCCTCTGTAAGCCCAACTGTACCGAACTGGGGCTCACTGAAGACGGCTGTCGGCAGTGCTGTAAATCCGATTTTTAAAGGTTTTCCGCCAAAGTGATGATCTGCAATGGCACGGCCATCACGAATTGCAATAGGCGTAAGAGCATGATGGTTGATAACATCACCTACTGCAAAGATATGCTTGTGCTTTGTTTCACGCTTGTCATTTACAGGTATAAAGCCACGCTCAGTCTCAATGCTGATGTTTTCTAGGCCAAGGTCTGCCGTGTTGGGTGTGCGGCCTGTTGCCATGAGAATGTGGCTAGATTCAATTGTGCCAGTATTGCTGTGAACCTTTAGCGTGTTGGTGCTTTTTTCTATTTTTTCTGGGGATGTGCATGGGTAGAGCTTAATGCCTTGCTCTTTCATACGCTCTTCTAGGTGCTGCACCATTTCATTATCAAATCCTCTAAGGGTATGGTCAGCTCGGTAGACAAGGTTTACCTGAGAGCCAAGCGCTTGCATGATGCAGGCAAACTCAACACCAATGAATCCTGCACCAATAATGGTGAGGCTTTGAGGAATTTCAGTAAGGCTCCACATATCATCAGAGGTCATGCAATGCTCAGCGCCACTAAGCGGCGCTTTAACGGGTTTTCCGCCTGTTGCAATCATAATTTTATCTGCGCTGTAGTGTGTTTCACTTCCGTTTTCATGTTTTACGGTCACAGTGTTTTCATCTTTAAATGAAGCGTGTCCTTTTATAAGATCTACTTCTGAGCTTTTGAGCATGGATAGGTAGATGCCATTAAGACGGTCAATTTCAGCATTTCTCTTGCTGACAAAGGTTTTAAAATTTAGTTTTGGCATTTCGCCCTCAAAGCCATAGTCTGCCATAAGTTTTTCAGATCTTTTTAAATCTGCAAGGTAGGTCATGATTTTTTTAGGGACACAGCCGCGAATCACACATGTACCACCTTCGCGGTCCTTCTCTATAATGCCAACTTTGGCACCATGGCTTGCAGCTCTTCGAGCCGAAGAAACGCCACCTGAGCCTGCGCCTATTACTAAATAATCAAAATGTTTTGCCGTTTTCATGGAAATTTTACTCATAATTCGTTAGACTTTGCCCGTTCAATATACGACGTTAGATGTATTGGGTCAAAAAGATTAAAAGGGTGATAAGGGGTCATAAAATGGCAGAAAAGAAAGAAAATAAAGCTGAGCCAGCAAAAAGCACATTTCAGCTCAAGCATCAGTACGCAAAAGATATTTCAGCAGAATGCTTTGTGCCAAAAAGTGCAATGGAAGGCGATATTGAGACAAGTTTGGATGTGGGGCTTGGTAGCCGTCAATTGAAAGGTGATGTCTACGAGGTTCTTTTGAAGCTTCGTTGTGAGGGTAAGGTTGGTGACAAGGCTGTTTATCTTGTTGAAACCGAATATGTTGGTGAGTACATACTAACAAATATCGAGGGCGAACGCCTGCAAGCACTGCTTGCAATTGATGGTGCAGCATTGATTTTCCCGTTTGCAAGACAGCTTATTATGAGCAATGTTGCTGCGCTTGGGTACCAGCCACGTATGATTGAGCCTATCCATTTTGCAGGCCTTTATATGCGTAACCAGCAGATGCAAGCTCAAAAAGCAGAAGAAGAAGCAAAGTCTGAAAAAAAAGAAGCGCCTAAGAAAGCGGCTTTGAACTCTTAGTCTTTAGTGTTCATGTTTTTCCAGAAGGTGACGTGGTCAAACGCGCCTTCTGGTTTTTTTAGGTCTTTAGGTATGCTTTCAAGTTTTTCTTCGTTTTCTTTTGAGAGCTCAGAGAAATGAATGCTGAGGTAAAGACCAGATTCTAGGTCATCAATGTTAATTTTTGTATTGTGAACATCATAAGCGATATGTTGGTTTAATACCTTTTTAACCTCATTTCTGAGTTTTTTGGTGCTTTTGGTTGTGTTGTGCACTGCGCCTGATGGTTCTACATGAACTGTGATGTCATGCAGGCTTTGATGAGATTTTTTGAGGGACCTTTCTAAGGTTTCTGCAATTGTGTGCCCTTCGGATACTGAAATGAGAGGGTCTACCTCAATGTTTACATCAGCGTAAGCCTTGCCTGATACGCGGCGTGCACGGAGGGATGAGATACCAACGACGCCATCATGGTTATGAATACTGTTTGTGAGGCGCTCAAGAAAGGCGGGGTCAATCGCAGCGTCTACAAGGTCATGAAATGCCTCAGATCCAATATCAAATGCAATTTTAAGAAGAAGAGCCGTGACAAAAAGTGCGGCGATGGTATCAAAAATTGGAAAACCCAAAAGGCTCACAGAAAGGCCTGCAAGCACAGCAACGGATGATAAGCTATCTGTTCTGTGATGCCATGCGTTTGCAATAAGGATTGAGGATTCCACCTGTTTTCCTAGGCGTTTGGTGTAGTGGTAGAGAAACTCGTTTATGCCAATAGAGAGAACTGTTACAACAAGAGCCAGGGGGGTAATATTAAGAGAGTGGCCATGCGCCGCATTCTCTAGCGCGCTGTAACCAATGCTAATGGCAATAATGGCAAGAATAACAGCTAGAATTAAAGTTCCTGCTGTTTCAAACTTAAGATGGCCGTATTGATGGTCTTCATCTGGTGCTTGCACACAAATTTTTAGCATGAAGTAAGCAAATATGTCGGTAAACGCATCTGCAACGGAGTGGAGCGCATCTGCTATCAGGGCTGCCGACCCAGACCATGTCCCTACAATACCTTTAGATAGACCCATAAACACATTAAGAATAACGCCCATACGGGTCGCTTTATAGCCTGCGTCTAGTACTTGGTTTTCTTTGTGCGTCATTTAACCTGCTAATTTAAATCCAATTTGATACAGGGATGGCAGAATGCCACGCTGTATGAGAATAATAATAAGGATCGTGTAAAGCGGAATAAGGTCAGCCTGTCCATATAGCCAATATTTAGATGGAAGCATTTTTCTTAATTTTCCAAAAACAGGAAATGTGAGAGCGTTAACCGCTAAAACAAATTTGTTTCTTGGGCTGATGCTGGTAAACGAAATAATGGCAGATGCAACAATAACAAGGGTAAACAGTGATAAAACTGCATCTAGCACATGGGTGACTCCAATAATTAAATTGCCTAGAATAAACATGTAATCTCCTTTATATGAGGGGTGTGTGAGTGTATATACCTTGATCTGCTGCTTGCGCCAACTTATTTATGGCATCATACTAGCACAAGTGTCATGAATAGAAATAATGATAAACAGCATAAATCCTTAGGAAAGGTACGTGGTGGCGTGATGATATATAAATTGATGATTTCTGCATTTTTAAGCTTAGCTCTACATGGGAGCCTTTTTGCGCAAACGTGTATTAGTTACACCTCTGAGGGGCTTTCTGGCTGTATGGATAACAAGCCTGCAGTTGAGCAGGAGGAGCCTCTTGTTGATACCCCTCAAGAAGAGGAGATGGCTGCACAAGAGCCTCAGGCCAATGAAATGGATACAAAGGTTCAGGAATTTTATGATACGTACGACAAACCTCCAAGAGAGTTTGCAGAATGGACGGTAGATCCAACGGTTGAAAATGCCGTACGGTGGGCACGCAAATACGATGAAATGATGACGCGTAACAAAAAAATGGCAGCAGCTTGGTCTGCCGCGCAAAAAATTTATAAACAAACAAAAGAGCAGGGCGGGGAACTTCCTGAACTTACAAACCCGCTGCCACCAATTCCTGACTACCCAGGACTTGTTCCGCCTAAAGACCCGTTCCCAGCAGCGCAGAAGAGTACCCCTTATAGCCGCACCAGTGATGCCATTTCTTTTGAGCGTAATAAAATAAGTGCAAGTGGTTCGCTTACCCCTATTGAGGCATTCCCAGCTGAGAAGAAAAGTGCAGGGGCGCAAGGGCCTCTTCAAGTGAGCTATTACTTTAGTAATGTGTGTCCATTTTGTAAAAAGTTTGAGCCTGAGCTTCGCCTTGCTATGGAACGCCTTTCGCGCGCTGATGTTAATTTAACTTGCGTAGATACATCACCGAAGGAGCGCAAAGAGGAAAACATTAAAGGGATTGTGGACTGTACGTGGCGGCCGCTTCTTCCTGGGGAGCTTGAAGCCTTTGGTGTGAGAAGTACACCAACACTTATGATTAGCACAGGGCCTGATAAGCCTCTTATTAAGAGAGAAGGTGTACTTGTTGCGACAGAGATAGAGATGTTACTGAATAACCTTGTCAAATCTCGTACAAAGTTTTAAGGTCGTTTTATGGCAGGTAACCAAGCTAAAAAAGATGTTGCGTATGAATATCAGGCGATTGCTGCAGAGCGCCTGGCTTGGGTTATGCGCCCTGTTTTCTTCTTTTCAATTATTGCTTGGGTTTTGAGCCCTGGCACAGTTCGTCCTAATGGCCTTGACCATAATACCCTGCTTGGGTTTTTGCTTGGCGCACTTTTTGGGATTGTGCTCAACTATGGCGTTCTTAAGCATTATCTTGTGGTACGCAGAAAAGATACCAAAAACCGTAAAAACCGTATGCCAGATGAGTATTACTTTGGTAAGGTTATGGACGTTCTACAAAAATCTGAGTAAGTCGGAGCATTATGTCAAAAACACCTTTACCTGATTCTGATGATATCAACATCACATCAACCTTGATGACAAGGCACTGTCTTGGTATTGCTGCGACGGGTGGTGGTAAGTCTAACTTTTTAAACCTTATATTAAAACAACAGATGATGCGCGGTGGTGGGGCTATACATATTGATGGTAAATCCTCTAAGGAGGCTGCGCTTGAGTTTTTAAACCTTGCAAGGCAGCATGACCGCTGGCAAGACGTTCGTATTATCAATATTGCAGATCCAGATTTTTCTAATACTTATAATCCACTTCTTCGTGGAGACCAGGATGAGGTGACAAGCCGGATTATGGAGCTCATCGGAACAAAGGGCGATCCCTTCTTTCGGGGGCAGGCTGCGCGAGGTATGCGTGCCATTGCAGGAATTTTGAAAGTTATTGGAAAGCCGTATAATTTTGGTGATCTTAATGTGCTTATGACGAATGAAGCTGCCATGAAGCAGCTTCTAGAAGATGCGCCGAAGGCGACGAAAGAATACAGTGATTTTAAGATTTTCTTTGATCAAATGACTGAGATTGACCCTAAAACAGGGAAGCGTAAACTGAATGCAAATAAGCTCCAGCATACATTTGGGGACTTGTCTTCACGTCTTCATAGTTATTATGTTGGTACGGCCGGACGTGTTTTGAACTCTTATGCACCAGAAGTCGATCTCTATCAGGCTATTAAAGAGAACCTTCTTGTATATGTGGCGCTGCCAATGCTTAACAAGCGTGAGGCGGCTGTTGATTTTGCGAAGTTCTTTATTAGTGACCTTAAAACAGCGATTGGTCAAATTCAGAACGATAAATATAAGCCTCACCCAACATACCTTACGCTTATGGATGAGTTCTCATCCTATGCCCAGCCTTCTCTTGCCCCGGTATTTGAGCAGGCGCGTTCTGCTAACGTGTGTTTGTTCCCGTTTATTCAGACCTATTCTTCCCTTACAGATAGTGAGGCAGGCTTGAGCGATGATTTTGCTGCTAAAGTTTTTGGAAATACATGGAATAAAATCTCCTTTCTACTTCAAGAGCCTGAAAGTTGCGAAATGATGTCTCGTGCAGCAGGTGAGATCTTAAAAGAGTCTGTTTCTGAGAGTTTTGGTGAGAGTCTTTCTTTTGCGTCTGGTGAAGATGACTCTTCTGCACTGCGTACGGGCGGCCGTGGTAAGAGCTTTGGTAAGTCTATTTCTTATGCTTACAGCGCTGTTGTGCGTCCAGAGGACTTTAGAAATCTGAAAGATGGAGAAGCGATATATATTGGAAGAAACAGTGTTTATAAGCTTAAGGTGCCTTTGGTTATTTTGAATAAAGACAATAAAACACTTGACTTCCCACGCTTCAAAATGCCAAAAATCCAAGGGTTATCAGTTGCAGAGCGCTATCAAACGCTCTCTGAACTTGAAATGTAAGGGGAGAAATTTTAGTTATGAGCATTGAAAAATTTGCATACCTATATGTGCATTACCTTCTGCCAGGGTTTAAGATTTTTGTATTTTTCCTGCTTGTGCTTCTTGTTCTTGCATTTTGGGCAAAAGCCAAAGAAGGAAATTTGATGGATCTTCCCTCTCAGCTTTTTAACGGTATTTTTTCGGGAGCTTATAAAGGGGCGCTTTACTTGTATATTGCCATTGCGTTTGTTTTCGGAACAATTATGAGAATGTTCCGGATTGTTATGGCAACGCTTCGTGACTTCTTTATCTCCCGTATTTAAAAGCCCTGCTGTATCTTTCTGCAAATAACCCCCAATCCTAGGCTCAGTTTTATGTATGTTTAATACATTTCAGCCTGCGCGCTTCCTTATAAAGCTGTTTTCGCCTCGCTATAGCGTGTTTGGCCTTTGATTAAATAATAAAAACCCCGCCATTGGCGGGGTTTTATCGGTTTAAGCGCTATGGTTTTTGAGTTGTTTAGAGAATGTTTCAATAAACCTTGTAATGGCATCCCGTGTGCTGGCTGATACGCCGATCCAGAATAGATAGCCAATTTTATTGTAAATGATATCTATTTCTCGCGGAAGGTTTTGTAAGATTGCGTCCTTTGTACCTTCAATGATTTGAGTTTCGTGAAGTCCATCAATGAATGGTTCAAGGTACTCCTTAAAGGGTTGCCCCTGTTTGATAAATGTATCAAACAGGGTAATGCCTTTTGTGATGGCTTCTTCAAAGGTTGATGTTTGAAAGTTTTGTAGTGCATGTACACCTCTTAAAAGCTCTTCAATGCTCTGTTGGGCGAGAGGGTTGTTCATGGGGGTTCTCCATAAAGAAAAAAGAAAATTAGATATAAATTAAGATGAATATGCCCAGTGATTGGGCATGGCGTCAACATAAAAACACCAGTTTTGTGTGCCTTGTGCAACAGGACAAGAAAATAACTATATTTAGTGATTGGGTACTTGCCTTTACCTATATGATGTGTGTATTATGCATCATACAGAAGTCGTAATTTGCCCAAGTTATAGCTTCTTAAATGTTTGAGGAATAAGAAAAATAATGAAAAATAAAAGTACTCTCAGTTTGTCTTGTGTCGCAGTAGCGGCGCTGCTATCGGCGTGCGGAAATTCTCAAAGAGGACTTCCGAACGGCCCAACGCCAATGGGATATGGAGTGAACAGTCAAGCGAGCCCAGCTTATGCGTCACCTTATGTAGAGCGAGCCCAAGCTCCAGCACCACTTATGCCTCAGAATTCCCCTTCTCAAGCATATCAGCCTGTACAACAGACAGCTCCCCTCGCTGAAATGCAAGTACTACGCGAACGTTTAAAGAGAGCCGAGCGCGCAATGCTTCGCCTTGATAAACGTATGCAACTACTCGAACGTAACGAACTCTCCCGCATTTCTGGAATGGAAATGAACGGGGCAGGAACACAAGCTCCCTCAGGTATGTTCCAGCCAATGAGTTATTCTGAGACTGGCTCTCACTTATCCGGATCGGCAACGCCATTGGGGATGAATTCTTTTCAACCGGTTGAACCCAATGCAATGCTGCAAAACGGACACAGTGCTTACTCAGAAACCCAAGGATTTTCAGGCGCAGCTCTGCGTCCTGTTGGATATAACCTGCCAAACGATGGTATGGTAAGAGCAAGTCTGCAAGCTGCACCTGCCCAGGTTCAGGCAACACAGACAACTACAATGGCATCTCGCACGCCCAGACTGCCTAGTCTCGCGGATGACCAAGGTTCAGACCAGGATGCTGATAAGTCTATAGCCGTGTGGTCTATTGCTTATGAAGCTGGAAAGGTTTGGCCAGAAAAAGCCCAGCTTGCTCAATCACGTGATGTGATTGAAGCTATTCGTAACAGTGAAACGACAACTGTTTATGCGCGCGGTGAAAAGCCTAACTCTCGTGAATTTCGAGATCGTGTACGTGCGGTAAGTAAGTATCTGAGTAAAGTTTCGAATGTAGAATCTGTTCCGATTGCATCTATGCCAGCAGACCATCTTGGTGGAGATGTTGTTGAGATTATGGTTGTGCGCTAGTCTTTGCGCATATTTCTTGTATCGTAACGTTTTATAAAAATACTTACTTTTTTCGATTAAATTAATTTTAGGGCTTGAAAACATTCAAAGCTCCCTTATCCTTTTACTTACAAAATATAAATAGGCCAGTGGCCTGATAATCTGATTTTTGGCTTTATATAGTATTTATGTAAAGAACCAAACTGCAAAACTGCCAACCAGAAAGGGTTAATGCAATGTCAAATAAATCACAGGCGTTTCAAGCGCGCCTAGAAAATCAAAAAACTCAACTCGAACGCCACGGTAATATGGCTGAGGTTGTGATTCGTACAACGCCAGAAGCTACAGACGTTATTAATGCAGCCCGCCTTTGGGAGCATGTCATGATTCAGGCTGACCGTCGTACGCGTGGTTACGTTGCTAAGCAAAGCCGCGATGCTTTTGATGATACAAGAAAAGATTTTAACGATGCTCTTGGCCACATGATGGAAAAGCTTAAGGATTGTGTTGAGCGTCATGATATTGATTTGGGCGGTAACAACTTTGTTTCTCGTATTGCGCAGCGTTACAAACTTGTAGAAAAAAGAAAGCAAAAGCCTAAGGCTGAAAAAGCACCTGTTGCGGCAGCTGAAAAAGCGCCAGCTCCAGCAGTAATTAAAGAAGAGAAGCCAGTAGAGGAAGCTCCAGCAGCAACTGCAGCAAGCTCGGACGGATTTTAGGCGCTGATGCGAGGGGGAAAATAATATGGACTTTGCTAAAACCGCATTTCTAGTTTTTTCAATTTTAGGAATTGCTTGGTGGGTTGGTACTGTTATGAAGGCAGAAGGCGACGATAAGCTTCTTGAGGCGTGTCACCCTGTTGTTATTGTAACGGACAGTGTTATTAAAGTGACCACAGGTCTAACTGGCTTTACGCCAAACTGGACACTTGGTACTAAGCGTGTTCTTGAGGGTGGTTGCTACTACTTCTTCGAAACGTTCTTGTTCTCTGATATGGATGAGGGACTTGAAGGTGAGCTTCCTGCAGAGGGCGGCGTAAGAACCAAGTAATGCATTTTTAAAATACCCCGCATGAGCGGGGTATTTTTTTGTCCTTTATCCCAGTGTGTGGGTTGGCGGAGTGCTGTTAATATCCTGAATCATTAAATCAACCTTGTGACTTTTATCTTTGATATGTTCTAGATAGCTTTCTGTGTCTTGTTTGATGTCAATAATACCTTTGTAGGCAGGCAGGCTATCAAGAGATTGTCTTAAGCTTGGATATTGACTTACTGGCAAGTTCAGAACAACACAGTTATCGAAAGCAAGGTCATCAACAGTGAGCTGGAAAAGCCCGTCTGTGGATTTGGTATTATTGAACTCTGTTTTTAAAAGGCCAAGCTGGCTTGCAAAAACATCAAGAAAGTATGGCCAGCTTGCATGAGGGCGGTTATCAAGAGACCAAAGTCTAAAGTCACTTCTGATTGTTGGATTGAGTGTTGTGGCGTATTTTTTAATGATGGCGCACATGCGGATAATGATAATGCCATTACCAAGGTATATTCCGGCGCTGTCTTCTGTGATGTCTGCAGGGTTTACATCAAGATCTTCAATAACTGTTTGGAAATAAGCGGCCGCGTTTATTCTCAGCAGACTTGTTTGCTCCTCTGTAGGAGTGAACGCCCCTTCATTGTTTTGTGCTGATTTAAGCGAAATTTGGTGCGCTCTGTGAAGAGATTCATAAATATCGCGTGCAAGAGGGTCGCAGTTGTTTGGGATGCTGTTCGGGTTGTCACGGTATTTTACTGCCGTTGTTAAGGCGCGCCTAAGAGATTTGTTTTTATCTTCATCGTGATGAAGCTTTTTAAAGCTTGGGAATGTTGTCAATATAAAGGCAGAGAGCCCGCCATGCTCATCGCACCTTCTAGAGTAAGAGACATCATCCATTTTCCAAAACTGGTAGAAGGGGTGAACTTTGCGCTTTTCTGCGTAGGCGTAAATAAGAGATAGGTCTTGGGCAAGGGCCGCAATGCGGTGGTATGGTGTGCAGCCTTCAAGCGTGTTCATGGCCTGCCATTGTTTTGTTGCACGTTCAAATAATGTTTCGTTGGTGTTGCCACTAATGTCATATGGCCAATGTCTGAAGCCGTTAAGGAATCCAAGAAGTTCTGATTCTAGCGGGTGCCTTGTGCTTGATGGTGAGGGTGGGGCAATTATTTCAGGGATAAACTTACTAAGAGAGACGCTGAAGTTGAATGATGTGCCAGTATCATCTGTCTTGCTGGCTTCAAATCCTGTTTTTTTGAAGCGCTCAGCATTGATGAATTTAATGCAAATCCACACAAAAATGAACCCGCCAAGTGCGGCGCTGCTAACTGAGACGACGCCATTGAAATATTCAGTCAGTGTAAGTCCTGTCTGAAAGAGAAGATGATAAATAACGCGCGTAATGGTAAATACCATTAAAATCAAGCAGATAAGTAGCGCAAGTCTGAAACGAGGATCATACATTGTTAAATTACAACACTTTGTTTATTTTTTATGCTTTATATTATCACATTACCTTGGTAATCTAGTGATAATTTATATGTAAAAGTCTACAGTAAAGACAATAATAAAAAGCATTTTGCTACTAAAAAAAGAAGGCAAAACAATGAAATTTGCTTCCATTCTTGCCGCAACAGTGGTTGCGTCAAGCTTATGCGGGAGTGCAGCCCAAGCTGCTCCTGTTCCTGGATATGTTCCTCCTGTTAACTATCAGAACGTACCTGATTACGCGGATGATACGCGCGGCGTATTTGTGCCGTCTCATGGTCAGCACCGTTTAAAGACAGAAATGGAGTTGTCCCAGTACAATGCGCCATCTTATGAGCGCCCTAATTATGTTTCTCAAGGCGTCCCTTCTGGAGATGCTTACGAACGTGAGCTAAATCGCATTAGTGCAGGTCATCTTGCGTACGAAGCCAATCTTGATATGGTGGCAAGACAGCCAAACAGGATTGAGCCTGCGGCAGGCCCTGTTCCAACAATGTCAAATGGTGGGCATATGTATCAAGTGAGCCAGAACACAATGGCTGATCCAGCATATCAGCAAATGGCAACGCCTCAGCTTGCTCCACAAAGAAATCCTTATAGTTATAATCCTCCGTCTGTTGCTCTCGATATAACAGCTGGGGAGGAAATTGCACGCGGACAAGCTTACACGCAAAGTGTTGATATGACGAATGCGCTTGTGCGCCTGCGTGAAGACCGTATTACAATTCGTCGTGCACTTCAGCGTATGATGGATCAAATTGGCGGTGGTGATTGGACGGTTGTTTGGGATCTTGCTGAACAAAACTCTGGTCTTCCTGAGATGGAAATTTCAATTTACTCCGAAGAGCCTTTTATGAGCGTTTTAAATGCGCTTCTTGCGCGTGTTCAGTCTCGTAGTGGGCAGCCTCTTCGTGTTGTGCGTTACGATAATACGCAACGCCTTGTTATTACAGATCAGGCTGGTGGCAGCAATCTTGCTGGAAAATCATCAGCTGCTGGTGTGGATGGTGATGATGGCCTTGCAGTGACGGAGCAGGTTATAAAGGAAGCTATGGTTTCACTTCATTATGATGAAATCCCACTTGTTGACGCTCTTGAAAATGTTGTAAGCCAGGCTGGCCGTGGCCAGTGGCGCCTTCGTATGTATGCCGGTTTGGATCAAGTTTTAAAGCCTGCACACATTGAAGAGCCTTTTGGCATTGCGATGGAGAGGCTTTTAAAACTCTTTAACTTGAAATTTGAAATGTTCCCTGGTGGTAAATTGATTGTTGTGACACACAATGACCGCTTTGGTTACGGGAGTGTACAACAATGAAAATAAAGCTTCTTCTTACAGCCACGCTTTTGGGCTCAACGCTCCTCTCTGCTTGTGGAGATGATATTAGTTATGTGCAGCGCGAAAGCCCTGCGAACCCTTATAAGGATTACCTGAATGAATCATCAGCAGTTGTTGGGGTTGGTGAGCCTGTAAGTACGCAGCGCATGAAAGCTAACGCAACGTTTAGTGTTAAAGGGCGTACTACTCTTGAAGAGGCGATGACGCGTATCTCTGATACTTACAACATTGCTGTGAGATATGGTGATGGTGTGCGTACAGAAATGAGAGAGGGTCTTGTTGTTTCTGATCTGACCTTTGATGAAACACGCTCTTACCTTGAAGATGTGTATGGTGTGCAAATTATTCGTGAAGGTGAAAGGCGTGTGCTTGTTCTTCCATCTGTAAGTGAAATGCGTATTAAGGAATTTTCACCAGGTACAAACGTTTCTCTTTCTCAGGTTGTGCGAGGGCTTGCAGATCAATGTGACATGAACCTTGTCATTAGTGAAAATAAGCAAAAAATTGCAAGTACAACGGTGACAACAAGCTTTAGAGACATCTCTTGTGCAGATGCTTTTGAGGCCATTCTTTCTCCTCATGGTATGAGCTTGGTTGATCGTGGAGACTTTTATTCTATTGGTGGCCTTCCACTTCGTGAGTGGGTGCTTAACTTACATGAACCAAAACGAGAAGAAACACGTGTAGTAAGTTATGTTTCTGAATTTGGTGGTAATGAAGATGATTCTGGTGGTGGAACATCTACTATTGGCGGAAGCTCTAATATTGAAATCACATCTACAAGAGATTTGTGGCAAGAGCTTTATGATAATGTGACAGATTTAATTGATAAATCTTGTGAACCTGGTAGTGGTGGTGGATCTGTTAGTGTTGATGGCCTTCTTGCTCCCCCTGAAACAAACCTAACACCAATAGCTGAAGATACAGGTACTGAAGATGGTGGAGAAGATAGCGGCGAAGGAGAATCTTCACAAGATGGTGGTTCTTTTGAGTGTGGATATGTTCGTGTGAACAAATCTGTAGGTCTTGTTCAAATGCGTGCACCGCAAAGTATTATTGATGAAGCTGATGAAATTATAAAACGTATCGAAGATATTGCGAGCCGCCGTTTGATGGTTGAAGCGCGTGTTATTGCTGTAAGCCGTAATCGTGACTTCGAGGCTGGCGGACGTTTTGGTGGTGGGTTTAACCTACCTGGCACAGATAGAAATATTTCTGGTGGTTTTGTTCCGGGTCTAAATTCTTACGCACCGAGCATTACAGGACGTATTGCTTCATTCTTAAATAATGGAGATGGTGGACTGATTGGAAGTAGCGGAGATACGCTAGAGGCAACAGTGCGCCTTGTAGAAACATTTGGTACAACTTATCAGCTTATGCAGCCAACAATTGAGGTGATGGATCGTCAAACAGCAACACTTATTGATGGGCGTAACGAGCGTTACTTTATTCGCGAAGGTTCTGTTGAAACGGATGATAGTGGTGTTACAACGCGTAACGTAACGGCTGAGGAACATGTTCAGTTTGTAGGACTTCAGTTTAGTGTGACGGCACAGGTTGCGGAAGAAGGGGGGGCGCATACTGTATCTCTTCAGATTCCGATGACAGACATTGCGCGTTTTGAATCTATTACAAATACATTTGATGGTGAAGATTATACGGATCAAATTCCAATCGCGACAACACGTTTGATTGATCAAAAAGTACGTCTTCGCGATGGAGAAGTGAAGGTTATTGGTGGACTTACAAGAACCCTTGCCGTTGACACTGAATCTGGTATCCCTCTTCTAAAGGATATACCTGTTGCAGGAAAAGCACTTGGTGAAGAAGATATCTCTTATGAAGAGGTTGAATTTCTTGTTCTTTTGCAAGTCAGACGTTTACAATAAATACATTAATGTGGCCTTTCATAAGGTCATGGGTAGAAAATTTAAAACTTTAGGGGAATATTAATGACTCATTCTAAAAAACAAATGAACGCTGGTTATACTATTGATCAGACGATTCTCATTATTGCGATTATCGCAATTTTGATTACGATTATTATCGCAACAGTAGGTTGGGACCTTCTACAGCGCGCTGGTGGTGCTAAAGTCGCATCTCACCTTCGTCAGGTTGAAGGTGCTATTGGTGAGTTTTACTCTCGTCACAGTCTTTGGCCACATGAAGCGCTTAACCTTGCTCCATCAGCAAACAGTGCAGGAAACATGAGCGCAAAAGCACGTATTCTTAATGTGGCTTCACTTGGTGTTGCATCAACTGGATTTGATGCAGATGATCACAAAGCTGCAATTCCTGCTTATGTTGATAACACTAACGGTCCTTTGCATGGCCTTGGTACTTCAGCAACAGGTTATTTGACGCTTCGTACTGAGACTGGTGCTGTTGGTAGTTCAGTTTGCGGTCGTACGAATACAAACGAAGCTATCTACGTGATTCAGATGGCTGACCTTACACTCGATGAAGTTATCCGTGCTGATGCTTCTCTTGATGGTGGTGATGGTAACGCTGCTGGTCGTCTACGCTGGCCTGGTGCTGCTACAGCAAACGATACTGATATTACTTTCTGCGGAAACAGATTTTAATATAGAGTCTCTTTGATGTCAGAAGAAAAAAACATCTCAAAAAGCTCCCCAGAGAAAACCTCTGGGGAGACTTTTGTTGATAATAGCCATTTTGAAAATTGGCTTGAAGATGATGTCTCTGAACCTGATGAAAAGAGTGCATCTGCAGATTCTTTAACATCTAGTGATGATACATCCTCTCCATTAAGGTTAAAGAAACCATCAGAAGATACTTTAGAGAGCCTACTTAAACGTCGTCAGATTAGAACGTCAGGTTCTGTAAAGTCTCTTTTCCCAGATCAAGACGGTGATCTTGTATTAAAAGCTCCTAAACAAGAGCCTAAAAAAGAAGATATAAAATCACCTAAACCTCTGTTCTCTCGTAAAAAGACAGACTTTGATAAGATTGATGAATCACAAATTGCTCATCCTAAAGAGGATGAAGTAAAGATTGAATCAACAGGTGATTTTTATAAGCGTGCATTACAGCTTATTTATAAATCTGAAGATCTTGGCGTTGATGCCACGGCAAAAGCAAACCTTTCAGAAGCTTTAAGAGAGAATAAAATTCCTCAGCTAGCTGTTCGAGAGCTTGTTGCTAAAAAGGTCATTAACAACATCCAGCTTGCAAGAGCTATGGCGCGTACACGTAATCGCCGTGAGGTTATGTCTTTCCTTGATGTGCCTCCAGAGGCTTTAGATCTTAAAACAAGCCTTGATAAGCGTGTTATTGATGTGCTTCGTGATCCACGTATTATACCTCTTTGGAAAAAAGAGAGTGATGGTTATACAGAACTTCACCTTGCATATGATCAAGGTGTCAGAAACATTCTTATTGAGTCTCAACTTAGCGATATGATGCCAAGAACAAAGTTCTTTTGGCATTTTGCAATGCGTGATGTTTGTGGAGCTTATTGGTTGTCTGGTTCTGATGATGAAAACATTGATTCAAATATGGAAGCAGAAGCGCTGCTTGACCGTGTTGTTGCAACAGCTATTGATGCCCGTTCATCTGATATTCATATTGACCCTAATATTCGCGGGGAACTTAAAGCTGTTTTGAAATACCGTATTGATGGTGCGGTGCAGTCTAAAGAAGTGATTACACTTGATCAGCTTGAAAAACTTAAAGTACGCATTGAAAACTTGGCACGCATGCCAAAAGTAAACCAGAACCACCCCAACAAAGGCGCATTTTCTCGTGCTGGGTTTGATTGGCGCGTTCAAATTCAACCGCATTCTGGCCGTCAAGGCGCGGTGCCGCGTATTGTTATTCGCCGTCTTCAGCCCGACGTGATGCCGATGGAAACGCTTGGTTACCCTGAATACTTTATTGAAAAAATTAAATCTGCTGCTTCAGCTGCAAATGGCGTGATCTTTTGGACGGGACCAACAGGTTCTGGTAAGACAGAATCAATTCACTCTGCTGTGGTGAGTGTTAACCCTATGGGGCGTGGCCTCAGTGTTCACACAATTGAGGATCCGCCAGAGAAACGTGTACCAGGCTATGCGGTACAGATGGAAATTTCTGAAATGGACGAAGCACGAAGCGGTATGGAGCTTTTAAAGTCTTCGCTCCGCGCAGACCCTGATGTCATTATCTTTGGTGAGGTTCGTGATGCCAAAATGGCTGAGCTTGTATTTGAGGCAGCGAACACTGGTCACCTTGTGTTTACCACTCTTCACACAAACACAGCAATTGATGCGATTTCAAGGCTTGTAGAACTTGGTATTAATGGTTTCTTGCTTTCTTATATTCGTGGTATCGCTGCGCAGCGCCTTGTGCGGCGTCTTTGTACGCACTGCCGCGAACCTGTAAAGGAAGCAGATGAATACACACGTTATGTATTTGAGCGTTATGATGTGCCAATGGAAGGAGCGACCCTCTATAAGGCGAATCATGATGGCTGTCCGAGTTGTAACTACTCTGGTTATCATGGTCGTATTGCGATTGCTGAATGGCTTGTGCCAAACAAAGAGCTTATTGAAGCTACAGCAGACGAGCGCTTTGAAGAACTCGAAGATATCGCTAAAAGGGCCGGATGGTTGCCGATGGGTCACATGGGTACTCTACATATGAAGTATGGAATCACCGATGCAGAGGAGTTAAGCGACAAGGTGCTGGAGTTGTCTACCGAGATTTCCTAGAATGAAGTTAGGTTTTAACTTTATTTAAGGGAAGTTTCTCATTTTATGGGTCTAGAAATTGGCCGTACCAGTTTAACACTCGATGACCGGATTGAATTTTTCCGTTCTCTTTCTTCTTGGCTCCAGTCTGGCGGGGGGTCTATGCCTGTTCATGAAGCTCTTAAAAATACCTGTGAATCTTTTTCTAGAGATGAATACAAAACTTTAAAACCAAAATTTGATAAAATTTATAATGAGTTTCATTCAGGACAATCCACGGTTACAGCAGGCTTAAGGTCTTCACAATTAGGTTTTATGCGCCAAGAGCTTTCAATCATGGAAGCTGCAGAAAAAGCAAACCAGCTTCGCCTTGCTGTTCCTGCACTTGTTGAGGCTCTTGAAATGAGAGCGAAGGCTACAAAAAGTCTTAAAGGTAAGCTGACCATGCCTCTTGTGGGCGGGTTTATGCTTATTCTAATGTCTGTTGGTGTACTTGTATTTATGATGCCAACCGTTATGGAGCCTGTACTTTCGCGTGATCCCGATAAAGTTGAGGCTTTTCCGAGTGTGATCCGTTACTACTGGTACCTTTCAGTATGGATACGCGCTAATCCTTATCTTGTAACATCTTTCTTTGCTGCACCTGTTATTTTTGTTCTCTTTAGAAACGTGCCTTTTATTAAGCCATATTTTGAAAAGGCCATGATGGGATTTGGACCTTCTAGAAAAATTATTATTGCCTTTAATTCAGTTCTTGTTGCCTACTTTATGCCGGCCCTTGTTCGTGCTGGTATGCCACTTCCTGAAGTATTAAAAGCTGTTTCAGATTTGTTGGATAACACAAGAATTAAGGCTGTTTTTAGCAGGGCTGCTACTGAGCATGAACAAGGTTACCGTCTCGGAGAAGTTTTAGAGGGTGTGCCTTTTAAGGGCGCTTTTAGAAGTGCTGTAGAAGCGGGAGAAAAAACAGGTAAAATTGCAGAGCGCGTAGAAGATCTTAAAATCCCGTTTTTAAATGATTATGAACGTATTGTAAAAAAGAGTGTTGGCGCTTTGATGATGATTGTTATGGGACTTCTTATGCCAATGTTTCTTATGAGTATGTACACAACACTTGTAACCCCGATGATCGCACTGATGGAGTACTCATAATATGTTTTTAATCTCACCAGCAGGAATTCATGTACCACTTCCCGAAAAGGGCGATGCTATTGGTATGTTTGTACCCAGTAAAAGTGCAATACGCCACTACACAGACATCCAGAACCCTTCACGAGGGACGGTTAAATCAAAGGTTGGTTTAGAGGGGTCTGAACAGCCTCTGTGGCGCACGCTTGATGATAGAGGCGTTGAGTTTTACGGAAGTGTTAATGAGGAGGTGACGGAGCGTCGTTCCTCTGTGTCGGTGTATTTACCAAAAGACTTTCTGCCAGAAGGCTTTAGTGTTTTTTACTATATATTTAACGATCGATGGGTTGTTTATGGTGAACGTGTTGTATCCGATGAGGGAGCGTCAAGCTGGGTCTACACTAAATTTGATACAAAGGATGAAAATTTAGCAGATTTTCTTATTGGTGTTATTTCTGACCGCCTTGTTAAAGGGGTTCGTGAGAAAATTTGCGTAGCTGTTGATGCTTGCCCTGAGTCTGAGGATCTTATTAAAGAGGGTCTTGGACATTTTGAAATTGAGGTCGTGCCTTTTTCTAGTTTGAAAATTGCTAAAGTTAAGCCTGTTTATCAGCACAAAGATTTTGGTCTTATGATGCTTTTGGGCTTTTTCTGTGGGTTTGTCCTTATGGCTGCAACAGTTGGCCTTTATGCTAAAAGCTTTTTTGAGCTTAATTCCGTCAAAGACGAAGTTTCTGCTGTAAGGGTTCAAATTCAACAAATGCAAAGACAAATGGTGCTTGGTTATATATCTGACCCTAAAGCTATTTTAAAAATAATTAAACAGGAAAAGATTATATCACCTTCATCTCTTATTCATGAAACAGCAACAATATCATCAATGTTTGGCGATATAAAATCTTTGGATATCTCTTATGATGAGGCTGGTTTTGTTAGGGATGGTGAAGATATAAAACCCGGTATGCTCAAAAGAATAGGAGAGGTAACAACTCTTTCAACAGTTAAAATAAATGATTCACAGCTTTTAATTGATCAAGAAAAAGTTGCTGAATCTATTCTTAAAAGCAAAGATTACGTGAGTCAAATTACACGCGTGAATTCCGATGATGATGTGATAAAGCTAGCAATTAAAATGCAACTGAAAGGCAAAAAATGACCCGCTCAGGTTTTAGACGTTTATGGCTTTTAGTGCTCGTGATACTTATGGGAGCCTCTTATATTGTTTACAATAAAACGACAGATAAGCAGTTTCAAATTGAATCCCAAATTCTTACCAAAGAAAATTTATTAAGGGAAAGAAAGGCTAGTAAAGCCCTTGCTGAAAAGTTAAAGCAAGTTGATGAGCTTACATTGCATGAATCTGATGCAACGTTGCTAGATATTTTAAGGTTTATCTCCTTGGAGGAGGAGCGCTCCTTTACATTTACAGCAGGCACAAAACTTCTCCAGCAAGCAGGAGATGTGCAGGTTTATGAGCGTTCTTTTATGTTAAAAGCAACCCTTCCTTACGCTTACATGCAAAGACGCTTAGACGAGCTTTATGATAATGAAAGAATAACATTACAGTCTGTAAAGCTTGAACATGTAGACAAGCCTGGCGGGCTTGTTAAGGCAGAAATATCAGCTAAAATGTTCGCTTTGAATAAGCAAGGGCAGGAAGCTAGTAATGTAATCAGGAGAAAAAGATGATACGTCGTGCCTTTATGTTTGCAGGAATTTTGAGCGCTTCCGGGCTTTATAGTTATGCGCAGCAAGCTGAGCCTTACTGGCGTGTGAATGCTGAAAAAACGGATGTGGCAATACCTGAGTATAGCGGTGAAGCATCGCCTTTTCCATATGTAGAGCCTCCTAGGGTTGTTGAGGTTGTTGAGGTTTATAAGGAACCTGAAATTCTTTATGACCCAGAACTCATTGCGCGTGAATCACGTAATAAGAAAGCTGCTGAGATCCTTTCTGAAATTAGAGATATTTTACTTTCAGAGGCTGCCTTTAACCCTGATTTAAGAAATATAAGTGTTGGCGGTATAATAAAGGGCGAGAATGTAAATTCTGCTCTTATTGAAAATGAATGGATTCGTTCTGGAGATGAACTAAGGGTGCCTGTTCAGGCAGTAGATCACCTCCTTTCTCTTGTGGGATACTTAAGGTCCATCAGCCCTGATCTTTCTGAAAGTGTACAAAAGAAAATTGATACAAAACTTGCTGAAATCGGTAATTTTAAACTGCGCTTAGATCGTGTAGAAAATAAAAGCGTTGTCTTTAAAGATAATAGAGATAAGACATATGTCATTTTATTTGATGATGTAAGCTAGTGTGAATCCTCATAAATACTCGGGTAAAGGAGGCTTTTTGTGCAGGTAATTTATATCATGGGCGTATTTATGTTCGTTTTCGCTGTTGTTATGGGATTAACAACAACTCTTTCACGTACAGCTATGCAAGCTAAATTGGATAATATTGCTGAAGTTAGGCAAATGTTTAGCGATATTGAGGGTGGTATTAACAATGGAATTTTAGCGAACCAATCAGACCTCCGCCATCTTCATAATAGGTTTCGCGCTTCCCAAAACAATCAATTTTCAGCAACAGTAGCTGCTAGAAACAACCTTTATCGCGGTGTAACAATTACAGGCACAAGATACCCTGGCCTATTGAACTATGTAAGCTGGAGTGAGGATCAGCTTGTTACTGACCCTTGGGGAACGGATATACGAGTTTACTATTCTACCCGTTATGTGCTTGTAGATAATGGTGTTGAGGCGCCTCAAACTATCTTTGCTTATGTTTCTGCAGGGCCAGACAGAGGTTTTGATGCAACTCTTGGGACTATCAGCTTTAACAATATTGCAGGTCTAGATGTTCCAGCGAATTCAGACGATATTATCTCTGTCTTTAGTACGTATGATGCAGCGATAAGAACGTGGGGGCTGACGTTAAATGCTTTAAATGGAGCTGCTGGCCTTATTGAAAAAGACTACTCAGAGCAGCATGTGCAGTTTTTACCTCAGATTGAAATATTTAATACGGGGATGTTTTCTGGAGGAACTTTCGGATTTGATAACATTTCCTTAAATGCTTGGGAGTCAGATCCTGGCTTAAGGGCTATGGCAGGGTTCCCGCGTATAGCAACATCTCTTGCCGGCTCACTTAGTTTAGATACCTATACTGATAAGGTGCCAATGTTTGGTATAAACCCAGTTACAGGATTTATGACGCTTAATGCAATTGCAGGTGAAACTGCCAGAACTCGTTTAAGGTTGCGAATAAACCCGGCGACTACCAGTACTGTTGGCTGGCGGGTGACACATGACCGCGAAATTGATGGCCGCACAATTATATCAAATTAAAGGATAGATACTTGAAAAACGTGAAAACATTGAATAAAGGTTTTACATTACCTGAAATGATTTTGGTTGTGGTTGTGATGGGCATTTTCTTAACAATGGCGTTTCCAGACATTACAAGGCTTATGCGCTTTAGTGATCAAAAGTCCCAAGAGGCGAATATGAAGGATATTCAAACAGCAATTGAGGTGCGCCTGAAGGACAGTGATAGAATGCGAAGTGACGGCTATTCTATTTCTCCTCAAGGGTCTGCAGATTGGGTAGGTGATATTGAGCAATATGCAAAACTGCCTTCAAATCTTATTGAAAATGATGAGTGGGGCAGGGCTTTGATCTATCGTATGTTTGTAGATACAACACAGCAATACAATGGCGTATCTTTGGGGGATGTTGTGTATGTAGCTATTGTTTCAACTGGGGCAAATAGGGTGACAGACACTGTCGTTCCAGCAACCCTTTCTGTGGCAAATTATGCTACCCTTGAAGCGGCAGGTGATGATCTTCTTATAAAATATACAAACTATCCTGAGCGTGTAAAAGTTATTGATGATGCAATCCGTAAAATTAGAGTTATTGAACAACGTTTAGAAAGCTATGCAGAATCAGCGCTTGGTAACTATGTTGTAGAAAAAGAAAATCACTGTTCTGGTGGCGTTCTTGCAGGGTATTCTGATGATTTGCTTGCCTGTTATAGCGGTGAATTTGGCGGAGCTGATAATTTTCAGGATGAAAACAAGCTTATATTTTATCCCCCAGATTTTAGAGAAAATACAAATGCTGAGCAAAACTTGTATGGCCGTAGAGCAGGTCCAGCAGGCGCGCGTACAGATGCAACATTCCTAATTAATACAGAGCTTGTAAGCAGTATCACAG
>CAXHDG010000017.1:0-46695 GCA_964015495.1 uncultured Magnetococcales bacterium
TTTTGTGTATTGGCAGTTTAGTAAGGTTGGGAGCATGGAAAGCTCACTTTAAGCAGATCTGCTAAATCCAACCTTTAAGCTCGTTATCACATATCGCTTTAATAACCTTCATGCCATCCTTGCTATCATTAAGGCAGGGGATAAAAGTAAAGTGTTCCCCGCCGTTTTCTATAAAGTCCTCTTTGCCTTCCATGGCGATTTCTTCAAGTGTTTCAATACAATCTACGCTAAAGCCTGGTGTAATAACCGCAATGCTCTTTATGTTTTGCTGAGGAAGCTCAGCAAGTGTATCGGCTGTAGATGGTGTAAGCCATTGGTCTCTGCCAAATTTAGACTGATATGTGAGTTTGACCTGTTCATCAGCTAGCCCTAGTTCTTCTTTAAGAAGGCTTGTTGTTTTGTGGCAATGGCATGGGTAAGGGTCACCATTTTTAAAGTATTTTTCTGGAATGCCGTGGTAGCTGGCAAGTAACACATCAAAAGGCTTATCTTTTGTATGCTCTTTTACGCTGCTGGCAAGGGCTTTTATATACTCAGGGTGTTTATGGTAAGGCGGTGCTGTGCGCACGCTTGGCATCCAGCGTATTTTTCTAAGGACACGAAAAACTTCATCGCAGGCAGAGGCTGTGGTTGCAGCGCAGTATTGCGGGTAAAGGGGAACAACAAGAATTTTGCTGCATTTTGCTTCTTTTAAGCGCGTGATGGCACTTTCTATAGAGGGTGTGCCGTAGCGCATGCCAAGCTCAACATGGACCAGCTCAGGGTCAAATTCTTTTTGTAGGGCTTCTTTTTGTGCGTATGAAAACAGGCGCAGTGGGCTATCGTTTTTGTCTTTATCCCAGATTTTAGCGTAACCACGCGCAGACCTTTGCGGAATAAAGTTTAAAAGAATGCCATTAAGGATAAGCCACCATTTTGCACGATTCATTTCCACAATGCGTGGATCCATAAGGAATTGACTGAGGTATCTTCGCATGGGGCGGTAGTTCAGTGCTGTGGGCGTACCAAGGTTGACAAGAAGAACACCAGTTTTACTGGGTTTTTCGTGGGAATATGTTGGCTCTGTTTTATATTTCATAAGGGTGAATATGGCATAGGGTCGGCGCGCTTTCAAGAGCTGTTTTAAGCTCAGCCTAGATTCATGTGATTTGGTGGTGATTTTTTTGTCAAAAAGACTTGCAAAACAGCGTCTCTCCATGCTACTAATGCCTCGAATCTTTATAACGCGCGTAAACAAGATTGATGGTATAAAAAATATGCAAATTCTTACACATGGCCCAGAAAAGAGATATGCGAAGGCGCTTGTCGAACTTCTTACAGGGGCTTCTAAAAAAGATGTTGAGTCCGTAAAGGCTATTCTTGTAGCACTTAGCGAAATGGCTGAAATTCAGGCATTTCTTTCGGATAGTTCACAGTCAATGGAAGATAAAACAATGGCGCTGAGTGCGCTGGCTTCTGGTGTGAAGGCAACAGAAATGGTTTCTAATTTCCTGATGGTTATGGGAAATAAAGGACGTTCTGCTTACGTAGAGACAACACTTAAACTTGCGATTTCTATGCTAGGTGCAAAGGATGGGCAAGTGGTTGCAGAGGTACGTACAGCAGAAGCACTTACTAAAGGGCAAAAAGAAGCCCTGACAGCCTTTGTTAAGGAAGGCCATGAAGGTGCAACGGACATCCTTATTGAAGAAGTTGTGGATCCTTCAGTGATTGCAGGTGTAACCCTGACAGTTGGATCTAAACAGTATGATAATTCGCTCAAGGGCGCTTTGAGTAGTTTTGCTCAGAGCATGAGCAATAAATAGTTAAATAGAGCAAAGAGAGGACGACAAAACATATGGTCGACATCAAAGCAGATGAAATCAGTAAAGTGATTAAGGAGCAGGTCGAAAGCTTCGGTAAAAAAGCTAAGACTGCTGAAGTAGGTCAAGTTCTTGCCGTAGGTGACGGTGTAGCACGCGTATATGGCCTAGATAACGTAAAAGCTGGTGAGCTTGTAGAATTCGCATCTGGTGTTGCGGGTATGGCTCTTAACCTAGATGAAGACCACGTTGGTGTGGTTATCTTTGGTGATGACAGCACGATTAAAGAAGGCGACACAGTTAAACGTACAGACCGTATTGTTGACGTACCAGTTGGTAAAGAACTTTGCGGACGCGTTGTTGACGCTCTTGGTAATCCAATTGATGACAAAGGTCCTCTTGGTGCTAAGAAAACAGCCCGCGTTGAAGTGATTGCACCTGGTATTATTGCTCGTAAATCAGTACATGAGCCAATGCAAACAGGTCTTAAAGCGATTGATGCCCTTGTGCCTGTAGGTCGTGGACAGCGTGAGCTTATTATTGGTGACCGTCAGACTGGTAAAACAGCTGTAGCGATTGATGCCATTATTAACCAAAAAGAAACACACAAAACAGATAAGCCTGTTCACTGTGTTTACGTAGCGGTTGGCCAAAAGCGTTCAACTGTTGCGCAGGTGGTTAAAACACTACAAGAAAAAGGTGCTATGGAGTACACAACTGTTGTTGCGGCAACAGCTTCTGACCCAGCGCCAATGCAGTTTATGGCACCATACACAGGTTGCGCGATTGGTGAGTACTACCGTGACAACGGTATGCACTGCCTGATTGTTTACGATGATCTTTCTAAGCAAGCGGTATCTTACCGTCAGATGTCACTATTGCTACGTCGTCCTCCAGGACGTGAAGCATACCCTGGTGATGTATTCTACTTACACTCCCGCCTACTTGAGCGTGCTTGTAAGCTATCTGATGAAATGGGTGGTGGTTCACTTACAGCCCTTCCAATTATTGAAACGCAAGCAGGTGACGTATCTGCCTACATTCCAACAAACGTAATTTCGATTACGGATGGTCAGATTTTCCTAGAGAGTGACTTGTTCTTCTCTGGTGTGCGTCCGGCGATTAACGTAGGTCTATCGGTATCGCGTGTTGGTGGTTCTGCTCAGGTGAAAGCCATGAAGCAGGTTGCTGGTACACTTCGCCTTGACCTTGCCCAGTACCGTGAAATGGCGGCATTCTCGCAGTTTGCATCAGACCTTGATGCTTCTACGCAGCAGCTTCTTTCTCGTGGTGAGCGTCTGACTGAGCTTCTAAAGCAAAAGCAGTACAGCCCAATGAGTGCATCTGAGCAAGTTGTCAGCGTTTACGCAGGTACAAAAGGCTTCCTAGATGATATCGCTGTTTCTGATATTACAGCGTTTGAAATACACCTTATTGAGCTAACACGCTCAAGCTACAAGAGCCTTCTTGATGACATTACATCAAAAGGTAAACTTGATGATGCCCTTGAAGAGCGCATTAAGGAAGTGATTGAAAGCGCGAAGAACTCTTTCTCTGATTCAGATGAAGATGAAACTGTAACAAAAGTAAAGGTTGCTGACCTCGATGCCGTCGCTTAAAGACCTCCGCGGACGTATATCGTCTGTTAAAAACACAAGGCAGATTACCAAGACCATGAAAATGGTCTCGGCTGCCAAGGTGGTGAGAGCGCGTCAGGCTTGTGAAGAGGCACGTCCATATGCTGAGAAAATGGCATCTGTGCTGAATGGCCTAGCGACGAATCTTGCTGGAAACTCAAGTGCACCGCTTCTACTGCGTGGCCACGATACAGTACGCACTGTGCGTATTGTTGTGTTTGGTTCACAGCGCGGACTTTGTGGTGGCTTTAATGCTGGTCTTGCAAAACAGGCTATTGAACTTGGTAGTCGCCTTAAAAAGCAAGGTATCACGGTTCAGTATGTGACTGTTGGACGTAAAGTGCGCGATCAAATTCGTGCGGTTTACCCAGACAATATTTTTGCAAGTCACAATGATCTGATTAGCAAACAGCCTGAGTACCATGAAGCAGAAGCTTTTGCTTCAACTCTTGTAGATGCCTTTGAAAAAGGTGAATGCGAAGAAGTTGTGATTATGTACAACACGTTTGTTAGCATGATGAGCCAAGTGCCAACACCAATGCAACTGCTACCGTTTAAGGCAGAAGACATGGGTGAAACAGGTACAAGCGCATCTGTGGAATACGAGCCAAGCGAAGATAAAATCCTCAGTGATCTTGTTCCTCGTAACGTAGCGATGCAGGTGTTCCGCGGTATGCTGGAAACCACGGCAAGTGAGCATGCTTCTCGTATGACTGCTATGGACAGCGCTACGCGTAATGCAGGCGACATGATTAACCGTTTAACACTGAACTACAACCGTACCCGACAGGCTATGATTACGACCGAGATGATCGAGATCGTAAGTGGCGCTGAAGCGGTTAAATAAGACATTTAGAACAAGGAGATACTATCCAATGGCAAAAGCAAACACTGGTAAAATTACCCGCGTTATTGGCCCTGTGGTCGACGTAGCTTTTGAAAGCGACGTGCCAGCAATGATGAACGCCCTTCACCTGAAAGGCGACAATGGCGAAACAATTACTCTTGAAGTGGCGCAGCACCTCGGTGAAAACAGCGTACGTACCATTTCTATGCAAGCAACTGAAGGCCTTGTACGTGGTCAAGAAGTTGTTGATACTGGCGATGCGATTCAAGTTTTTGTAGGCCCTGAAAACCTAGGCCGTATTCTTGACGTGGTTGGTCAACCTATTGATGAGCGCGGCCCACTTACAGCAACAAAAAAATCAGTTATTCACAAGGAAGCCCCAACTTTTGCAGACCAGTCTACAGAAGTTGAAGTTCTTGAGACGGGTATTAAGGTTGTTGACCTTCTTGCACCATACTCTAAGGGTGGTAAAATTGGTCTGTTCGGTGGTGCTGGTGTTGGTAAAACAGTACTTATCATGGAACTGATTAACAACATCGTTAAAGGACACGGTGGGTATTCTGTATTTGCTGGTGTTGGTGAGCGTACACGTGAAGGTAACGACCTTTACCATGAGATGATTGAATCAAACGTAATTAACCTTGAGAAGCCAGAAGATTCTAAAGTTGTACTTGTTTACGGCCAAATGAACGAGCCTCCAGGAGCGCGTGCGCGTGTCGCACTTTCTGCACTAACTCAAGCGGAATACTTCCGTGATGAGGAAGGCCAGGACGTACTGTTCTTCGTTGATAACATTTTCCGTTTCACGCAAGCAGGTTCTGAAGTATCAGCCCTTCTTGGACGTATCCCATCTGCGGTAGGTTACCAGCCTACACTTTCTACAGATATGGGTGTGATGCAGGAGCGTATTACATCAACTAAGAAAGGTTCTATTACATCTGTACAGGCCGTTTACGTACCTGCGGATGACTTGACTGACCCAGCGCCAGCAACAACCTTCTCTCACCTTGATGCAACAACAGTACTTAACCGTTCGATTGCTGAGCTTGGTATTTACCCTGCGGTAGATCCACTTGACTCAACATCTCGTGTGCTTGATCCTCAAGTAATCGGCGAAGAGCACTACAGTATTGCGACGCAAGTTCAAGAAACACTACAGAAGTACAAAGCACTGCAAGATATTATTGCGATTCTTGGTATGGATGAGCTTTCTGAAGAAGATAAAATGACAGTTGCGCGCGCACGTCGTATCCAGCGTTTCCTTTCTCAGCCGTTCCACGTTGCTGAGCAGTTTACAGGTATGCCTGGTAAGTACGTGAAGCTTCCTGACACAATCCGTGCTTTCAAAGAAATCATGGAAGGTAAACATGACGATATGCCTGAGAACGCATTCTACATGGTCGGTACAATTGAAGAAGCGATTGAAAAAGCAAAAACGCTTGCCTAACGGCAAGCGGCTTTGCCGCTTAACTCTTAAAATAAAGGACAACCCATGAAATTTGACCTTGTTACACCGGTAAAACAGCTTGCATCTTTTGATGCTGAGCTTGTTGTTGTGCCAGGGGCTGAGGGCGAGTTTGGAGTGCTTGAAAATCATGCACCACTTATCTCAACTTTGAAGCCAGGTAAAATTCATGTCCGCACAAAATCAGGCGAAACACATGACTTTGCAGTCGCATACGGTTTTGCAGATGTTGCTGGCGATCACGTAACTGTGCTTGCTGAAGGCGCGTATGCAAAAGCTGATATCGATTATAAAGCTGTGGATGCAGAGCTAAAGGAATCTCGTAAAGAGATTGCAGGGCTTTACGCCAACAAAGCAGACATGCTTGATATTCAAAACGCAGAGAAGAAACAAGCGATTCTAGAAGCCAAGCTTCTGGTCGCTGAAAAGCCGCTTATTTAATCTGTTTTTATGAAAAGGCCCTTTCTGAAGAGAAGGGGCTTTTTTATGTTTATGTATGAGTGTATACAATGCTTGACAGTCGGAAATTCTATCTATAGAATGGCCACACATTAACAAAGTTTAAATAAGAAGGAAGCAGACGTGTTTTCTGTAGATCAAAACCCGTTTAAAGGGGCAACTGTTGCTGTGCTTGGTGATTTCATGTTGGATGAATTTGTCTTTGGCGCTGTTGAACGTATTTCTCCAGAGGCACCCGTGCCTGTGGTGACCGTTAAAGACCGCCAACAAACACTGGGCGGCGCAGGGAATGTGGTATTTAATCTTAAGTCTCTTGGCGTAAATTCTTTGCCAGTAGGTATTTTGGGTATGGATAGCGCAGCTGAAACTGTGAAAACAATGTGCGCTCAGCATGGTATTTCACTAGACTCTATGCTTTATACAAACCGTCCTACAACCTTTAAAATGCGTGTGGTGGCAGAAGGCCAGCATGTGGTGCGTGTGGATGATGAAGTAAAAGAGGGTCTTTCCCCGCAAGAGCGCACAGCTCTTAAGGAAAAACTTGCAGAGATTCGTCCTCAGGCAGATGTTATTATTGTATCTGACTACGGTAAAGGTGTAATTGATCAAGAGATGCTTGATTACGTGAAAGAGCTTTGGTCTGAAGGGCAAGTTTTGGCTGATCCAAAACCACGTACAGATATTTCATATGAAGGGCTTTCTCTCATTACGCCAAACTTGAAAGAATCAACTGAGCTAACGGGCATTAAAGCGCCTGAGACGGACGCTGAAGCTGAGATGATGGCGAAGATGCTCCTTGAGCAGTGCAAGCTTCCATCTGTACTTCTTACGCGTGCTGGAGACGGCATGACACTTATTGACGGCGCTAAAGTAAAACACCTCAAATCATTCGTGCGTGAAGTGCGTGATGTTTCAGGTGCTGGTGATACTGTTATTGCGACAATGTCAGCAGGTGTTGCCGCAGGGCTTACCCTTGCGGATGCTGCGGAACTTGCAAATGCAGCCGGCGGAGTTGTCGTTTCTAAGGCAGGTACAGCCCAAACCACTTGGCCAGAAATTGTTGAAGAGCTTAAGCGCAGCGCTGGCCTATAAATAAAAAAGCCTCCAACTTGGGAGGCTTTTTTATGTTAGAGAGAGAACTTATTGGTGAGCGGATATCTCCTATCCACGCCAAAAGCGATTTTGCTAAGTTTTGGCCCTGGCGCAGCTTGGTAGCGTTTGTATTCGTTGATACGAATGAGCCTTAAAATATCTTTTACCACTTGAGTATTTACGCCTGTTTGCTTTGCAAGGGTTTCAGCGCTCCAAATGTTTTGCTCAATGGCAAGCTTAAGGACCGCATCAAGCATGTCATAGTCAGGTAAACTGTCGCTATCCTTTTGATCTGGTGCGAGTTCTGCACTTGGCGGTTTGCTGAGAATATTTTGAGGAATGATTTCTTTATCTCGGTTAATCCAAGCGCACAGCTCAAAGACTTCAGTTTTATAAAGGTCTTTAATGGGGTTATAGCCGCCATTCATATCGCCGTATAGGGTGCAGTAACCTACAGCCACTTCGCTTTTATTACCGGTGGTAAGCGCAAGCGTGCTGGCGTGCGCATTGGTAAAGGCCATAACAAGGCTACCCCGCAACCTTGCTTGTAGGTTTTGTTCTGTAAGCCCTGAAGGTTTTTCTGAAAATGTGCCTTCCCATGTGCGATCAAATGCACCTTTTAACTCTTTAATCGGAAGTGTGTGGGTATGAATACCGAGGTTTTTCGCCAGAGCATTTGCATCGTCAACGCTATGGCTTGATGAGTAATCGCTTGGCATAAGAAGACCTGTTACATTTTCTGCACCCAAAGCTTCTGCTGCAAGCACAGCAACAAGAGCGCTATCTACCCCGCCGCTGAGGCCAAGAGTAGCTTTTGTAAATCCATTTTTATGGCAATAATCTTTCAGGCCCATCACCATAGCGTGGGAGATATCTTCCCATTTACTTTCTGGAAGGGGGGTGTGCGTCCCTTTGAGCTGTCCATGCTCAAACACAAGCAACTGCTCTTCTTCTTCCCATGCACCAAATTGCGCTGTTGGTTTTTTTTCATCTGTAGAGAGAGCAAAAGAACAGCCATCAAAAATATAATCATCCTGCCCGCCCACAAGGTTGAGGTATAAAGCAGGGCAGCCTGTTTCAGCTACACGGTTTTGCATAATTTGAACACGGCTTTCATGTTTACCAGAAAAATACGGAGATCCATTGGGTGAAAGTAAAATTTCTGCACCGGCTGCTTTGAGCTTATCAGACACATCGCTATACCAAACATCACGGCAGATAGGAATGCCGATAGATACACCTTTCCAAAGCTGAGGGGCATGCCCTCTGTAAGGTGCAAAAACACGCTTTTCATCAGCAACACTGTAGTTGAAAAGATGCTCTTTACCATGGATAGAGAGGACTTTTCCGCCTGCACAAAATAGGGCACTGTTAAATGTTGGTGGCTTATCAACAAGTCCTGTTGTTGCGTGAGTTGTATGACGTCCCACGCGGTGCGGCACAGATAAAATAAGTGCTGTATCCTCTGTGGTATCTCTTACAAGTTTGTTGACTTCAATATCAAGAGCAACCAAAAAATCTTCGCTAAACAGAAGATCGCCCGGCAAGTATCCTGTGAGCATCATTTCTGGAAAAATAACCACGTCGGCGCCAAAGTTGGCGCCGCGCGCATAAGCCGCAGCAATTTTGGCAGCGTTGCCTTTAAGGTCACCAACAGTTGGGTTCAGCTGACATGCAAATATTTTCATTTTTTTACTCTTTTAAATACTTTTTTGTATCAGTTAAAGTTGCGCGTATTGCTTGCTTTAAGCAGCACCAAAATAAATCAAGCTTAGCTGGTTATGCCACCTGACTTTGCTTGAGTTCTTTAAAGAAATCAACAAGCCGATCCATACCTTTTTGAAGCTCAGTTTCTGGGCAAGCGTAAGAAATGCGGAAACAGCCATCAGCGCCAAACTCTTCGCCGGGCACTGTTGCTACATGCGCTTCTTCAAGCAAAAGCTTACACAGGTCATAGCCGTTGTTTATAGGCGTGCCTTTGTAAGATGTGCCCATATATACGCCAGCATCTGGGAACACATAAAAAGCACCAGAAGGCATAGGGCATGTGAGGCCGCAAGCTTCCATAGCATGCATGGCAATGTTGCGGCGGCTTACAAAGTTGTCTTTTACTTCTGTGAGGAAGTTATGATCACCAGAGAATACACTTGCCGCGATTTGCTGGCTAATATTAGGAATATTCATATATGTTTGGCCCACAATTTTAGGCAAAAGCTTGAGTACTTTTTCTGGCCCTGCAATGCCGCCAATACGAAGCCCTGGCAGGCCATAATTTTTAGAGACAGATTGCATAATGAATAAACGGTCTTTTAGCTCTGGTGCGCTATGGAGAAGATGGTGGAATTCTTCACCATCATAAATAAGTTTGTCGTAGATGTCGTCAGACATAATCCAAACATTTGGATATTTTTTCATAACATCAGCAAGGGCCGCAACTTCATCTTCTGTGTAAACCATGCCTGTTGGATTTGATGGATTATTAAAAAGGAAAATTTTTGTTTTCTCGTTTATTGCCGCATCTAATTGTTCTGGCGTAAGTTTATAGTGTTGTGCACTTGAGCATGGCAGATCAGTTGGTACGCCGCCGCAGAATTTAATCATACCGCGGTAAGATGACCAGTACGGCGCACCGTAAACAACTTCATCGCCTTCATCTAATAGGGCACGAAAGAGAAGGTACAAAGCCCCTTTACCACCCATGGTGATGCACAGCTCGTTTAAATCATAAGAAAAACCATCTTTAGTCAGGCGTTCTTGAAAAGCTTTAAGAAGCTCTGGCTGGCCTTTACTGTTAAGGTATTTAAGGCCAATATCGCTATCAACAGCAGCTTTACCAGCATCGTAAGCATGAGATGGTGGAGAAAAATTAGGAACTCCAATAGAAAGGTTCACTACGTCAATGCCGTCTGCTTTCATTGCTGTTGCGGTGTTGTTAATTTCAACAATTCCACTCGGCTCAAAACTGTTCATAAGGTCTGCAAAGTCAGGCATTTTTCTTCTTCCGTTTTTGTATTTTTGTAATGCGCCATAAGTGTGCGCCTTTTGCTGAAAAACATCAAGAGGCTTCCTGCTTGGGGATTTTAAAAAAGCAGGATATAATGAGGCGTAATTTTATAATAAGAAGCGAGAGATGCCATGAGTCTATACAGTGATTACCTAGCCGAAATTGAAAAAAGAAAAGAGCAAGGCCTTAACCCAAAGCCTATTGAAGATAGCGCACTGGTGGGGGAGCTGATCTCACAAATTAAAGAAATTGGCCATACTGATAGAGAAGGTTCACTCAAGTTTTTCATTTATAATACACTGCCAGGTACAACCAGCGCTGCGGGCGAAAAAGCAAAGTTCCTCAAAGATATTATCCTTGGCACTGAAACGGTTGCTGAAATTACACCTGAATTTGCTTTTGAGCTTCTCTCTCATATGAAGGGCGGCCCTTCTGTTGAGGTTCTTATTGATCTTGCGCTTAGTGCAGATGCAGCCATTGCAAAATCTGCGGCGAAAGTTTTAAAAACACAAGTTTTCCTATATGAAGCAGATACAGATCGTCTCGCAGAAGCGTATAAAGCGGGCAGCCAAGTGGCTCAGGATATTCTTGAAAGCTACGCTAAGGCAGAGTTCTTTACAAAACTCCCAGAGGTTGATGAAGAGATTCAAGTTGTCACATACGTTGCTGGCATGGGTGATATTTCAACAGACCTACTTTCTCCAGGTAATCAGGCGCACTCGCGTGCTGATAGAGAGCTGCATGGCCAGTGCTTTATTTCTGAAACAGCACAAAAAGAAATTAAAGACCTGCAAGCACAACACCCTGATAAGCGTGTCATGCTTGTGGCTGAAAAAGGCACGATGGGTGTAGGTTCATCTCGCATGTCTGGTGTAAATAACGTTGCCCTTTGGACAGGTAAAAGCGCAAGCCCTTATGTGCCATTTGTGAATATTGCTCCAATCGTGGCAGGGACAAACGGCATCTCGCCTATTTTTCTTACAACTGTGGGCGTAACCGGTGGAATTGGCATTGACCTGAAAAACTGGGTGAAGAAAAAAGATGCGAATGGCAAAACAGTGATGGGCGCTGATGGCAGCCCTGAGCTAGAAGAAGCGTATTCAGTAGATACAGGAACTGTTCTTACAATTAATACAAAGAGCAAAAAGCTTTATAATGGCGATAAAGAGCTTGTTGATATTTCTTCAGCGCTTACGCCTCAAAAGGTGGAATTTATTAAGGCTGAAGGGTCTTATGCGATTGTCTTTGGTAAAAAGCTACAAAACATTGCGGCTGAAACACTTGGTATTGCTGTTTTGCCTGTGTTTGCACCTTCAAAAGAAATTTCTCATGAAGGCCAAGGTCTGACTGCCGTTGAAAAAATCTTTAATAAAAATGCTGTAGGTGTTGCAGGCGGAAAAACGCTTTATGCAGGTTCTGATATTCGCGTAAAAGTAAATATTGTTGGCTCTCAAGATACAACAGGCCTTATGACGGCTCAGGAACTTGAAGCAATGGCAGCAACGGTGATTTCTCCAACAGTAGATGGGGCTTACCAGTCGGGTTGTCATACAGCTTCAGTATGGGATTTTAAGGCACAGGAAAACACACCAAAGCTGATGAAATTTATGCATAAGTTTGGGCTCATCACTGGCCGTGACCCTAAAGATGTTTACCCAGCGATGACAGATGTGATTCACAAGGTTCTAAACGATATTACAGTGGATGACTGGGACGTGACGATTGGTGGTGATTCTCACACACGTATGTCTAAGGGGGTTGCTTTTGGTGCAGACTCTGGAACTGTGGCTCTGGCCCTTGCAACAGGTGAAGCAACAATGCCAATTCCAGAATCTGTAAAAGTAACCTTTAAAGGTGAAATGAAGCCTCATATGGACTTTAGAGATGTGGTGCATGGCACGCAGCTTCAAATGCTTAAACAGTTTGGTGATAACGTGTTCCAAGGCCGTATTATTGAGGTGCATATCGGAACGCTACTTGCTGACCAAGCCTTTACATTTACAGACTGGACAGCAGAGATGAAAGCGAAAGCATCTATTTGTATTTCAGAAGATGAGACACTGATCGGTTCACTTGAAATTGCAAAACACCGCATGCAGATTATGATTGATAAAGGCATGGATAACGAAAAAGGCGTTCTTGCTGGTCTTATTGCAAAGGCTGATAAGCGTATTGCAGATATCCGCTCTGGTGAGAAGCCTGCACTCACGCCTGATGATAACGCTAAGTATTTTGCTGAAGTTGTGATTGATCTTGATGAGGTAAGTGAGCCTATGATTGCTGACCCTGATGTAAATAATGATGATGTATCTAAGCGTTATACACATGATACAATTCGCCCCATCTCTTACTACAAGGGTGCAAAGAAGGTAGACCTCGGGTTTGTTGGGTCTTGCATGGTGCATAAAGGGGACCTAAAAATTGTTGCGCAGATGCTCAGAAATATTGAAAACCGTGAAGGCAATGTGGCATTTAAAGCGCCGCTTGTTGTAACAGCACCAACCTATAATATTATTGATGAATTGAAAGAAGAAGGCGACTGGGATATTCTCCAAAAATACGCAGGATTTGAGTTTAACGATAATGCACCAAAACAAGCTGCACGTACTGAGTATGAAAACATTCTGTACCTCGAGCGTCCTGGTTGTAACCTTTGCATGGGGAACCAAGAAAAAGCTGAAAAAGGCGATACGGTTCTTGCGACATCTACGCGCCTTTTCCAAGGCCGTGTGGTAGAAGACACGACTGAGAAAAAGGGTGAGTCACTGCTTGCTTCAACGCCTGTTGTGGTTCTTGCTGCTATTCTTGGCCGTACGCCAACTCTTGAAGAATATAACGCAGCTGTAGAAGGTGTAAATCTTACAAAATTTGCACCTGCTTCGCGTGTAAATCCAAAAGATACATTATCGGTTCATTACTAACAGCTTTGAACCAATAGAAAAACCCCCGCAATATGCGGGGGTTTTTTATTCGATTTTTATAGTGACTTTTACTTGTCAGCGTAGCGCGGTGTGATCATGATCACTTCTGCTTGCGGTTCAACATGAGGCGTAGACGGCTTTGGCAAGTAGCGCACCAGTACAGGAACAGCTTCTTCCATGGCGTTTCCTAGCAATGCCTCAAACTCTTCAAGAGCTGCAACAGCGTACCAGTTTCCACCAATTTGCACAGCATCCACAATGGTGTGTGTGGCAATGCCAGCTTCATGGGCAGGGCTCATGTTTGCAATGCGGTTAATGACGAGGCCACTGCCAAGTTCCCAGCTTTCAAAAAGCGCAGCGCGTTCTTCTTTGCTTAGGTTTGCATAGCTTTCGCCAAAGTAGCTTTCCAAAACATCGCTGCTTTCCATAACACTTTCAATACCACTGTTATTGAAATAGAAAGTCGGCACAGTTGAGCTTTCACGCGTTTGCAAGGAGGCTTCCTCATAGCTCGGCTCAATGGTAAACGTCATTGGACGGCCATTGCGCAAAATAGCCAGTGTAATGGTTTCACCGGGCGGAATATTTGCAATCGTGAAACTTAGCATAAGCCGGTCTTGCACTGGGTGATCATTGATATGAGTCACAATGTCTCCAACACGCAGGCCTGCCATGGCGGCTGCGCCGCCATCTGTAAGGCCCCGAATGCCAGCCCCTCTGCTGCCTTCCGCAATGAAAGGAATCAAGTTGCTGTTCATACTCGTAACACGTTGCCAAAATGCAAAACTAAGATCAGCGTAAGCAGCATCAATTGAGCTTACAAACGTGCGGCCCCCATGGGAGCGCATGTAAGTATGGGCCGTCATTAGCATGTCCAGTGGTTGAATAAATCCAAGGCCAACATTTGCTCCCGTAGGAGAAATGATATAGGTGTTCATGCCAATGGCTTTGAGTTCACCATCTTGCATAACAGCAGCAACGCCGCCAGAATTACCAGGGTTAAGGGCTGCATCTGTTTGGATGTCCCCGTGCGTGCTAGAGAGCGAGCTTTTAGGAAGGTGACGACCATTATAGCTGAGTACACCCTTAGACACGCTACATTTAAAACCAAGTGGCCCACCAATAAGATAAATCTCTTGCCCTTCTGTAAGGCGGCTCATATCAGCCGGCTTAAAAGATGGGGTGCGAGCCATACGTATTGGCAGTGTTAGACTGGCAAAGTCACGGCTGGCATCAAGCCAAAAGTCACTTTGCGGAACCTGAAATTCAAATTCAGTATCATCGCACATTTGGTAGCGTACATAGGTTGCTTCGCCAACAACATGGTTGTTGGTCCACATGTAGTTTGTCCCATCAAAGCTCATAAAAAAAGCAGAGCCACTGCCCGTGGGGCGTAGGACTCTACCACTTTCATCAACAGGGCTGATGGTGGTGATTGCAGCTGTTTTGGCAAGTGCCTCTTGAATGAGGGCCATATCAGAAGCAGAGGTTGGCTGAATGTTTTCAGCAAATATCTGTTCTTGAGAGAGAGCCGGAACGGCAAATAGAGTTGCCACGGCAAAGGTTAAAGCTTTCCACATAAGGATAAACTCCAGAAAAAGGGTAAGAAAAGATTTATAAATCTCCTGAAACTTAATGAAAGCTTACCTTTTGTGCAAGCGTTTTATGGTTTACCTTGTTTTAAAAATCAGTACACTAAGGGGCATAAATCACACAAAGTGTGCAAAGTTGAATAGGGAAAAGGAAAAAAGAATATGAAATTTGAAACAAAAGCCATTCATAGCGGCGTAAAGTGCGACCCAACTCACGGGAGTGTAATCACCCCTATTCACCAAACATCAGGCTTCCAATTCCCTTCTACTGAAAGCGCAGCAGACCGCTTTATGCTGAATGAGTTCGGTCAAATTTACTCACGTGTAGGTAACCCAACAGTAGACCAGTTTGAAGCACGCATGACAGAGCTTGACGGTGGTGTAGGTGCTGTTGCTGTTGCATCTGGTATGACAGCCGCTGCTTATACAGTGATGAACATCTGTAAAGCTGGTGATAACTTTGTAACATCGCCAAACCTGTATGGGGGTGTAAGCAATCTCTTTAAAAACATCCTTAAAGATTACGGTATTGAAGCGCGCTTTGTTGATCATAGTGACCCTGAAAATTTCCGCCGTGCAACGGATGAAAATACACGTTTATATTGGGGGGAAACGCTTCCAAACCCTAAACTAAATGTTTTTCCAATCCATGAAGTTGCTAAAATTGCAAACGAGATTGGTGTGCCTTTAGCCATTGATAACACCTGTGCTACGCCTGCGCTTTGCCGCCCGTTTGAACACGGCGCGCATATTGCAGTTTACAGTGCTACAAAATACATTTGCGGCCACGGTACAACAATTGGCGGTATCATCGTAGATAGCGGTAAATTTGACTGGGCTAAACACGCAGATCGTTTCCCTATGATTAGCCGTCCTGATCCTTCTCTTCATGGTATGAAGTGGATCGAAAAATTTGGTGAAATGGCGTATATTCTTAAGCTTCGTGCAACAATGATCCGTGACTTTGGTGGTTGCCTTGCACCTATGAATGCTTTCTTGCTTACACAAGGCCTAGAAACGCTCTCTTTGCGTATGGAAAAGCATTGTGCAAACGCTAAAGCTGTTGCTGAGTATCTTTCAAAGCACCCAAAAGTAAACTATGTAAATTATCCAACAGTAAATGGTGGTGATACTGAAAAGTGGGCAACTGAACTTATGGGTGGTATGTACGGCCCAATGGTTGGCGTTGATGTAAAAGGTGGCACAAAAGCGGGTCAAGATTTTGTGAGCGGCTTGGAGATGTTCTACCATGTGGCTAACATTGGGGATACACGCTCTATGGCTATTCACCCAGCTAGCACAACGCACAGCCAAATCCCTACGGAAGACCGTGTTAAAGCGGGTATTACAGATGGCTATGTACGCCTATGTATTGGTATTGAGCATGTTGATGATATTCTGCACGACCTAGAGCAAACACTTGAGAAAGTGCAGGCCAGCGAAGCTGCATAAATCTAACAAACTGAAAAGCGCGGAAAAATCCGCGCTTTTTTGTGACCTAGGGCTTGAAATTTCTACAGAACTCCCCATATTAACGCACATGTAACGCGTGCCTTTCTATTTGGTGCGCTCTACTCTCTCGTAACTTTTTCTTCTATGAAAGGAGACCCGAAATGGGTTCCATCACTAAGCTATTCGGTATGGCTTGGCGCTTTTTTGTGGGAAGTATCTACTGGTTTTCAACCATTTTTACAACCATCATTCTGACGCTAGCCAGTTATCATATGATCATGAATACTGCGACAAACTTGCTGCAGTTTCAATTGTGGGCGTTCACCTTTTTCATTGTCAGTATGACAGGAATTTGGTGGTACTTCCGTTTCTTCAAACCACAACGCTGGATCACTGGCGTTATCAAACTTGTAAACTTCGCCATTGTTGTGGTGCTTGTTGTTGCTATCTTCTTTGCGCTGTTTTTTGCAGCAGTCATTGCAACAACTGATCTGGCGCATGCCAATCTCAGCGCAGCAGAAACGCTACTTCAGCGTGAGTTCTGGGATGCGACATGGCTCAGTGCTCAGTGGCGACAGGATGTTCTGTGGAATGAATCTGCATGGACAAATCTTATCACTCAGGCGCTGATTGATGTCAGCTGGTGGCAGCAGGAAGTTTTGCCCTGGGCTATTGAGCAGGTTAAACTGCACGTGGCTCTTGCAGACCGATTGACTGGCGCAAGTATCTTTGCAGCAACCATTGCACCCTTTATGGGGCTTTTGCTTTCTGCTGGTGGTATTCTTCGTGTGGGGCTTCCGCTTATCTCTAAGGCGCTTGGAGCTGGCTTTATCAGTAAAATGGTTCAAATGGCGCTGGTGAAAATGCAGCGTAAGTTTGATCATATCCCTGATCAAGATATCTCTGTGACGCCTAAGATTGCAGTCTTCAAGGAGTTCCGCCGTGCTGGTGTACAGCGCGGTAAACTTGGTGACCGTCTGCTTCATGCCGTTGATGCTTTCTTTGCTCAGCTTGATGAGCTTCCTGATGGGGAGTTGAAAAAGCAGGCTCATGCAGATGCACACCGCTTCTTGGACGTGCCCGTTAAAAACCTGACAGAAGCTCTGCTTACTCGCTTTGAGTTGGTTCATGAGATCAATCAGTGTTTGCAGGGTTACAACCAAGAAACACGTGAATTGAAACAGCAAATTAAAGCAGCTACAGATGCTCTGGCGGCTGAAGAAGGTGGCTTCCTTAAGCGGTGGCCATTGAAAAAATCCCTGAAAAAGCTTGAGAAAGAACTTGCTGAGGTGAATGCTAAATATGACGGTAAAACCGTTTACAGCAAGATCCTTTCACGTAAGCAAGGCGCTTTCAAGGTGCCCGGCATCTTTCAAAAGATTTATCCAGGCTACGCAGCTCATGAAAAGAACCTGACGATCCCTGCAATTTCTGAACTGTGGGGGCAGCTGGGTGATATTGAAACTGAGATGTCTGTTAAGTATGGCATCAGAATCAATGCACTGGATGACATGCAGCAAATGGGAATTTTGAGCAGCTTGAAAGAGATGCTTAAAAACTTTGTGACAGGTCGCAGAAAGCAAAATGAACAGGTTGAGCTGATGAAACAGCAACTCCAGCAACAGGACAAACAAATTGTTCTGTTGAAAGATGTTGTTGTTAATTTGCAAAACTCTTCTCGCCCTCAGACAGCCAAGAACAGGCCGGTAAAGGTGAAGCGCTCAACACGCTAATCGAAAACGCAAAAGGCGCCCTTCACAGGGCGCCTTTTCATCGTTTATATGTCTCTTGGGTTTCCGTGGATACCTGTCTGGTAAGTTTCAGTAATCCAGCTGTAAAATGCATCAATGATAGGTGCGTCATCAATCACTTTATGGCCGCGTCTGGCCCCCTGCACAATGCGGGTATCTAAAAACTGATCTGGCAGCTGCGGCGCGTTTGCGCCAAAGTACCAAAACCGATGGCCAACAAGAACCTGAGGCACGCTATGGTTACGCTGAATTTTTTCGGCGTTTCCATAGTGGATACCTTGCTTGTAGGTGCAATAAGCACCGCGCATAGGCGCAATCATATTAAAGTTATCCCCGTAAGGGTTTTCAGCGTTTGGCCTTTTGCTGTGAAAGCGAGGAATATGCCAGTAATTCGCATAGCCAATGCGTTCATCTACAGAGCTTGCATAGATGAGGCGATTTGCTCCGTGTTTGCTGGTAGACATGCCAATAATCCAGTCGCTTTCGGGTTTTGCATGTTTACGAATTTGAGGTTTGCAAACGGCAAGCGTGCAGCTGCCGCCCGTTACGTTTGGGGCAAGCCCTGTATCTGATGCGACGACATAGACAAGTAACCGATTTGGTTTGAACGTGGAGTCATAAAGCATTGAGCCTCCATATGTAAAACCATATCCATAACTCTACTATGACATACTGCAAAGTACGGTTTTTATAGCTTCCATTACTCATGTACGCAAAAGCACACTGCGTTATGGGTCTATAAAAACAGCCCTTTTCGCTGCGTCATAGCGAATTATTGATAGATTTGAGAAAAAGCAATCAAAGATATAAATGTATACGGAAACTACAGTTTAAGCAGAGCTTTGTCAAAGCGGAAATCCTATTACTTCTGTGCGAGGTAAATGTGTGTATAGCTTTTATCGAGTGCTTCGTTGCCTTCTTCTGGGTAAGCCATGAGGTAAGTGAGGGCGGTGAGAGCGTCCATTTCCTGCAGAGCAGGGTTACGAGAAAGCCTGCTTTTAATTTTACCAGATTTAGTGAGGGATTTTTCAAATGTAGGCAGCGTGGCCGTTTGCGGCTGACCAAATACGCCGAGTACTTTAAAGCCAGCTTCCTTAAGGATGTTTTCGTATTCGCCATCCTTAAAAATACGGTCATGGTGAATATTAGCAGGTTTGCCGCTATCGTCAGTCTTTTCAAATTTTTCACTAGGAACAGAGCTTAGGAACAGCCCGTCCTCTGTGAGGCAGGAAAATACATCGCTTACCACTGTTTCAGCATCATCAAAGTGCTCCATTACTTCAAAAGCAGTGACACTTGAAAAGCTTTTGTTAAGGTCTCTAAGGCGGTTTTTATCCAGATCAAAAACTTGTGCGTGCACGCCTTTTTCAGTCGCTGAAGCAATCGCTTCTGCGTCGTAATCAAGGCCAAGATGCCCGTCCACAATATCTTTTAAAATGTTGAGTCCGTAACCTGTGGCGCAGCCAAGGTCTAGATGGTGTATCACAGCCTCGCGCTCAATCAAAATATCTTTTGCCCATAGGTAACGGCCAAGATGTTCGGCTTTTACCCATAGATTTCTGTCTTTTACGTTTGTAGGATCGACATACTCAAGATTACTCATGTGTACCCACCAGAAGATTGCAAAATTCAGTCGCATTAAACGGCTGCAGGTCTTCAATACCTTCACCAACACCAATATAATGAATAGGCAAAGCATACTTATTTGCAAGACCAATGAGCACACCACCTTTGGCGCTACTATCAAGCTTTGTCATTACAAGGCCTGTAATCTCTGCTGTTTCCTTAAAGGCATCCACTTGAGAGAAGGCATTTTGGCCAACGGTAGCATCAAGTACCAGTAGGCTCGCATGCGGGGCTGATGCATCTTGCTTTTTAATGGTGCGGAAAAGTTTAGCGAGCTGCTCCATCAGATCATGACGATTTTGCAAGCGTCCTGCCGTATCAATAATAAGAATATCGTAGCCTTCGGCAATCGCTTTTTCATGCGCTTTATAAGTAATGGTGGCAGGGTCGGTCCCTTCTTTTTCTGGCGCAACAATCGGAACATTTGCACGTTCTGCCCATACCTTTAGCTGCTCAACTGCGCCAGCTCTATAGGTGTCTGCTGCCGCAAGAAGAACCTTTTTGCCGTCGCGTTTATACTGGCTAGAAAGTTTACCAATGGTGGTGGTTTTTCCGCTTCCATTTACGCCGTTCATAACCAGTACAAATGGTTTTTTATCCGTTATTTCAAGTGCTTTAGCGCGCGGCGTCAAAATTTCTGAAAGGGTTTCAGCAAGCAGTTTTTTAAGGGCTTCAGGATCATCCTTTTCAGCCAAGCTTTTGGCTTTTTCTTTGAGCGTTTCAATCACTTTACCTGAGGCTTCAAGGCCGAGATCGGATTGAATGAGAATATCTTCTAGGTTCTCTAGTGTTTCAGCATCAAGTTTGCCGCTGCTAAAAACGTCGCCAATGGCGCTCCCTAGGGAAGCTGTTGTTTTTTTGAGACCGTCTTTGAGGCGCTTAAACCAGCTCATGTACTTTGTCCTTAATTACTTGTCATCATGTAGGCGTTAAGAGTCGTTAATATACCTGTGCCTTCTGGGGTTTTAACCCGAACTGTAATATTTTTCAACTCAGGAAGCGCCGCAGGGGTAATATCTACGCTATAAGGCAAAGTGTAACCGCCCTGTTTAAATGTGCCAGCGGTGCTATTTAAAATCATAGGTTTGCCGATAAGTTTTTCGGTGCGCAGTTCATCAAGGTAATTTTGTGCACTAATATTGGCGGCAATTTTAGATTTGATATGTGCGCTGCCTCTTGTGAATTGACTGCTGCTGGCAAGAATTGTTGTAAGTCCTACGGCAACAATCACAAAAGCGATGAGCACTTCAATAAGGGTAAAGCCTTTGTTGGTCATACTCATTTAACCTTTATACCAAAAATCATTGCGGGAAAGGGGGTCTGCGTAACGCCAGCGATCATCAGATTCAATAACCTCTGCCGGAATTATGCTTTCACGCCAGTCTCTAACAAGTCTATCTACCGTAAAAAGAGAACCGACCATGAGGCCGTGTTTTTCAACAGCTCTGCGTGCATAAAGGCTATTTACAGGTGCGCCGTTTGCGCGGCTGCCGTCTACTTTTCCTGCGCTGTTGCGGTAAAGGTAAAGTGGAATATCTTGCGTATTTAAGGCGCTTGAAAGTTTAATGTCCAAAACCCAATCATAATCAGGATGAAGGCTCTGCCAGCCTTTCATAGCCATAATGCGTGCTTCTAGAAGGCCTCTTAATGCAAGGCTATGAGCTGAAAATATCGTACCTGCATAAAATGTTAGGCCAATCATTGCAAAGAAAAGCGTAAACGACCAAAGGCGGTACTTTAGTGAATAAAACATAGCAGAAAGAAGAATAAGCCCCACAATGCAAGCTGTTGCTGCGCTATATTTATCTTTAAGGTAGGCGTGGCCAAGGCCTGGAATAATGCCAAGTCCTGTCGCAATCCAGACATGATCATTTTTCTCAACAGGAAAAGCCTTCAGGCGTTCTGCGAGCTCAATGCCGCGTGCTGATGGGATAGAAGCAAGACTTTCCGTTTTAAGGATATCATCTCCCGTGAGGGCGCGTGCCCAAAGGTAGTGGTAGTAAGCTTTTTCTGTGTAGGGGCTTTTGACATGGTCAGCAAGTAATCTTGCACGATAAATTTTTCCGCCTTCTGGGGCATCAATTTTATCCCAAATACGGCTCATGTAATAAAGCGCTTCTGGAATAAAGTGGCTTTTGGGGTACTGCTTACCAAAGCCTTCAAAATAAATAGCAGCGCTATCCATATCATTAAGAACAAAGCTTAGACGTGCAATATTAAATTTAGCACGCTCAATATCCCCGTCCATTGTGGCAGTGTGCGCAATGCGCTTCCATTCAAGCAAAGCGCTTGTAAGGTCACCTTCTTTTTCTAGAGATTTTGGGAAGGTTGGGTCTGGCAAAACGCCTGCACTAAAGTTAGGTGTTTCAATAGGAGCAAGAGACCCAAGGCCCTGAGCATTCAGGTTAAGAGCTGTGCACATGAGTGCAAGAAGAAATATATATATACGCATAAGGACAGCTTACTTCTTTTTGTTACGGCTCTCTATCTTTAATTTTTGAAATATAAAATGTCAAAAATTAAATCTACCGCCGCGTATGATCTTGAAAATGCCCTTTTATTTGAACGCTACGGGCGCAATGTAATGTGAAACGGCACGTGAGAGCGTATAGCGCCCAAGCTAAATATAAATAGAACAGCTTGTGACAGGTAGGGTTTTTATGTGCAGGGCATATACATAACCTGCAATACACATAAACTTTTTGCGCTTTTTGTTGTTTTCGGCTAATTTCTCCCATGAAGTAAAGAAGGAAAAGATATGTTTGACCAGCTTTCGGGACGCTTACAAGGCGTTTTTGACAAACTTAATAGCCGCGGACTTTTAACTGAGTCTGATGTAGATGCTGCACTGCGTGAGGTGCGCCTTGCGCTACTTGAAGCGGACGTTGCGCTTCCTGTTGTAAAGCGCCTTATTAACCAAGTTAAAGAGCAGGCGGTTGGTGAAAAGCTTCTTAAATCTGTAAAACCTGGCGAACAAGTGATTAAACTTGTACATGATGCCATTGTGGATGTGCTGGGTGCAGGCCGTGACCTTGAGCTTTCTGGCGGCAAGCCAGCGGTAATTGTGATGATGGGTCTGCAAGGGTCTGGTAAAACCACGACGGCGGGTAAAATTGCAAAACGCCTGAAAGAAAAAGAAGGCAAAAGCGTTCTTCTTGCTTCTCTCGATATTTACCGTCCTGCCGCGCGTGAGCAATTGCAAACACTGGCAGAGCGCACAGGCGTAGATAGTCTTTCTATTGAAAATGAAACGCCAGAGCAAATTACAAAGCGTGCTTTAAAAGAAGCGGCTTCTGGCGGACATGATGTACTTATTTTGGATACCGCGGGCCGTCTTGAGCTTGATGATGCGCTTATGAGCGAACTAAAAAACGTTGTTGATATCGCAAACCCAAGTGAAAAGATTCTTGTGGCAGATGCGCTCAGCGGACAGGTGGCTGCCAAAGTGGCTCAGTCTTTCCATGAATCTATCGGCGTAACGGGTATTACTCTGACACGTATTGATGGTGATGGCCGTGGTGGGGCAGCCTTTTCTATGCGCGAAGTGACAGGCCAGCCGGTTCTGTTCCTTGGAGCAGGTGAGGGGCTTGATGCACTTGAACTGTTTGACCCTGACCGTATTGCAAACCGTATTCTTGGTATGGGCGACGTGGTTGCCCTTGTAGAAAAAATGCAAGACGCTATGGAAGGTGAAGAAGATGACATGCTCAGCCTTCAAGAAAAAATGTTTAGCGGTCAGTTTGATCTGAACGATCTTAAAAAACAGATGAAAATGATGCGCCGTATGGGATCTATGAAAGGGCTCCTTAAAATGATGCCGGGCGTAGGTAAAATGATGAAAGGCCTTGATGCAAGCAAACTTGATGACAAGATTGTTATTCACCAAATGGCCATTATTGATTCTATGACGCGCCTTGAACGTAAAAATCCACAAGTCATGAATGCGCGCCGTCGTGCGCGGGTGGCCAAGGGTGCAGGCCTTCAGGTGAGCGATGTGAATAAACTTCTTAAAAACTTTGAGAAGATGCAAAAAATGATGAAGCAAATGCAAAAGATGGGCGGCATGGGCGCCATGATGCAGCAGATGCAAAACGGCGGCGGTAACCCCTTTAAATAACCTCTTTGGGCGCCCAAAGACATTTTGCGTTGCTTATGTGCGTTTCAGTACGCTGCGCGCCTTAAAATGCCTTTTTTCATCCCAAATAAGCTATTTACTTAATTAAAGCAGGCCTTAATTTTATACAATGAAGTAGTTTAAGATGGGCTTGAAAACAAAATTTTTTAACCTACATTAAGGAGTGGATTGAAAAGTTTAGCGATGCGCTATAACTTTGCGAAAATGTTTAATTGAGAGAACCGCAGTGCAGTGTACCTTTATGTACATGAGCAGTGGAAGCCCATCAATCACTCATTTGCAGCGAGTTATAGTAGAGTAGAATGCACAAAAAATGAGCTTTTTTGTTGCATTTCTGAAACTGCCATGGTAAGACACGGCGCACAAGTGTGATTTAACACCTATTAGTAAACAAAGGAAAAGACGCAATGACTGTAAAAATTCGTATGAGCCGTGGGGGTCGCAAAAAGCAACCTTTTTACTCTATCGTAGTTGCTGACCACCGTATGCCACGTGATGGTCGCTTTATTGAAAAATTGGGCTACTACGACCCAATGAACAAAGACAAAGAAACTTGCATGAAGTGGGACACAGACCGTGTGAACTACTGGCTAGAAACTGGCGCACAGCCATCTGGTCGTATTGCTAAATTTATTATCGAGCAGAAGCTTGGTTCTGACAAAGTACGCGCTAAGCTACAAGGTCGTATCACTGAACGCGTTAACGCTGTTCAAGGCCGCCTAGCTGCTGAAAAAGCAAAAGTTGCTGCAGAAGAAAAAGCTGCTGCTGATGCTGCCGCTGCTGAAGCTGCTGCTGAAGCTCCAGCAGAGACTCCTGCTGAAGCCTAAACGTAAAGAGGGCTATGTGCACCTTGGCTTTGTGCTGGGCGCTCATGGCATTCGCGGAGAAATCCGTATACGTTCTCTTACGTTAAATCCGCTTGATATTGCGTCATATGGTGCTCTGGTTGATGAAACTGGAGCACCTTTTTTGCTCACCTCTACACGGGGCGGCAAAAAAGCAGACCTTATTGCTAAAGTGGATGGTGTGACTGATCGCAATGCGGCAGAAATGTTGCAAGGTAAAAATCTATTTGTTTCAAAAGAAGCCCTTCCTGAGCTTAAAGAAGATAATAATGCTTACTATAGTGAGCTTGTTGGCTTTTCACTTGAAACAGAATCGGGTGAAAGTCTTGGACACATTAAAGATGTCTTTGATAATAACGCCCATGGGGTGCTTGATGTTATGAGCCCTGATGGAGATCTGTTTTGCATTCCTCTTGTTGAAGATATATTCCTTGGGATAGAGCGCGATGAAAAAATCGCGATTGTTGCAGATAGCGCCAAAGAATTCTTGGACCTTTCTCGATGACCTTCAAAGTTACTGTACTTACGCTTTTTCCTGATATGTTTCCAGGTATGCTGGGGCAGTCTATTATGGGCCGTGCTCTGAAAAGTGAAATCTGGGATTTGAGTCTCGTTGATATTCGCAAATTTGGAACCGGTAAACATAAAGCGGTGGATGATACCCCTTATGGCGGCGGTGCGGGCATGGTGATGCGCGCAGATGTGGTGGCAGAGGCGATTCGTGAAGCAAAAGAGCTCAACCCTAATGCACCTGTTATTTATATGAGTGCAGCTGGTGAAAAATTTACTGCAGCAAAAAGCCATGAAATGGCAAAGCTTGATGGGGTAATTTTGCTCTGCGGCCATTATGAAGGTATTGACCAGCGCGTACTTGACGCACTGGTGGACTTTGAGCTCTCGATTGGGGATTATGTCCTGAGCGGCGGTGAAGTGGCTGTGCATGTGGTTGTGGACGCTGTACTGCGCCATATACCGGGGGTGCTTGGCAACCATGATACACTTAGTGAAGAATCTTTTGAGAATGGGCTGCTTGAATACCCACATTACACAAGACCGGAGACATGGGAAGGCCATAGCGTGCCAGAAGTGCTTAGAAGCGGCCATCACGCAAATATTGAAAAGTGGCGCAGTGAGCAATCCCTTAAGCGAACTCAAGAACGTCGTCCAGACCTTCTTACAAAAAAATAAACGCTATTTTAGCGCGTCACCCTTAATTTTTCGAATAAGTTCAAACTCTTCATTCAAAATATATGTTTCAGGGTACTGATAGGACTGGTATAGGTCTGCAATTTGCCCGCCTTCATCCCATGTTGTAAGAATATGAGCGCTATATAAAGAATCTTCAGGCTGTTTATCTAAAAATGCGTTCATGGCATTTTCTGATTTATCGAGAGAGACAAGAACAAGTGTTTTGTCTTTATCCTCCTTAAACTCCTTAAGAAGTTTTGGAATTTCAACCACGCAAGGCGGGCACCAGCTGGCCCAAAAATGAACCCATGTTTCTTCTGCGGGTAGGTCATAAAGTTCAACACCTGCTGTGATGCTAAAGTTAGGTGCTTTAGGGCGCGGCAAGGGGCTGTGCTCTGGCATGAAAAACCATCCGCCAGCCGCAACAATTGTCAGCGCTAAAAATGCGAGTTTAAGCTTCATGGTGCGTCTTTCTTTTATAAAGATAAATAAGCAGTAAGCCTTGTAGGGCTACAAAGGTTATAAGCCCAAGGGCAACGCCACTTGTAAAACCGTAGCTATGCAGGCCTACGCCAAGCATGTTTACGCCAAACCAAGAGATTGCAACAATGATGCTGGTTGAGGCAAGTAGCGTAAATTGCATCGCTTTAGAAACTTTGAGGCTGTAAGGCAAATGCAAACACCAAGCAAGCCAAAGCACAAGAAGAAGCGCGCCATTTTCTTTCGGATCCCAGCCCCAGAAGCGTCCCCATGATTGGTCCGCCCAAACGCCGCCAAGTAGCGTGCCCGTGAGCGTGAAAAATACAGCCCAAACAGCAAACATGCGTACCCGTGCAAGAGAAATGTGACCTGTAAGAAGCGCGCCGTGTGCCGCTAGGCTTGTGAGGAGGCAGGCAGCGTACCCTGTAGTAATACAAAGCACATGAACGGTGAGCCAAAATTGTGTGTTAAGCACAGCGGTAAGAAGGGGCATTGCAGCGTTTGTTTCTGCAAGGGCGCTTGCAAGAAGGAAAAGCCCAAAACTGCAAACAAAAGCTGTGAGCGTTGCAACCATATTTTTATGCCAGCCCTTATGCAAGGTTACGGTAAGGCATACAAATGTGACAAACAAAATAGATTCAAACAGTGTGCCCACAGGAGGGCGAGCAAGAATATACATGCGCGCAAGGAGGGTGAGTCCAAGTAGGCTTGTTATGCCATATAAAGTTAGGGTTGATGCGGCGTTTAATAATGTTTTTTGGCTTAATATGGCCCCACTAGAAAGTGCTGCACCTATAGCAGAAAAAATTAAAAGTAAGCTGAGAGGCGAAACGGCATGGTAAAGCGATTCTACATGAAGTTTGAACTTGGAAATTCCTTTTGAATTCAGAATGGCTAGATTTTTAAGTGCTTTGTTGAGTGCAGCTGTGTGGCCATTTTTATGCGCTGTTGCGGCAATTTCTATGTTCTTAAAATAAATACGCCGTTGCGGTGTACCTTCAGCGTCTAAAATGCTTTTCCATGGAGAAATAGGCTGCCCCATTGCGCTTGGAATGATGCGTAGAGAGGTTGAACCTTTCCCTTGGGTTGCAAGAGAATCCATGATGAAAGAGAGGTAAGCCATTTTTTGCAAATGCACAGGGTATTTTGAAAAGTTGGAGCCATAAGTTGTTGCGGCCTGTGTAGCTGTTTGTTTGATATCAGCACGGTGCTTTATAAGGTCTACAAAGCGTGGCGGGTTGCTTGTGTCTTTAGGGTGGAATTCAGTAGGAACATCTACCCATGCAAGGCTTGCAAAGGCAAAAAATGCTGTAAAACTTTCAGAAATATCATGATGAAAGTTAAGAGACATTTGAACACTTTGAATCGCTTTTTTAAGGGGGCCATCTTGTATAGATTCAATATCAGATTTAACACTTAAAAAATGTTGAGAGAGTTCTTGAGGGCTATAGAGATGGTCTGGTCTTGCTTTTAAGCGAAGGAAAGAAATAACTTCAGGATTTTTTATAAGAATATTTTTTTGCTGGGCTGAATATTCTGGAGAGAAAACGGCCTCAAAGAGCCACTGGGAGGCATTGCGTGTTTCGATGTTATATTTTTCTGTCGTCAGCTTTGCAAATGTTTTTAAGTGCAGGGTGCGGCCTTCATATGCCACGGGCATGTACTGCCATGAGGAAGGCGTTTCTGCCCAGCTGTAAGATGAAATAAGTAAAAAGCATAAAGTTAAAAAGCGCATCATTTTTTATGCCTTCCTTTTTGCAGAGCGTGAGCCAGCAGGCCAAAGGCAATAAGGCCTGTGGCAAAGTAAGGAGCCTCTTTAAGTGGGTTGTGGACCGCTGCCAGCACAGATACAGGCGCATCGGAATCGCTACCAATGACAGATGATTGGTAGAGCGTATAATCCCCAACGGTGAGCGGGCTGTTCATTTCAATCGCAGCCCTTTTAGAGCCTGTTTCATCTGTAACAGTTATATCTGAAAGGTAAGCTTTTGCCATTTCAGTGCCGCTATAGTTTGTTTTTTTGAAACGGTTGAGGGTGATGGTGAATGGAAGTGCTTCCATTCTTTTTACCAGCTGAAAACTTGCCGCGTCCATACGAATGCTAAGTGGTACAGCATCGATGAGCGTATAGGCTGTTTTTTGATGCTGTTGAATAACAGCAAAGCTCAGCCCTGAGAGGTTTTCTTCAGCTTTGAGCTCTAGGGTTTGAGGAGAAAGGCTCATGCTTTGCCCCATGCCTTCAAAGTTATATTCGCTTTCACTGCGCATGGAAATTTTACAATTTTTGCAGTGTTCCAAAATGCGTATTTCAAAAGGCCATCTTTTATCTTTTAAGACGCGGCCTTTATTAAGTGTTTTGTGGTCAAAGAACCATGTTTGATCTGCAAGCTTAACAATAAAATCTTTTTCAAAGTAGCTTGTGAGGGTGTTGGTGTTTTCGCCAGTTTTAATGGAGATATAGCCTTCTTTGCTCCAAAAGGGTGTAAAAATCATACTGAGCATCAAGCCAATAACGCCCACATGCATAAGCATAAGCCCGTAAGTCTTTTGTTTCCAATTTTGGGTAAGGCTAAAGAGAGTGAGGTTTATAAGCAGAACAACTGAAAGGGATAAAAATCCTGGTAGCGGTATGCCATGCATCCAAAGCACCCAGCCGTAAAAATAAATGCCTGTTGCCTCATGGAGACCTATATATTTTTGTGCCAGCGTACCGAGCACCAAGTACACCATAAAACATGGTGCCAGGATGGTGAAAAGTTTTGGACTTTTTATGAACGTTAAAATTTTCATGGACGTACTTTAACAATATTTTTGCCCTTTGACTTAATGAAAATTAAACGAAAGTGTACGGGGTATGGTTAGTGATCGCCGCATGGGAAAATTGTGGAGCAAGCACTACAGCAAAAGAGGGTGAGTTTTTCGACGTTTGTTACGGTGATGGTCCCTCCTTTTACTTCAAGGTTTACTTCTTTTTTTAGTTTTGAAAGCGCGCGAGAAAATGTTTCTGGCTGCATGCCTAGGCGTGATGAAACAAGAGTTTTATCGTATGGAAGTTGAATGTCTTGCGCTTCTTTACTTTCTGGTTTTGGAAGCAGTTTGAGTAAAAAACAGCCAATGCGTTGTGGCGCGTTTTGTAGGGTACGATGCTCCAATTCCATGTTCTTCTGGCTTTTGTGCTTTGACATGGTCTTAAGCATAGCAAGGGACATTTTGGGGTTGGTTTCAATTTCATTTTTGAGAGAGAGAAGAGGGAGGCGGATGAGCTGCATGCTCTCAACGGCTTCTGCACTATAGGGGAATATCATATTTTCAAATAGAGCACTTTCCCCAAAAATATGCCCAGAGGTAAGCACATCAATAATAGCTTGGTTGCCATCAATGGATTCTCTAAAAAGTTTGACCCATCCATGAAGCACAATGTAAAAGTGCTCAGCTTGTTGCTCCCTTAGAAAGAACATATGATTTTTAGGGGCTTGAAAAGTGTGAGAATTTTCACAGAGTTTATCTAGGAATTGGGGGCTTCCATGCTTAAGGAGCATGTTATTTCTAATGCTATGCTCTATGGTATTTGCGGTTAGATTTGTCACTTTAAAAGCACCTTCTATCTCTCTTGTGTGTAAATGTACCTAAGTTTTGACAAAAGTCAAAGAATGCACGTACGATAGAATCGCATAATACGCGCGTGAGAGGATAAAATACGTGACCTTTTTGGAATCGATGTTAACGCAAGTTATGGGATGCTTTCATAGCATACCACTTTCTTATGGCCTGATATCAGGGCTTTTTGTTGTTGGTTTAGCAGGAAGCATTGGCCACTGCACGCTTATGTGCGGGCCGTTTGTTATGTCTCAGGCAGGAAAGTTTGAAAAAGCATCAGGCGCATTATTGATTCCATACCACCTTGGTCGGGTGACGACGTACATGTTTCTTGCCGCTATATTTTACGGTGCTGTAAGCGTGACGGCTTTGCTTGTGCCACTCAAAGTTTTTATTGTCGCGCCGTTGCTTATGCTGTCTGGCATTCTATTTTTATGTTCTGCTTTTCCAAAACTTATGAAGTTTTTACCAGCAATACACTTTTTAAGCCGCAATGTGCAGGCATTTGTGCCGCAGAGGTTTGTGCAATCTATGAGTCAAAAACCACAAATTTTAAATTTATATTTTTACGGTGTTATGCTGGGTTTCATTCCTTGCGGAATGGTGTTTGCCGCTATGATGGCTGCAGCAACAGCAAACAGTTTTAGCCATGGCATGCTTGCTATGGCGGCATTTGGGCTTGGTACAATGCCAGCTTTAATGCTTATTGCACTAGGGGCAGGTAAGGTGAGAGCTCTCTCTCCCAAAGCTGCAAAAGTGCTAAAACAAACAGCTTATACTTGGACGGGCCTCTGGTTAGTTTTTATGAGCGGAAAAATGATTCTGAGCCTTGCTTAGAAATCGTACAATAAGGAAAAAAGAATGAACGCACAAACTCATCCAAACTATAATATGGACGTGGTGAAGCTTTTCACGCTGGCAACTTGCTTTTGGGGCGTGGTTGGTATGCTTGTTGGGGTTATTATTGCTCTACAACTTGCTTTTCCAGTACTCAATATTGAACCACTGCTAACCTTTGGTCGCTTGCGTCCTATCCATACATCAGGCGTTATTTTTGCCTTTGGCGGAAACGCACTTTTTGCAACCAGTTACTACATTGTGCAACGCACTTGCCGTGTGCGCTTGTGGAATGATAAGCTTGCGTTCTTTACATTTTGGGGTTACCAAACCTTTATTGTAATGGCGGCATTTGGCTACCTTATGGGTGTTACTCAAGCCAAAGAGTATGCAGAGCCTGAGTGGTACGCAGATATTTGGCTGACCATTGTTTGGGTGGCATACTTGCTTGTTTTCCTTGGTACGGTCATTAAGCGTAAAGAACCGCACCTTTACGTGGCGAACTGGTTCTTCCTTGCTTTCATTATTACAGTTGCTGTTCTTCATCTTGGTAATGCTATGCACATTCCTGTAGATATTCGCGGTCTTAAAAGTTATAGCGTGACAAGCGGTGTACAAAGCGCGATGATTCAGTGGTGGTACGGCCATAACGCAGTAGGTTTCTTCCTGACTGCTGGTTTCCTTGGGATGATGTACTACTTTATTCCAAAGCGTGCAGAGCGTCCTGTGTATTCTTACAGGCTTTCTATTGTGCACTTTTGGTCACTTATTTTTATCTACATTTGGGCAGGCCCGCACCACTTACATTACACGGCGTTGCCAGATTGGGCACAAACGCTAGGGATGACATTTTCTGTTATGCTTTGGATGCCAAGTTGGGGTGGTATGATTAACGGTGCTATGACTCTATCTGGCGCATGGCACAAGTTGCGCAAAGATCCGGTACTTCAGTTTATGATTGTCTCTCTTGCCTTTTACGGTATGGGAACCTTTGAAGGGCCGCTTCTGTCTATTCGTGTCGTAAATGCACTGTCTCATTACACAGACTGGACGATTGGCCACGTACACTCAGCAGCGCTTGGCTGGAATGGCTTTATTACCTTTGGTGCCCTTTATATGCTGGTACCCCTGCTGTGGGAACGTAAAGAAGTTTACTCTCTTAAACTTGTGAGTGTTCACCTGTGGCTTGGTACATTTGGTATTGTGCTTTACATCACAGCAATGTGGGCCTCAGGTATTATGCAAGGCCTTATGTGGCGCAGTTATGATGAGATGGGCTTTTTAACATATTCCTTTGTTGAAACTGTCGTTGCCATGCATCCATTTTACGTGATTCGTGCCATGGGCGGCCTGCTGTTCCTCTCTGGAACACTGCTTATGTGCTACAATTTCTACCGCACAATTAAAGGTGATGTGCGCGCAGGGGAGGTGGACAAAAATGGCCAGCCCCGTGTGCCAATGCTAAATGGCAAAGCGCTAAGCGCACCGCAAGGAGGGAAATAAACCATGAAACTCTTAGAAAAACATGAAGTGCTAGAGAAGAACTCAATCTTACTTTTAATCGGTATTATTGTTGTTGTGCTGATTGGCGGTATTATTGAAATTATTCCGCTGTTTAGAAAAGAAACAGTAATTGAGCCTGTTGAAGGTATGCGTCCTTATACGCCGCTTGAACTCGCTGGGTACAACATTTACCTGCGTGAGGGTTGCTATAACTGTCACTCTCAGCATATTCGTCCGCTTCGTGATGAGGTTACCCGTTACGGCCACTATTCTCTGGCGGCTGAAAGCATGTATGATCATCCTTTCCAGTGGGGGAGTAAACGTACAGGGCCAGATCTTTCTCGTGTGGGCGGTAAATATTCTGATGAATGGCATGTGGCTCACCTTATAAAACCACAGAGCGTTGTACCAGAATCTATTATGCCGTCTTACAGTTTCCTTATGAAGCGTGCAGCAACCATTTCTGATCTGGATAAGCACCTTAAAACGCTTCGTATGATTGGCGTACCTTATACGGAAGATATGATTGCAAACGCTGAAAAAGATGCTATTGCTCAAGCCACTGGCGATAGAGTTGATACGTCTGGATTTGTGTCTCGTTATGGTGAAAAAGTAAATGCGAGAGACTTTGACGGCCAACAGCACACAGTAACTGAAATGGACGCGCTTGTGGCTTACCTTCAAGTGCTTGGTACAATGGTAGACTTTAAGTCTGCTAAAAATATTCACATGGTTGAGGAGTAGGAGAGCATGGACTTTCTAACTGAACACGCAACAGTTATAGGGCTAATTTTTTTCTTTGGCTTTTTCTGCGGACTTATTGCTTGGGTGTTTTTACCAGGTAGCTCAAAGAAATTTAAAGACTATGGTGAAATTCCTTTAAAGGAGAACGGTGATGACAAAAAATAAAACACAGCCGAAAAAAGACATAAAAAAAGATGTTGATGGTTTATCTGGTATTGAAACCACGGGGCATGATTGGGACGGTCTAAAAGAGCTAAACAATCCGCTGCCGCGTTGGTGGCTTTGGGTTTGGTTTGTGACGATTATTTGGTCAATTGCCTACTTTGTGCTGTACCCGGCTTGGCCAACAATTACGAACGCAACAAAAGGTACATTGGGGTATACCCAGTATAAAGAGCTTAAAGACTCTCAAGATGAAATTGAAATGCGTCAGGCTGCTTACCTTGAGCGTTTTGAAAAAGCTTCATTTGAAGATGTGATGAACGACCCTGAGCTGTATGCTTTTGCATCTGCGGGGGGACGTACAGCCTTTATGGATAACTGCGCAACTTGCCATGGTACAGGCGCAACAGGTTTTGAAGGTTACCCAAACTTGCAAGATGATGCTTGGCTTTGGGGTGGCTCTATTGATGAAATTTACACAACCCTTAAACATGGTATTCGTTGGGACGGGGATGACGATACGCGTGTAAGCCTGATGCCCGCCTTTGGTCAGGATGGCATATTAACCCGTGATGAAATTAAGAGTGTTGTTCATTATGTCATGTCCCTTTCTGACAAAAGCATACATGCAGATGTTGCTGGTCAAACCATCTTTATGGAAAACTGTGCAGCTTGTCACGCAGATGACGGTAAAGGCCTAACAGATATGGGTGCGCCTGACTTATCTGATGCTATTTGGCTTTATGGTGGCGATGAACATAAATTATACGAGACAGTGTACTATGCGCGTGCGGGTGTTATGCCAGCTTGGCAGCATCGCCTTGATGAAAATACATTACGTCAAATTAGTGTGTATGTGCACCAACTTGGAGGAGGAGAGTAATCTCTTATGAGCGCAGGTAACCAAGATCAGCTTTTTGAAAAGCAGGAACGCATTTATCCTAAACGTGTGCAGGGTAAGCTAAGAAACCTTAAATGGTTCATTATGGTTATCACGCTTGGAATTTACTATCTGACACCCTTTATCCGCTGGGATAGAGGGCCAAATGCACCCGATCAAGCGGTGCTCATTGATCTGGAACGTGGCCGCGCATATTGGTTCTGGATTGAAATTTGGCCGCAAGAAATTTATATCTTAACAGGTATTCTTATCTTGGCAGCGATTGGTTTGTTTTTCGTGACCAGCCTTCTTGGCCGTGTGTGGTGCGGATATTTTTGTTTCCAAACTGTTTGGACAGATCTGTTTGTTTGGGTAGAACGCCTTGTGCAGGGAGACCGCGTTAAGCGTAAGCGCCTACGCGAAGGCCCTTGGACATTTGAAAAAATGTACAAACTTGCTATCACGCATACTATTTGGCTGGCCATTGCTTGGTGGACAGCAGGTTCTTTTGTCCTCTATTTCAATGATGCGCCGGCATTGGTGATGAGCTTCTTTAGGTTTGATGTTTCGCCAACCGTACTTGGTTTTATGATAGGGCTTACGTTCTCTACTTACCTTATGGCTGGCTTTGCTCGCGAGCAGGTGTGTAATTTTATGTGCCCGTACGCTCGCTTCCAATCGGCTATGTTTGACAAAGACACCCTTATTATTGGTTACGATGAATCTCGCGGAGAAGCGCGCGGTAAACACAAAAAAGGTGATGACTGGGAAGGACGCGGCCACTGTATTGATTGCTCTGCCTGTGTCAAAGTTTGCCCTGCTGGCATTGATATTCGAGACGGCCTACAAATGGAATGTATTGCTTGCGGGCTTTGCGTGGATGCCTGTAATAATATTATGGAGAAAGTAGACCTTCCTAAAGGGCTTATTCGTTATGATACAGAGAATCGTCTTGATGCTTTAAAGGCTGGCAAGCAACCCCCTAAGCTACGCATTGTACGTCCGCGTACTATTTATTACACACTTATTTTAAGCGTTGTGGGTAGCGTTATGCTTTATGGCCTTATTAAACGTGCGCCACTGGATATGTCTGTTCTGCATGATCGCAACCCTATTTTTGTAAAACTCTCTGATGGTAGTTTTAGAAACGGCTATGATATTAAAATTCTCAATAAAACTTACGAGGATAAAACCTATGCTCTAACAGTTGAGGGGATAGAAAATGCAGAAATTACGGTTAAGTCAGCAGGGGATATTGCTGCGGACGAACTGTTTGTACCAGCGGACTCAGTAGGCAGCTATCATATTTTGATTCAGGCTCCTGTTAAAGCGGCAGAGCCGCGCGCTGTTATTTTAAGCCTTGATGATAAAGCAAGTGAGATTAAAGACAGTTATAAAAGCATTTTTGTAACGCAAAGGAATTAAATTTATGACGCAGCAAGACACGGATAGAGAAGATTCAAAACGTATTGGCCGTATCGTACTCTTTGGTTTTTTAGGCCTGTTTATTGTATGTGGTAGTGTGGATGCTTTCTTTATTGTAAAAGCGGTGGATAGTCACCGTGGGGTGGTTACAGAAAACGCGTATGAAAAAGGCCTCGCCTTTAACGAAACTCTTAAAAAGGCTGCACAGGAATCTCAAGTTTCTCCTGTGGAGCGTTTTAGCTACGAGGGCGGAAAACTAAACGTCCATCTAAAGAAAGTGGAAGACTTAAGCTTAATGGTTGCGCATCTTAAGCATCCTGTGCAAGATGGCAAAGATATGCGCCTAGACCTAACGCAAGTGAGCGGTCAAACTTATACATCAAAAGCCCTCCTGCCAAAAGGCAACTGGCATATGATTTTGGAGATGAAGTGGAACAACGAGACGCAGACAACGTATCATCACAACGAAGAGCTCTCCCTACGCTAGAAGGGTTTAATGCCCTTGTTCAAACAGATGCATCAGGCGCACATACGCTTAAAGTTTACGTGGATGGTATTCACTGTGTAGGTTGTATTTCTATTGTTGAATCTACTGTGCAGGCGCTTAGCGAATCTGTTGAGGCACGCCTTAATGTTACAAGCTCTATTTTAAGTATGAAATGGCAAGGAAATGCCACTTTTGCGCAGGAAGCTGCACAGGCTTTGCAAAAGCAGGGTTATAGCGTTCGTCCTGTTATTCTAGAAAGCGAAAATACAGAACTTAAGTTTCTGATTCTTTGTATGGGTGTGGCAGGTTTTGCCATGGGAAATGTAATGCTCATCTCTGTTGGCCTTTGGATAACAAATGCAGAAACAATGGGCGAGTCTATGCGCCTGTTTCTCCATTGGGTCAGCGCGCTTATTGCTGTGCCAACGCTTCTTTTTTCTGGCAGGCCTTTTTACATGAGTGCTTTAAAGGCCATAAGCCATGGCCGTACCAATATGGATATTCCTATTACAGTGGGCTTGTTTCTTACGGTAACGATGAGTTTTTTTGAAACGCTGACTCATGGCGAGCATGTTTATTTTGATAGCGCAGTCATGCTGATGTTTTTCCTTTTGGTGGGACGTGTACTTGATATGAAAACAAAGTCATCAGCCAATGAAAGCGCTAGAAACCTGCAAACTTTACTTGATGGCTTTGCCCGTGTGGTAGAGAAAGGCAAAGTGAAATCTATTCCTTTAACGCAAGTGAAAAAAGGCGCCACCTTGCGCGTGCCTATGGGCGAGCGCTTTCCGCTGGATGGCACGCTTTTAAGTGATGCCATAGAGGTGGATACATCTGTAATGACAGGTGAGAGTTTACCAGCTTCTTTTAAGGCTGATGAAAAAGTATATGGTGGTATGCTCAATCTTGGAGACAGCGTCGAGATTACTGTAACACATACCTATGATGAAGGTGCTTTGCACCGTATGGCAGAGCTTGTTTCAAGCAGTTCTACTGTGCGCTCTCGTTATACGCGCCTTGCGGATAAAGTGTCTCGTGCTTATACACCTGTTGTACACTTTTTAGCGCTTTTGGCTTTTGTGTTTTGGGTTGGGGTTGGCCTGCCTTGGCAGCAGGCGCTGCTCATTAGTATTACCGTTCTTATTATTACTTGCCCTTGCGCCCTTGGGCTTAGCGTGCCTGTGGTGCATGTGCGCGCTATTGGACAGCTCATGAAAAAGGGCATTTTCATGAAGCAAGGAGACGCGCTAGAACGTCTTGCTCATGTTGATACAATTCTGTTTGATAAAACAGGAACCCTTACGATGCCGGCGCTCTCTGCAGCGCTTTGTGAGGATGTTTTAAGCCTTTTAGCCTCTGTGGCCTCTCACTCTCGTCATCCTTTATCTGGTGCTATCGTGCGCGCTTATACAGGTGCGTTGCAAAGTGCAAAAAATATCAGTGAAACAGCAGGGCATGGCGTAGAAGGCACTGTGAATGGAAAAGTGATTAAACTTGGTAGTGCAAGCTTTGTGGATGCTAAAAAGTCCACATCAGGCATGTGGGCAAAAATAGGAAATGATGAAGCTTTTCCTCTTACATTTAATGAGGGGTTACTGCCAGATGTGAAGATGCAAATTCAGATTCTTAAAGACAAAGGCTATGATGTTGTACTCCTCACAGGTGACTACAAAAAAGCCGCCGAAAAAATTGGCAAAGAGCTTGGTATAAATATTATTTATAGCCAGCAAAAACCAGCAGATAAAATGAAGGTGTTGGAATCTTATCAGAATGATAATAAGCAAGTGCTTATGGTGGGAGACGGCCTTAATGACGCAGCCGTACTTACCCATGCACATGCATCGCTTACACCGGCATCAGCAAGCGATCTTGCCCGTACTCAGGCTGACGGCGTTTATGTTTCAGAGGGTATAGCCGCCGTTGTAGAAACCTTGCGTATTGCAAGGCGTTCTCAAAAATTGATTCGCGGGAATATTGTTTTATCTGTGCTTTATAATGTGATAGCTGTCCCTGTTGCATTTGCAGGCTTTATTACCCCGCTCATTGCAGCCTTATCTATGTCTGCCTCTTCTTTGGTTGTGACATTGAATGCTTTAAGGTTAAAGTAGGGCATGGATATATTATTATACATGATTCCAATTGCTTTACTGCTTGGCTTTATTGCTGTGTTGGCTTTTTCATGGGCGTTAAAAAGCGGCCAGTACGATGATTTAGATGGCGCCTCTCAGCGCGTTTTGCTTGATGACGACGTGGAAAAACCTGAATAAAAAACGCCTCGCTGAATTTTCGCATCACAGTCATCGAAAATTGTATTTTAACAAGAGCTGCAGCGCAGTGTGCTTTCCTTTACATGAGAAGGGGATTACAGGTCAAACCAATTTGCAGAACTGTGAGGTAGAAAATTAAATAGCAGCAGAGTGTTTCTTTTCGGGGGAGGGCTTTAGATATGCATCAAATGTACTTGCAACAACGCGTGCCCATAGATAGCCCTCTTTGATAATGCACAGCGTGCGGGTGATGCTATCCCACTCTAAAACATCTTTTCCAAGCTTTTCTATAATGGCATCTTTTTCGGCATCATACTCTTCAGGAATGTAAGCCTCATAATTACACATGAGGGCTTCAATAATATCACCTCGAACATGGTCATCTCTCGTTGTGGGGCAGTATTTTACAGTTGCAGGTTCCATAGAAGTAATCGTGTTTTTATACAGGCCAATATTGGGTTGGTTTTGCATAAAGCCCCCAGGGTATTTAGAAATAGAGGACGCGCCAAAGCCTATAAGTGTTTCGCTAATATCTGTAGTGTAGCCTTGAAAATTACGCTTGAGCAGCCCTTTTTTTAAAACCTTCACCATGTCATCTTCAGGCAAAGCATAGTGGTCAATGCCAACAGGTACATAGCCACGCTCTATAAGCGCGTTTCGTCCTGTGTTCATAAGGAGCATGCGGGCATCTGTATCGGGCAGGGAATCTTCTGGAATAAGGCGCATATGCTTTTTCATCCAAGGTACGTGCGCATACCCAAAAAAGGCAATACGGCTTGGCTTTAAGGCTGCCAGTGTGTGCATTGTATCTGTAATGGTTTTTGCTGTTTGATGGGGGAATCCATACATCACGTCAAAGTTAATGTTTGTAATGCCATATTCTCTGAGCAGGCGGCAGGCGTCCTGCGTTTGCTGAAGCGTTTGCGGACGTCCTACAGCTTCCATAATATGTTGGTGAATATCCTGCACGCCGAGGCTTGCACGGTTTACACCAGCCATAGCGTAGGCCTTTATTTTTTCCTCCGTTAGTGTGCGCGGATCCATTTCAATGGCAATTTCAGCATCGCCGAGAAAGGTAAAAGCAGTACCCAGCGCCTCCATGATGCGCTCAAACTCTTTTGGTTCTAGTAAGGTGGGCGACCCTCCACCAAAATGAACGTGACTGACTATACGTTTACCATTTAGGCGCAGAGCCGTTTGTTCAATTTCAGAAATAAGAGCAGAGACATAATCTTCTACAGGTTCATGTCTTTTTGTGATCTTTGTGTGGCAGCCGCAGTACCAACACATTTCTGCGCAGAATGGAATATGCAGGTAAAGAGAGATGGGTTTTGTTTTATCTAATTCCTGCTGCCATGATTCAAGTAAGCTAAGCTTATCAATGGCTTTAAAGTGCGGCGCGGTAGGATAGCTCGTGTAACGAGGCAGCCTTTGCGTCAGTAAATTTATTTTTTCCTCTGTCATCATAGGCGCCAATATAACAAGATTTAGAGGGAGGCGATTTGACAGTTATCAAGCCAATAAAAATTTAAATACTTGATCTGCCCTTTAATATTCTGTATAAAATGATAAACGGATAGACAAGGCAATACACCAGTGAAAGGGTGGCTGATGATTAACCGTTACGCACTTCCTCAAATGACCGCTCTTTGGTCGCTTTCTCATAAATACAAAACATGGTTACAGGTAGAACAAGCCGTCGCAAACGCGCAAGCAAGTTTAGGGCTTATTCCAGAAAAAGATGCCAAAGTTATTGGCGCCCATAGCGCTATTAACCCGCAGCGCATTGAAGAAATTGAAACAGAAGTCCGCCACGATTTTATCGCCTTTACTACACATATTTCAGAACAGCTCGGAGATGCAGGCAAGTCTCTCCATTATGGTCTCACCTCATCAGATGTAATTGATACATCTCTCAGCCTCACGCTTCGTGAAGCGCTGATGATTACTGCAAAAGATTTAGATGTTCTCATGGCGACGCTTATAAGCCGCGCGGAAGAATTCAAAACAACGCTTTGTATGGGCAGAAGTCACGGGGTGCATGGCGAGCCTACAACATTTGGCCTTAAACTGCTTGGCTTTGCGAGCGAGTTTGCGCGCCATAAGGAACGCGTTAAGCAGGCTTATGACACAGTAAGTGTTTGTACATTTTCTGGCGCTATGGGCACAGCGGCGCATATGCCATTAGATGTAGAAGCCGCTGCCGCTAAAGCTCTTGGCCTTAAAGCAGAACCCATTGCTACGCAAATTATTCCAAGAGACCGTCATGCGGAAGTGGCCTCTGTACTCGCCCTTGTTGCAGGCGGGGTTGAACGTCTCTCAACTGAGATTCGTCACTTGCAAAGAAGCGAAGTGAGAGAGGTGGAAGAGGGTTTTGCTAAAGGGCAAAAAGGTTCCTCTGCCATGCCACACAAAAAGAACCCAATTTTAACTGAAAACCTCTCAGGCCTTGCCCGTATGGTGAGAAGCTACGCCATGCCAATGATGGAAAGTGCTTGCCTTTGGCATGAGAGAGATATGAGCCATTCAAGCGTTGAGCGTTTTGTATGGCCAGATGCTTTTTGTACGCTTGATTTTGCACTCATGCGCTTAAATGGTGTGATGGAGAATCTTGTTGTTCATCCTGAAAATATGCAAAAGAATATTGATCTGCTCGGCGGCCTGCATAATGCGCAGTCCGTAATGCTGATGCTGACGCAGGAGAAAAGTATGAGCCGCGAGGATGCGTACAAAGCCGTACAAGCCCATGCGATGTCTGTATGGAACGAGGGCGGTAAGTTGAAAGAGAAACTGCTTGAGGATAGCGCATTAAATCTTTCCGAAAAAGACCTCGCGCCATGCTTTGATGATACGAAGCATAGCCGTCATGTGGCGGCGTTGTTTGAGAGAACAAAAGCCGCTATTGGTGCCTCTCATAGGAGCTCTGCTTGTGCTTAAGGTTTTACATCATATGTATAACCAAGAGAGACACACATTTTCTAGAACCATAAACCAACCAAAAGTAAAAGGAGAAGCGCTATGAGCGTTCGTGCTGTTGTGGGTATAAACTGGGGCGATGAAGGAAAAGGGCGTATGATTGATCTGTTCGCAGAATCAGCAGATGCCGTTGTCCGTTATCAAGGTGGAAACAATGCTGGTCATACGGTGGTAAACCACCTTGGGGATTTTAAACTTCACCTGATTCCATCTGGTATTTTTAACCCAAAAACACTTAACATTTTAGGTCCCGGAACCGTGATTAACCTTGAGGCTCTTGTAGCTGAGATGGATGAGCTAAAGGATGCAAATATTCCACTAGATGGTATGCGTATTAGTGAGCGTGCCATGATTGTTCTGCCTTACCAGCAGTGGGAAGATATTTGGGAAGAAGAGCGTCTTGGTAAAAAGGCGTTTGGCTCAACCCGCCAAGGGATCGCCCCCGCCTACGGAGACCGTTACCTGAAAAAGGGTATCCTTATGGGCGAATTGAGAGACATGGACGCGCTCCGTACAAGGCTGGCGCAAATTCTGGAATGGAAAAACGTGATGGCCGAAGGTGTTTACGGTAAAAAAGATGCCGTAGATATAGATGAAATGATGGCGTGGCTTGAAAAGTGGAGCGCTCCACTTATGCCATACATTACAGATACCAACACACTGCTAGATGATATGGCAGCGGGCGGAAAAACCATTCTGTTTGAAGCTCAGCTTGGGGCCCTGCGTGATATCTATTACGGCATTTACCCCATGACAACATCATCAAGCACACTTGCGGCGCATGCGCCCATTGGTGGAGGACTTCTTGGGCACCCCATTACCGAAACAGTGGGGGTGATGAAAGCCTTTTCAACTTGCGTTGGAGCAGGGCCGTTTGTAACAGAATGGTTCGGGGACGATGCGGATGCCTTCCGTCAAAAGTCTGGCGAATTTGGCGCCACAACAGGCCGTCCGAGACGTATTGGCCCATTTGATGCGGTTGCCAGCCGTTATGGCTGTAAAATACAGGGGGCGACATCTTTGGCGCTCACAAAGCTCGATAACCTGAGCGGTGAAAAAGAGCTTAAAATCTGCACAGGCTATATGGTGAACGGCACAGAAACAAAAGCCTTCCCAATGGGGGCAGAGCTAGAAGCCGCAACCCCTGTGTATGAAACGGTGCAGGGCTGGGAGGAAGATGTGAGCGTGATGCGTACATGGGACGAATTGCCAAAAGCAGCGCAGGATTACGTATTGCGTATTGAAAGCCTCATGGGCGTGCCGATTGACTATGTGAGCGTTGGCCCTGAGCGTGATGCGCTGATCACCAGAACGAAAGAACAAATGGCGGCGTAAGGCCTCAATTCAAATAAAAAGAGGGGGGCGAAAGCCCTCTTTTTTGAGGGTGCATATTGTATTTAACACAGTGTCAGGAGAAATGTAGGGGGTATGTGATTTTAGATTAATGTTTTTCTTCATAAAAGGGAGGACTCTTTGTAAGAATAATAAGTGAACCAATAACCCAAGGGGGCAATATGAAAAAACCTACCATTCTTTTAAGTGCGCTAATGCTGACTGCATTACCGTTTTCTTCTTTTGCAAAGCCAGAAAAATCTCTCTTAGATTCTGGTGTTATACAAGATATTCAAAATTTTATTCAAGAAGACATTGTTGTGATGGCTATTTTGAATCAGAACAGTAAATATAAAAATCTTGATAACCAAGCTGTTCTGGATTTAGATAAAAAGTGGCGCGCAGAAAGAAAATCAGAAGATCAACCCCTTATTGCAGCAACTCTTGCAAACCCACTTTCAAGTTATTTGACACGTATACAAGCCCATTCAATTGGCCTTTATTCTGAAATGTTTGTTATGGATATGCATGGCCTAAATGTAGGGCAGAGTAATATTACATCTGATTACTGGCAGGGCGATGAAGCGAAGTTTAAAAAAACATATGGCAGTGGTACCAATCGTGTATTTATTGATGAGCCTGAATTTGATGATGGCCTCAACATTTGGCGCGTTCAGGTGAATATGGCTATTTCAGATCCTGCAACATCTCAGTTGGTTGGTGCTGTAACAGTTGAGCTGAACCTCACAGAACTTGAACGCCGAAAAGGTCAGGAATAAGGGAAAATGAAAATGTTTAATACTTTATCTATTCAAGCAAAGTTGATCGCAATTTTTGCAATGATTATTTTAATCTCTATCGCTACAGGTGGGGTGACAATCATTTCATCTCAAAAATCCCTTGAGACTTTACATGAACTAGAAACCCTTGCAAACCTAGAGGGGGAAGCTGAGAAACTGCAAAGCCTGGTTATTCAATCTCGCGGGGCTTTATCTGAGTTTGTTGTTTCTGGTGATTTGGATGTAAGAGATGATTATATGGCATTGGCTGAAGAGTCTTACAATATGTTCGTTAAAATTGAAGCTATTAAAGGTAGAGATGAGTTTCATAAACACGTAGTTGCAGCCGAAGAACATTATAAGCATTGGGAGGATGATATTGCTCAAAAGCAATTAGATTATATGAGAAAACCTGCTACAGTTGATGTTGCGCGCCTTCTGGAAGTTTCCGAGAAAAATGAAAAAATTTGGATCGAAATGGATCATGAATTTGAAACTCTGTCTAAAATTATTAAAGGATATGTACATGAATCATCAGCAGGGCTTTCAGGTGTTTTAGGGTTTACTAAAAGCCTATCGGTTATCGGTCTTGTGATTCTTGTTCTTACAGTTGGAACTGCTACTTTGTTTGTTGTGAAATTTATTTCAAAACCTCTGCGTGGAGCCATTCGTGTGACAGAGGAACTTAAAAACGGAAAGTGGGATGTAGAAATTTCTGGCCATGAGCGCGGCGATGAAATTGGTATGCTGCTTAAGTCTCTTATTGTCTTTGCACAAAATGGTGCAGATAAAGAAAAAGCAGATGCTTATACTGAAAAAATGAATGCACAACAAAAAAGTGTGAGCGAAAAAGTAAATCTCTCTGTAAGAGAAATGCTAGAAACGATTAGTGAAATTGCAGCAGGAAATATTTCACTGTCTGATCGTACTGAGACTCAGGCTGCTGGCGTAGAGGAAACCACAGCATCCATGAACCACATTATGGAAAATGTCATGGCAAGCTCAGATAAAGCAACAGAAACTCTAAAGCTTGTAATGGATGCGCAAAAAAGCGCAAATACAGGCCGAGAAGTTGCAGCATCTGCAGTTGAAGCCATGGCAGGGATATCTGAATCCTCTGAAAAAATAACAACAATTATTAAAGTGATTGATGATATTGCCTTCCAAACAAACCTTCTTGCACTTAATGCAGCGGTAGAGGCTGCACGTGCTGGTGAGCAAGGTAGAGGCTTTGCAGTTGTTGCATCCGAAGTTCGGTCTCTTGCGGGGCGTAGTTCTACTGCGGCTAGTGAAATTAAAGAATTGATTACTGATAGTGTGAATAAGGTGGAAGATGGTTCACGTCAGGTAGAAGAAACAGGAGAGCAACTTGCAAGCATTGCTCAGCAGGTGAGTGATGCTGAGGAGTCTATGGCACAAATTTCTGAAAGCCTAAAGGAGCAGAGTTCTAGTGTTGCTGAAGTTAATATAGCTATCACAGAAATGGATAACATTACACAGCAAAATGCTGCCCTTGTAGAGGAGGCAACAGCTGCAAGCGAGGCGCTTAAAGGACAGGTGCAAGATGTTGTTCAGGTGATTGAGCAAAAATAATACAGTCTCAATAAAGTAAAAAAAGGGGGCTCGCCCCCTTTTTAGATTCCTGACTCGACTTCCAAAGTTCCCTCACGTATGCTAGCCGCATGGATGATGTGAACAATTTTTTAAGCTGGTATCTCTCACCGTTTTCACGGGTGGGGCGCAAAGTTTTCAATATGGCAATTTCTCTCATGTTTTTGCCGTTTTTATTTATCAGTTTTGCAGGCCTTATGGATATGGCAGATACAGTGGCCAGCTCTGTAGGCAGTAATCCGCTTATACTACAGGGCGATAAGGACGCGCCGTTTCCGTGGGATAAGCTTTTAAAGAGTCTTGTGTTTTTAGCGCTGGTACCTCTATTTATGATGCGTGCGCGCGATGCAGTGTATCCGGAATGGACGGCCTATATTGTTGCGGCTTATGCGGCGCTGGATATTGTAACCCTGCTCACAGGCGAATCCTTTGGCATTATTGGCGTGCTTCTAGGGCTTGCCTTTTTTGTGGTAACCACGTTACTCTGCTTTACAAAGACTCGCTATAAAACGCTTTCAGAGCGAAACGCTGACGAACAAAAGGATTTAGAACAGGTATGATTGTTTCAATTGATGGCCTCGCTGGCACAGGTAAAGGCACACTTGCTAAAGAAGTTGCAAGACTCTACCGCATGAAATACCTGGATACAGGTACGCTATACCGTACTGTGGCGCATCTTGTACTGGAAAATAAGCTAGACCCTTTCCATGAACCTGACTGCGTACGTATGGCCGAAGCAGGCATGCGCGCGTTTGATTTTAGACATGTGGGTAACAATGAGTTTGGAACCTTTATTAATGATGAAAACGTGAGCCGTGATATTCGCCGCCCTGCGGTGAATGACATTGTTGCCATGATTGCAGACTACCCAATGGTGCGCGCGGCATTAAAGATGTTTCAGGTAGACTTCGCAGAGCTTTGGAGCGAGCGCATTGGCGTGATTATGGATGGGCGCGATATTGGCTCGGTGATTTGCCCTGATGCAGAGGTAAAACTTTGCCTGTACGCTACCCCTAAAGTGCGCGCCCAAAGGCGCCAAAAGGAACTGGCAAGCAAAGGATTTGATGAAAGCCTTGAAAATTGCCTTGCGGAAGTCCATAAAAGAGACGGTGTAGATGAGTCTAGAATCAAGGCTTTACTTGACATGGACGACAAAGTGGTTTATATCGACACGAGTGATATGAGTGTATCAGAGGTTTTAAATGTAGCCATCGAGGCAATCGGTCACGATAAATTGAAAGCAGCCATCTAGGTAAGCACGCTGGAAAGCCGACCGGATGTTCTTGATTACCGGCTCTTTCAACTCTTAAATTTCGGCAGTTAAAGAGTAAAATCATATGATTAAACTTGCAGATCCAGCAGCTCTTGGTGTTTCACCAGACATGCTGAAAACAGCGCTATCTGAGTCTTTTGAAGACCTTCTCGCAGGTAGCCTCTCTCTTGACGGCAACATTGAAAAAACTGTTGTTAAGGGTATCGTTACAGCCATCGAACATGATGTTGCGATTGTTGATGTTGGTATGAAGGCTGAAGGCCGCGTTCCACTTAGAGAATTTGTAAGCCATGAAAGTGGTGAAGTTGAACTTACTGTTGGTGATAGCGTTGACGTATTTGTTGACAATCTTGACGACAACAACGGCGAAGCGCGTCTTTCTCGTGAAAAAGCGCGCCGTGAAGAAGTTATGGATACACTTGAAACAGCCTTTAAAGAGGCAGAAAAAGTTTCAGGCGTTATCTTTGGTAAGGTTAAAGGCGGATTCATGGTAGACGTTTCTGGCGTTCTAGCATTCCTTCCTGGT
>CAXHDG010000018.1:0-42089 GCA_964015495.1 uncultured Magnetococcales bacterium
GGATCAATCCATCGTGGCTCTGTAGTTTCTGCAATATCTACACCTTCGCCGTCTGTAGCTTCTTGTTCCTCAGATCCTGCAAAGCTTGTTTCGCCCTGCTCTCCTGTTGAACTATCCTCTTTAAGCTGGAAGCTTAGCCCCTCTTCACTAAAGTCGAGACCGCTTTCAGCAAAAGCTTCTTGTAGGTAACGCAAGTCCCGTGCCATCTGCTCTAATACATCCATACTTTGTGCAGATATAACACCGCTCACACGACCATCACTTACACGAATATGAAGATCAAGTTCGCCCAGTTCTGGTGGGTTTAGAGCCATTTTAATCTCACCGCCGCCCTGTTTAGCAAGTTGACGAACTTGCATTTGCATTTGCGCAGAAACATCTGCCTGGCGTGCCATTTGTGCAAGGCGCTCAGTACCGACGGGTTTGTTTTGGTTATTCACCTGCTTTTCAATAAAAGCGTCAAAATCAAGATTATCGTTCACATCAACAGGTTCAGCATTTTCCGCTTGAACCTGAACGGCTCCTTGCTCAGAGGAACTCACTGTAAAAATGTTTCTTGATTGCGCGAGAATATCTGCCAGCGGCTGAGGTTTAAGAACGTCTCCTTTTACCTGCGTGTAACCTTCACTGATGAAATCAGGTTCACTTGCTACGCCTTCACCTCTCAAACGAGAGTTTGCAGCACGTGCAGCAGCGGCAAAGGCACCAGCATCGTCTTCAATGCCAGCTTGCTGAAGTGCGGAAAGCACTTTGTCATTTAATGGGCGCTCTGAAGCTCCTAAAAGTTCCTGAGAAGAATCCGCAAGTGGAATATCTCCGCCAGAAAGTGCGCTATGCGCCAGCTCTGCGCCAGAAATAATGGTTGTGCTTGATTTAAAGCTCATTGATACAGATGACCTGCGTACATTAAAGGCAAGAAGTCCATCAGCTTCTTCTGTACCGCCTTCTGTACCAGCAAGAAACGCCTGATAAGCCGCTGAAGGATCTTCACCATTCAGTAGCGCTCTTAAAAGTTCAATTTCATCTTCTTTGGCTTTTTCTGCTTCCATATATTTCATAAAGGCCACGTAGCCCACTGCGCGTTCCATCGCTTCTTCAGGGTCCATTCCCAGAGACTCAAACACAGACGCAAGCCCTTTCACTGTATTCAGGCCTGAAACATCAATACCCATGGCTTTAAACTCTGTAATCACTTCTTCAATCACAACTTCAAACTCAGTATGCGTGACTTGCAGGAATAGGTTTGCATCGCCGCCTTTACCTTCGCCAATAAGTTTGCCAAGTTTATCAGCGATGGCATTTATCTTTTCTACAAGGTTTTGAATATCTTTCATATCCACAGGCGCAATATCTGCACCCTCACCACTGCTTTGTGGTAAAAAATTCGTCATATCAAATGTTGAATCCGCTAAAAGGCTAGAGAGATCTCCTTCGCCTTCACCGCCAAGAAGCAAACTCAATAGGCCGCCATCTTCCGCAGGTTCGCCATCAGTAGAGCCAGCCCCCAAAAGGCCGCCAAGTAGGCCAGCAAAACCGCCAGCACCAAAAACGCCAAAAGAAGACTCCCCAAAAGCCCCACTTCCGTGTTGTATTTGTCCCATCCCATTCCCCAACAGTGCAAGGGGTGATATACTCATGTGACTCGGTCCTTTCCGTAAGGTAAATTCAAACTGAAAAAATAAATGCAAGAAGGTTGCCAACTCCCACGATGAGTGATGAAAAAAAAACAAACCCGCCTAAAAATTTAAGCGCTATCGCTCTCGAGTATGAAAAAGAGGCTGAAGGCGCGCCGAAAGTTGTGGCTAAAGGTAAAGGCAACATTGCCCAGCGCATCCTTGAAATTGCAGAAGAACATGACATTCACATCCATAGAGATGCAGATCTCATGACAGTTCTAGAAGCTGTTGAGCTGAATCATGAAATTCCTTTAGAAGTTTATGCTGTTGTTGCTGAGATTTTTGCGTATATTTATCGTATGAATAATGAGAAGAAAAACGCGTGAGTATTGAACAAGCGATTATAGATACAAAAGAGGCGATTAGTCGCCTTGAGCGCCTTGCTGGCGGAGAAAGCACTACGCCGGATCAAATTGCGGCAGGTACAGAAGCCATTAAAACTTGCATGGAAAAGCTTGCCGGCCTTTCTAGTGAAGATACGCAAGCACACCGCGAAGCGCTCAGTAACCTTAGGCATCATTTAGATAATGCCATGACAAAACTTACAGCATACCAAAAAAGCGTTAAAGAACAGATTCAAACCAATGCGATTCGCGCGAAAGCGAATAAGCAGTACGGAGGCCCAAGCAAGTGACTATTTTTGAAGATATTAACCTTATGCGCTGGCTTATCGCTTGCGGTGTTCTTTGTGTTCTCCTTATGGGGCTTAGTATTGTGGCGCGCAGAAGCGGCCAGTTCAGGCATGTTACAGGGCAAAATAAACGGGTTAAAATACTCGATATCACACCCATTGATTTGAGACATAAAGTCATCATGTTCAGACAAGACAATATAGAGCATACTGTACTAATTGGCGCAGATACCCCCCTTCACCTTATGGCAAACCCAGTTGAAGAAAGCGAAGAAACGAGCGAAGAGCCAAGAGAAAAACCTATTGGGTTTTTAAAACGTGTACGTAGCTCTTGCCCCACTAAAGAAGAGCTCATGAAAGAGCAAAAGAAAGGCCCGGAAACTGATGCCTAAAATGACCCTGTCTCGCTTTATAAAATTTACACTTTTATCAGCCTTTTTTATTGGTATCAGCGCCTTTCCAATTTACGCACAAGAAGCGCCTGTTAACATTAGCATTGGGGATGATTTGCTTTCATCTGAGCGTATTTTCCAGATGTTTATTTTACTGACTGTTTTCTCTCTTGCGCCGTCCCTTATTATGATGGTTACCTCCTTTACGCGTATTGTTGTAGTGTTCTCATTCCTCAGAAGTGCGCTGGGTTTGCAGTCCTCTCCGCCTAATACAGTTATGGTGAGCCTTGCCCTGTTTATGACCTTCTTTATTATGCAGCCAACCCTTGAGGAAGCTTATAATGTTGGTGTCCGCCCTTACCTTGATGGGCGCATTGACGAAGAAGCAGCCTTCAACCGCTCCATGGAACCCTTTAAAGCTTTTATGGGCAGCCAAGTGCGCGAAAATGACCTCAACCTCTTTGTAGAAATGATGCCAGAAGATAAAAAACCAGCGGTTATTGAAACCACTGAAGATGTGCCTCTGCAAGCGATGATTCCGGCCTTTATGATTAGCGAACTACGCCGCGCTTTTGAGATTGGCTTTTTGATCTTCTTGCCCTTCCTTGTTATTGACCTCACCGTGGCCTCTATCCTGATGAGTATGGGTATGATGATGCTACCGCCAATTATTATATCCCTGCCGTTTAAAATCATCTTCTTTGTTTTAGTGGATGGCTGGCACCTTCTTGTTGGGTCCTTGGTTGAATCCTTCAAGGTTGCCACCTAGGCATTAAAAAAGAGGGCGTTGCCCTCTTTTTTAATGCGATTTTTGACTACAGATCTTTAAGCCTAACATCAAAGCTTATTATAAGTTTCCAAGCAACTGTGGTGAAATTTGAATAAAAGGTAAGCGCCTTATAAAGAACACTCTACAACTGTTTCATGAGGTATGGCACATCTAGAATCATATGCACATATCCCTCCCCTGTAATCGTCGCACCGCTAATGGCCTCATGATGGCCAAATACCTTACTAATCGGCTTAACAACAGCCTCTTCTTGGCCTAAAAGCCCATCAACAACAAGGCCCAGGGCGTTACCGCCTTCACGCACAACCAAAATAAATGGCGTTGTTTTTTGAGAACGCTGGCGCAGGCGTTTTCTGAGGGCGCTCATGCTTTCATCTTGCACGCAGGCATCACCAAGATCTAACTTTTGACGGCCAGGTAAATTGATACCATGAGTAAGTGATTCCAAATAGAAGAGCGGAAGAACATCGCCGCGTAGTTCAATCACATCACGTTTGTTGACCTGATGAACATCATTTTTATTAAATTTAATAACTTCCGCAATATCGCCAATAGGAACGGCAAAGCCCTCATCGTTAGCACGCACAACAAGAGTCTGTACAATTGCTAAAGTTAGCGGCAGATAAATAGTCACACAAGTACCTACGCCAAATTCACTCTGAAGGGAAATGCTCCCCTTTACAGATTTAATTTTAGAGTTCACCACATCCATACCTACGCCGCGTCCAGATACATCACTCACCTCTTCAGCAGTTGAAAACCCTGGGGCAAAAATAAGGTTAATTGCATCCTGATCTGACATCGCCTCGATTGTTTCTGCATCATGCAGCTCTTTTTCAATCGCTTTTTTACGGATAACAGTGGGATCAATACCCTTACCATCGTCCTGAATGCAAATAACAACATTATTACCTTCATAAAATGCACGCACAGATAATGTTCCTGTTGGCGCCTTGCCCATAGCCGTTCGCTCTTCAGGAGATTCAAGCCCATGGTCAAGAGAGTTACGAATCAGGTGAATCATTGGATCAGAAAGCTCGTCTACAAGCGTTTTATCAACTTCTGTATCCTCCCCCTCAACAATCATATCAACTTCTTTACCAAGCTTTGTTTTCAGCTCGCGTACTTGACGAGGAATTTTATCAAACACTTTTTTAATAGGCTGCATACGTGTACCAAGAACAGCCGATTGAAGGCTCCGAATACCGCGGGTCAACTGCTCTGTTTGCCCCATGATATTTACATATTCTTCTTCTTCAAGCTTATCCATAATATGGGGGCGCTCAAGAGAGCGCACTAAGGCATTACGCGCAAGCACAAGTTCGCCAACATCATTCATAATAGCATCAAGGCGGCCTGTTTCTACGCGGATCATAATATCCGCTGCTGCTGGTTTATTACGACGATCCGTTTTACGCCGCTCGCCGCGTCCTACGCGCCGCTCACCGCCACGGTTATCTTTTTTAGCGGATTCTTTTGCTTTTTGCTTTATCACATCACCAAGGCGCTCGTCCGCCATCACTTCTGCAAGCAGTTTAAGGTCAACGCCAGAAGCAGCAACATCTGTTGGATCTTCACCAGTATCTTTATCACCACCAAGGCGTTTATCAGCAAGAACCTCTGCAAGAAGTTCTAAATCAATGGTCACATCCGCGTCATCGTCATCTAAAGGCTCTTCAAGGGCTGCCATTTCCATGGCATCTTTATCTTCAGCAGTATCTTCTGGTTTGGATGCCGCTTTTTCTTTTTTCACTTTTTTAGGTGCAGGCTCTTCCTCTGGTTTTCCAGCAAGGCGCTCATCTCCCATCACCTCTGCAAGTAAGTCAGAATCAACAATAATGTCAGTAGATGTCTCCTCATCTACGGGTGCAAGAATCTCTTCATCATCAACCTCTCCCGCAAGGCGCTCATCTGCCATCACTTCTGCAAGTAGGTCTGCATCAATAGATGTGGTTTCTGTAATTTCTACAGTTTCTTCTTGTGGCTTTTCAGGTTCAATATTTTCTTCTACAGGAGGTTTTGCCTCTGCTTTTGGCACAAGCTCTGAACCATTGGTTAAATCTTCAAGGTCTTTGACCATATCCTCAATATCAAAGGTATTTGAGTCTTCCCCGTCCTTGCTCATATCAAGCATATCTTTAAGCATATCATTGCTTGTGAGTAGCGCATCCATGACATCTTTTGTAATGTCTACGTTTTCAGCTCTCACTTCATCAAGGAGATTTTCACCCGCATGGGCAAGTTTAGACATTTTATCAAGGTTTAAGAAACCCGCGCCGCCTTTGATTGTATGGAGTACACGAAAAATACGGTCAACAAGTTCCGCATCAAAGTCACCAGATTCAGAAACTGTCTCCAGCTTAATCAGGTCTTGTTCGAGCTCATCGAGGCTTTCATCAGCTTCGGTGAAAAACTCTTGCAAGATTTCGCCTAATTCATCGTGTTCCACGAGGGCTTTTCGCCTTTTTCTTTTTCTTATTTTTTAGCGTATTTAACATTCCCTATAAAAGGGCATCTAAAATATCGTCAATATCGTCTTGCTCTAGGCTTTTTCCTGGCAGTTGAGGACCATTAAGCAAATCAGCTTCTTCTTTAAGGAACTCTTTTTGTTCGGAGCTGAGGTCGTTTGCTTTTTTCTGCATACCAAACACAACAACCATACGTAAAATATGCTGCTCAACCTGTTTAAGTGTCTTTACAATTTTCTGAATACGCTGCCCTGTAAGATCTTGGAAGTTACAGGCTTCAAAAATAGCAATAATTTGCGCTTCCATATTTGCAACAACAGTTGTATCTGCCCCGTTTTGCTTTAGTTTTGCAAGGTCGCCTTGCATAATTTCACAAGCATCCATAATCTTTGTTGTTGCCTGTTCAGTCGTCGCAACAATAGCATCAAGCTGGTCTGATGCATCTGGAATACCTTTTTCAGCAAGCTCTTCTGGTTGGAATGTTTGCTCTTTTCTAGACTCGTTAATAAAGCGCGCAAGCTCTGCAAGTTCGCCAAAAAGCTCTGCGTCAAGCTCATCAAGTTCGCCTTGAAAAAGACGACGAACAGCACCCGTCAGCTCACGTACTTGTGACATAGGCACCATTTCAGCATCAGATGCTTCAATTTCATCTAATTTATTTTTAATATTTTCTTTTGTTTTATCAGACATATCAGGATCCCCTTACCCTTAAAAGTCGCCAATAACGCGCTTAAGTTTTTCTTTAAGCGTGGCTGCATTAAATGGTTTTACAATGTAATTATTTACACCAGCTTGTACGGCAGCAATCACGTTTTCCTTCTTACCTTCGGCTGTCACCATGATAAATGGGATGTGTTTATACTCTTCACTGGCACGAACTTTTTTAAGAAATTCCATACCTGTCATGTTGGGCATATTCCAATCCGAAACAATCAGATCAATTTTATCGTTTTCAAGGACTTCCCAAGCAAGCTGCCCATCTGCGGCCTCAACCATGTTACTAAAACCAAGCTGACGCATGAGATTCATTACAATACGACGCATTGTTTGGAAGTCATCTACAACCAAAATGCGCATATTTTTATCAACAGTCATGGGGATTTATCCTTGTTTATTCTTATTTTTATGTCACGCATACAAAGTATAACGCGTAAATGTCATTACTCAAAACTTGGCAGGTCACTTTTTTCTGCAAGCATCTCACTAATAATGCGTCCTTTCGCACTTGAAATTTTCTCCATTATTTTTGCCACTGATTTTCGGTTCATGCGTTTAAACACGTCAAAAACAATACGATTATCCATACGTTCCATGACAGAAGCGGCCGCATCAGGTTTCATCTGCTCATATATTTTGGCAAGCGATAGTAATTCTGCCTCTTCCTTTTCTGACAGGTTCTTTAATAATGCCCCTATCTGAGATTCCAAATCTTCCAGTCTTGTAATCTTTACATCTAATCGGCTTTCTGCAAGGTCTACAAGCTTTTCACGAAGGGCAAGTGCTTCTTGCTCACGATCAAGCTCTAGCTTAATTGAGCTTAAATCCTGTAAGAGACGAATTTCTGACGGTGTAAAGTTCACGCGTGTTTCTATTGGATTTTGCGCAAAGGCAAAAGGAGTAAACAAAAGAGAGGTAAGAAAAAGAGCCCGTTTCATTTAAATGCGCCCCTGCAATGCTTGTTTGAGGCGTTTTTCAGCTTCACTTCTTGTCGCTTTAATCACATCTTCTTCTGGCTCATCTACCGTTTGCGTCACAGTACTGGCTGCTTGGTATAGTGAAGAGCTTTTACCGCGTGTAACCGTACGTAGCGGCTGGCTGGTAAAGCTAAATGGGCGCGTTGCAAGAGGGTCCTTACGGCTTGCACCGTTTGTTCCATTTGTAACAGTACCGTTGGCTTGTTTAGAGCTTAATGTTTTTCCATTTTTGGCAGCAGGCTTTTCGCCATCTTCAAGAGCATCAAATTTTTTGAGAATTTTTTCAGCACGATTTGACATGAGCGTTAAGTCTTGTATCGCTTCATTTGCCGTTTTAAGCTGATCTTGCATTGCAGACGTTACACTATCGCCTTTATCATCTTTTAACTGCCCCATAAGCTCACGGGCACGTGTAATTGTACCTTCTAAACTTTCAGAAAGAAGTTTAAAGCTATGCTCTGCTTTTTTGAGCTGACTAATACGCAGGTGCAATAAAATAAGCAAAGCCCCCACTACACTGAGGAGGACCGCAACCATCACCTGAACAACTAAAGATGCAGCTAACAAATTTATATATCCTCACGCTCATTGTTAAGATCTGAAATTGTTTTCTTAATTTTAACCGCTTTCCACTCATGGACACGGCCAATTTCCCCTGTCATTTTGACGGTATTTCCGCATTTAATCAAGACAGGATCACCTTTACGGGCATTTAATTCAATTGTATCACCAATACGCCAGCCTAAAATGTCATTTAAAGAATAATCAAGTTCATCAATAACAACGTTTAGTTCTGTTTCAGCATGGTAAAGCTCTTGGCTTAGGTGGTTTTCCCAAATATTATCCTGACCAAATTTTTCACCGATAAACTGCTGCAGAAGTTGGTCACGAATTGGTTCTAATGTTGCGTAAGGCATACAAAACTGAAGAATACCATCACGTTCCTCAAGGCTCACACGCAGAGAAACAAGAATAGCAGCATTATTAGGCCGTGTAATATTTGCAAAACGTGGGTTTACTTCCATACGCTCTGCTGCAAACTGGATTGGTGCAATCGGTGCAAAGGCCTCACCAAGATCACTCAGAACAACTTCTGATAAACTATCAATGATACGGCGCTCAATGGTCGTAAAGTTACGACCTTCAATACGTGCAGGCCGGCTTTTACGGCCTCCAAGCAGAATATCTACCACCGAATAAATCAGGCGGCTTTCATAAACAAGCAGAATATAGTCATCAAGACCAATAGAGTTTACCACTACAATCCCGGCTGGAAGCGGTACACTGTTTAAATAATCCTGAAAACGAACAGATGTGATGTTATCAATAGTGATTTCCACGTTATCTGCCGTAAAGTGTCGTAAACTTGTAGAAAGAAAGCGCTCAAATTTATCAAACACGACATCAAGCATCGGCAGACGCTCATAAGAAACCACGTTAGAATCAAGAAGGACACGAATACCTGTACGAGATTCTTCTCCGCCACCGCCCATACCAAGAAGGGAGTCAATTTCCTCCTGATCAAGAACGCGCTCTTCAAGCTCGTCTTCAGCGGGCTCAAAAGACTCTTCATCAACATTCGCGCCGCCGCCTGATTGGAGTGCATTCGTCTCTTCTTCAGCAGCAGCCATGTCTTGCCACTCCTGCAGGAGCTCCTCTTCAGTCTTTTCGCTGTTTTCTGGGTTGTTTGGATCTGCCATCGGTTAAAGGGTGTCCATATCTTTCTTATTTTTACCTAGTATAGCATACGCATAAATCATGCCACAACTGAGAAAGGCCACCCAATCGGTGGCCTTTCCTATAAAAACACAGTTATTGTACAAGAATTTCTTTAAACAGAACGTCTGTTACTTTAACAGGGTGTGCCGCCTGGCTTGCGCGCAGAAGCAATGCTTCCTTCAAACGGTAAACACCACTTGAAGCACTTAAGTCCTCAGCACGGAGCTGACGTAAGTAAACCTGAAAATCATCAATGACACGTGGCATAACGCGCTCAAGTTTCATCATGTCCTCTTCGCTACCAACTTCTAGGTTAACTTTAAGCTTAAGGTAACGGCTTGCTGTACCAGAGCTTGCAAGATTTACAAGAATTTCAGGAACTTCCATAAAGTGAGCTTGCGGCTCTTCTTCTACCACAGCTTCCGCTTCAGCAGCAGCGGCAGCTTCGGCCTCAAGGGCTGCGGCTTCATCATCGCCAGATGAGATAAAGAAAAAGGCTGCGCCTGCAGCACCACCAAGAAGAACAACTGCCAAAATAGCTATAAGCAGTATCTTTGATGAACCCTTCTTCTCTTCAGAACCTTCATCACTGTTTCCTTCTGGGTTTTGATTTTCTTCAGCCATACGCACTCCAATTTATTCATTATTATTTAATACTTAATGAGTCTTGTCTCATAAGTGTAACAAGAGTTGCAAAAAGAAAAAGAAAAAAGGGCTATTTTTAAGCAGTTGCCGAACGTACTGCGCCTTGGCCTTGTTGCGAAGATGCACCGCCACTTGCAATCTTAGCCCATGGCTCTCTCAGTGTTCTAAGCTGCCCAACCACTTCATCAATCACTTCTGTATCATTTTTCAGATCAACTTGGATCAAGCGGTTTAGCATGTATTGATAGATACGAGATAGGTTGACGGCAATCTCTCCGCCCTTTTCCATATCAAGGGTTTCAAACAGATACATAATAATATCGCCAGCACGCTTATTATTATTAAAGCGTGATTGAATATCATTTGCTTCAATAGATTGCTTAGCAGAAAGCAAGAAACGAATAGCTCCATCATAGAGCAGCACAACACGCTCAGCCGGTGAGGCATTCAGAATTTGCTGTTCCCAATAATGTTTGGCGGCGTTTTGGTTCATGTATTCCTACTTCTATTTTCTAATACTTATGACGGCGTTTACAAATAATTAACTGTTACCATTTAAGGCACCTAGCTGCTCTGTGAGCTGGTCTCTAAGCTGATTAAGCTGAGAGAGCGCGGTCTCCATTGAAATAAACTGCTGCGTCAAGCTGTTTCTCTGTACCTCAAGGCGTGTATCAATTTGTGTCACACGCTCTTGGTAGTCTACATTTTGTTGCTCAATAGAGCTGACATCAGATGTAAGCTGACCATCAAGTGCCGTAAGCTTTTCAAGGTAACCAAACAATTGATCTGCTACACCACGTGTAAATGTGACTTCAATATCATCAATAGGGCCAAGGCTTGGGTCTCCATTAAAGAAGAGCTGAAGGCCGTTTGCTGCTGTATTATCTGTCGCTGTAATAACCTGACTGCTCTGCGTTGCTGAACCATCACCAATAACACCGCCACCAGCAGTTTCACTAATGGAGGCCTGAATAACATTTCCAGATGCATCCGTACCAGAAATATCAAGGTAGTATGGCTGCAAATTACCAGAACCATCTACATTGGGTTGTGCATTTTGATTAAACCCAACAACGCTCACACGGGAGTCTGACGTTGTTGCATCAAAGGCAAAAACTTTCCGTACGCCATCTGTATTATTAACAAGTGCATCGTTAAATTTATCTTGCTTAATCTCAAGCATAAAATTACTACCGATTTCAATACCAATTTGACCAAGTGTTGCATATCCGGAATCTGCGCCTGGAATAACCGTATTAATCATTTCTCCAAGTTCGCGGTCAATATTTCTAAGCGTAGAATCAAACGCGAGGGACCCAAACTCTGATTCAGCATCAGGATCATCAGAACGAACACGCTGAGTTTTTTGGTCTAAAATAAATTCTTTCATCAAATTATATGCATCAACAAAACCTTGAACTGAGCTTTGTATTTGCGTTAAATCTTGCTCAATTTCAATATTAATTTCTGTATCAGGCTCAGCGCCAAACAAATCAAGCGTAATGCCCTCAAGAACATCATCAACTGTGTTTGTAGAGCGCGTAATGCCTGTAATTCCATCGACATCAATAATAGAATTTTGCGCGGCCGTAAGCTCTGTTTTAATACCGCCAACACCGTCAGTAAAGCCAAAACTATCCGTTGTTGCGTTACCACCAGCAAAATTAAGGGCTGCAACTGTTCCTGTATCCTCAGCTGCCATCACAAGATAATGTTCTGTCGGGCTTACAGATACCACAGATGCATTCACGCCTGCATTAGACGCATTAATCTTATCTTGCAGATCACCCAGCGTATCATCTCCGTCTACCGTAATAGATTCACCATTAAGCGTAAAACTACCAACTGCAAACCCTTGAGAAGCGAGAGTTGTAGCATTTGTGTCTGCAAAAGAATCAGAACGAATTTGATGGGCTTGTGCAAGCTGATGCACCGTAAGGCGGTGACTTCCTACAGCAGCTTCATCTCCAGCGAGTACACCGACAAGGCTGTCAGGTGAAACGGGTGTGTATCCTCCAGGTGCAGTGGCTGCAGCTGATGATGTTGTAAAGGCTTGCTTCGTATCAAAAACATCTTCTGCAAAAAAGCTTACGCCCCCACGGAGCTGGTCCAAACTTGTTTTTAAATTATCTGCGATAAGTGATAAATCGCTATAAGCTGTCAGTTTTGTATCGTTAACAGCAATCTTATCTTCAACCTGAGTGGCTGGTATACGCTTTGCCGCCATAATGGCGTCAACAGTTGACTGCCAGTCAATATTTGATGACAAACCAGAAAACTGCAAATTACCACTATCTGTGGTGTTTGCAAAACTCGTATTTAATAATGAGTCGGTCATACTTGTCCCTCTCTCTTTTTATCCGCTACCTGCGAATCTTTTACTTTATGGCCTGCCGCACAAATTTGATTACGCATTTTTCAAACATCTCCATCTACAATAATACCGCGTTCTCGAATATTTTGCGCGTATAGTTTCAAAATTTGTAGTCCTTCATAACTATTTACTGTACTTCCTGTGGCTTTATCGACCACATTTCCCTTTGAATCAAACACATTGTCTTCTAGCGTCATATCAACCTGCATATCTTGCTCACCAAGCATGTCATTCATGTAGTGCACAGCGCGCTTATAGGCTGTTTTTGTTGCTTCTGACAAATCAAATTCCATTGGAAACTTTGGAACTTTAAACCCACCATCACCTAAACCTTTTTCGTATACACCGGTAGATTTAGCCGCCTTAGGCTGCGGCTGAGATGCCATAGCCTTTTCAGGATTTATCTTATTCGGATCAATAGAAAGCTTAGGCTTCACAAATAGTTACTCCTAGCTGTTTCGTAGCAGGTCAACTAAAAGATCGGGGCTCTGATTGGCACGAGAAAGCATATTCATGCCCGTTTCAAGCAAAGCCTGAGAGCTGGCAAGCTTTGTAATTTCTTCTGCCACATCCACATCAAGCAGCACCGATCGCGCAGCCTCACTATTCTCTTTTGCCACAGCAATGTTACCTGCTGCAAATTCAAGTCGGCTTTGGTTTGCACCAATATTTGCACGTGCCTCGATAATAACATTATTTGCTACATCAATTTGATCAAGCACAGCCCCTGCATTCCCATCAGTCAAAAGATCTGTTCCTGCAAGTCCAAGAGAACCAGTATTAATAACAGGAAGTGTCACATTAATACGTTCAGCAGCAGTTGTACCTTTACCAACTTGGTATTCAAGCGTAGCGCCTGTAGCTACCCCTGTTGCAACAGATGCAAATGTTGTGTTTGCGCCAGAAGCAATATCTGTCGTGTCATCAAAATCGCTGTTTAGCGTAAGTGTTACACCCAAATTATGGAAAGAATAATCTTGGATTTGTCCAACCTGAGGGGCTGATACTGTTAAAGATTGCACTTCTGATGTAACGGTATTTGTTACTGTAAGCGTGTCTGTTGCTTCAAAAAATTGAATATCAAATGTATCACCCGGGTTCACAAACGATTCAAAAGCATACCCTACAAACCCGTTGTCAGAATCAATAGCCGTGCCAAGCGTTGCCCCATCAAGAGCAACCTGGTTTGTGCCACCAAGAAGCTGGTTATCATTAAAAACAGTTGTCTCAATAATGCGGTCAGCCTCCTCTAAAAGCAGCTGATACTCTGCATCCACATAAGATCTTTCCAAATCTGAAAGCTGGCCAGAAGAAGACGTAAGCGCAATACTTTTCATACGCACAAGCACATCCTGCACCTTACCCAGCGACCCATCAGCAATTTGTAGCATAGATACGCCTTGAGATACGTTAATTTGCGCAGCTCTCAGCGAAGATACATCCACTTTAAGGCTTGAACCGATTGCAAGTGCTGCCGCATCTTCAGAAGCTTCAAATACACGTGTTCCAGATGAAAGTTTTGCAATAGAATCAGCAGTTTCCCTGCTGTTAATACCAACATTGCGCTGCGCAATTTGCGTTGAAATATTACTAATAATTGACACGACCATGGCGGGATACCTTCCTTATGCCTGTTTAATTCATAAGAGATACAATGCAGAGAGCATGCCAAAACAGTTGCTTTTGTTTAACCCTCGTCTATAAAACAACTTTTTTGCTACTAATAGCTGCATACAAGATCAGGCAGCTCTATACAGGACATCAGCAATCTATGCGCCAAAACCAACTCATTCAACATCTAAAAAAGGATACTCATGGCTCCTTTTTACATTTGCATAAATGAAAAAGCCCCGCAATTGCGGGGCTTTTAAAGTATCTTGAACAACCATTAAGAAGCTGTTGTACCGCCTGTCATATCAGATCCTGCAACAGGTTTACTGTCAAACATGTCAGAGAATACATCTTCCCATGTGCCTTCTGTTGCGGCGCGAGAGTACTCAGTTGAGCGCTGCTCAAAGAAGTTCGCGTGCTCAGTTGCGTTTAGCATTTCATCAAGCCATGGAAGAGGGTTTGTTTCAATTTTGTAAACTTCCTCAAGACCAAGCTGCGTCAGGCGTCGGTCAGCAATGTAACGGATGTACTGTTTAATATCCTCAGGCGTTAGACCTTGAACTTCACCTTGCTCAAATGCAAGATCAATAAAGGCATCTTCCATTGTTACAATGTGCTTACAGTGTTCAGTCAGCTCATTTTGAAGCTCTTCGTTCCACACTTCTGGGTTTTCGCTTACAAATGTACGGAACAGGCGAATAATAGAGTTCGTGTGAAGTGTTTCATCACGCACTGACCATGTAATAATCTGTCCCATACCCTTCATTTTACCAAAACGAGGGAAGTTAAGCAGAATTGCGAAACTTGCAAACAGTTGCAGGCCTTCAGTAAATGCACCAAATACAGCAAGTGTTGTTGCGATGCCTTTTTTCGTATCACAGCTAAACTGGTGAAGGTAATCGTACTTATCTTTCATTTCTACATATTTCAGAAAGGCTTCGTACTCAGTTTCTGGCATACCAAGGGTATCTAAAAGGTGAGAGTAAGCCGCAATGTGAATTGTCTCAATGTTAGAAAACGCACTGCACATCATCAAAACTTCAGTTGGGCCGAAAACTTTTGGGTATTCCTTCATGTAGCAACCGTTTACTTCAATATCACTTTGCGTAAAGAAGCGGAAAATTTGCGTCATCAGGTTCTGCTCGTTTGCAGTCAGCTTGTGGTTCCAATCTTTTACATCGTCTGCCATTGGTACTTCTTCAGGCATCCAGTGAAGGCGCTGCTGTGTTTGCCAAGCTTCGTAAGCCCATGGGTAGCGGAATGGTTTATAAACAGGTTGTGCTTGAAGCAAACCTTTTCTTTCACCAAAACCTGTTTCTGTTTTAAGCTCTACAACATCTGACATCGTCATATCCTTTATTTAGCCCTCCCACATATGGAAGGATTTGTTTTTATAATTTTAAATTCTTACTGACAAGCAAGGCACTCATCGTACTTGTTCTCTTCCTCTGCTACAGCATTAACGGTTTTTTCATCTTTCCTAGGGAAAGAAACAACATCCGCGCGCTGAATAGATTTAGAGCGGCAGTAGTAAAGACTCTTCACACCCTTTTTCCATGCATTAAAGTGAAGCTCATGCAGTGTTTTCTTATGTACATCAGCAGGCAAGAACAGGTTAATAGACTGTGCTTGGCAAATGTAAGGCGTACGGTCAGCTGCATGCTCAACAACCCAGCGCTGATCAATTTCAAAGGCTGTTTTAAACACGTCCTTTTCATGATCACTCAAGAAATCAAGTTCCTGTACAGATCCGCCTTGCGTGGTGATTTCTGACCATACAATCGGCGTATCTTTACCGTACTTTTCAAGAACCTTTTTAAGGTGCTTGTTACGTACATTGAAAGATCCATCCAGTGTTTTTTGGGTAAAGCTGTTAGCAGCGTATGGCTCAATACCAGGTGATGCGTTACCGCAAACAATAGAGCTTGAAGCGTTAGGCGCAATGGCCAGCTTGTTTGCAAAGCGCTCTTTTACAAGGGCTTCAGCTGCATCTGGGCAAGGGCCGCGCTCTTCTGCAAGTATGCGAGAAGCATTATCAGCACCGCTGCGGATGTGTTTGAACATACGCTTGTTCCAAACTTTAGCCATTACTGACTCAAACGGAATGTTTTTAGACTGAAGGAATGAGTGGTAACCCATAGAGCCTAGGCCGACACTACGCTCACGAAGTGCTGCGTAACGTGCACGCGCCATATCATCTGGGGCTGTATCAATAAAGTCCTGCATAATGTTATCAAGGTAACGGAACATATCTTCTAGGAATGTTTCGTTCTTTTCCCACTCTTCAAATTTTTCTAGGTTCAGTGAAGACAGGCAGCATACAGCTGTACGCTCTTTACCGTGCTGATCAACACCAGTTGGTAGTGTAATTTCTGAGCAAAGGTTACTCATTTTCACTTTAAGGCCTTGCTCCTTGTGGAACTCGGGAATACGGTTATTTACGTTATCAATAAACAGAAGGTATGGCTCACCCGTTTCAATGCGTGCTGTCAGGATACGAATCCAAAGATCACGCGCTTGAATTTCACGCACAGTTTCGCCAGTTTTAGGGCTTGTAAGTGCCCAAGCTTTATCGCCTTCAACAGCTTCCATAAACTTATCTGTAATCACAACAGCGTTATGAAGAAACTGAGAACGACGGTTAGGGTCTCCACCTGTTGGACGGCGAATTTCAATAAACTCTTCAATTTCTGGGTGAGAGACATCAAGGTAAACGGCAGCAGCTCCGCGGCGCTGGTTCCCTTGAGAGATTGCAAGCGTTTGGGAGTCTTGCATTTTCAGGAAAGGAATAATCCCCGATGTTTTACCAACGCGGCCCACCTTTTCATTAATAGAGCGAACGTTACCCCAGTATGTACCAATGCCCCCACCTTTAGCTGCAAGCCATACGTTTTCATTCATTGTGCCCACAATACCATCAAGAGAGTCTTGTACTTCGTTCAAAAAGCAAGAGATTGGTAGGCCGCGCTTTGCCCCGCCGTTCACAAGAACGGGCGTAGACGGTGTGAACCACAAGTTACTCATGTAATCATAAAGCCTTTGCGCATGTGCCTCATCATCAGCATATGTGCGTGCCACACGGGCAAAAGCTTCTTGAATTGTTTCGTCTGGCAGAAGGTAACGCTCAGACAATGTCGCGCGGCCGAAATCTGTGATGTTTGCGTCGCGGGAGTTGTCAATTTTGATATCGTACATGGGTGGCTCTCCTAGGCTCTAATCTTTATTGTTTTTTATCAGTTCCTCACGGGCAGTTGAGGATAAATTTTGAGAGGGCATTTTTTATTATTGCTTATTTTTTAGGCAATTTGAACACAAACCCCTATATCTTGTGTCCCCTGATTTAACTATCATACTAAATATAGACAGCGCGGTCTAGAAATTTGTATCAGCCCCGACCTCTTTATTTTTCAACAACCTAGGCCTGAATACAATTTAAGGCTTTGTTTTTATTAAATAAAAAAAATATCGGACAAATTTCAACCACTTACAGAGCAAGAACAAACGAACACAAGGTCGTCAACCCCTATATTTTGTTTTTTGGGAAGAATTTTAACCCTATAAAACGCGTGAAAATGGAATACAATTTAAAGAAGATTTCCTCTTTAGAATCAGGTGACTCACTATATATTGATCCAGACCAAAATGAGAAGAGGTTTTTGATTTTCAGGAAGATTTTTTACCCCAGTCAGCTCCCTTACTTATGCCCCCCCTATAAATAAGTAAGAACGGCTCATAGGATTGCGTTTACCAGCCCCAAAGCTGTACCAACCTTTCTGACCGTTTTAACACCACCAAGGGTGAGCCTTGCGGTGAATCTTCTTTTTACAAGGATAAGAACATGACCTTTATTCAAGCAATGACCATCGCCACAGTAGCTGTAATCATGGCTGCTGCCATCGTATCCGGCTATGGCTGGATGCTTGCAGAGAGCATATTTACGACAAAAGAATTTTTCTTTTGTGCTACTGCTACAGGGGTCCTCACAATCTTCGGCATTACCAAATACATCGAAATGCACGTCAATCGAGTAGGATAACCTCCTGCACACAGCACCACCCCTCACAGGGTGGTGTTTCTATTCCCTTAGTTATTTCCAACCACGACCCAGTGGCCTATAAGCAAAAAGAAAGACTCCCTTTCGGGAGCCTTTCTAAGCAATCGACCTTTAAGTCGTCTCAGACTACTGGAGTAGACGAAGAAGAAGTGAAGGCTGTTGGTTTGCCTGTGCAAGCATTGATACACCAGACTGGATAAGAACCTGCTCACTTGTAAAGCGAGTGATCTCAGCCGCAACGTCAACGTCCATAAGTGTAGAACGAGCCGCTTCAGTGTTTTCAATAGAAGTTGCAAGGTTAGATGATGCGAAGTCAAGTCGGTTCTGCAAAGAACCAATTTCAGCACGCGCTGCGTTTACCGCACCCATCGCTGTATCAATTTCAGCAGTTGCCGTTTGAGCGTTCACCTTAGTTGAGATATCAGTTGGCACAGTACCACCGATAAGGTCACTAAAGTTACCTGTATCAATTGAAATGTTAATAATATCACCGTTAGCAATACCAACCTGGAAGTCTAGGTTAGCAGCGGCAACACCACCACCAACAGCAGCAGTATCGAACTGAGCAGTTGCCGCGCCCCCGAAGCCGGCGTTAATGTCAGTTGTCGTGTCAAATGCATCACTTAGAGTAATTTCAACACCAAGCTGATCAAAGTTGTAAGAATCTGTTTCACCAGAAGCTACAGCACCCACATCAAGAGATTGGTATTCGTTCGTACCCGTGTTAAGTACAGAAAGAACGTTGTTTGCGTTGTTGAAAGAAACTTCAAAAGTTTCACCTGCACCAACAACACTATCATCGAAAGTATAACCCACGAAACCAGCCGTGTTATCAATACCAGTACCTGCAGAGTTAAGGCCAGTTGTAGCCGAACCACCAAGAAGGTTAATACCGTTAAAGTCAGTTGTACCTGCAATACGATCAACTTCATTACGTAGCGCTGTGTATTCCTGATCTAGGAAACCACGCTCAGTATCAGAAATTTGGTCAGACTGAGATGTTGTTGTTAGAGATTTCATACGTACCAAAATATCGCTAATTTGACCGTACGCACCATCAGCGATCTGAAGCATAGAGTTTGCTTGCTGAGCGTTAATTTGTGCTGAACGCAAAGCGCTCACGTCAAGACGAAGTCCACTACCGATAGATAGAGCAGCTGCATCATCTTTAGCGTTTGGAACACGAGAACCAGATGATAGTTTAGATAGAGATGAAGCACTACGTGCTGAGCTAGAGCCCAGGTAACGTTGAGCTGTCATCGCACTTACATTAGTGTTAATTGTAATCATGATCATTTCTCCTACTTGGATCATTTTATTTTAGCCTGGCTACCTGCCAAACATCATGTGTATCAGTATGAACGATTTTTTTTTGTGCGTCCACACCTTAGCTACAAGATTCACATGGAGTGTCACTTGCAACAGGTTTTTATAGAACAGCGCGCAAGAACATTTTCTGACACCCTTTAAAAACCAAGCAATTTCAACCAATTAGATTAAACACAAAAAAACAACACATACCTGACACATCTACAAATGACTTTATCTCCCTTATAAGGAGGTACCATTCTGCAACGCTCCCCCACAAAAGAACACCTTATATATAAAGAACAATAGGAAGCTTTGAAAAAAAACGGCATAAATCGTGCTATATTTAAAGATGAACAAGAATAAGAAGAGCGCACACCTTGGATAATTTACTACGAATACTCAGAAACCTTGGGCCGGCACGTATTGCCGTTCTTGTGGTTGCGATTGTTGTTCTCATTGGTATGTTTATGACCATCATGATGCGCATGTCGGCATCAGACCTGTCCCTTTTATATGGCGGTCTTACTCCAACAGAGGCTTCAGAGATGTCAACCAAGATTGCGAGTATGAATGTGCCTTACGAACTTCGCGGTGCTGCTATCTTTGTCCCAAGTGATAAAATCGGCGAACTTCGTCTCCAGCTTGCAGGCGAAGGGCTTGTTGGGTCTAGCACCAAAGGATATGAAGTTTTTGATGAATCTAGCGGCTTTGGCACAACCTCCCTTGTACAAAATATCAATGCACGACGTGCATTAGAAGGAGAGCTTTCTCGTACAATTAGCTCCCTCCCTTCTGTTAAGAATGCTCGTGTTCACCTTGTACTTGCTGAACGCAAGCTCTTTAGCCGCGAAAAAATTAGCGCCACGGCCTCTGTAACCCTAAACCTCGGCGGACGACTTCTTTCTGATGAAAATGTGACAAGCATTACCCACCTTGTGGCCGCATCTGTCCCTAACCTTAAAACAAGTGATGTAACCATAGTAGACACACAAGGAAACCTTCTTAGCGCTGGTGGGTCGGATATGAACACCATTGTCAACACACAACAAAAAATGCGCATGAAGGTTGAGCAAAAATACGAGAGCAGTATCATTAAGCTTCTTGAGCGCGTTGTTGGTCAGGGCAGAGTAAGTGTACAAGTCACGGCTGACCTCAACTTTGACAAACTCACAGAAAGCGAAGAAATTTTTGACCCTGAACGCACAGCGATCAGATCTCAGCAAACTAACGAAGATACAGCGAACTCTCGTAACTTTGATAACACCCCTGCCATTGGCGTAACAGGTAACGTGCCAGGGCAAGGCGATGAAGGCAACAGCCTCTCTGCGGAGAACAACGAGGCCGGCACGGCTGAAACTGTAAACTATGAAATCACGAAAAAGGTTCGCCATTTCGAACGTGCCGAAGGCGCCATTAACAGACTATCTGTTGCTGTACTTGTAGAAGGTAACTATACAGAAGATGGTGAATATACACCTCTAAGCACAGATAGACTAGATAAGTTTGCAAGCCTTATTAAAACATCTATTGGTTACAATATGGAACGTGGAGACTCTGTAGAAGTGATCGACATGCCATTTGACCGCGCAGAAGAAGTTGCTGAAGAAGCGCCTATTCTTACTAAGGAAGATTACTTTAAGTTTGGCGAATACGCACTTATGCTGATCGGGATGTTCCTTGTCCTCTTTATGATTATTCGCCCAATCATGAATGCTGTCCAATCTCATAACGAGCAAGAAGTTGTGAATACTGAATCTCTCATTAGCGAAGATGGTAATATTATTGCCGCTGACGAAGAAGACATTACAGCAGAAGAAATGGTTGACCTTGAAAAGGTTGAAGGACAAGTTCGCGCCTCAACAGTCCGCAAGGTTGTAAGTATTATTGATAAATACCCAGAAGAAAGCATGAACGTGATTCGTGCTTGGATGAACCCAGGAGAGTAAGCCATGGCAGAAGCAGCAGAAGCAAGTAGCAGCGGTAAAAAAGGTCTCGGAGGCAATGCAGCCGCACGCGCCTCTGGTGCACGTGATGCCGCTATCCTTATGCTTGCCGTAGGGGAAGAAAAGGCAGCCATTATGTTTAGCCACCTAGATGATTACGAAATTCGAGATATTTCTCGTGAAATGGCTAATATTGGTAAAGTGACAGCTGTTGAAGTTGAAGATGTTTTAAACCGGTTTAGCGATTCTATTGGCGGCGGCTCCAACGGCATTATGGGAGGCTGGAAAACAACAGAGCGCTTCCTTATGCAAGTCATGGATCCGAATAAAGTTAACGACATCATGGAAGAGATGCGTGGCCCTGAAGGGCGCACGATGTGGGAAAAACTCTCTAACGTTAGTGAAGATATTCTTGCCAACTACCTAAAGAATGAGTACCCGCAAACTGTTGCTGTAATTGTTTCTCGCATTAAACCTGCACATGCTGCACGGGTCATTGCTACCCTTCCAGAAGATTTTGCTATGGAAGTTATGGAACGTATTCTTCTTATGGATAATGTATCTCGTGAGGTTATTGAAACCGTTGAAGAGAGCTTACGTAACGAGTTTATGCGTAACCTTGCAACAAAGCAAAAACGTGATAGCCATGAGCTTATGGCCGAAATATTTAACAGCTTTGACCGTGCGAATGAAACGAAGTTCCTTGACCTTCTTGAATCTCGCAGCGAAGACGATGCACAAAAAATTCGTGCCCTTATGTTTACGTTTGAAGACCTTCTTAAAACGGACGATATGGGTATTCAAGCCATTATGCGCGACGTTGAAAAAGACAAGCTTGCCCTCTGCCTGAAAGGCTCCAGTGATGATCTTAAAGCCTTCTTCCTTAAGAACATGTCTGAGCGTGCGGCGAAAATTCTTGAAGAGGACATGGAAGCTATGGGTCCTGTTCGCGTGAAAGATGTGGACGAAGCTCAGGGCGAAGTGGTTATTCTTGCCAAGAAACTTGTTGATGATGGCAAGATCATGATTATGTCTGAGGGAGATGATAGTGAGTTCATCTAAGCATCAACCTTTTGTTATTGATTTAGACTTCATCCAAGATGAACTTCGCAAGCAGGATGAGAAGAAGCAAAAAGCTGAAGATGCACGTAAAGCCGCTCTTGCTCCTAAAATTACAGACGCTCACGTAAGCACCGCAAGGCAAGAAGGCCATGCACAAGGGCTTAAAGAAGGTCATGAAAACGGCAAACAAGAAGCCTCTCGCATTTATGAGGCACACATTGCCAGCATTCAAGCCAAGCTTGATGATATGCTTTCTATAAAGGATACCTATAAAGCTATTATTGAGAGCCATACCCTTAACCTTCTACAAAACATCCTTCCCCCTATTATTGGAGAAGCGCTTGAGAAGGATATTTCTCCTCTTATTATGCACCACGTACAAAAATTGCAATCTGCTATTACAGAGGAAACACGGCTGACAATGCGCCTTAACCGTGCCAGCAGGGAAGTCCTTGAGGGTATGGTTGCTGAAAAACAAATTCAGCTTCATAAAGATTTACATATTGAAACAGACGACACCCTTACTGAAGGGGACATTACACTCCACTGGGGTAACCAAGGAGTAGAAGCGCTTGTAAAACACAGCATGAATCACGCAAAGGAAGCTCTTGCAAGCGCTGAAGCGACTCATGTACCTGAAACAGATAAGCTAGAACAGGTCGACGCACCTGTCTCTAAAGAAAAAATATCTGCCGCGCCAGTAAAAGACGCAGCCGAAAGCTCTCCCCTTCCTGAAGATTATTTTGAAGTTCAAACAGATACTCCAAAAGAGGACAAAACAAGCGAAGAGCGTGAAACAGCTGCGCCTCAAAGTGAATCTTAAGATTTCAATTTGGCCTAGTTTATGCAATACTAAACTCATGATAAGAACAATAAGGCAGACGACTGCCAACTGCATAAGGATAACTCCGTATGAGCGATGATCTAGATTTAAATGAATTTGAAACACCAAAAGAGGAAGAAACACCTCTTGAAACAGGCGGTGATACTGCCACTATTGATCAGGGCCTAGAAGCTGTTTATGACATTCCTGTTAAAGTGAGTGCTGTTCTCGGTACCCGTAAAATGCAAATTCACGAACTCCTTAAACTTGGCCGTGGTGCCGTTGTTGACCTAGACCGAAAAGTTGGGGAAGCTGTTGATATTTTCGTGAACGACCGATTGGTCGCACGTGGTGAAGTTGTTATCGTCGATGAAAAGCTTGGCGTAACCATGACTGAAATTGTAAAAAGCCAAAAATAAAAATTTAAAAGGTATTTAGCCTCATGGATATCGCAACACTTGTCGGTTTGATCGTTGGTTTTGGTCTTGTACTTGCCGCAATCTTGATGGGTGGCCCTATTGGCCCGTTCATTAACATCCCATCTATCCTTATTGTAATTGCTGGTACATTCGGCATTGTAACTGTATGTTATAAGCTTCCTGATATTATCAAATCTCAAGGACTTCTTTTTAAAACACTCCTGTTTAAAATACCACCAGTACAAGATGAAGCGCGCTACATGCTTGAGCTTGCGCAAAAAGCACGCGCCAATGGCTTGCTTGCAATTCAGGCAGATGTTGACCAAATGAGCGACGCCTTCCTTAAACAAGGCCTAACCCTTGCTGTAGATGGTACAAACCCTGAAGTAATCGAATCCATTATGTCAGCTGAGCTTGCCCAAATGGAAGAGCGTCACGGTAAAGGTGTTGGTATTTTCAAGAAATCTGCAGAAATTGCACCTGCAATGGGGCTCGTTGGTACGCTCATTGGCCTGGTACAAATGCTTCAGAACCTCTCTGATCCTAATGCAATTGGCCCTGCAATGGCCATCGCCCTCCTTACCACGCTTTACGGTGCAATTCTTGCAAACATGTTTTTTAACCCACTATCAGCAAAACTTGAGCTGAACAGTTCTATGGAAATACAACTGAGACAGATTTACATTATGTCAACCATGTCCATGGTAAAGCAGGAAAACCCACGTCAGCTTGAAATGATGATTAATACAATTTTACCACCGTCAGCTCGTATTAGCGTGTTTGAGTAGAACAGAGAATACTAAGGGGATAACATAAATGCCAGCAATTCTTCTGCTAGGAACTTTAAGTGCCGATAAGGGCACTTTAAGTGCTTTGGCGAAGAGCCATGGCTTTGAAGCTTTTGTGGCGACAGATATTGAAGCCGGTCTAAAAGCAGCAAGTACCCATGCTGTTAGCACTATTTTTGCAGATAGTAGTGCAGATCTCCCCACTTTATTTGAGGGTCTAAGAGCGGCCAAAATAACAGCCCCTGTTATTGTACTTGGCCCAAGCCAGCCTGCTGTAAATGCAGCCAAGGCCATTCGCATGGGAGCAACAGAGTATCTCTCATCCCCAAGTAATAAAGCGGTGCTCTCTCCTATATTTGAAAGCCTTATGCCAGAAAACCCGAAAGGGGTGATTGCCGGCGACCCTAAAACAATGGACCTTATCACTAACGCAAAACGTTTTGCAAATTCAGGTGCAACGGTACTACTACGCGGAGAAAGCGGTACAGGTAAAGAAGTTTTCTCTCGCTTTGTGCATGAGAACAGCCCCCGCGTTAATAAAGCTTTTATTAGTGTTAACTGCGCCGCTATCCCTGAAAATTTGCTAGAAAGTGAGCTCTTTGGCCATGTAAAAGGTGCATTTTCTGGTGCTCTTGGTGATAAACCTGGCAAATTCAAACTCGCCGATGGCGGTACGCTGCTCCTTGATGAAATTTCTGAAATGGATCTTGGCCTTCAAGCCAAGCTCCTTCGCGCCATTCAAGAGCGCGTCATTGATCCAGTCGGCTCAACAGGCAGCGTTCCTGTTGATATTCGCCTTATTGCAACAACAAACCGCGCCCTTGAAAAAGAAGTGGAAGAAGGCAAATTCCGTGAAGATTTATACTTCCGCCTTAACGTGGTTATGCTTGAAATCCCTGCCCTGCGTGAACGCCCTGGTGATATTTTACCACTTGCTCAATTTTTTGCTGAAAAGTATGGCGCACAAAATGGCGTTAAAGGTATTAAAATTGATAAAGCAGCAGCAGATAAACTGCTTGGGTGTTACTGGAAAGGAAACGTACGCGAACTTGAAAATACAGTTCACCGCGCTGTCCTTATGATGGGCACAGACACAATAATGAACGCAGATCATATTATGATCTCGCCTATGTCGGCAAGCCGTACAGTTGAGAGCAAACCAGAGGCAACTAAAGCGCCATCTGGCAACGCTGCTGCTGGTGCTTACGCTGCTGCAGGCGGTATGTTTGAAGGTGGTACAGGCGCAAACCGACCTGCAAGCCGCATGGTAGGCCACACCATGGAAGAAGTTGAGAGAGACCTGATTCTTTCTACCCTTAATTACTGTGAAGGTGACCGCCGTTACGCCGCTGACATCCTTGGTATTACCATTAAGCAGCTGCGTGATAAGCTGACGCGCTACGAAACATCTCAAAGCGCAAGCGCAGCGCGAGAAGAAACTCCTCAAGAAGCCACTTCATAAAAAAACAGCCCCAAAGGGCTGTTTCTTTTTATCGTTTTATTCAAGTTTAGATATGCTTATCTTCACCTGTTTTCAGCATGCGGCGCATGCGGTCGGTATAAGAGGGCTCATTCAGCATGTAGCCATCAAAATTGCTACCGCCACATCCCGGCTTGCTGTTTGCATGGAATGGTTCATACACATAACCATAATCCTGAAAATTGTTTGGGTCTTCAGGGGTATCATGCAACAACCGTACGGCAGTATTGGCACAAATGGCCTGTTCATCCGCCCACTGCCAGCGCTCTTCCAAAAGAACGCGCGCAAGGTAACGGTTGGTGTTGCCATGGGCAAAGATCAAAATATCAGAAGCCTTGCTTGCCATTACAGCGTCAAACACAGTTTCAAGACGCTTAGCCACATCCATACCACTTTCACTGCGAGTACCGCGATAACCTTGCGGCGGCTTATACCAAGACATGGCATTATGCTCCACATGCTTTACAAATTCTGCATAAGCTTCTGGCCATTCTTTTTTAAGCTTTGCTGGTCCCATACCTTCAAGCACGCCAAGGCCTTGCTCATGCAGGTCGTCCATCACTTTAATATGGCCGCCATGCAGTTTTCCGAGTCCCTGCGCGAGAAGCGTTTCAATAGCAAGTTCAGCTGTATGTTCTGCCCGGCGGAACGGGCTTGCAAGTACTTCAGGAACAAAATCCTCAAGCCAGTCAAACTGGTGCGCGGCATCAAAAAAGAACCGGCCAACATCGCGGCCTTGCTGCTCACCTTCATCAGTCAGCGGCAAAACCGTACATGGCATTTTGTCATAAGCCTTAATATCAACATTGCCGAGCGAGCGTCCATGACGCACAATCCATACACGCTTTGTAGCGCTTTTAATGAGTTCTTGTTTCATCTTAAAAACCTCAGAAAATGGGAAGAAAGGTAGATCGTTAGCCCATTTATCTCAAACTCACCTCATTTTTGCAAGCCAAAACGCTTGGAAAAGATGTGAAAGAGAGGTATAGTTTCGGTGTTTATTTGTACAACTATTGATCAAAGAGTAAGAAGAAAACACATGTCCGAGCAGGCTAAAGGGGCGAAGACCTCTACAAATCCAAAAGACGTTTCAAGACGCAAATTCCTCACAGATATGACAACAGCTTTCGGCGTAGCTGGCGCAACATGCGCAGCCGTTCCGTTTGTAAAGTCTATGGCACCCGCTGATAACGTAAAAGCAATGGCCTCTACTGAAGTGGACATTAGCGACATCAGCGAAGGCGACACAAAAACAGTTATCTGGCGTGGACGTCCGGTATTTATTAAGCACCGTACAGGTGCTGAAATTGCTAAAGCGCGCAAAGAAGACACATCAAGCGAACTTCTTGATCCTGCAAAAGATGAATCACGCGTTCAGAACGAAAAGTGGCTCATTGCTATGGCTGTCTGCACGCACCTTGGCTGTGTTCCTATGGAAGGTGGAGAGCATGATGGCTGGATTTGCCCCTGTCATGGGTCTCAATTTGATGCTTCTGGCCGCGTACGCCGCGGACCTGCACCATCTAACCTAGATGTCCCTCCATACGAATTTCTCAATCCAACAACGATTAAAATCGGTTAGGGAGTAAATAATGAGCAAAAGCAACACACAAAAGGCAATTGAGTGGTTTGACTACCGTCTGCCGATTTTCTCTTTCATGAAACATAGCGCTGTTGAGTACCCAACACCCAAAAACCTCAGCTACATGTGGAACTTCGGTTCTCTTGCCGGTATTGCACTTGTTTTGCAAATTTTGACAGGAATTTTCCTTGCGATGCATTACAAACCAGATGTAAACCTTGCGTTTGACTCTATCCAGCACATCATGCGTGATGTAAACTCTGGCTGGCTTATTCGTAACATGCACATGGTTGGCGCAAGTTTCTTCTTTATTGTGGTGTATATCCACATGGCCCGCGGCATGTACTATGGTTCGTACAAAGGCCCGCGTGAGGTCCTTTGGTGGATGGGCGTCATTATATTCTTCCTTATGATGGCTACAGCCTTTATGGGTTACGTACTCCCTTGGGGGCAAATGAGCTTCTGGGGCGCAACCGTAATTACAAACCTGCTTTCTGTTATCCCATTTGTGGGTGAGCATGTTGTGATATGGCTTTGGGGTGGTTATAGCGTAGGCGATGCAACGCTTAACCGTTTCTTCTCCCTTCATTATTTGCTTCCATTTGTTATTTTTGCAGTTGTGTTCCTGCACCTTTGGGCACTTCACACACACAAATCTAACAACCCAGTGGGCATTGACCTTAAAAAGGATACGGATTTTATTCCATTCCACCCTTATTACACCATTAAAGATATTTTTGGCCTTGGGGTTTACCTTATTCCATTTACGTTTATGGTTTGCTATGCACCTGAGTACCTTGGTCACCCAGATAACTATATCCCAGCAGACCCAATGGTAACGCCTGCGCATATTGTACCAGAGTGGTACTTCCTGCCATTCTACGCCATTCTGCGTGCTGTACCAGATAAGCTGCTTGGTGTTATTGCTATGGTTGCTGCTATTGCCATCCTATTTATTTTGCCTTGGCTTGATACATCTAAAGTACGCAGCGCACGTTTCCGCCCACTTTTCCGCCCTCTACTTATTTTGTTCTTTGCGAACATGTTTGTACTCGGCTGGGTTGGCGCTAAACCACCAGAAGGTATTTACATTGTTATTGGACGCCTAGCGACATTTTACCACTTTGCATTCTTCTTAATTTTGCCTCTTGTTGGCATGTTTGAAAAACCAAAACCAGTACCAAAAAGCTTGTAAGAGTAAGGGAAATAAACACATGAAAACACTATTTACACTCGCTCTTGCAACACTTATCCCTGCGATGTCTTTCGCAGCTGGCGGCGGTGCGGCACCTGTTGAACAAGACTGGTCTTTTAAAGGCATTACACCTGACTGGGATAAAGAACAACTCCTGCGCGGTTATACTGTTGCCACGCAAGTTTGTATGTCTTGCCATAGTTTTAAGTACATCTCTCACCGTAACTTGATGAAAGCTAAGTTCACAGAAGCTGATGTTAAAGCTCTTGCAGCAGATATGGACCTTGGTATTAACGATAAGCTTATCTCTCAGCTCACAGCAGAAGATGCTGAAGCGGTTTACGGTAAAAGCATTCCGGATCTTTCTCTTATGAACAAAGCCCGCGGTAATGGTGCAGATTACGTGTTTGCACTTCTTACAGGCTATGAGGATGGTGTTCCTGCAAAGTACGCTCATGACTTTGAAAGCGGCCTGCCTGACGGCGGTTACTTTAACCATGCTTTCCCAGGCCATGTTATTGCTATGCCTCAGCCATTAAACGACGATCAAGTAGAATACCGTGATGGCACAAGCGCTACGGTGGAGCAAATGGCAAAAGATGTCACTTACTTCATGCAGTGGACAGCAGAGCCTGAGCTTCTTGCTCGTAAAAAGCTTGGCGTTTACATTATGCTTTACCTTCTTATATTTACAGCGCTGGCTTATGCGCTTAAGCGTCAAATTTGGAAGGATGTGCACTAGCATGACAGGCACAAAAAAAGGACTACGCATTGCGCCAGGGAGTACAAGGTACAAACTGGCGCAATTTGCTTTAAAACTCATCTTTAAACGTGACTCTCACTACATTAGCCCATGGGTGCACTTTAGTGTTTCTGCTGGAGTGATTATGATTCATGGCGACAAAATGATGCTCGCAACCCGCAAAGGTGTTGAAAAATCTGGGAGCCTCTGGTTTGCAGGCGGTCATATTGATGCTGGCGATACGTCAGTAGAAGCCGGTGCCGCGCGAGAAGTTTATGAAGAGTGCTCTATTAAAATTGACAAGGCAAAACTTAACCATGACACCATGGTACAAATGAAACTTATTGAAAATCAACAATACTTTGAACAAGCTGATGTTTCTCATATTGCTTTTGATTATGTCTACCTTCTTTCAGGGCATGAGGTATCTCAATTAAAAGATAGTGTCGAGATGGTTGGCTGGGCCTTTTATACTGAAGATGAAGTAAGTACACTGGTGAGCGAAGGGCGTCTTGCTAACCATGATATCTTACCAACCATCAAAAAAGCCTTTAAATACGCGAGAGAGCATGACGACGGTTAAGAAAAATACCTTTCTTGGCCTTGGAATGTTTCCTGATGATACTCAAGAAGCTCTCATCGAGGCTCAACATATTATTTCTTGCAGCGTCCCCTCTCACCTTTGGGAAAATATGACCCTCACCGCAGACCATAACCTGCATATTACGATTAAATTTATGGGATACCAAACACTCTTTGATTTGAATGACGTACATTCACATCTAGAAAAATCTCGTTTTCAATCATTCCCCCTCACCCTTAAAAAGTTTGGATATTTTCAGCTTAAAAACCAAACTTACATTTGGGCAGGCGTAAAGCACAACGACGCACTAATTAGCTTTCAAAATAATCTTGATAAGGTTGTAGAGCAGCACCTCGGCATGCCCCTTAAAGGTACGTTTACGCCGCACATTACGCTTATGCGCCTTAAAAATGCCAGCGAAAATGATGTGAAAAGCATCATGCAAAACCTACCACACTTAGAAGAGCTGAGCTTTACATTGCCTAAGTACTATCTGTATCAAACAGAGAATGACGCAAACGGCCATAAAGTGTACCTGCCAGTTGAGCGGTATAAGTTTATATAAAGATCTGTCATTAAAATCACTTTCACCTATTCCTATAAATACCTTGAAGGTAAGGCCATGTACATAATTGGCTTTGCGCCAACACAGTATACCGTTTTGCCGTGAACGACTCACGAATAAGCCCATGGAGGGCTCTCCTTGCTTGCACCTGTTTCTACCATCAGAAGTGCAATCTATGATCTATTACAGAGGAATACCGCAATGAAAACTATTAAACTGATTGCCAAAGGCATTGCAGCAGTAGCGGCCATACTGGCCATTACATTCACTGTCGCATTTTTTGCACTCGCCATTTACTCAGGATGGGAAACAGAAAAAATGCACGCCCGCTTCAACGAAGCAGGCTATCGCTTCACTGAAACATGTCCAAGAGCGGATATCAATATTCACCAACGGAATTTTCAATCTTGCTACCGTCAAAAATTTGACGCGCGTGAGATTGCAAGAATCCTCAATTTGCCAGAAGGAAGCAAAGGCCTAACACCTACCTACTCACCGCATCAAAATAGCATTCGCTTGCTTAGTTTTGAAGTAAAGAGTGGCAAAGTGCACTTTCGCCGCCTTCATGGTAAACGGTGTGATAGCGAAGAAATGAAATGCCTAGAATTTCTTGGCATCTCTTAATCGATATAAAAAAGCATGAGTGAACATGCTTTTCAGTCCCCCAACCTTCTGGGGGACTGTTTTCTTTTCTACCCAAAAACACAAACTGTCAGGAAACTGTTGATTTTTTACTTTCCCTCCCCCATATAAAGAGTTAATTGGTAGAGCTAATGTTTATTTTTTGGCTTTACCGCCAACCTGTGAACCGTTTTACCATCTTATAGCCCTGTGGAGGGTCCCCTCTTGCTTGCATCTATTCCACCATTACGGGATGCACTCGGTGATTTATATTGAAAAGGATATCACCAATGCTTAAATCTATCGCAAAAATCGCCGCTGTCATCACCTTGGCTCTGTCCGTTGCTGTTCCTGCTTCTGCAGGTTCATTGGCATCTCAGGGTCTGGCTGATCCAGTGGTTGTCAACTGCAACAAAGCAGCCCAAAACACCGTCAAGGTTCACAAACCTGCTGGTGGTCGCCGCTGCATTATTGACTTCGTTCAAGCCGACATCGACTGGCTCTACAGCCTGCCGCCGTCCAATGAAGATGTCAAAACCTACATTGGCGCTTACCTGAAAGGTAAGTTCTGTGCCATTCCCGCCAAATGGGATGCACGTCGTGCCAAAGGCTTGCCCGCCTTCCAAGTTCCTTCGGTTTATCCGTGGGAAAAGAACTGCGGCAGAAATGCAGCCGCTCTGGTTCGTAGCGCTCTCTAAAATCGATTTGTTGGGCGTGAGAAATCTCGCCCAACTTGCCCTCATCCTTTTTGGGGGCTTTTTTTGTGGGAAGGGTTTTAAGCGCACATGCAAACCTATGTGCAATAAAACAGTACCACATAACACAAAACAGCCGCCCCTTAGGGCGGCTATTTTTATGAATCGATTTAAGCGTCCTGCGTATCCTTTAACTTTTTAAAGTATCCGCGCTTAGCAAAGTATAAAGCCTGCTTAACCACCTGATGGTTTTTAGTCATAAAGGAATGGGATAACGGCAAAATGGTATGCTGATGACCCACGTGGAGCTTTGTGCTTTCCACACTCACAACACCATCATTAGGTTTTTCCACCATATGCTTACCCAAAAAAAGGTCTGAAGCTTTATTCCCAGCAATGACACCGTAAATAATGCCTTCAGGCAAATGCCATTTTTCAGCAAGCGGCGCTTTCATGCCAAGCGTACGGGTTGTTTCTCCATATAGCTTTGCATAAATATTTCTCAAAAGTGGCACACGCTCAACAAAGTCTACAATCTCTGTACCTTTATTGGGTGTTGCAATCATCAGCACTTTATTAATACGCTGATCAACCTCACTCCCTGCAAGATAAGCACGCACCAAAAGGCCGCCCATTGAATAGCCAACCAGAATAATTTCTTCTGCTGTACTGGCCTCAATTTCAGGCTTTAAGTAGTGCATTGCCAGTTCTTCAATAGAAGACACCTTGGACGGGTAGTCTAAATTTGTAACCTTGAACCCTGCTTTTTTATAAGCCCTTTCCATCGTACCGAGATGAGAGTGGCGCTTAAATAAGCCATGCAAAAGAATCACATGAATATGTGAACGTTTTTTCCTTTTAGGCATAAAGCCCTCCTGTTAAAAATGCCCTTTATGTACAAAGCGAAGGCTTGCTTTGATAACTTTACGGCTTTGCGGCATCAGCGTATGGCTGACAGGTAGCACAGTATGTTCATGCTTTATTGGAAGTTTGGTGTTTTCCACCGTCACTTTGCCATCATTTGGCCCAGGCAGAATAAACACACTAGAAATAGGATCAACAGTCCAGTTTCCAGCAATAACACCATAGCGAATGCTTTCTGGGAGTTTCCAATTTTTTGCTACACCATCAAGCGTACCAAGTTGTTGACCGGCAATGCCAAAACCTTTCTCATAAAGAGCATCAAGTATAGGTGTATCTTTCAGAAAATCAGTAATTTCAGAGCCGCCATTTGGCGTACCAAGCATAAGCACCTTTTCAATGCGGCTATCAACCTCACCTGCAAGGTAAGAGCGAATCAAAAGACCACCCATAGAGTAACCAATGAGAACAATTTTTTCAGCTTCGCTCTTATCTATTACAGGGCGCAGAAATTTTTCTGAAAGCTCTTCAATGGTTAGCTTGGTGCTTGGGTAATCAATATTGGAAACAATATAGCCTTTTCTTTTAAAGGCTTTTTCCATCCAGCGCATATGTGAATCACTCCGCAAAATGCCATGCAGCAGAATCACGTGCGTGTTTTTGGCTTCTTTAGGTTTTCCCCAAAGCATGTCTGAGTCTCCCCAGCTAAAAAATGAAAAAGATAATGTTTGCATCAGACTTAACACAGCTACTTTTTTAAAGAAATTATTTTTCATAATTTTAACTCTTCTTTTCTTCACTCTCAGAAATTTCATTTTTAAAACATAACATTTTCAAATTGAAATCTCCTCTGTGAAGTATTTTCTTGAAAATGCCCATCCTTTTGAACGCTGCACGCTTCCAGCGCTTGCGTAACTTGGCATTTCCGCCGCAGCCTCTTAAGGCTGCGGCTCGCTTACTCAGCTCGCACTCGTGCAGGCTTGCCAAAATAAAAATTTCTAAACTGACATATATTTTATAAAATACGCCTAATAGGCAGCGAAAATTCTTTATATATCCACACATCAAAACAGCACTTAGCATTTCCGAAAATTGCGTTTGTCATAAGAAAAGCCTGCGCAGTGTATTACCATATACATAAGGCAGGCATTTTCTTTGCAGCAAACCAATTTGCAGGTTTGCTAAGGGTTGTTTTTTAGACGTTGAACTTAAAGTGAAGCACATCGCCATCTTTCACAATGTACTCTTTACCTTCCATACGGAACTTACCTGCTTCTTTGGCAGCTGCTTCTCCGCCAAGGCTTACAAAATCATCGTAGGCAACGGTTTCAGCTTTAATAAAGCCTTTTTCAAAGTCTGTATGAATAACGCCAGCAGCCTGCGGGGCTGTGCTACCTGTGCGCACTGTCCAGGCGCGAACCTCTTTAACGCCAGCTGTAAAATATGTCATTAGGCCAAGAAGGTCGTAACCTGCACGAATCACCCGTGCAAGGCCAGCTTCATCCAGCCCTAGGCTTTCAAGAAATTCTGCTTTTTCTTCAACAGAAAGGCCAACAAGCTCAGCTTCAATAGCAGCAGAGACAACAACAGCGTTTGCGCCATGCTTTTTGGCATACGCCATAACAGCCTCACTATGGGCGTTACCTGTGGCTACATTGTCTTCTTCTACGTTACAGATAAAGAAGATGGGTTTTGTTGTTAAAAGAGTAAGCTGGGCTGCAACAGGCTCTTCATCTGAAGTTGGCTCAACACTGCGTGCCATATCACCATCTTCAAGAGCTTGTTTGTATTTTGTGAGCAAGCTAATACGAATTTTGGCGTCTTTATCGCCGCTTTTTGCGCGCTTGGCATCTTTTTCAATCATTTTATCTACGCTGGCAAGGTCAGCAAGCATCAGCTCTGTGTGAATCACATCAATATCGCTTACAGGGTCTACTTTATCTGAAACGTGCGTAATGTTGTCATCTTCAAAGCAGCGCACAACATGTGCAATGGCATCAACTTCACGAATGTTAGCCAAAAACTGGTTCCCAAGGCCTTCACCTTGGCTGGCGCCAGCAACAAGGCCAGCAATATCTACAAATTCAATATGTGTTGGGATTGTTTTTTGTGGGTTTACAATACCTTCAAGTACATCTAGGCGCTTATCTGGAACAGCAACTGTGCCTACATTAGGCTCAATAGTACAGAATGGGTAGTTTGCAGCCTCTGCCGCGGCACTTTCTGTGAGTGCATTAAAGAGTGTTGATTTTCCTACGTTTGGCAGGCCAACAATTCCACATTTAAATCCCATTTCTTTACCCTATCTTACGCATGTTATTGTGTGTACTTGATTTATTTACAGGAAAGCCTTGTAAAAAGCAATAAAACACCTTACATCAAGAGCATGGAAAACACATTACATATACTCGATACATCCCCTAAGCGCCTGAAAGAGGCGTTTGAGGCTGCAGGACTTAAAAAATTTAGAGCCACCCAAGTACGCGAATGGGTGATGGATAAGGGTATTATTGACCCTGAACAAATGAGCAACCTCTCTAAGGAGGACCGCGTTAAAGTGACTGAAGTTGCTGACTTCTCTCTACCAGAAATGACAGAGGAGCAAAAAGCAAGCGACGGTGTTGTGAAATGGCTTTTTAAACTTCATGATGGCCATGAAGTTGAAACTGTATTTATTCCTGAAGATGAGCGCGGCACATTGTGCGTATCTTCTCAAGTGGGCTGCACGCTCACATGTCGTTTTTGCCATACAGGCACGCAGGCTCTTGCCCGTAACCTTACGGCGGCAGAAATTTTAGCGCAGGTTTACGTCGCTAAGCGCCAACTTGGTGAATGGCTTGGCAACAAACGTAAAGTGACGAACGTTGTATTTATGGGTATGGGAGAACCGCTTTATAATACAGATAACGTGATTAAATCTCTTAATGTACTGATGAACGAGAACGGCTTTAATATTAGTAGCCGTAAATTAACAGTTTCCACATCTGGCGTTGTTCCTGAAATTGCACGTATTGGTGAACTTGGTGTAAACCTAGCTGTATCTCTGCATGCAGCAGATAATGAAACCCGTACCAGCATTATGCCAATCAATAAAAAATACCCTGTTGAAGACCTTATTGAAGCTGTGCGCGCTTACCCCCTTAAGGGGCACCGCCGCATCACATGGGAATACGTCATGCTTAGCCACACTAACGATACGGCAGAGCACGCACATGAACTTGGCAAGCTGATTGATGGTATTCCTTCTCTTGTGAACATGATTCCATTCAACCCATGGCCGGGTAGCCCGTTTGAGCGCAGCAGTAACAACCGCATGCATGATTTTGCACGTGTGCTCAAGCCTTACTCTTGCGATGTCACATTACGTAAAGCACGCGGAGAAGACATTTTAGCGGCTTGCGGGCAGCTACGTAGCGAATCATCCAAAGGAAAAAACACCGTCTCTATTCAGTACCCTTCTGTAATTGCTGAATACGGCAGTGATACCCAAAAGGTAAAAGTTGCTATTGAGAATGAGGGATAAGCCCTGCAATAAGTAGCATTGCTGCTACACACACAACAAAGGCGAGGCCCATGGTAACATTGGCCTCTTCTTTTTTGCCAATAGCCTTATAAAAAAGCGTTGCCCAAATGGGTGCAATCATCGCAATGGCTGTCACATACGCAGGGTTAGAAGTGAGCATCATGGCGGTGCCCTTGGTAAGGCCGCCAAGAATCAAAATAAAAGCCACCAACATACCGAAGACCAGATGGTGCTTACTTATCCTTGTAACAGATTCCAGATTTTTCTTTTGCTTGAAACCAAGAAACAGGATAGCCAAAACTGCCATGAATCCACTTTGGAACCAAATATATGTCACAACAGCGTGCCACGTCCCCACACTATCCATAGAGAGCTTATTGAATATATCTACAAGCGGGCTCATACAAATGATAGGCAACAAATAGATAAAGGCCTGTTTAGAAACAGTGCAGTGCCTTAAGTGAGACAGCGCATAAGCCCCAAGGGCAAGACATACTATTATACCCATCATATGATATGGGTGGCTCAAAACCAAGGCACGCTGCTCTGGGGAAATAGCAAGCCAGCCGAGAAATACAAGCACAAGAGACACAGGCTGAAGGCGCAGCGTTACACCGCCACCAAAACGCGAGGCGCTTTCAAAATTTCTTGCATCTGTTACCGCAGCAAAAACGGCATTACATGCCACATATAAGTAAAATAAAGGATTTTGCGGCATATCAATAAACCACATAACGGGTGTCATGATAATAAAGGGCCAAAATCCACGCCAAACAAGCATCACAGTGCCTGGCAGTTTTGCCCATTCATTAATCATGGTAAAGCTTGCTCTAATAAAGCTAAAAATAAGCGCAGGAATAATCCAAGTGAGCATTGTTTACTGATCTTTCTTGACTTTACAAACATGAAGACGTATACAAAATCTAATTTATATCTTCTACCCTTCCCTTTATATCATACAAGGAGCCCTCCCCATGAGGTTTTCATTGAAATGTTCCCTTCTCTCCCTTGCCCTTGGTGCATCTTTGCTACTGGGCGCTTGCGGCGAAAGCGAAAAAGAAAAACTTCAGCGCGAACTTGCTGAACTCAACGCAGAAATTTCAGCCAATATGCTTGTACTGAAAGAGCAGCGCGGCGAAATGGAAACATACGAAACCCGTAAAGCTGCAACAATTGCCGCCATTGCCGAAGCTGAAGCGCTACAAACGCAACTGCAAACCGCGATTACCAACCTTGAAGAGCGTGAAGCAAACCTTAGCGGCGAACAAACAGCCCAATTGGCAGAACTTAACGCTTCAATTGAAAGCAAAACAACTGTAGCCGCAGCTCTCACGACTCAAGTGGAGCAGCTCAATACGCAACTTGCTGAACTACAAACAATGAAAGCTGCAGAAGCTGAATTCTTTGCGCGTGCAAAAGTAATTGCCCCCAGCGAGGAAAACGGCGCAATCACAGTTCATAAGTTTAAACTCAAAGCTGGTAAATCCACACGAACCTATGTGCGTATTATCAACTGGGAGCGCGAACTTGTCATTTATCATGACCGCAGCGATGCAGCCATGGTCAGTGTCCCCTTTAAGCAGCTTGGTGGATCTCCTTCAGCGAGCAGCCATGGCTGGATAGAACCAGCGATTCAACGCTTTGACGCGGCGGATTTTAATACAGGCCAAATCATTGACTGGGATACTGGCGTGATTCTTGATTATTCAGATGATGCCGGGGGTGATGAAAATAGCGGCTTGCTCCTCAGCACCTTTGCTGATCAGCCTGAAACTTACCAGCTTCAACTTGCAGAACTGGAAGCAGAACTGCACGTAGAGATAGCCAAAGTAGAAGAGACAGGCAATACCAACCAAGTACAAGAGACTGAAACCACGAGTGATAGTTTCTCTATATTGATGGCTTTTGGGTTTACCTTGTTATTCTTCGGAATCATCTTAGGTCTGTTTGCAGGGTCACCTTTTGGACTGCTTATAGCTGGTTTTGGCGTAATCATACTCGTTAGCTCTTAACCCAATCCTTCCCAATCGAAAAATTACCTCTCCCATACGTGGGGGAGGTTTTTTCTTCTATTTCAGCTGAATTGGCTTAAAAAGAGTCACATTAAGTAGATAGAAAAAAGCAATAATCCCAATTGAATCAATATCTCACCATATACTCTCTGTTTATTTGTCCCAATTTAGAACATAACATGATTCAAAATACATCATACAACCCACCCTTATCAATTGTATTCAGCCTTAACAATTACAGATTGTAGATAAATGTACATATTCTATAATGGCTAGAAAGCATTGATTTTTAAAACAAATTTAAATTTCCTCTTTTCATCAGACATTAATTGAAGTATAGTCACCTTTCGAATTGGCATTCAGATTGCGCCTTCTTTTTCTACAAGAGGAAGAGAAGGAAAAAGAACATGCCCAAAATAACAAGGAGACTCATGCCAGATCCGGTTGACATTCACGTTGGACAAAAAATTAGGCAACGTCGCATGCTTGCAGGTATAAGCCAGGAAAAACTGGCATCTGCACTTGGTATTACGTTCCAACAAGTTCAAAAGTACGAGAATGGTACAAACCGCGTATCAGCCAGCCGCTTATACGCTGTTTCACAATTCTTAAAAGTTCCAGTGAGCTTTTTCTTTGATAATATTACCAGAGCACAAACCAGCGGTCTCGCTGTTGCTGAGAAAGTTGAAGGGCTCGATCTTGAAAATCTCAACAATAAAGAAACAGGCCAGCTGATTGCTGCTTACTATGCAATCGAAGATAAAGGGTCTCGCAAGACTGCGCTTGAGATGATCAAGCAACTCGCTAAAAAATAAAGCTATTTCTTTAAGGGACTTAAAGCTGAAAGCCTTGATGACGCTTCGTTATCAAGGTTTTTTTGTTCCTTAACCTTCCCTTGAAGCAGCATTTGCTTTCTCAATTTTCTCAGCTGAAGCTTAAGAGATACAATACGTGCCTGATAGCCAAGCGCCGTCACAAAAAATCCAATAAAAGCAAAGACAAGAAGCCAAACCCATTGCGGCTGGACAAGAGTAAGCACACCAAAAGAAAGCGGTACATCATTTAAGTTATGCGCCACAACCCAAAGAGACAGGGCAATGCACAGAAAAGAGACGATAAGCGTTATTATTTTTTTCATATGTTCCATACCTTAAACATTAGCACAAAAAAACACCCTGTCACAGGACAGGGTGTTTCTTTTTAAAGAGATTAAACGTTAATACGCTCTTTCAAATCTTTACCCATCTTAAAGAATGGTACGCGCTTACCTGGAACCTTCACAGATTCGCCAGTGCGTGGGTTGCGGCCAACACGAGCTTCACGCTCACGAATACTGAAAGCGCCAAAACCACGAAGCTCAACACGATCACCACGTACCAAAGCTTTAGAGATTTCGTCAAAGATCGTGTTTACCACAAGCTCAACGTCAGCAATAGGAAGTGTTGGATTTTGTGCAGCCATTTTTTGAACCAATTCAGATTTTGTCATGATGCTCTCTTATCTTTTAAACAGTTAATTTTTACTGAGGCAAACTTATAGCACTCAGCGTATCCCCAATATGTGCGACCAGCGCAGCAGAGATTTGAGTTTCACTTAAGTTTCCCATCAAAAGCTGCTTAAGCAGCGATTGTTCCTCAGCCCAGCCATACTCTACAAAAGGAAGGCTTTTGTCAACATTCTTGGCATTAAAAATCCAGCGTTTCACGTCAAATTGAGTACCCAGAGCATCAACCAAATTCAACTTAAGCGCTTGGCGACCAGTCACCGCCCTACCGTCTGAAATTGTTTTTATTTGAGTTTCAGTAAGTTGGCGGTTTTCAAGCACAACCTGCATAAATAGGTCCTGCAAATCCATTACCATTTCCTTAAGATACAAGTCTTGCTTTTTTGTGCGTGCCTGAACAGGAAGTGTTGCTGTTTTTAGGTCTCCGCTTTCAACAATAGCAGATTGAACGCCAAGTTTGCTCATGAGACCACTTGCATCGACAAGAGGCATAAACACACCCACAGAGCCGGTTAAGGTTGCAGGGCTTGCGACCACATACTCACCGCCAAGGGCTGCCATATAGCCAGCTGAAGCTGCCATGTCACCCATAAGAATTGCCACAGGCTTTTGGGCACGAATACTTCTTAGGCCTTGATACAAAGACAAACCGCCTGTCATGGTGCCGCCACCAGAGTTGATATATACAATGACGCCCTGCACATGAGGGTTCAGCTCAATCTCTTTAAGTGTCTCCTCTAAAGCAAGGTCTTGTGTAATCATGCCTTCAATACGGAGCGTTGCAATATGCGGCTCATCCTTGTTTGGCATATCTGTTTTCTTAAAGATAAGAACAGCCAATACAATTAAAAAACCAATAAAGAAAAGCCGCCCGAAACGTTTCGGACGGCCTTTCTGATTCATCTCTACGAAAGATGTTTCGAGCTTGCTCACGCTTTACTCAGCATCTTTTTTCGTAGATTTCTTAGCGGCTGCTTTTTTAGCAGGCTTCTCTTCAGCAGGTTTTGCGCCAGCTAGAGCTGCACCAAGTGCGTCTCCAAGTGTTGCAGAACCAGAAGAAGATGAAGCGTACTCAGCTACAGCTGCTTTTTCTTCGTCCATAAGAAGACCTTTAATCGTCAGGTTCACACGGCGATCGCGCGCGCTTACAGAAAGCACTTTCGCGCTTACTTCAGTACCGACTTTAAAGTTCTCTGGTGTTTGCTCAGCTTTGTCACGGGCAACATCTGCACGTTTCACAAATCCAGGCATTTCACCACCGATATCAAGAGTGATACCTCTGTCGTCTGCTTCTGTTACTGTACCAGTAACTGTCGCGCCCTTCTTAAAGGCACCCGAAACAGCTTTCATAGGGTCTTCACCAAGTTGCTTGATACCAAGTGATACACGCTCTTTGTCTGCGTCAGCAGAAAGAACAACAGCTTTTACAGTGTCGCCTTTCTTGTACTCAGATAGGGCGTCTTCACCAGATTTCTCCCAAGAGATATCAGACATGTGTACAAGACCATCGATCTCTTCAGTAAGACCAACAAAGATACCAAAGTCAGTAACACTGCGAACAGTTCCTTCAACTTCTGTGCCTTCTTTGTTCTTCTCTGTGTACACTTTCCATGGGTTGTCTTGGCATTGCTTAAGTCCAAGAGAAATACGACGTTTTTCATGGTCGATTTCAAGAACCATCACATCCACTTCTTCAGAAGTAGAAACAAGTTTACCTGGGTGTACGTTTTTACGCGTCCAGCTCATTTCACTTACGTGGATAAGACCTTCAATACCAGGAGACAGCTCAACAAACGCACCGTAATCCGTGATGTTTGTGATACGTCCCTTAACAACAGTACCCATTGGGTATTTGCCATCAACTTCAGTCCATGGGTCATTGTTCATTTGCTTCATACCAAGAGATACACGTTTCGTTTTCTCATCGAAACGAACAACTTGTACTTTAACCACTTGGCCAACAGAAAGAACTTCTGATGGGTGGTTAATGCGGTGCCAAGCGATATCAGTAATGTGGAGTAGTCCATCCACGCCACCAAGATCAATAAACGCACCGTAATCAGTGATGTTCTTAACAACACCTTCAAGTTGCTTACCTTCAGCCATACCTTCAAGAAGCTCATCACGGGCTTCGCCACGTGTTTCATCCATAACAGCACGACGAGAAACGATAAGGTTACCCTTCTGACGGTCTAGTTTAAGGATCATAAGTTCTTGTGGTGTGTACATGTAAGGTGTTACGTCACGAATTGGACGTGCATCCATTTGTGAACCAGGAAGGAATGCTAGAACGCCAGAAACGTCTACCATGAATCCGCCTTTAACC
>CAXHDG010000019.1:0-36475 GCA_964015495.1 uncultured Magnetococcales bacterium
ACGGTGTCAAACCGTATCGTGGGTTCGAATCCCACCGTCTCCGCCATATAAAGACATACCCCTTTTCGGGGTATTTTTTATATCTTAAAATAAAGAGCAGCCCCCAGCAGAGGTGTGCTTTATTTTCGTTTAAAGCGCCATAATGTCCTGCATAAAAAAAGGAAAAAAGGGTGTATCTCACTTGAATGTAGCCATACAAATACATGGTTACAAGGGGCTAGGGCTAAACAGTTATTCATCGTAAAAATAGATAGTCAAAGGGCAGAAAGTATGGCAAAAGTTTAGGTATAAATATGTCTTTCAAAGAACAAGAAGAGGACTCACCCATGACTGACCAATTCATTAAATCTAAAGCCGCTATTGCATGGGGCGCTGGCAAGCCGCTCAGCGTTGAAGAAATTGACGTTATGCTCCCCAAAGCAGGTGAAGTTCTTGTTAAAATTAAAGCGTCAGGCGTATGCCATACAGATGCTTTCACCCTATCTGGTGAAGATCCTGAAGGCGTTTTCCCTTGCGTACTTGGCCATGAAGGCGGCGGTATTGTTGAGCAAATTGGTGAAGGCGTAACCAGCGTTAAAGTTGGTGACCATGTGATTCCTCTTTACACGCCTGAGTGCGGGACATGTAAATTCTGTACATCTGGAAAAACAAATCTATGTCAAAAAATCCGTGAGACGCAAGGTAAAGGCCTTATGCCAGATGGCACCACACGCTTTTACAAAGATGGCGAGCCGATTTACCACTACATGGGCTGCTCTACGTTTTCTGAGTACACGGTTCTGCCTGAAATTTCTCTGGCTAAAATTAACCCAGAGGCCCCGCTTGAAGAAGTGTGCTTGCTTGGCTGCGGCGTAACCACAGGTATGGGCGCTGTGATGAATACTGCCAAAGTAGAAGAAGGCGCAACCGTTGCTATATTTGGCCTTGGCGGCATTGGCCTATCTGCCATTATTGGCTCTACAATGGCAAAGGCGTCTCGTATTATTGCCATTGATATTAACGAAAGCAAATTTGAACTTGCCAAAAATCTTGGTGCAACAGACTGCATTAACCCGAAAGATTTTGATAAATCTATCCAAGAAGTCGTTGTTGAAATGACAGAGGGCGGCGTGGATTACTCATTTGAGTGTATTGGCAATGTAGATGTGATGCGCTCTGCCCTTGAGTGCTGCCACAAAGGCTGGGGCGAATCCGTTATTATTGGCGTAGCTGGCGCCGGGCAGGAAATTTCAACACGTCCGTTTCAGCTTGTTACAGGCCGCGTTTGGAAAGGGTCTGCCTTTGGCGGCGTTAAGGGGCGCAGCGAACTTCCTGAATACGTGAACCGCTACATGAACGGCGAATTTAAGCTAGATGATTTTATTACCCACACAATGGGCCTTGATAAAATTAACGAAGCGTTTGACCTGCTCCATGCTGGTAAAAGCATTCGTAGCGTCATTCACTTTTAAAGGAATAAGATATGACTCTTAAAGATGTAAGTGCAAACAAAATATTTGGTGGATGGAATATCCAAAAATCTCACACATCTGAGGTTCTTGGCTGCGATATGCGCTTTGCGGTTTACTTGCCGCCCCAAGCCTCTAAAGATAATAAAGTGCCTGCGCTATACTGGCTTTCTGGCCTCACATGCACAGATGAAAACTTTATGCACAAAGCAGGCGCACAGCGCATGGCTGCAGAGCTTGGCATAGCCATTATTGCGCCAGATACAAGCCCGCGCGGTGATGATGTACCGAATGATGAGGCTTACGACCTTGGCCAAGGTGCAGGTTTTTATGTGAATGCCACACAGGCCCCATGGAACAAGCACTTCCACATGTATGATTACATCACACAAGAGCTCCCTGCCCTTATTGAAGCAAACTTTCCAATCAGTGATGTGAAATCTATCTCAGGTCATTCTATGGGGGGGCATGGCGCGCTTACCATTGCAATGCGTAACCCTGATATGTTTAAGTCTGTTTCTGCTTTTGCCCCAATTAGCAATCCAACAAACTGCCCATGGGGCAAAAAAGCCTTTACAGCTTACTTAGGGGACGACCAAAATACATGGGCCGCGCATGATACGGTTGAGCTTATTAAAAAGGCTGAAAAACATATTCCTGCAAAGGTTGATCAAGGGGCTGCTGATAATTTCCTCGCAGAACAGCTTGGCATTGATACTTTGATTCAAACTGTAAAAGAGCAGGCTTACCCAATGGAAATTAACATCCATGAAGGCTACGATCATAGCTACTTCTTTATGGCGAGCTTCATTGAAGAGCACTTAAAGTTTCATGCAAAGCATCTTTCTGTATAAAATAAAAGGGAAATGAAAGGAACGTTTATGCAGCCTATAAATCTTATGAAACTTGTTGTTGGCATTGATAATCTTGCTGATTATAAAGCATGGCAAAAGCAAGACCGCATCACCTACAAAGGCCAAAAGGTTAATACGGTTCATACGCGCAACATGCCTAAGCAGGCAGAAGAAATTTTAGCCTCTGGTGGCTCCATTTACCGGATCATTAAAGGCATCATGTGCTGCCGTCAAAAAATTATTGGCTTTAAGCAAATTGAAACTGAAAACGGTAAAAAAACCATCTTTTTAACAGATACAGAAGTCATTGAAACCCAGCCTATTCCGACGCGTGCTTTTCAAGGGTGGCGCTATTTAAAAGGCGACGCTCCAGAAGATAAAAAATATAACGCCGATGGTACTGAAATTCTCTCTCATGTAGAGGAAGAAAAAATGCTAGAAGAGCTTGGGCTTATGGAAAAAAGTCTATAACAAGTCCACAAGCCCTAAATCTGTAATAATAATTTTGTAACCCCATATAATAAGCGCAAACAAAAATATAACCAGAATGACTTTATATTTAAAATTGTGTTTCTGAAATTTTTCGCGGTGCCTATGGGCAATCACATCCATAACTTCATCACCAAAATAAATAGATAAGAATGTGCCAATGCCGCACAACCCAATAAGCCCCCAGTATGGATATGGCTGTATAAGAATCTGATAGAACACTTTGGTAATAAAGGTACTTTGGTAAACCTCTGCCTGAAAGAACACGCCATAGATGTTAAAAGCAACCGCAATGCCCCATACAAGGAGCTCAGTTATCCACATTCTTATACCTGCAATAAGGCGAATAGGAAAATCAAGCAAAAACCCTGCATCTGCTACTGGCGTACATAATACAAAAAAGCTCCAAGTTAAAGCTGTCAGCAGCCCGCCTGTTGCAAAGTCAAATTTCATACTTAAATAAAAAAAATACCCGCCAAGCACGCCCATTAAAAATAAAAATTTTAAAAGGGTTTCTTGGTGTAAAGTATTACGGAGGTGAAATCTATGCATGGTTTTCATTATAACAAAAAATAAAAGGTTATAAACATATTTATGGCAACTCATCACGCACGATGCTTTGGCGGTAAACCTGGGCAAGATCTTTACGCAGCCTACCATGATACAGAATGGGGAATCCCTCACCATGATGACAGGCACCTATTTGAAATGCTCGTTTTAGAAGGCGCGCAAGCCGGCCTTAGCTGGGAGACAATTCTGAAAAGACGTGAAGGATACCGCCACGCCTTTCATAATTTTGATGTTCAAAAAGTGGCCGCGATGAGCGACGCTGATCTTGAAGCCCAGCGCCAAAATACAGACATTATTCGTAACAAACTCAAAATTAATGCGGCCCGCAAAAATGCCCGCGTATTTATAGAAATCCAAAAAGAGTTTGGGAGCTTTGATGCTTACCTTTGGGCATATGTAGACGGCAAGCCCCTTATAAATAACTGGGCAACCAGTCAAGAAATTCCAGTAACAACGCCCATAAGTGACGCCCTTTCTAAAGACCTTAAAAAGCGCGGTATGAGCTTTGTGGGCAGTACCATTATGTATGCCTATATGCAGGCCGTTGGCATGGTCAATGACCACCCTAAAACCTGCTGGAAATATCCGCACGCATGACCTACGAAATATTTGCTCAAGCCATAGGGTTTATTGCCCTCATTGTAGGGGCCTGCTCCTATCAATTTAAAGAGCAAAAAACACTGTTTTTTATTTGGATTGTTGCCGATACAATTTGGGTGATTCATTATATTATGATTGCTGCTATCACGCCTGCTATTGCTGTTAGCATTGCAGCGCTTAGAACCCTAAGCGTCATTTTCATTTTCCCAAAAGCAAAAAAGCAGATACTTATTTTTTCTTTTTTCTGTACTGTTTTTCTCTGCGCTTTAGCAAGTGGTGGTAAAGTTGTGAGTTATTTACCTATTTTAAGCGGAGCTTTTTATTGCCTGGCCACCTACTATCATGAGAACTACATACTCAGCCGTACTTTTATGGGTATTGGTAAAATAACCTGGCTTATTATTGGCATTGTATTTGTTTCCTATGCTGAGATTACAGCATCTATATTAGGGCTAACATCTCTTATAATTGGTGCATATCGCCATAAATTTCTTCAGGTAAAAAAGCAAACACAAACAGGTCTATAAATTATATGGTATAGTTAGCTTAATTAAAAAAAGAACAAGAAAGAATTTTTATAATGAACTGCCTTAAAAAATGGATTATGCCAACACTGATTGCCTTTGGTTTTGTTTTTGTTTATGAAATGTTTCTACATGGACAATGGTTACAAGCTGATTACGAAGCAACAAGCCACCTATGGCGCACCCCAGAAGATATGAAGAATTTTTGCCAATATGGTATGGGCGCTACACTTCTTAGCCTTCTTGTACTCCTTAAAGTCTTCAAAATTGGCTACAATAATACGGGGATAGCTGAAGGGGTTCGTTTTGGTGCACTTATTGGCCTTATTATGGGTCTTGGCGCATTTATGATGTATGCTTATATGCCTATTCCAATGGAGCTTACTATGAAGTGGTTTGGTATTGAGTTTACCAAATATATTGGTGTTGGAGTTATTTTTGCTTTTACAGCAAGTAAATGCCCAATCTGCAGCAAATAATTTTGCGACCATTAAAAAGCCGCCCACTTGGGCGGCTTTTATATATCCGAAGATTGTTATTCTGCAGCGCCAGCGTCAGCCATGTGCTGCATAATGAAGTTCGGCTCACCAATACGTTCAACAAGGTCAAGCTGAAGCTCTAACCAGCCCATGTGGCCTTCTTCGTCTATGGCAATTTTTTCAAACAGAGCACGCGTGCCCACATCACCATCTTCAAAGGCTTCCTTTGCGGCCTTCGTGTAAAACATAATCGCTTCTTTTTCATCTTTAAGGTCGCTTTGGAACATGTCCGTAAGTGAGCTTGCTTTATGAGGCTCATTTGCTGGGCGCACATCTGGCACCTGCTTCAGAAACATCATGCGCTCCATAAAGCTATTGGCATGACCAAGCTCTTCGTTCATTTCTTCACGCATTTTAGCGGCCAGTTTATCCATTCCCCAGTCTTCAAGTACATGTGCATGCAGCATGTATTGGTGCATGGCTGTAAGCTCCATCTCTAGGGCTGTTTGTAAATTTTCTAGGCTTCTTGAGCGGTTCATCATGGTCTTTATATCCTTCTTAAATATTGCATCATCTTATGTCTTTACTTATAGCACATCACACCAATAGAGACAACACAGGTACCATATAAAATGATACAAAAAAAAGCCCCCTAAAACGGAGGCTTTTAACGATTGGTTAAATAGGGTTATGGTCATCAGAAAAATCAGTTCGGTCGCCATCATCAATAAAATCTGTTGATGGTGGATTTTCGGTTTCTTTTTTCTCAATATAATCGCTGAGTTTTTCCAAAAGGTAACGGCTATGTGCACGCAAAGCTTCAAGATAGCGCACGCCGCCTTCTCTTACATATTGCCCAGAGGCATTAAAGTGCTCAATATGAGCATCCAAAGAATCAAGTTCAGCTTCAAGCTTGGCTTCAAGTGGACGCAGCGCATCATGGGCATACACAACAAACGGCTCAATGGCTTTAGCCAAAATTTCCACCTGAGATTCATCCCCCTCAAGAGCCTCCTGAAGAAACCCCAGCGCTTTATTCACACGCCTAGTCATATCTGGGTAAGTTGAAGGGTTTGCCTTCATATCGTTCAGTGTTTCAAGGTAAGATTTTAGCGCATCACTTGCGCCATAAATACGAGTTGAGTACATAGCATGTATCCTCCAAGTTATACGGGGCGCATGCGCCATTTACGTATGAGAGTCATTTCACTCTGCTCACAAAAAAAAGAAAGGAAGGTATGTGATACCTTCCTTCTAACAAGCCCCACTCTAAAGCGCAATAAATTTATAGAATCCCTTCAAGCTTTAAGAGGGTTTCTTTTGTGGGGATACCCTCGCCCCCACTAAAGCCTGTCATTTTACCAGAGCTGCCCACCACACGGTGGCAAGGAATAAAAATTGGTACAGGATTTGCGCCTACTGCGCCGCCAATAGCCCGTGGGTGGCTGCCCACTTCCTCTGCAATATCTTTATAGGTTTTTGTGGTACCATAAGGGATATTAAGCAGTGCTTTCCACACTTTTTTCTGGAACGCTGTCCCCTCAAGTTCATATTCAAAATCAAACACTTTACGCTGCTTATTAAAGTATTCATCAAGCTGCTTCTCAGCATTTTTTGACATCTCACCATCAGCCCAATTAAGCGCACAAACTTTTCCGTTTATCTCTATAACGCTAAGTGTGCCTACTGGTGTTTGCATGGTGCTTCTTTCATTTTTTCAGTCAATGCAGCAAGTACGCCCTTTGGTACATAGCGGCTTACATCTCCGCCATACCTTGAAACTTCTTTCACATGTGTACTTGAGATATGCATATGCTCACCGCTACTCATCAGATAAACAGTTTCGCGTTCGCTATCAAGCTCGCTATTAAATTGGCGCATCACAAATTCATATTCAAAATCTGACGTCACGCGAAGCCCACGGATCATCACTTCTGCATCTTGTTCTTTTGCCGCTTGCACAAGAAGTGTATCAAATGAACAGACCGTTACATTGGGCAAGTGCTTGCAAGATTCTTCAATCATTTTCACGCGTTCATCTACGCTAAACATTGTTTTCTTTTTACTATTATGAGCCGTTACTGCCACAATAACAGCGTCAAACATGTTTGCGCCGCGCTCCGTAATATCAAGGTGGCCATTCGTAAATGGGTCAAATGTTCCTGGGAAAATTGCTTTTTTCACAGCGCTATATATCCTTCTTGTTTTTATGGATAAACCATATCAGATATTCAATTTCAATTGCACAAAAATCGCCTGCTTGTTATGGTGCCCCCACAACCTATAACCTTCTCTCTCTTTTTTAATTAGGCGCTTTGTCTATGGCACATTCTACACGTCAAGACATCGAAATCTTTTTGAGCGTCTCAAATCTCAATAGGATCTTCGATCAACTTTTCCCCCTTATGAAAAACCGCCACTTTAGGGCATACCCTGTCAGAACTCAAAACGGCTACGCTGTTGAAGTATTCTGGTATGACTTTGAAAGAGGACACAGCTATCCCATCACCCATAAAGATGCAGAAAAAATGAAGGCATCTTGGCAGTGCAGACCCTTGCCAAGCCTTCAGGAAACATGCGACATAAAAATTGGTTATGCGCTGCACAGCATTCGTTTTTTCCATCGTAAAGGTTACATCAATATCCCCCTATAAGGAGTCACTTAAATGACTGACCTTCCCTTTACAACCTTTAAAGAAAACCAAGCCCTTGCTGGTGCGGATGCCTTTAAAGAGCTTATCAGAAGCAGCTGCCCGCAAATGTTCGGCTCTCCGTTTTTACTGATGCTAGACAGATGCCCTTGCCCGCACTGCAATACACCTCTCATTTTGGTGACATGGCGGCCATTTATGGATGGAGACGCCATTGATAATGTGCTTGAAAGTGCGCTGTGGAATGATAAACCTCTACCTCTTGACCTGCCGCGCACCCTCAAGGTGCTCATTGACGGCCAGGAAAAGCAGGTGTGCATTAACCATGAAAAATCGGTATCATAATGGTTAAACACCCAGCGTATATACCCCTTACGTATGAAGAATGCCTTGCCGAGGATGAAAATATTTTTATTCAAGTTTTGCAGGCTTGCCAACCCATGAAAAACCACTATTTCAGCCTTTCCCCAAGCGGAAGAAGCGTTGGCATTGTAGGTTTTCTTTATGTGGACTGGCATTGGATATCTATCCCGCGTGTTTCTTCGCCTGAATATCACGCGGATACAGCCAGCCAGCTGCTACGCAACCTGCCTGAAAGAGATATCCGTGATGCACAGCGGAAATGGAAGCATGATATGCGGCCATTCAGCTTGCCCTCTTATATAGATGTTTACACAAGGCACGGCTATCACCGCGTTATTTTGCACCATCGCAAAGTGGGCTTCTAAAGCAATCGAAATTAAAAACCCCTAGCTAACGCTGGGGGTTTTTGTTTGACACCCCCTCCCTCAAGCGATAAAACACGGGTATACACAACTCTTTTTTCCCTTTTCTTACACGCGAGGTCACAATGGTTATCGCAACACCAGAAACACTCCAGGCCATGTTTAAATCAGGTTTTGATTTTGAACATGCCATTCGCGAAGCGGCTATAAACAGCCCCATAAAGGCCAACCTCTTTACGGTAAAGCCCGAAACAGGTTTTGATACGCCTTTCCTTATTGTTACATGGTCATGGCGCCGTTATGACATTACCCAAAAACCACTTGCTGATATTACTATTCAGCTTAACTCCAATAATTGGATGGGAGCTCCAGATGTTGACGGCTTGCCTGAAACCATTTGCATTGAATGGAACGGTACGCTCTATGATGTGCCGTTGGTGCATAACCGTACAGTAGGCTGTGAACCTTACAGGAACGGTGGGCCTTTCTATGTCGAAACTTGCTAGCCTTACACATAAGGAGGCATTAGAGCTTGCTGCTGACACAGAAAAACTCTGGAAAATTTTCCCCACGATGCATGGCCACGCTTGTGTGGCATCTGTAGATATGAATGGCAGGCCTGATGGGCCTGTTATTCATATTCGTTGGTTTGGGTTTTCAGTACGGTCTGTAAGAGATCCGCAAATTCCTGATCTATGGCTCCTGCGCGAGCAAGAACTCTGGGATGCAAGCATTTTAAAAAGCTTGCCGCCCACCGTACGGCTCACAACCTCTCTTGAGGATTTTCATAACTATAGTTTAGAGGACAAACAACTGCTTCTAAGCATCAACCCGCACCTTCTGCCGCTCACATTTACTGAACATACGCAGGTTGGATTTTTTCGGCATCACCGAGGTGAAGACATTCACCCATTTATGAATGAGGGACATCATGAACGCAACGAAAAGACAGGCACAGTATCAGGCAAGAAAGATTGAAAATTTAAGATCTGAGCTTTTGTATCTATTTCCAAACATGAATGGATATAATGCCACCTGCAAAGTGCGGGGCGATAAAAGCCTTCCTGTGATTGAAATCACTTGGTATCCTGGCTATACCAAAGCAGGTGAAAAACCTTCATCTAAAATGCTGAAAAAACTTAATAAAAACTGGCAGGAGCGGCATAAAGCTGTTCTTGAACGTCTGATTCAACAAGCACATTTCATGCGGGGGCGTCCTCAAACGTCTACAACGTTTAACTTCCGCCACAAAGCGGGGTATTTAAAGGAGTAACCCTATGTTTCATTACATTGTGGCTGGGCTATGGGGCGCTTTAGGGCTGGCTGCTCTTTATATGGGGCAAACATTACTTGCTCCTGCCTTTCTTGGCATTGCAATTATGTTTGTTTGTTTTGGCCTTGCCAAAATTTAATAAAAATCGACAAACCCCTCATTTTTGAGGGGTTTTTTGCTTGCTGCACCTTGACAGCACTTACCTGAAACCCCATACAGCTTAGTATACGTCTAACCTTTTTTTCCTTTTCTAACATGGAGCATATTTATATGAGACCCATTCTTGTTGTTGGCGCCGCCGGTCTTGCGACTGCAATTGCCGAACTTAGCAATCAAAACCAAGAACTTCTCGAAGATTTGATTATCATCAGCTGCGACTCTCCCGACGGTATCATGGAACACATGGTGAAAATGATGCAGGAGAAACCTGAGATTTTCAGAGTGGAAGAGCTGAATCTTTTGATTGAAGATCTTCTCAATGAAGATGACTTTGAGAAAATCTTTAAACGCTTGTATAGCACCACAAAAGAGGCGTTTATGCAGGATATTGTGGATATGCAGGAAGCTCGTGGTGAAGCTCTCCATATGCGCGCCATACATTGCGCTGACTACATGGAAGCGCCCATATTCTACTATGATTCGCCTCTAGAAATGATGCGCAGTCACCCAATGAACCCTGGCAAAAGCCAGAAAAAAGGGCACATGCATGCCCAGCCCCCGCGCTCGCACCGCAGCGCCTTCCCCTTCGTGCCAAGCCGGCACGGCAACCGTTAAGAAAGGAGCACACATGCTCTTGTTTTTTGCACGCACGGCCATATTTTTAGGCGGACTTCTTTTCACGCTGATTGGGTTATCCTATATGAACCCAAGCTTTGTCAGAGAGGCTTTTGGCATCTACATGCACCCAGAGCCTCTTTACTCAGGGATTATCCTCATGGGTCTTGGCATCTTTTTCTTGCTGCCCCCACTTCAAAAGCGCTTTATCAATGCGCTTGATGGCCCCCCAAAAAAATCCTGTTCATGAACGGGACTTCTTTCTCCCGTCACAGCTGAACAATCGATAAAAAACGCCCTTCGGGGCGTTTTTTGACGTTTGAGACACTTTCGTCTATAATGAAACTATTCTCATCTTTATCTTTTCTATTTTTACGGAGACAGGCATGTTTTTTAGATATCTGTTTGCGCGTAAAGCGACAGAGGACGAACTCGTCTATTTCAAGAACGATTGCGTAAACTTTACCAAACAAGTTTGGGCCTACTTTCCAGAACTTGCAGGCCATGGTTTTGGCACGAGCCTTGAGTTTAAATCAAAAATTTCTCTTTTGAGAGGGGATTTTATTTATGGCCAATATAAAGTCAATTGGCTACGGTTAGGCTGGCAAGGCAAAGGTGACAATACCAAACCAGAAACCTTGCCCAAAGCAGGCACATACCTCTTTAAAAACAAAGAGGGCAAATGGGTGAAGGTTCGCTTAGAACACTTTACTTATAAAGCGTTTCAATCTGCAAACGCAGGCACATACATGGGCCGCGGTTTTCTCGATTAAATAATTTTTAAAGGTGCCCTTTTGGGGCGCCTTTTGCATTTAAAGAACTTTTGCCAATAGGCGTTTAGGCGCAAGCTTAAGTGCTATAGCTACCCATACCCAGCGCTTGGTTATATAAACAACCTTACGCTTTTTGCGCATAGCTACCAAAATTTGCTGCGCTGCCACTTCTGGTGAAGCAACCCAGAACAGTCCTTCCCCTTGCGCCAGAGCTGTATCTACAAAACCTGGACGTATATCCGTTATTGCAATGCTATTTTTTGCTTTAAGAGACTTCAAATAAAGCCCTTCCATATAACTGGATACAGCGGCTTTGCTTGCAAAATAAGCTGGTGCATCACTGCTTCCACGAAGTGCTGCAATTGAAGATATACCAACCATATGGCCAGACCCTTGTTGCTGAAATAGTTTATAAGATGCCAAAGCCACAGCAATAAACCCGCTAATATTAGTTTGAATTGTTGCAAGTTCCTGCTTTAAGTTCAGTTCATCGGCCATAAAGCCAATACCTGCATTATTAAAAACCACATCTATATGACCCATAGTTTTTGCAAAATCTTGTATAGTACTTGCAACGTCTTCTGTACGGGTTACATCCATGCGTCTTATATGCACATATTCTGCACCTAGCTGCTTTTGCAAAGCTTCAAGCTTATCCAGGCGGCGCGCACAAATGCCTACTATATATCCATCAGCAACAAGAGCCTTTGTTAAAGCTTCCCCAATACCTGAAGATGCCCCAATAATCACTGCTGTTTTCATAAACTTTTCCTTACATTGTCTCTAAGGTATTCACCTTAAACTTTTTTATATAAAAAAGCCATTCCTCCCCCCCTTGTAAAGGGCAAGCAGATCCCTTACTTAAAGAGCGGTACTTGTACCTTCCTTACCTTTTCTTAACATGGAGCATATCCTTGAATTACCCTAAAAAAGTTGTGGCCGAGCAGAACGAGCAAATGAACAACGCCCCAATCCTTACACTGGAATGCCTGATGGCCTTTATAGGTGAGGCTGCCTATTCTCGGCCTTTCTTGATGACAGTGGAGTACAACACACGCGACAGGTTACACCGACCTGTTCTGTTTGCAAACAGACATGAACATGGTCAGTATAGCCTTAAAGATCAGCCATCTTGGCTTCTACCAACCTTCTTCGAGCTGGATATGGACATGGCTCTTTTTCCTCAAATGGTGGATTTTTACAGCCAAACCATGGAAGACGAAACCGTCAATGAAGAGCTTGAAGATATTGAAGAAGCCGTGACACAAGAGCTGAAACGCCTTTGCGTAGAGAATGATGATTACCTTCATCTTGAAAATCTCGGCATTCGCATTTGGGAATAAAATCCCCCTCAACCGACTCAAGGTTCCCGCATATGCGGGAGCCTTTTTTATAATTTTTCTTAAGTTCCTTGAAAAAAAATTTCTTTCCCCCTACTCTTTTCAAAGTAACTTAACCTCTCTTTCCTTTCCCACATCCTTCCATGAGGAGAATTTTTTATGGAATATATCCAAAAACTGCCCCCCGAAGAGCTGCTGAACTTTGCTCAACTGGCAAAAAAGTATGATGCACCCTTCTTTACTCCGGTCTTTGACCGCTATAACGGCGTGCACACTTTGCGCCTATTTAAAACCCTTGAAGACAAAGCCAGGTATGAAGAAACTGCAGACCCTTATGCGATTTTTCGTCCCTCCCTTTTCTTTTTTGACATGAGCGAACCGCTCGGCCCGCAGATCATTGAATTTTTGGGCAATGATTTGCCTAAGCACAATGAAATCCGTGCCGCACTGATGCGTTTCATTGGCTCAGCCAAAGACTGGGCGCAAAAGTATCATTTGCTGCTGCATACACTCAAAAAATTCAACGTACCATCAGGCTCAATGCCTGCACCTGCATAAAGTCGATAACAGGAAGCCTCACATGATGTGGGGCTTTCTGATTGTTTATTGACAACGGCAAACCTGCCATGGTATACAAAACGAACACCCCTCACCTTTCTTCCCTTTCATAACTTAGGAGAAATCCCCATGCGGATTTTTAACTCTTTTCTCACCACCACTTCGTCTCTTGCCTTTGGCTTTGGCACCTTCGGTACTATTATGGCCATGGCTGAAAACAACCTGCCAGCAACCCAAGCCTTTGGGATCGCTGCTGTTCTTGGCTTTATCGTTTTGGCTGGATGCATCTTTTCAAACTTCCGCCACAATGCGCGCATGCGCAAAGCTGAGGCAGATGCTGCTTCAGGTAAAGAGTAAGGAGAGCTGAAATGCCAAAACAGCCAACGAGCATCATTGATAAGGCTTTTTACCACCCCATCATGAAAGCCATGTTTGCAATAAACCTTGTATATCACGGCATCGCCCTATACCCCTTTCTGATGCACGGGGCCGAGTTCTCAAAAATATCTGCAGCCGTTTTTACAGCTAGCATTATTTATTGGGCTCATATTGCATTCACTCGAAAAAAATAAAATCGAAAAAGCCCCGCTACCAGCGGGGCTTTTTGCATGAGATGAGATATTAGCTCTCGGTTGTCTCTGCTTCTGGCGTTTCTGCTGTTTCAGATGCAGCCACAACAGCTTCTTCTGAAGTTTCGGCGCTTTCGCCTTCTACAGTTTCACCGTTTACTGTCTCTTCATCTTCTTCCATCAGGTGAGCAGGAATACGCGTTACGCTGCTTGCTTTAGCACCTTTTGTTTTGAAGATAGTAACACCTTGCGTGTTACGGCCAACGCAGCTAATGCCGTCTGCCGTTGTACGAATCACCTGACCATCTGTTGTGATAATCATAATGTGATCACCATCACCAATTGGCAGGCTAGATGTTACAGGGCCGTTACGCTCAGATGTTTTAATTGAGATCACACCCATAGTTCCGCGGCTTCTTGCTGGGTAGTCTTCCGCAAGTGTACGCTTACCGAAACCATTTTCTGTGATACTGAGAATGTATTTGTCTGCTTCTTTATCCACAATCACATCCATGCTCACAAGTTCATCACCTTCGCGCAGTGTCATACCTTTTACGCCGTAAGCTGTACGGCTGGCAATGGTGCGGAGTGTTTCTACTGGGAAACGTACGGCTTGGCCATTTTTAGAACAAAGGAACACGTCCCCTTCCTCTGATGGGCAAATGCGTACACTCACAAGCTCGTCGCCTTCGTTTAGGTTAATACCTTTAATACCGCCGCTGTGCACGTTAGAAAACGCACCCAGTGGTGTTTTACGCACAAGCCCTTCACGGGTTGCAAACATGGCAACCATACCGCCCCAAGCTTCTGCGTCTTGCGGTGCAGGTAGAACCTTAAGCACACGCTCGTCTTTTTCAATTGGCAGTAGGTTAATAAGCGCCTTACCACGTGAACCCGCGCTGGCAACAGGAAGTTCCCATACTTTTAGCTTGTACACTTTACCGTTGCTTGAGAAGAAGAACACAGGGTCATGTGTGTTTGCCACAAGGAATTCCTGAACCTGCTCTTCTTCGTTTTTCATGTTGGCGATAGATTTACCTTGTCCGCCGCGACGCTGAGAACGGTAAGCATCCATTGGCTGGCGCTTCACGTAACCATCACTAGAAATAGTCACAACCATTTCTTCTGGCTTAATCAGGTCTTCAATATCCATGCTGACAGCACCGTCCTGCATTTCAGTACGGCGTTCTGCTGCGCCTTTAAGGCTGAGCAGGTCACGCATTTCAAGAATTTCTTCTTTAATGAGTGTAAGCATCACACCACGATCAGAAAGAATTTCAACAAGTCCTTTAATCACTTCAGAAATATCCGTTGCTTCTTCAACAATTTTGTCGCGCTCTAGGCCAGTTAAGCGATGCAGACGAAGATCAAGAATCGCTTGCGCTTGAATGCTGCTCATGCGGTAAACCTTGCCGTTTGGCATAGGCTCGCCCAGAAGCTCAATTAGGCTTACAACGCTTTGTGCGTCAAAGTCGCGCGCCATAAGCTGATCTTTAGCAGCGCTAGGATCTGGTGCATTACGCACGATTTTAATCACATCATCAATGTTAGAAACGGCAAGAGCCAAACCAACCAACACGTGAGCACGCGCACGCGCTTTACTGAGCTCAAACTTGGTGCGGCGTGTTACAACGTCTACGCGGTGGTTAATAAAGCAACCAAGAATTTCTTTAAGGCCCATAAGCTTAGGACGACCACGATCTAGTGCAAGCATGTTGTATGAGAAGCTTGATTGAAGTGCTGTGTGCTTAAACAGTTGGTTTAGCACCACTTCATGGCTTGCATCGCGGCGAATTTCAATCACCACACGCACACCTTCACGGTTACTTTCATCCTGAATGTGTGTAATGCCATCAATCACTTTATCGCGTACCAGCTCAGCAATACGCTCAACCAGTTTAGATTTGTTTACTTGGTACGGCATTTCCGTAATGATAATGGCGTCTTTGTTACGAATTTCTTCAACGCTTGTGCGGCCACGCATCATCACACTACCACGGCCTGTCATCATGGCTGCTTTAAAGCCATCACGGCCCATAGCAATACCACCCGTTGGGAAATCTGGCCCTTGAACAAAGTCAAGAAGCTGCTCAGTTTCACACTCAGGGTTATCAATTTGGAAGATTGTTGCATCAATCATCTCTAGCGGATTATGTGGCGGAATGTTTGTCGCCATACCAACGGCAATACCACCCGCTCCGTTAATGAGGAGGTTCGGGTAGCGCGCAGGAAGCACTTCTGGCTCCATTGCGTGGCCATCGTAGTTAGGGCGGAATGTAACGGTATCTTTTTCAATGTCACCAAGAAGCGTAGATGCAGCGCGCGACATACGTGTTTCCGTATAACGCATAGCAGCCGCTTTATCGCCATCCATAGAACCAAAGTTCCCTTGCCCATCTTGAAGCTGAACACGCATAGAGAAATCCTGTGCAAGGCGTACCAAAGCATCGTAAATAGCGCTATCACCATGCGGGTGATATTTACCCATCACATCACCAACCACGCGGGCAGATTTTTTGTAAGCACGGTTCCACTCGTTACCAAGCTCTTTTTGAGCGAAAAGAATACGGCGCTGTACAGGTTTTAAACCATCACGTACATCAGGCAGTGCACGAGAAACAATAACACTCATGGCATAGTCAAGATAACTCTTGCGCATTTCATCTACGATAGAAATCGCACTTACGCCTTCCATGTTCACAGGGCCATCGCCGCCACCAGTAGCTGGCGCTACCTCTGTGCCTGTTTCTACAGTTTCTTCACCATTATTTTTAATGTCATCGCTCATAGGATCACTCCGTCTTTTAGCGCATCTATAACGCGCTGATTTCTTTTTATTTATAAACAGGTGCTCACTATACCACAGAGCACCTTAAACACATAGATTTTCAACGTTTTCGATATAAAAATATGGGGTTTTTTGCCTATTTTTTGGGCGAAGGGATTCTTCTTGCTCTTAAGCGCTCATTTAAAGCAAAAGCCCCCGTTATACACGGAGGCTTTTTTATCGATTCAATCAGGATAACTCTACCCCCAAAGGAGAGAAGGAACGTTACTGAGAGACAGGGAAGGCTGGGTTTGTCATGATACCCATCACAAAAAGACGTTCATAGCCCAGCTGCTCGTACGTAAAGCACGATCCAAAGCCATGATAGCCCGAACGTTTTGCGAGGCAAACAAGACCAACATCATAGTAATGCACAACTTTCGGGTCCTCAAAGCTATCACCCTGACCCAACATGTTTTCAGTTACAACCTCAGTGGCCGTAGCGCCGCTAGCAAGCAGGCTCAGGGCAGTCGCGAGTACAAAACTTTTCATAACGTGTCTCCTTTCAAGAGAACAAAACGATAAGAATCAGATAGAAGCATTACCGAAGGTATAGGGTCTACCCTCTTCCCTTTCAAGCGCTTACTCCATAAATTTTACCCCTCACACAAAACAACGCCAGTGGCTTTGCGGCCACCAAACGAACCAACAGCACGCTTATCAGGTCGTAACAACCCAAAACGGACGGCCAGGAACAAAAAACAATCCTGACTGAAAAGCTTACTCAACATACGCAAATCATGAAAATTTACACTGACATTGTTGCCGTAGACGGCAATCGCCGTTAATCGATATATAAAGCTCCCGCTAAACACGGGGGCTTTTTATTCACGTCTTTCCATTGAAAATCAGCCAAACAAACACCATATATATACTAGTAATACTATCTAATTTCGTCCCGTTTTCCCTTTTAGAAGGATCTATGTCATGTCTAATGACCCTAAAAATGTGCCTGACACTGAAACTGGTGCAGACAAAAAAACTGCTGCTAACAAAAGCACAACATCACTGAAAAAATGGATGCCACCCAATAACCTCTGGGCTATTGGGGCAATCTTCACAATTGGGATTGCGACATACCTATGGCTTGACTATAGGTTTTTGCGCTGGGCTATCTATGCAATGCTTGTTGTATCAGCAGCTAACTTGCTTCTGCCTGAGCACAAACTTGTTCGCTGGGCTATCTACATTATCTTAATAATACTGGTTAAGAGTTCCAGTGAAGAAGATACAATGCGCAAATACATAACACCTCCGCGTCCGGCACCGTCAGAAAAACTGCAACCTTTGCCGCCTGCGCATGTGGTTATGTGCCAAAATGCAGATAGCATTCATGCAATTCACCGAGGTCTGAAAGGACAACAAACGCGCTGGGAAACAAAACCTGAGAACCAAGATAAGGTTCTGGCAACCAAAGCTGCAAACCCTGCACTTTGGCAGCGCTACGTAGGCCTGCAAACCTTGAAACAGGAATACCAGGCTGCTTACAGGCTCACCAAAGGTGCCGCCAATGAAGCTGGTTGTACCCCTGAAATGCAAATAAAGCACATTGCTACAATGCGCCGCTTGCATGGTGAAATCATGAAGGTGTACAGCGATATCGCCGCCGCTGCCGCACTGCGGGCCAGCGAATAATCGAAATAAGAAAAGCCCCCGTTACGTACGGGGGCTTTTTATTTTGTTTACCGCAAAAAGTAAACGCCCCCTAAAAGGGGACGTTCTCGATTATAAGATAGGTTACTTATTCTCAAACTGAGACAGAGCACCTTGAGCCGCTGCGAGGAGAGCCTTAGTACGCTGGCTCTCCATCTTCATTCTTGCTGCTGAGAGCAGCAAGAACCGTTCCTCTGAGGAGGGGACTGTTTGAATGCTTGCCAGGCAAGCATTCAGGCTGTCTTGCTTTAGCAAGTTCCCTGCGCACAGGGTTTTGCTTTCAGCACTGGCGGTACCAGTCAGTGCCAGAGTTGCGAACAGAGCGGAAGCAATAAGAGTTTTCATTTCGGATTTTTCCCATAAAAACACATATCCATTGCCAGCAGAATGCTAGCTTATAAAAAAAGTGACACAGATATATGAAACTATTTATGGAGAGGACCAAAAATAAAAACTGACTTAACGCGCCTTTTTAACCCCGTACATGCTTTCATCTGCCACCTTAATCAGACTACCAATATCTTTGCCATCTTTAGGAAACTGAGCAAGGCCAACAGAACCGCCCACCTCAATAATTTTGCCGTCCCATTCCACAGAATTTTTAAGGGAATCTTCCAGACCTTTTTTAAGCTTATTGGCAGCAACTTTGCTTGTCCCAAGCGTTAGCGCACAAAATTCATCTCCGCCCATACGGCAAATAAGCGCTTTATTTGTGAGTACGTTCAACATACGTTCTGCCATAATTTTAAGCACAACGTCCCCTGCCTCATGGCCGTAGGTATCGTTAATTGGCTTAAACTTATCTAGGTCAATATAAAACACACTTGCCGTTTTGTTTTTAGCAAGTTTGGCACTAGCTTTGGTTAAAAACCCTGAACGGTTAAGCAGTCCTGTCAGCGCGTCTTTGCTAGCAACGCTAGACCTATAATTACGTGCCACCATTTGGCTTTGGCTTCTGACAAGTGCGTATTTACCTGCACCTGCATGTACAACTTTTAATGTGCTTTCAGGTATACCGAGCAGTTTTGCAGCTTTGGCTGTATCTCCGCCAGCATAGGCAACTGTCATTTGAATAATATCAAAATCGTCTCTCGCACTATTGGAGTGATGAATCGGCGCAAGATCATCAGATTGAATCGTCAGGGCACGTTTTACATCTGCCATAAAGTGGCCTGTACGCTCTTTTTTGAATTCTTTGTGCACACGCAAAAACACAGAAAAACCAGACCCCATGCACATAACCACACTTGAAATAAGTAGCACCTGCCCGCGCTCTCCGCTAAACATGGTTTCATTCATCATAAAGGCTGGGTTAAGGGTCATCAGGTACTCAATCACATAAGTAATAAGCGGAACAAAGGCCAGCATCGCCAGAATATTATCCGCCTTAAGTTTATAGCTTGCAGACCAAAAACAGTAGCGCCCCACACTAGCAATCACCACACCATAAAACAGACCGCACCAAATGCTTGGCGCATGGGCGTAACGGATAAGGTCTGGAAAGAAAGCCACAACCTGACTTGAAGGCAACACAAAAGCTTTAAGAAGAGACCCTATAAAAACAAGCACAAGAAACATCATCGCTGTCACAAAGCTTACAAAACCAACCACACGGGCTTTATCGCGCATATTGCCGTCTTCATTGGCGGCTTTAGATTCGCTATGGCGCTCTGCAAAAATCACTTCCCCTGCCTGTACAAGCCCAATACCCACAACAATCATCACAATAATATTTATATGCTGAGGGTTTTGAATCATAAACAGCAGCCCAAGGCCTGTTACTACAAATATAAGACCGACCCAATCGCTCATACCTTTATAGCGTTTAAATATCAGCCATGACATCAGCAGTGAAACTGGAATCGCCATGCGGCCAAATAGGCTGACCTCTGTGGCACTCACATAACGTGCAAGATAAACATCAAGAAGAAAAATCCCAACCGCAGAAATGCCGTACGCCCATGTGGCAGGAGACCTAAGCGTAGCACTCACAAGCTTACCCGGCCCTGCAAAAAGTGAGAGCATCATACCCGTAGCAATAACGCTGACGCAGGTAAAAACAATGGCTTCAATATCGTAAAGCAGTGCGGCAAAGCGCACCATAATGTTAAACAGCACACTAAAAGCAACAACGGCAGAGGCTTGAATAAGACCAGTCAGTAGCATCTACGCACCCTCCACGCCAATCAGCGCCATCATAATAAATATCACAAGAATAACGGCCATAAGCGCAATTGATACAGCCCATGTGTAAATATCAGCCTCAGAGGCTGAAACAATAATTTTCATATCGCCGCGGCGCTCGCCCTTTTTACGGGGGGCAGCGGATTGTTTCCTGCGATCTTGTTCTGGAGCCATTATTATTCTTCTTTTTCGAAATTCTTTTATACCTATGAATTGGTTATAACAATTTTTTATGAAACTGTCTTCTCTATTTGTAAAATCATATATGGGCTTAAAGCTCATAAAACTCTCATGCAATAATGACTTGTTTACGAGAGCTGCCGCTCCGTGTATATAGTTATAGAAATAGAATTTTAGGGTTATTTAATATGCTAACAATATCAAAACTTAATTATCTTATTCAGGGTCGTCCTATTTTTGAGGATGCCTCTGTTACGCTTGAATCCAAGTGGAAAGTCGGTATTGTCGGCGCAAACGGCGCAGGAAAATCTACGCTATTTAAGCTCATCACAGGCGAAATTAGCCTTGATGGCGGCGACGTAGAGCTAGCAAAGAGCCTCTCTCTTGGCTATATCAAGCAGGATATTGAAGAAGGCGATACGCCGATTCTAGATGTGGTGCTTAAAGCAGATGTAGAGCGCACAGAGCTTCTTAAGCGCGCCGATACAGAAGAAGACCCCTTTAAAATTGCAGATATTCATACAAGACTGAGCGACATTGAAGCCCACAGTGCCCCTGCTCGCGCCAGCACAATTCTATCTGGCCTTGGTTTTACCCAAGAACAGCTCAGCGAGCCTATGTCCTCTCTTTCTGGGGGGTGGCGCATGCGTGTGGCACTGGCCAGTGTTCTGTTTAGCGAGCCAGATCTTTTGCTACTTGATGAGCCAACAAACCACCTGGACCTTGAAGCCATTATGTGGCTAGAAAGCTACCTTGCAAGCTATCCTAAAATGCTGCTAGTCATTAGCCACGATAGAGAAATTTTAAACATTTGCACCACCCACATTGTGCACGTAGATAACAAAGAGCTGACCCTTTATAAAGGGAACTACGATACCTTTGTAAAAGAGCGTAACGAACGCCGTGCCCATCAGCAAAAGTTACATGTTAAACAGCAAGCTGAACGCGCGCACATGGAAGATTTCATTAACCGCTTTAAAGCAAAAGCCAGTAAAGCCAAGCAAGCGCAAAGCCGTATTAAAGCACTAGAAAAAATGACCATGGTTGGCGCCGTTGCTGATGATAACCAAATGTCATTCTTCTTCCCTGACCCAGAAGATTTACCACCACCACTTATTAGCATTTCGGATGTTTCGCTTGGGTACGGCAACGATCCGCATATTCTGACAGATATTGATGAGCGCATTGATATGGATGCCCGCATTGCACTGCTGGGTGCCAACGGTAATGGTAAGTCTACTTTCATTAAATTCCTTGCTGGCCGCCTTAAGCCTAAAGCGGGCGGTATGCACCGTGCGGATAAACTGCGCGTGGGTTACTTTAGCCAGCACCAAACCGATGAACTAGATGTCAACGCAACGCCATTTGAAGAGATGAGCAAACTTATGCGCGGCAACCCAGAAGCTGGCGTGCGTAACAAGCTTGGCCGCTTTGGTTTTTCTAAAGCGCTGCAAGATAACAAAATTGCATCACTTTCTGGTGGAGAAAAAGCACGCCTGCTCTTTGCACTGATGACCTACAACGCCCCTCACCTCCTGCTACTGGATGAGCCAACCAACCACCTTGATATTGGTGCTCGCGAGGCCCTTATGAAAGCCCTACTTGAATATAATGGCGCCGTTGTATTTGTAAGCCACGACCCTAGCATGGTAGAGCGCGTTGCTGATGACCTATGGCTGGTGGAAGATGGAAAAGTAAAACCATTTGACGGTGACCTTGATGCTTATAAACAGCACGTTCTCAATGCACGCCGCATTTCTAAACGTGAAAAATCTGGTAAATCAGGAGGAGAAGTCAAACCGATTTCTGCTAAACGTCGCCGCCAAATGGAAGCCAAAAAACGTAAAGCCTTTGCCCCGCTGTTTCAAGATGTAGAAAAGACAGAAAAAGCGCTTACTAAGCTGACAAATCAAAAGAAAGAGATTGAAACCCAGCTGGCTGACCCAGAAGTTTATGAAGATACAGAAAAAGCGCAAGATTTGCAGTTTGAGTACGGCAAACTTATGCAAAAAATTGAGGAAGCTGAAACCGCATGGATGGTGGCGCAGGAAACCTACGACAACGCGAAGATGGATAGCTAGCAAAAAAAGGCCCCCAAAGTTGGGGGCCTTAATTTATTTCGATTGCACGTCTATTGGTTTTGGAACAGTGGCGTCATGCACCCACATGCCCCAGTTAAAAAATGGCTGGTAAATACGCTTTGGCAGGCGGCATACACGCAAGCCATTGCCAATGTAAGCCAAAATTTGCAGCACAGGGTGCCCAATCAGGTTATGCACCGCCCATACGTTCTTTTGCCAGCGCAGACGCCGCCCTTCCATAGCGGAAGGCTTAAGCGCCATCATAGCTTCAAATGCAAAAAAGCCAGTGGCTTCATGGACGCCGCCACTGTGATGGATGATCACCTTAGCTTCTTCAATTTTACTGAAGTCAACAAAGGTAATATCCTTCACAGCAATCAAATGGTCACCTGCTAAAATAAAAGCAGGGTACCTCATACAGCTACGTCATCCAGGTGGTCAAAGCGTCCGCCTGTTTTATTGCCCAAATCAAAGTTTTCTTCAATAAAGGCAATCACCTTTTCAGGTGGCACATCACGGTTAAACACAATGTTCGGACCATGGTTATCTAGCATCACGGCATAAATACCGTCGCCATAATCCACGAGTCCATTAGCCGTGTTTTCACCACATTCATGGCTGCCGCATTCGTAAGGCTTTTGCTCCCGTACATTAACGGGCGAGCCTTCTTTGGTTGGGCAATGAAAATGCACAATGCAATCCAAGTCTTCAAAGCGGTTGAAGATAATCCGCTGAGACTGACCGCCAACAGATGGCTTAGCCCCAATAGCAATCACTTCATCATCGCCCTCTGCAAACACGCGCACCAGGCCGCGCTCTGCAAGTTGGTTGAAGTTTTCACCGCGCGCACTGGTGAGGAATTCCCCCTCCTGCACGCCGCGAGATGCAAAGTGCCCTGCAGTTTTACCACGAAACGGTTTGTACGCACCGCGCTGAATGCAGTGATCCACCACAATACGCAAACTTTCAGGAACTTCGCTTCCGTCCCAGTCTACGCGCGGGCCGTCAACAACGGTGCTGCGCGTGTAGTTCAGGTCAAAGCGCGCAAGAGCCATGTTCACCAGTTCACGCAAAGCATGCTGGCGATCAGTGGTCACACAATAGCGCGCCTCTTCAGGCACAATAATCATGTTTTTGCGGGTTTTGATGTCATTGGCCAGCACAAGGTTACAGCTGCCTTCCTTCAAAAGGCGAAGTCCGGCTTGGTATTGCTCGTCCTCAGTTGCGCCGCTGGTGGCTTTAAAACCAACCAGAAACACATCTTTGCGGCCTGTTTTACCAGCACGAATACGCTGAATCACTTTATCTGCTGTATGCAGGTGTATTTGCGTGCCATCACTCTCACGAGAGTTCATGCGCGGGGCGGTTTTGCAAGCAGGTACATCGCCAACGGTGCCATCAAAATCTGCAAGCGCAGGATTAAAGAAAACAATGCCGGTAGATTCTGCAAGCATCAGCTTGTCGGTCAAACGAGAAACATCATCATTTGTAACCAGTTGAGACCCCATCGGATCCGCCATTCTGGTGAGATGAAGCTGGCTTTTTTCGCCGGCTTTTTGCAGCAAATCGTGCAAAATACGAGCCGTGGTACCAAACGCCATACTAGACAGCGCCAAATGGCCGCGCACAGGCGCAAAAGTACCGCCACCAATCACATGATGCAAACGTTGTGTCATAGAGAAACTCCTTACATGACAGAAAAAAGAGAGAGAAAAGATTTATAGAACCTGCTGCTTATACCAATAAAGGCCTTATATGTAAAGACACTCTGCTCCAAAGAGGGAGGTATGGGCAGGCAAGAAAAACTTTATGGCTTGCGGAGAATTTAAAAACCGCCATATAAAATGGCGGTTTTTTTAGGCTAAGAGTAATTCAAAGCTACATGGCACCGAGGCTTTTGTAGAGCCTGATAAGCGCCTGCGTCACAGCAGATTGTGCATCCACGTGGGCACGGTCAGCTGAGATGGCTGTGCGCTCACTATCTAGCACATCTAGGAATGCAATTTCACCCTCTTTATATAGCTTTTTAGAAAGCTTAAGGGCAGATTTAGCATTCACAAGGGCCGCAGCAAGAGCTTGCTCTTCACGCTTTAAATGTGCGTAATCACTCAGCGCTGTTTCTACATCTGCCACAGCTTCCAAAATAGTACCGCGGTATGTTTCAAACGCAATACGTTCACGCGCACGGGCCGCATCAATTTGACCACGCAAACGACCAAAGTCTAAAAGACGAAGTGAACTAGATGCCGTTGCACGCCAGATCTCAGTTGGATCAAACGCAAGGCCTTCAGCTACGCCAAAGAAACCGCCAAGCGTAAGACTTGGGAAGATGCCAGCAAAGGCAGATTCAGAAAGGTCTGTTGCTGCGGCAAAATCAAGCTGAGCCGCGCGCACATCTGGGCGGCGCTTTAGCACATCACTTGGGCTTTCTAGCAGCGGCACATGCCCTGCTGACGGAATACTGCCATCAACCATAATCATATCATCTAAGTTTTCAGGCAGAACACCCACAAGTACGCTAAGCGCGAGGCGCTGCGCTTCACGGATACGCTCTGCTTCTGGCACTTGTGCACGTGTTGAATTCAGCAAGTTATCTGTACGCTCTACATCTAAACGGCCTGCCTCACCTACGCGTTTTTGCGCTTCAATAATACGCTTTGTTTCCTTGAGCGTTTCAATGTTACGGTGTGTAAGTTTCACTTGCTTTTCAGCTGCGCGAAGCCCTGTGTACGTGCGGGCAATCTCACTAATTAGTACAAGTTTAGACTGTTCATACTGTGCCTGCTTGGCTTTAAAGCTTTTGGCACTTGAAGTGTAAGCGTTGCGGTTTTCACCCCACAGATCAATTTCCCAAGAAGCGTCAAAGCCAGCTTCAAACGAACCGCGCTGATTTGTGGCGCCTTCATCTGATTCTGTGCCTGTTGCCGTGCCGCTAATATTAGGTAGAAGGCCGCCAAATGATGTACGTTTTGCACCACGGGCTTCTTCTACGCGTGCAGCTGCAATGGCAAGCGTTGGGCTATCCATCATGGCCTGCGCAACAAGAGCTTCAAGTGCAGGGTCAGCAAAATGCAACCACCAATTTTCAAGGCCCGTAATACTTGTGCCTTCTAGCGGCGTATTTTGCCACACGCTGGCTTCAGGTGCTTTTAGCCCTTTATTCGGGTTCTTCAGCGGCATACAGCCACTTAGCATAAGCGCTCCTACAAGTACAGGAACTGAGAGGTATGTGTTTTTATTCAGCATTTTGAGCCTCTTCCTTTTTTTCAAATTTCTTATCAACAAGGCGCAGCAGTACATAAAAGATCGGTGTAAAAATGATCCCCATAAATGTTACACCAAGCATACCAGAAAATACAGCCACACCAATATCTTGACGCATTTCTGCACCTGCTCCCGTTGATGTTACCAGCGGTAGCACACCCATAATGAAAGCGAACGATGTCATCAAAATCGGACGCAAACGCAAGCGGCTAGCTTTTACAGCGGCTTCCACAAGTTTCATACCTTCCCGTTCAAGTTCGCGGGCGAACTCTACAATCAGGATGGCGTTTTTGCTCGCCAGCCCGGCCAGTACAAAGAAGCTAATCTGTGTAAAGATGTTGTTATCCCCTCCGCTCCATTTTACACCCCAAATCGCACTGAGAATTGTAAGAGGCACGATGGCAATCACAGCAATCGGCATTGTTAAGCTCTCATACTGGGCTGCAAGAACAAGAAACACAAGGAACAAGCAAAGCGGGAAAATAACCAGTGTTGAATCCCCAGCAAGAATCTGCTGATAGGTCAAATCTGTCCATTCAAAGGCCATACCTGCTGGAAGGGTTTCTTCCAGAATTTGTGTCATCGCGGCTTGCGCCTCACCACTAGAGTAGCCCGGTGCAGGGTTACCATTTACGTCAGCGGCAAGGTATGCGTTATAGCGCATAGCAATGGCAGGGCCTTTGCTTTCTTCCACATCAATAATTGACCCTAAAGGAATCATCGCGCCATCACGGTTACGCACTTTAATGCTTGTGATGTCAGACGCCTCATCGCGGTACTCAGCTTCTGCCTGAGCAATCACACGGTACACGCGGCCAAACAGGTTGAAGTCATTGATATACTGCGAACCAAGGAATGTTTGCATGGTTGCAAAAACTTGGTCCACATCCACGCCGAGCTGCTCTGCTTTCGTACGGTCGAGGTTCGCAAAGATCTCTGGCGCATCAATGTTGTAGTTACTGTACACCTGAGTTAGCGCTGGGTGCTGATTTGCTTTACCAAGCACTTGCCATAGAACTGCGTTTACCGCTTCATAACCAAGGCCAGCACGATCTTCAATTTGGAGCTTAAAGCCACCAGCCGTACCAAGACCGCTTACAGGTGGCGGCGGGAAAATTGCCACAAACGCCCCTTGGATGCTCATAAACTTTTGTTGTAGTGCGCCTGCAATAGCAAAGGCATTAAGGTGACCTGCTTCACGCTCTTTAAACCCATCAAGCGGCAAGAAGATAATTCCGCTACTTGAGTTAGCAACAAAACCGTTAGGAGAAAGCCCAGGGAAAGCAACAGCGTTAGCCACCCCTTCTTGGCTTAGTGCAATATCACCCATTTGGCGAATCACATTCTCCGTTTGATCTAGCGTTGCCCCTTGAGGCAGCTGAGCAAAGGCAATAAGGTACTGCTTATCCTGTGCAGGTACAAACCCTGCAGGCACACTTTTAAAGCCGTACATTGTAAGGGCTAAAAAACCTGCAAAGATTGCCATCATGAAGCCTTTACGACCAATTGACCAGCGTACAGTGTTTGTATAGCGGTTGTTAAAGCGGTCAAACACATTATTAAACAGGTTAAAGAATCTACCAAAAAGCTTATCCATCCCCCTTTGAAGCCAGTCACGCTTTGTGCCTTCTTTTTGTAGAAGAAGCGCAGACATTGCAGGACTGAGTGTGAGCGAATTTAGCGTTGAAATTACAACAGCAATGGCAATGGTTAATGCAAACTGATTATAGAACATACCTGTTAGGCCAGAAAGAAAGGCAATCGGAATGAACACGCCCATAAGTACTAAACTTGTAGCAAGAATGGGTCCCGTCACCTCTTTCATGGCTCTAATGGCTGCCGCGCGTGGGGTCATGCCATCTTCAATACCACGCGACACGTTCTCCACAACAACAATGGCATCATCCACAACCACACCAATGGCAAGGATGAGACCAAACAAGGAAAGAACATTAATTGAGAAACCAAGCATAAGCATTACCCCAAATGTACCTACAATAGAAACAGGTACCGCAAGCAACGGAATAATAGCCGCACGCCAGCGCTGAAGGAATACAACAACAACAACAACAACCATAAGAACGGCTTCAAGAAGTGTTTCAATCACCTTCTCAATAGACTCGCTCACAAAAGTTGTAGGGTCATAAATAACTTGGAAATCAACATCCTCTGGGAATGTCTTTTTAAGTTCAGCCATTTTAGCACGTACATGAGTAGAGATATCCAAAGCATTGGCGCCAGGAGCTGCAAAAATAGCTGTTGCCACAGCAGGCTTATTATCTAGCAAGGAGCGCATTGCATAACCAGACGCATCTAGCTCAATACGTGCAACATCTTTTAGGCGGGTAACCACACCTTCTGCGCTACGCTTAATAATAATATCTTCAAACTCACTAATATTTTCCAAACGGCCTTGAACTGTAATTGGCATTTGCAGAGGGACTGCTTTGCCTTCTGTGTAAGGAGGCCCGCCGATTGTACCAGCTGCAACTTGTGTATTTTGGCTGCGTACAGCGGCCATAATTTCACTGGTTGTAAGGCCACGCTGAGCGACTTTGTTAGGGTCAAGCCAAAGGCGCATAGCGTAGTCACCAGCACCAAAGATACTAACAGTTCCGATACCTTCAATTTTGGCAAGTTCATCCTTAACGTTAATATTGGTATAGTTACGCAAGTAAAGGGCATCATAGCGCTCTTCTGGAGAGACAATGTGAACAACCATGGTAATATTGGGCGATGACTTCGTTACCGTCACACCAAAATCACGTACCGTTTGCGGCAGGCGTGGAAGCGCTTGCTGCACGCGGTTTTGCACCATTTGCTGTGCAAGATCAGCATCTGTTCCAATAGCAAATGTTATACGTAGCTGCAGGTTACCATCTGTTGTTGAAAGAGAGTTCATGTACAGCATGTTTTCCACACCATTAATCTGCTCTTCTAGCGGAATAGATACAGACTCTGCAATATCAGCAGGGCTTGCCCCTGGGAAAGATGCATTCACCACAACAGATGGTGGGGCAACTTCTGGGTACTCGGAGATCGGCAAGTTAAACATCGCAACCAGCCCCGATACAAAAATAAGGATTGAGAGCACCGCTGCAAAGATCGGGCGATCAATATAAAATCTTGAGAAATTCATCTAATTTTTACCTTCTATTTAGCGGTATAATTATTTTTGAGCAACCTGAGCGTCTTGCGCGGATTCAATCATGATTGAAACCTGATCAGGTTTAATTGTTTGGCCAGAGCGCACCATACCCACTTTATCTGTCACAATTTTTTCGCCTGCTTTTAGGCCAGACTGAATAACAATAAAGCCATTTTGCGGGCGGCCAACTGTAACTTCACGGTAGTTTGCAACATTGTTCTCATCAACCACGTACACAAACATACGGTCTTGATCTGTTGCGATAGCACTTTGAGGAACCACAAGCTCACTTGTAGAAGTTGGCGTTGACATTTCAATTTCAGCGTACATGCCTGGCAGCAAAATGCCATCTTTGTTGTTAAACAAAGCACGCGCGCGGATTGTGCCCGTTGCAGGGTTAATCGCGTTATCAAAGCTATCAATGCTGCCTTCTATTTGTGGAATGCCTTTTACATTGAGGCGCACAGGCACAGTTTGTTTTGCATCAGAACGTACGCTATAAACATTTTTCAGGTATGTTTGCTCGTCCACATCAAATTCTGCATAAACTGATTTATTAGAAACAAGCGTTGTCATAAGAGGTGCACTTCCGGCCTGCACAAGGTTACCAATCGTTAATTCTGCACGGCCAACTTGGCCAGAAAATGGTGCCTTAACGTAAGCATGATCCACATCAACCTTGGCTTGAATGAGCGCAGCTTCAGCTTGGAGAATGGCATTTTCTGCCACTTCTAAATCATTCACGCGGCTATCGTAAGTACGCTGTGCAATGGCATCTTCTTTAAGGAGTGTTTCTGCACGTTTCAGTTCACGCTCAGCTAAAGATTTTCCACTTTTTGCTGAAGCAAGGTTAGCTTTGGCTTCTTTTAAGCTCGCTTCGTACGGGCGCGGGTCAATAACCATCAAAATGTCACCTTTTTTCACATCTGCGCCATCACGAAAACGAATGTCCGTAATACGGCCGCTCACTTGCGGGCGGATTTCAGCTTCATTTACCGCAGCAATACGGCCAGAAAAACGGCTCCAGATATTCACATCTTGCGCTTTAACTTCTGCCACAGGGATACCTGCCGTTTCTGCAACAACAGCAACCGCCTCCTCTATGCTCTCCTCTTCGCTATGGCCAAGTACGCTATAGAGCATAACCGCACCTGAAAAGAGCAACGTTGTTGCCCCCATAAGAAAGATTGTTTTATGATTCTTCATTGTTTCTGTATATGCCGTGGCCATTACCGCTCTCCTTGTATTTGACTCTACAGTCAATTTTTAAACTTTATTGCTCTTGTTTTTCAATTTCATCTAATGAAATACCAAGAATTCTAAACATGCCTTTTTTCAAATCTTTTTCAAAAATCTCAATTGAGTTGTGTACTTTTGCAAGCATCATGTGTCCCGCCATAAACGTATGTAAAAAACGTGCAATTTGATCGAGATCTTCACCTTCTTTAAGGTATCCCTCTGCTGCAATATCTCGTACAGATGATTTCCAATATTCAAGAAATACATTATCAGCCTCTCTACAACGCTTTGCAAGCCTTGCTTCCTCACCGTCTTCCCCAGCCATCTCAGCCCCTAAAGATGTCAAAGGACAACCTACAAAATGCCCAGACTCAGCCGTCTCCTCACTTGCTTTTTCAACAACATAGTCACAAATTTTAATCAAACGCTTCAAAGGCGGAATTGATGATGAACACAGGGCATTCCAATCGCATGTATTCTCTTCAAAATAGGTATCAATTGCTGCAATTGCAAGGTCAACCTTAGATGGGAAATGATGATAAAAGCTACCTTTATGCACATCAGCAGCGGCGCAAATTTCAGCTACACTCACAGTGCTATACGTTGCTTGTCCAATCAGCTCATTCGCTGTTTGAATTAAACGTTCTTTTGTTGGTCGTTTTTCCATTGCATCTCCAAAAGGCTTCACTTCATGTTAGTGCCTTATAGTCAGTTATAATAACATTTGACTGACCAGTCAACTCCTAACCGTCATTTTTTATATTCCCTCACCCTTTTGGTATGAAGTATAATAAAGGACATGGAACAGAACACGCCCGCATTTCCTAAAATTATTGGCCATAGAGGCTGCGTCATGGCGCTTCCTGCGCCGTATCAAAATACTTTAAAAGCGTTTGAAAAATCCCTCACACTTGCTGACGGCTTTGAGGCTGACATTGTAAAAAGCGCAAATGGTACACTTTACATGATGCACCCCACCCGCATGATGGGCAGTAAAATTATAAGCGACTTGAAACACCATTTAGATACCAAGATTGACGACGCATCCTTTTTTGAAGATCTATTAGATACTGATATAGAAGAACTCAGGCTCAAAGATGCGAGCCATATCCCCACCTTTGAAGAAACCTTAAATCTCTTCGCTCAGCACATTGCAAACAAACCAAACGCGCTCTTTAACATTGAGTTAAAAAGCCCAGATGTGGCCGCTACTGTATGCGGCATATTAAATCCGCTTTTAAAATCAGGTGAAGTTCACCCCCATAACTTTATTATAAGCTCTTTTGACCATAGCCAGCTGAGTACCATTCAAAAGGAGCTCCCATTTGTACCCAGAGGGCTATTATTTGCCCACAAAAAGCATGATGGCACTGCGCACTATAAAGCACTCACTGCCTCCTACTTAAAAAATGCTGCACACCTAGAAGCAAGCTACGGCATATTGCCAACTGGTGCGCTTGATAAGGCTGCCATAAACGCGCTAAAAAAGCACAGCCTTGATTTGATTATGTGGACAGAATCTGAAAAAGCAGACCCTAAATTAGAGCAGCATTTGGAACTGGCTCTGCACAGTGGTATTCTTAAAGCCATTATTGCAGATAATCCAAGAGAGGTATCATGTCTGATCAACACTTTGATCTCATCGTTATAGGCGCCGGCATTAACGGTGCTGGTATAGCCAGAGACGCAAGCCTACGCGGCCTAAACGTATTGCTCCTTGATAAAGGAGACATTGGCGCAGCAACGTCCTCATGGAGCACAAAGATGATCCATGGGGGGCTCAGATACCTTGAGCATTACGAATTTGGCCTTGTGCGCAAAGCTCTTAAAGAGCGAGATACGCTAGCACGCATTGCCACCCATCTTGTAAGCCCACTTCGCATCAACATCCCAGATGAACCCCATACACGCCCAGCAAGGCTGGTTAAAATGGGGCTTTTTTTATACGATAACTTATTCAGGTCCCAATATTTACCCAAATCTATCCAGTTTGACCTCAAAACATCTGCTGTAGGTACGGCTTTAAAACAAGATGCAGGCATTGCTTTTGCCTATAGCGACCTGCGCGTAGATGATCACCGCCTTGTTATTGCCAATGCTAAAGATGCGAAAAGCCACGGGGCAACAGTTCTCCCCTTTGCGGAAGTGACTCACCTGAGCGCAACTCAAAAAACATGGCATGTCACTTACGTCCATAACGGAAGAGAACACAAAGTTACAGCGCCAAAAATTGTTAATGCAACAGGTCCATGGGCCTCTCAGTTTATGCAAAAGACAGCGCCAACCTTGCCGTCAAAACCGCTTAAACTTATTAAAGGTAGCCATATTGTTGTACCTAAAGTGTTCCTGCATAATCAGGCTTACCTCTTCCAGGAAGAAGACGGACGTGTGGTATTTGCCATTCCCTTCCAGAGAGACTTTACCCTTATTGGCACTACGGAAGAGCTTATAACAGGCAGCCCAAGCAGCGCTGCTATTTCTAAGCAAGAGCAAGATTACCTATTAAGCATAGCCAATGCACGCTTTAGCAAGCAAACAGCAGAAAGCGATATTACCTGGAGCTTTAGCGGCGTACGGCCGATTATTGATACCCAGCATAGCCTCACCAAAGCTAGCAGAGACTACAGCCTGCAAAGCTTTAAATCTGAAGGCGCTCTTGGTCTGCATATTTGGGGCGGCAAGCTCACCACTTACCGTGCGCTCGCTAAAGACGCTATGAAAAAGCTCAACATTAAAGGCAAATGCCTTACAGGCAAGCTGCCTCTATATGGAAATGAATCAGAGGTAGACTTTAAGGCGCTTCAGAAAAAATTTCCTGCTATCCCTATGGCGCTCACCCAGCGTTTAGCAGAAAGTTACGGCACTAAAGCTGAGCAAATTTTGGCAGGTTGCACTGATACAGCCTCCCTTGGAGAGCATTTTGGCGCAACCCTATATGGCAAGGAGGTTGAGTACCTTATAAATGAAGAATGGGCCACCTCAGCCGATAGCATAATTTGGCACCGCACCAAGCAAGGGCTATTTCTCACACTGGCGCAAAAAGAAAAGCTGGCTGAATATATCACGCATAAAAAATAGCACCTCACTTGAAAAAAAGGCTCATGACAGCTATATAGGAAACAATCTCATTTTGTTTTTCTTTTTCAAGGAGCTTTCTCATGAAAGTACTCACCTCACTCTTCGGCAAAAAGCCCAGGGCGCGCACTGTCAACCCCAAGCACATCCGCCCCCCTGCTCCCAAGGGCATTATCCTTAAGGGAAATGCCAAAAAGGCAGAAGGCAAATAAACCGACCCCTAGAAAAAGGCAGCAAACTTGCTGCCTTTTTTCATGGCGTGTATAATGCTTTTCAAATGAAAAAGAAAAAGCACCCCTATGAAGGCCATCTTATCTCTCGACCAAGGCACAACATCTACAAGAGCAATTGTTTTTGATACCCTTGGCAACATCATTGCATGCCACGCTGTTGAGCACACACAGCATTACCCTGCAGAAAATCATGTAGAACATAACGCCGAAGACATTTGGCAAAATGCCCTCACTGTTTGCAAAAAAGTCCTTACAGAGGCTCAGGCCAAAGGCTACACAGCCCAAACAATGGGCATTACCAACCAGAGAGAAACATGTGTAGCCTGGGCAAAAGATACAGGCCTGCCCTTTGCCCCTGCCCTTGTTTGGCAGGATAAACGCACAGCAGACCTTTGCACAGATTTGAACACCGCTTATGGCGCATCCGTAAAAGAAAAAACAGGCCTGCCTATTGATGCATATTTCAGCGCTACAAAAATGGCATGGCTACTTGAAAACAACGACGCTGTTAAGCAAGCACACGCTTCAAATAATCTTTGTATTGGCACAATAGACAGCTACCTTATTTACCGCCTTACAAGTGGCGGTGTTTATGCAACGGATGCAACCAATGCATCAAGAACCTTATTATTTAACATTCAGAATATGACATGGGACAGCGAATTATGTAAGCAATTCAAAGTGCCCCAATCCCTTCTCCCTATTGTTAAAAATAACATTGATGATTATGGCAAAACCGATAAAGCCCTTTGCGGTTTTAGCTTGCCTATTCAGGGCGTATGCGGCGACCAACAATCTGCCACAATTGGCCAAGCTTGTTTTGAGGCCGGCACAGCAAAGAGCACCTATGGCACGGGTAACTTTTTAATGATGAATATTGGAAAGAATCCTAAACCAGCGCCAGAAGGCCTGCTCACCACGGTGCTTTATAAAACAGCGGATACAACCATGTACGCCTATGAAGGCAGCAGCATGGTGTGCGGTAGTAGCATTCAGTGGCTCCGCGATAAGCTCAAATTAATTTCCAGCGCCATTGAAACTGAAAGGCTTGCAAAAGCAGCCAAACAACAAGATGACGTATATGTCGTACCAGGTTTTATTGGCCTTGGCGCACCTTACTGGAAAGCAGGCACCAAAGGGCACATTGTTGGCCTTACACTAGATACAACCAAAGAAGATTTAGTACGCGCCACGCTAGATGGCCTGTGCTACCAAACACTAGACCTTTTAAACGCCATGGAAACACCTTTAAAAGAATTACGTATTGATGGCGGCATGGCGAGCAACGATTGGTTTTGTCAGCGCCTTTCAGATATTACACATGTAAAGACTGCCCGCCCCCAAGTGACAGAAACAACAGCACTTGGTGCCGCTTACCTTGCTGCCATTGGCGCAGGGCTTATCTCTGATTTTGATACTGTTTCAAAGCAATGGCAAATCAGTAAAACCTTTACGCCTACCTTAGAGGGTGATACAAGAGAAACAATGATTTTGGGCTGGAAACGCGCGATTCAAAATTGCATAGAACTATAAAAGCGCAAACAAAACCGATTCACAGCGCCGCAGAGTACAATGAGGAAATATTTAAATGCTTTCATACCAACACACCTTTCACGCAGGTTGCATGGCTGATGTTCACAAACACACATTGCTTATCCGTGCGCTGAGAGCTGAAAAAACAAACCGTAAGCCTCTTAATTTTATTGATACGCACGCAGGACGCGGTGTTTATGACCTTTCCTCTGAGCAGGCTCAAAAAACAGGTGAAGCCGCGCACGGCATTTTATCTCTTTTAGAGAAAGAAAGCGAAACACTTGCCCCTCTTAAAGCTATGCTCGGTAAAACGAAAGAAAACCAGTACCCAGGCAGCGCTAAAATTATGCAGCTGCTTTCTGGCAAGGAAGATACCTTCCATTTCTTTGAGCTTCACAGTACGGAATTTAAAGAACTTAAAAACAGATTCAACCTAGATGACCGCATCAAACTGCATCACGATGATGGCTTTGATATGGCCTATGATAACCTTTATAAAAAACGCAAAAACTTTGTATTTATTGACCCCTCATACGAGATTAAAGTCGATTATGAAGATGTGGTGCTTATGATTAATGAACTGCTTGATATTGCACCAGACGCCATCATCATGCTGTGGGTGCCTCACTTGCCAAAAGGCTACCACAAACCGCTTATGGAAAAACTAAAAGCCGATGAGAGAGCAGCGCTGAGCACCTTCCGCTTTACCCCCATGAATGACCGCGCCATGTACGCCAGTAGTGTTGCTGTGTGGAATGCGCCTGAAGGTGCGAATTTAGAGTTTAATCTTTAAAGAACCCATTATAAAATGCCTGCACATCTCTACTTGTACGAATATCAGAGACGGTAATAGGGTCTGTCAGTGTAATAGATTCCAGTGAGCGGGCACGAGAGAGCGCAACGTAAAGCTGGCCTTCCGCAAAAATTCCGCCGTCTGATAGGTTAATGACGCATTTTTCTAGGGTTTGGCCCTGCGCCTTATGAATGGTGAGCGCCCAAGCAGGTGCAAGCGGAAGCTGAGAATACGTACCAGCAACTTCTGCAACTGGCGCGTCTGTTTCCTCATCCATTTTATACTTGGTCAGTTCCCACTTTACAGGCTCTACGTTGTAAGTGCGGCCTTCATCCATTTTTACTTTAACTGTTTTCACATCGCAGCTGATAATTTTTCCAAGCGAACCATTCACCCAGCGGCCCATACCATCGTTACGGGTAAACATAACGCGTGCGCCCTTTTTAAGGCTTAAATGAGACGGGCTGGTGAAGACTTTTTTATCCACCTTACCTGTGGTTTTGGCATCGTAGATATGTTCGTCCGTAGGCAGTTTTTCCATTTCCTCTGCGTTAATGGCATCTACCGTATTGTTGCGGGCAGCAAGTATCACCGCGCCATCTGTGTCGCCTTGCCCAAGCCTTGTATTTAGTTTGCTC
>CAXHDG010000020.1:0-33380 GCA_964015495.1 uncultured Magnetococcales bacterium
CGATCGGTCTCGTGGGCTCGGAGATGTGTATAAGAGACAGATATAATATATATTATATATAAGCCGTAGATGTGGATTGTTTTGATGTTTTATCTGAAACATCTTGCGTGTCTGCATCTATCTATAGCCTTATAAGATTAATGATGGTCTTTTTAAAGAGAGTTTCGTATAGTCTGAACCTATGAAACTTCTAAATACATTAAATGGTCAAAGCCATGAAACGCCTCCTTGTTGGATGATGAGACAAGCAGGTCGTTACCTTCCTGAATATAGAGAGCTTAGAAAAGAAGCAGGTGATTTCTTAACGTTAAGCTATACACCAAAGCACGCAACAGAAGTGACTCTTCAGCCGCTTAGACGTTTTGCATTTGATGCAGCAATTCTTTTTAGTGATATTCTTGTTGTCCCTCATGCTTTAGGTATGGATTTAAAGTTTGAAACAGGTGAAGGCCCTGTACTTGGCCGTGCAAAAACACTTCAAGAGTTTTCAAATTATTTCAAAGCAGATCAAAACAAGTTCCATGAACACCTAAACCCTGTTTATAAAGCAGTGGGTTCTATCCGAAAAAACTTAAATTCGGATAAAACGCTTATTGGCTTTTGCGGTGCTCCTTGGACAGTTGCAGCTTATATGAGCGATGCAAAACCATCTAAAAGTATTGATAACCTTAAAACTTGGGCTTTTCAAAACCCATCTTTATGGGCAGAAGAGATGCTAAATCTTGCACGTATCTCAGCAGATTACTTAAGTAAACAAGTTGAAGCAGGTGCACAGGTTCTTCAAATATTTGATAGCTGGGCAGCATCTGTGCCAGCCGTTCTTTTTGAAGATGCAGTCATGAATCCTCTTATGGAAATGTGCCGCATTTTAAAAGAGAAACATCCTGAGACGCCTATTATTCTATTTCCTCGCGGCGTAGATACACTGACACTAGAAAAGATGGCAGAACGATCTGAAGGGCTGTTTGATGGCCTTGGAATTGATTATTCAACACCACTTGAACATGTCGCGCACCTTCAAAGCAAAATAACCCTGCAAGGAAACATGGACCCTATGGTTTTGATGACAGATCCTGATACTGTAAAAATGAGAGTGAAAGAAACACTTTCTAAGATTGACCCAACGCATCATTACATCTTTAACCTTGGCCATGGTGTGACACCGCTTACACCTATTGAAAATGTCCAAGCTATGGTTGACGCCGTACAAGGGAAATAGCCATGTATCTTACATTTAAAGCATTACATATTATTTCTGTTGTTTGCTGGTTTGCAGGACTTTTCTATTTGCCACGTATTTTTGTGTACTACGCAGAACGCGCAAAGACAGAAGAAACAAAGCAAGTTCTTCAAACGATGTCTTTTAAACTTTTAAAATACATTACAACACCAGCCGCTGTAGCCACATGGGTTTTTGGTTTGATTCTTCTTATTCAAAACCCTTACCTTTTTAAAGAAGGCTGGATCCATGCAAAGCTAACATGTGTTATTTTGCTTACGGTTTATCATGCATATCTTATAAAATATAACCATGATGTTCAGCTTGATGCTGTGAAAAAATCGGGTAAGTATTTTAGAATTTTTAACGAAATACCAACCATTATACTTATTCTTGTTGTTTTTTTGGCTGTTCTTAAACCTTTCTAAGACACATAAAAAGCTTGACGACTGCACACAATCTCTTTTAAATGGGATTATTAGCTCTTCTTCAGAGCGGATATTTCAATTTAATGAATTAACACATTTCAAATTAATCAATCAAAAGCATATATAGAATCTCATGAAACATCTCAGTGAACTAAAAAATAAAAGTACAGAAGACCTTGTAGAAGTTGCTTCAAAAGCAGGTATTGAAGATCCTGCAGCAATGAAACGCCAAGAAATCATGTTTGCAATTGTAAAAGCAATCCCAGAAGACGAACGTGATGTAAAAGCAGAAGGCGTACTTGAAGTTCTTCAAGATGGTTTCGGATTCCTTCGTTCTCCTGATAGCAACTACTTCCCAGTACAGGAAGATATCTATGTTTCTCCAAGCCAAATCCGTCGTTACGGTCTAAGAACTGGTGATACAATTACAGGTTCTATTCGTCCACCAAACCCTGGCGAGCGCTACTTTGCTCTTCTAAAGCTTGAATCAATTAACTATGAAAACCCTAAAAACTCTAAATCTCGTCGTAACTTTGAAAAATTGACGCCTCTTTACCCAGAGGAAAGATTTAACCTTGAAGGGAATGATCCAACAGACAAGAAGAACATGACAGGTCGTATTATTGACCTTGTTTCTCCTATCGGCAAAGGGCAACGTGCGATGCTTGTGGCACCGCCAAAAGCTGGTAAAACAATGATGCTTCAGTCCATTGCTCACGCAATTGAGAAGACTCAGCCAGATGTTCACACAATTGTACTTCTTATTGATGAACGCCCTGAGGAAGTAACAGACATGCAGCGTAACGTTAAGGGCGAAGTTGTTTCTTCTACGTTTGATGAGCCTGCTAGCCGTCACGTCCAAGTAAGTGAAATGGTAATTGAAAAAGCAAAACGCCTTGTTGAACAAGGTAAAGATGTTGTGATTCTTCTTGATTCACTTACACGTCTTGCGCGCGCTTACAACACTGTTGTGCCAAGTTCAGGTAAGGTTCTTACGGGTGGTGTGGATGCTCATGCCCTTCAGCGTCCAAAACGTTTCTTTGGTGCGGCACGTAACATTGAAGAGGGCGGTTCACTTACAATTATCGCAACAGCTCTTATTGAGACAGGTTCTCGTATGGATGAAGTGATTTTTGAAGAATTTAAAGGAACTGGTAACAGTGAAATCTGGCTCGATCGTAAGCTTGTTGAAAAGCGGACTTACCCTGCCATTGATATTACGAAGTCTGGTACACGTAAAGAAGAGCTTCTTATCGGTAAGGATGACCTTCAGCGAACATGGCTCCTGCGCCGTATTCTTCAACCAATGAATCCAATGGAATCTATGGAGTTCTTGCTTGGTAAAATGCGTGCAACGAAGAGCAATCAAGAGTTCTTCCAAAGCATGAATAAGTAAGATACGGAGACACAAAAAACCCCGCAAAAGCGGGGTTTTTTATAGGTTAATCGTTTGGGTGCGGCAGATAGCCAGCAATATCGTTTAGATCAAAGCCGGCACCTGTAAAGCTCTTCACAAAAGTTTCAAAAACTTCTTCTTGAGATTTTTCACCACGCCATTCCGGTAATGAAACAAGAACAAGTTTCCAGCCTTGCTCAATAGCATTTTTGATACCAACATAAAAGACAGCGCTGCTGTTAGGAATAGGGATGTCGCATCCAATCGCTGTATAAGGCGTAAAACCTAAAGCTTTAGCTCCAGCATGCATCATACGAATTTTCTGTGCACCAATTTCAATGCCAACCCAGCGTTCATTACCTCGATGTTCATCAAAGTAACGAATTTGATCTGTATGAGAGGCTACGCAGGGCGCAAAGTAATGCTCAGCAAGAAAGCGCTCTCCAGCTTCAGCATATGCTTTGTTAGTAGCTTCAAGCTCACGGGTATCATCACGAAGCTTGCTTTCCCAATTGAAAGAGCCATGGCAATGTTCCTGCATCAATGCCCAATGGGGCAAAACATCATTTAAAGATGTAACAAAAGGGCTTTGCATGAAGTTGTTGTATTTTTTCTGCGCAACGGCGCAAGGGCCGGGAAGGGGAAGGATTTTAGGCATAGAGATACCTCAAAGAAAGGAATAAACAGATTTAATTTTGTATACCTTATCTTTTTAAAAAAGAAGAAGCTACTTAAAAGCTCGTTTTTAGAAAAGTAATGAAGAGACATTTTGTTTAAACCATAAAAAACTACCCCGAAGGGTAGTTTTAAATAAGCTCTTCAAATTATCGGCGGTCGCCAAGAAGCTGAAGCAGGTGAATAAACATAATAACGAAGTTTACGTAAAGTGAGTATGCACCGTAAATCGCGCGGCGTGATGTTGTAACATCGTCACCAGCATGGCTGTAGTACATATCACGTAGCATGTTTGTTTCATAAGCTGTAAGACCTGCAAATAGAGGCACAGCAAGAAGGCTAATAATAAAACTAAAGCCACCCATTTGATACCCCATAAGGCTACCCACAATTTGAATAACAACAGCAACAAGTAAGCCCATCACACCCATCATAAGGAAGTTACCCCAACCAGAGAGTGATTTGCCTGTCACGTAACCATAGGCACTTGCACCAGCAAACATACCTGCGGCAGTAAAGAAGGCAAGAAATACACTTGCGCTAGTGTAGGTCGCTACAAGCGGTGTAAAAGCAAAACCAGTAATCGCACTAAAGAAGGCAAAAAGCCCCAGTGCTGCTGTTGGTTGCAGACGGTTAATCAGAGCATTCATCACAAAGCCAGATCCCAGCCAAATCACCATAAAGATAATTTGTGTTGTAGGGTTCATGGCTGCTTGCATAAGCCCCTCAGATTTCATTGTAAGGAAAGCTACCGCGCCACTTAGGGCAACGCCGCCAGTCATGTAGTTGAAAATCATGCGCATATATGCAGCAACGGCCGGGTCATCCGCGCGTGCTGTTGGTGCAACTCGAGACATATTCATTTCATTTGTCCTTTTGTTTAAATTTTATTATCATCGCACAGTAATATACGTGCTTGTATAGGCTATATTGAGGCATTACGCTAAAAAATCAATAAAAACCGAACAAGACTCGTCCTATTTATCTTAACCTTTTGAAAAGAGAGGGTATCATTATGACCCATATCGGAGTTCCTAAAGAAACCAAACCTGCTGAAATGCGCGTTGCATTAACACCTGTTGACGCAGGAAGTCTTGTTAAAGCAGGGCATACTGTCTGGATTGAATCTGGTGCTGGCGTTGGTGCAGGGTTTGGTAATGAAGATTACACAGATGCTGGTTGTAAAATATGCGCTGATGCAGATGCACTCTATGCTATGGCTGACATGGTTGTGAAGGTGAAAGAACCCCAACAAGGTGATGTCGATAGATTAACACAAGATCATCTTTTGTTTTGCTACCTTCATCTTGCAGCAGAGCCTAAACTTACAGAAGATTTGAAAAACATAGGCCTTACAGCTGTTGCTTTTGAAACTCTGGTGGAAGATGGAAAAACACCACTTCTTGCACCAATGAGCGCCATTGCAGGGCGTCTTGCTACGCAAAACGGTACATCGTTCCTTCATTCTTCTAAAGGAGGGCGCGGCGTACTTATGGGTGGTATTTCAACCCATAGCGCAGGACATGTTGTTGTTATTGGCGCAGGCATTGCTGGCCAAGAAGCGGCTATTCTTGCTGCTGGTATGGGCGCGCATGTCACGTTGCTTGATCTTAACGAAGAGCGCCTGAATGAGGTACAAGCCAAATATCCAGCAATTCATACGCGTCTTTCAAATACGGAAGCCATAGATGAGTTGCTACCAACATGTGATCTGCTTGTTGGCGCTGTTTATGTTATTGGCCGTAAAGCACCAACTGTGGTGAGTGAAGACCAAGTAAAGCTGATGCCAAAAGGCTCAGTGATTGTTGATATTTCTATTGATCAGGGCGGCTGTATTGCCACCTCTCGTCCAACAAGCCATGATGAACCGTATTATGAACAACATGGCGTGATTCACTCTGCCATTACCAACATGCCTGCAGCGGCGCAACTTACAGCAAGTGAGGCCTTATCAAGAGCAATTACGCCATACGTGCTTAAGCTTGCAAATGATCATTGGTCAAAAAGCCTAAAGGAGGCCATTAATGTAAAAAATGGTCAGCTTATGATTGATATTGCCAAAGCCTCTTAAGGGAAAAACGAAACAACAAAAAGCCGCAGAAATGCGGCTTTTTATTTTACTTGTCAGATGAAGGCCTTGCAGACATAATACAGTTCATGGTTGCAAAAATACAAACAATTAGCTTAGAGGGCATTCAGGCCTCTCCTGTAGATGTTGAAGTACAAATCGCGCCAGGTCTTGCAAGTTTCCAAGTTGTCGGTCTCCCTGATAATGCTGTAAAAGAGTCAAAAGATCGTATACGCGCCGCTTTTTATAGTTGCGGCGTTGCGCTTCCTGCTAAGCGTATTACAGTAAATTTGACACCAGCACATGCTAGCAAATCTGGAAGCCACTATGATTTTGCTATAGCTGTTGGTCTTTTGGTTGCTTTAAAAATTGTACCTATGGATATGGTAGAAAACTCTCTTTATATGGGGGAGCTTGGCCTTGATGGCACACTTCACCCTGTGCCGGGTGTTCTTCCTGCTGTGCTCTACGCTATGCAAAAAGGCGTTGGCCAAATTTTTGTGCCGGAAATAAATGCCGAGGAAGGTGTTTGGTGCGATGATGTGGCTGTGACGCCAGTTAAATCACTCAGTGCTTTTTTAAACCATGTATCAGGAGAAACACCTCTTCAGCCTTTAATCGCAAAACCAATTACAACGCAAGATATTAAGATTCATGATAATTTTAGTGATGTAAAAGGGCAGTATGCAGCAAAGCGCGCTATGGAAATTGCCGCAGCTGGCGGACATAACCTTCTTATGAGCGGCCCGCCAGGATCAGGAAAAAGTATGATGGCAAGCCGTTTTCCTTCACTTCTTCCAAATATGAAAACAGAAGAAGTTTTAGAAACATCTATGATACACAGTATTGCAGGTCAGCTGACTGGCGGTCTTAATTTAAGGCGGCCTTATAGAGCGCCTCATCATAGTGCTTCTGCTGTAGCTTTAAGTGGTGGCGGTCATAAAGCTTTACCAGGGGAAATGTCACTGGCGCATAAAGGTGTATTATTCCTTGATGAGCTACCAGAATTTCCTCGGGCTGTACTAGAAACGCTAAGGCAGCCGCTGGAAAGTAAGGAAATCACGGTATCTCGTGCCAATCATCATATCACATACCCTGCTGCTTTTCAGTTTATTGCAGCTATGAACCCTTGTCCTTGTGGTTATATGGGAGATGAAACGCAAGTTTGCCGCTGTACGCCAAGGCAAATAGAATCCTATAGAGGAAAGCTTTCAGGCCCGCTTATGGATCGTATTGATCTACATGTTGGTGTAGAGGCTGTACCGATGGATGCTTTAACCTCAAAAACTCAGGAAGAGTCTACAGAAACTATTAAAACACGTGTTTTAAAAGCAAGGCTCTGCCAAGAGGAGAGATATGCTGAAAAACACTACTCATGCAACGCTGAGGTTGGGGCTGGAGATGTGGAAACATACATGCCACTATGTCAGCAAGGGCTTACTCTCCTTCACAAAGCCCATGAAAAATTTGCAGTTTCTGCTCGAAGCTTTCATCGGATCGTGCGTGTAGCGAGAACTATTGCTGACCTTGATGGGTGTGACTCTATTAACGCGCAACATGTGGCAGAATCGCTTAATTATCGTTATCGCCCCTATACAGGCTAACGCCTTTCCTGCATAGTAAAGGTATGCGGGTTTTTGGGATCATTTTACTTTGTTTTTTGTATATTATGCCGTCCTTTTCAGAAGGGCGCCCTTTGCCGCGTTATGCAAGCTTAAGAAGCACAGAGGTCAATGTAAGAACGGGCCCTGGAACGCAGTTCCCCATTCTTTGGGTTTATCGCCGTGTTGGATACCCTGTTAAAATTATAGCTGATTACGACTCTTGGCGCCAAATTGAAGACTCTGACGGTGAACAGGGGTGGGTATACAAAGGTTTGCTTTCTTCTACACGAACAGTGACGATCCAAGGGGCAGATCCAGCAAAACTATTTAGAAAGCCAGACGGCCTTACAGTGCTTAATTTTTTAGAACCCGGCGTGATTGCTTATCTTATAGAATGTAACCCTATTCTTTGTAAGGTTAAGGTGAATGGCCGTAAAGGCTGGGTTATGAAAGATCGCATCAGCATGGTTGAGGAATTGAATAATGGCTAAAATTCAATTAAATATTTCCCTTATGATGGCCTCTACTTCAATTTTTCGCAGGCGCATGCTAGAAGACGTTAAGCTGCCTTGCACATTTGAAAAACCACTCGATGAAGAGGATGATATTAAGGCTGAGGTTAAGGGCATGCCTTTTCCAGATCAGGCTCTTGCTCTTGGTGCTTATAAAGGAAAAACACTGAGTAAACAACACCCCGAAACATATATTATTTCAAGCGATCAAATGGCTGTTTGTGAAGGTACCGTTTACAGCAAACCAAAATCACAAGAAGAAGGCATAAAGCAACTTATGGCTCTTTCTGGTAAGGTTGTTGAGCTACACACTGCGGTGGTTATTCAAAAAAATGGTGTGCAGCAGTGGTCATACGTTGAAACACCTAAAGTTCAAATGAGATCCTTTACAGAAACAGAAGCGCTTTCATATTTGCAAATGGAGCAAGAAGCCCTTTATTGTTGCGGCAGCTGTAAGCTTGAAGGGGTTGGCTGTTACCTTGTACATTCAATAAATGGTGATCCTTACACCATTCAAGGTCTTCCTATAAATGCGCTTATAAACTGGTTGTTTGAGCAAAAATATGTGGAGCTTATAGCGTCATGATTGTGGGACTTACAGGTGGTATTGCTAGTGGAAAAAGTACGGTATCACGTATGCTTAAAGAGTTTGGCGCTGTTGTACTTGATGCTGACGCACAAGTGAGGGCTAATCAGGAGAAAGGTTCTGATGGGTATCAAAAAACAAGAGATATTGTTGGTGAGGATTGTGTTTTAGATAACGGTGACTTTGACCGGAAAAAAATAAGAAGTAAAATACTAAATGATGCATCGATTCTTGACGCTCTAGAAGAAAACCTACACCCCATAGTCAGAAACTATTATGCTGACACATTAAAAAGTATTGATACTCAAAATCAGCTTATTATTTTAGATGTGCCACTTTTGATAGGTTACCCAACAGAGCCGCTTTGTGAAAAAATTATAGTGACAGTTTGCTCAGATGAAGGGGAGCGTAAAAGACGTGCTTTTGATCGTGGAGGTATGTCAGAAGAATGGTGGGCGTTTATTACATCACGCCAACTTACAGCAGATGAGTTTAAAGAGCGTGCAGATTATGTTATTCCAACAGAGTGTTCTTTAGGTGAGACAAAAGAGCATGTGCAAAAGCTTATAAAGCTACTTACCAATACAGAAACTTGAAAAGACCACATCTAGAACATCTTCACTTCCTGTTTTTCCTGTAATATCGCCAATGGAATGTGCGGCTTCACGCAGGTCTTGCGCAATAAGATCACTTAAACTATACCTTGCCTCTGAAGCGTTTTGCAAAATTGAAAGGGCGCGGTTTATGTGTGTGACAGCAAGCTCAGCGGCTTTTCTGTGACGTTCCCTTGTAATAAGCTGACTATTCATGTGAGCGCTGTATTCTTTTTGAATCATACTCTCTAGTTCTTTAATAATCGTAGGCAGGGCTTCCTTTTGGGTGAGGTTTTCAAATATGGAAACACCAGTTTCAGGCAATGTGATATCTGTCGTTTGATCCCTTTTAGAGAAAACGGTGAGAAGTTTATCTTTTTTATGGTTTGGAATCTTATCAAGAATAGAAAGATCCATATTATCAGCAGCTACCACTGCAATGATAAGATCAGCAGAAGAAATGCGTGCTTCTGCTTTCTCAACGCCGATTCTTTCAATTTCATCTTCTGTTTCTCGAATACCTGCTGTATCCGCAATAGTAACAGGGAAGCCGCCTATGTTAAGGCGCTTCTCAACAACGTCGCGCGTCGTACCAGCTATAGAGCTTACAATGGCAGTATCTTCGCCTGTAAGTAAGTTTAGGAGCGTTGATTTACCAGCATTAGGCTTGCCAACAATACTTAAAGTAAACCCATCACGTACGCGCTCACCAAAATTATTACTCAATGCTGATGTGAGAGTGCTGTGCATAGCGTTAATTTTTTGTTTGATTCCCGCATCTTCAAGCACATCAATTTCCTCATCTGGAAAATCAATAGCAGCTTCAACATGAGCCAGCATATGAAGTATGTCGTTACGCCAACCTTCAAAAAGGGATGTGCTTTCTCCTTTAAGCTGGAGAAGCGCTTGTTTGCGCTGTTGCTCTGTCTCACTGGCAACAATATCAGCAATTCCTTCAGCCTGAAGAAGGCTCATTTTACCATTCATGAAGCCGCGACGGCTAAACTCACCTTGAATGGCAGGGCGCACATGCTCATGCGTACACAGTGTGGCCATAATTTTTTCAATAACGGCAATGCCACCATGGCAGTGAATTTCTACAACATCTTCACCAGTAAAGGAGTTTGGGCCTTTAAAGCAGAGAACAAGAACCTGATCAATTTCCTCGCCTTGCATGTCTTTAAGGGTGCAGTAATGCGCATACCTTGGTTTAAGCTCTTTTGTTATGCCCACTAACTGAAGGGCTTCTATCGCATGGGGGCCTGATAAGCGTAAAATAGCAACCCCTGCTGCAAGCGGGGCTGTTGCCAGCGCAATAATGGTTTTTGAATCATGTAACATGCCTTGTGTTATAAAGAGATTTATGTTTGTATGCAACCTTTAAAGAAAGACATTTTAAACGTGCCAGAGCTTCCTGAAGTTGAAACCGTTATGCGCGGGCTTGAAAAAGAGATGTTAGGAGAGACCTTGCATCACGTTTCTGTGCATGCACCTAAGCTTCGCTGGAAGATACCTGTTCCATTAAAAATGCTTAAAAATGAAAAGGTTATAAAGTTTAGCCGGCGCTCAAAGTATGTGTTAATGGAGCTTGAGAGTGGTAAGGTTATTCTTATACATCTTGGTATGAGTGGAAAAATACTGTTCTCAGAAGTTAAATCTTATATAAAACAAAAGCATGACCATGTACTGTTCTATTTTGGGAATGGGCAGATTGCTATTTATAATGATGCTAGGCGCTTTGGCATGGTTGATATATTAGATAAAGAGGGTATTCAGGATAGTTTTTACCTGAAAAGCCTGGGCCCAGAACCATTAAGCGATTGTTTTACAATAGATTATTTTTATGAAATTTTACAAAAAAGCAAAGTTTCAATCAAAGTTGCCATCATGCAACAAAGGGTTGTAGTTGGTGTGGGGAATATATATGCAAGTGAGTCATTGTATGCAGCTAAAATACACCCCACAACACCTGCATGCAATTTAACTCTGGCGCAAGTAGAAGAGTTACATGCGTGTATTATTCAAGTATTGAAAAGTGCTATTGCAGCAGGAGGATCAACGCTTAAGGACTACGTGCAAGCAGATGGAGCTTTGGGGTATTTTCAGCATTCATTTAAAGTTTATGGCCGAGAAAGTGAACCTTGTTACCACTGCAATGGTGAGATAAAGAAGGTTGTGTTGGGGCAGCGCAGCACGTTCTTCTGTGAGAAATGTCAAATACAATGAGTGGGTTAAGTTTTGTGAGTGTTCGTTTACTTACAGTTGGCGTGCATTTGTACTAAGTATGATAGAATATAGATAAAGAAAAGAAGCGACAGATGAGAACAGAACGTATTTTAGCTATTGAAAGCTCTTGCGATGAAACGGCTATCGCTATAGTTGATGTGTCTAAAGATGATTTAGGCGAGATTCGTAGCCATGTTCTTGCCAGTCATGTCCTCAGCCAAATTGAAACGCACCGTGCATATGGCGGTGTCATACCTGAGGTTGCTTCTAGGGAACATTATGAAGCCTTATCAGGTTTGGTGAATAATTGTATTCAATTATCCTCTGTAGATGAATCTACAATTACAAGAGTAGCGGCAACTGTTTCGCCAGGTCTTGTTGGTGGGCTTTTGGTAGGAAGCGTTTATGCCAAAAATTATGCTTTTGGTTTAGGAGTTCCTTTTTCTGGCGTGAATCATATTGAGGGACATGCTTTAACTGTTGGCCTGACAGATTGTATGCAGCCACCTTACCTTGTTCTTCTTGTTTCTGGGGGGCATTGTCAGTTTGTCTCTGTAACTAAAGTGGGTGAGTACAAGCTTATTGGAAAAACTAAAGATGATTCAGTTGGGGAATGTTTTGACAAAGTTGCTCAAATGCTTGGCCTGCCTTATCCGGGCGGTCCTTCTGTTGAAAGGCTTGCAACTGAAGGGGGTTCGCAAAAATATGACTTTCCAAAACCAATGCTACATAACGGCTTAGATTTTTCCTTTTCGGGCCTTAAAACTGCTGTGCGTCAAACGATCGATTCGGTAGAGATGACAGAAAGTATAAAAGCTGATATCTGCGCTTCGTTTCAGTATACCGTTGCGGCGGTTTTTTCACATAAGCTTAAAAAGGCTTTAAAAGAAACAGGCCATAAATCCTGCGTTGTTGCTGGTGGCGTTGCTGCAAACAAGACAATTCGTATAGCCTTGCGGCAAGTTTGCAATAGTGAAAACGTTCAGTTTATAGCCCCACCTTTAAAACTTTGCACCGATAATGCAGAAATGATTGGTTATACAGCTGGTGTAAGGGTTTTGCTTGGCGCTGACGATAGTAAGGCTGTTGTTAAGCCGCGCTGGCCCCTTGAGGATATGAACTGGAGACTTGCACCATGACAGTAGCAATTATTGGTGCTGGACAGTTTGGCGTTGCTCTTGCCCATGAGCTTGCATACTCTGGGCAAAAAACGGTGCTCTATGTAAGAGATAGAGCATCTCTTATGCTTTGGTCAGCAGATGGTAAGTTTACAGGCCTTTATGATGAGCTTGCTCTGCCTCGTTTGTTGACCTTAACCGATGATTTGTCCGAGGCTGTACAAAAGGCTGATGTAATCTTTAATGTTGTTCCGTGTGCATCTAACCGTGCAGTATCTATCAAAATTGCCCCTCTTTTAAAGGATCACCAAAAACTTGTACTTTGTTCTAAGGGGTTTGCAAATGATAAGGGTGAGCTCCTGACTGACCTTTGGAAGAGGGCCGGCGTTAAAGAAAGCCAGCTTCTTTCTCTTTCAGGGCCTGGTTTTGCAAAAGAAATTGTTTCTGGTGAGCCTACCTGTGTCTCCCTTGCCTGCACCCAAAAAGAAAACCTTCTTTCAGTTGGTGCTTTGTTCGCTGGCCGTAAATTTAGGCTCTACTATACAACAGATATTATAGGTGTACAGGTTGCAGGCGCCATGAAAAATGTGTTTGCCATCCTTGCAGGCATAGTAAAAGGCCTAGGGTATGGAGATAATACATCAGCCGCTCTGCTTACTATGGGTTTAAGAGAGATGGGAGCGCTTGCACAAGCGCTTGGAGGGGATAAAAAAACTCTTCTTGGTTTTTCTGGCGTTGGAGACCTGCTCCTTACTGCGACATCTCTGCAATCCCGGAATACTCAATTTGGTGTAGCGCTTGCAAAGTTTGGCGATAAAACAAAAGCAGTTGAAGCTGTTGGTGCTACAATTGAGGGGATAGCCACCGTAGAGAGAAGTTTAAAGCTTGCTGAAAGCTTGGACCTGTCTCTTCCACTTGTGGAAGGCGTGCATAGCGTTGTTAAAGGGTATATAAAAGCAGAAGATCTTATAGATATTTTGTTTGATCAGGTAAGAGAGTTTGAAGATTATGATGATAAGAATTTTTCTACTTAGTGCATTTTTGCTAAGTAGCTTATTTAGTTTACAAGGGCACACACAAATTAGCCTAGATGAAGAGCTTGTTGATAAAACGGCTAAAGAGACAGCAAAAATAACAGTTACAACCCTTTTTGAAGGGGAAGGTTTTCCTCATTATACATGGGACGTGCCACAGGATCAGAAAGCTGTTCTTTTTACTTGGCTTAAGGATATTGCGCGCGGAGACATTAACAGAGATCCAACCCTTGCTACAGAAGGTAAAGTTAAAGAGTACCGTGGCGTTGAGATTCAATTTTTAGACTATAATGGCGGTAAGCTAGAAACAATTACCCTTTATAATGAACTTGTAAGAAACGCCTTTGGCGATGTTCTTTTCCGTGATTTTGGCAGATACTTTGAATATTGGGTATGGAGCACAACAGAAGTGTTTGAACTTCAAGCTGTTGCTGCAAAGGTGCTTCCTATTTACTCATTTGATCAGTGTCTTCGTCTTGGTAATCCTATTATTGAAACCTTCCCAAGGCAGTGTCTACTTGCGGATGGTGATATTTTTCTTGAAGTGAGTGAAAAGCCAACAATGGAATCTCTTTTGATTGGTAACTTTGATGACTGCCTTGAAAAAGGGCAGGCGCTTATTAACACTTTCCCGCGTCGTTGTGTTGCTGCTGGTGGACATGTTTATACAGAACCTCCGCGTTTATTCTCTACAACAAAACGCCGTGAAAGCCTTGAGAAGAAAAAGCCTGAAGGACGTGACATTTATAAGTTAAATTAAGCTTGGTTTATATAAAAAAGCACCCGGTTGGGTGCTTTTTTAGTGGTTGATAGCTTCTATACGTCTAGGTTTTTCACATTCAGGGCGTTGTCCTGAATGAAATCACGGCGTGGCTCAACCACGTCGCCCATGAGCATCGTAAAGGTTTCATCAGCCTTCATAATGTCATCAATTGTCACCTGAAGGAGCGAGCGGTTATCTGGGTTTAATGTTGTTTCCCATAGTTGGTCCGCGTTCATCTCACCAAGACCCTTGTAACGCTGTAGGTTCATGCCTTCACGTCCTTTAGCTAGAACAGTATCAACAAACTGGTCAGGCGTTGTGATTGGGTTCTCAGTCGCTTTATATGCGTACATGCCTTCACCAAGAAGCGAAAGCACTTCTTCTTTCATTTTAACAAGGCCGCGCATGCTGGCTCTGTCTAGATGGTTTGGTGTAATGTTCATTGTTTCTGTAAGGCCTTCTTTTTGGCGAGAGCACACAATTTGGAACGCGTCCGCTTCAAATGCCTGAACAGTAAGATCCCATTGCTCGTTACTGGCTTCTGTTTCATTAAGAATGCTTACAAGACGACCCTTAAGAGTTTCCGCATCTGTTTGAGTCTTTAGGCTTGTTGCATCAGCACCTGCCTGAATAAGGCTGTATGTAAAGTGCTTGTTAAGGCCAAGGCGCACACTGTTCTGAATTGTTTGAACATAGCCAGAAATTTTCTGAGCGGTGTGGAAGGTATCAGTTAGGTCTTGTCCGCTACGCTGCTCGCCGTTTGCAAGTGTAAGCACGGCGCTATCAAGCGCAAGCGTTGAAAGGTATTCCTGCAGTTCCATATCATCTTTGATATAAACAACACTTTTACCTTTTGCCACGCGGTAAAGCGGCGGCTGTGCAATAAATAGGTTTCCTGCTTCAACAAGGTCAGGCAGGTTACGGTAGAAGAATGTAAGCAGAAGCGTACGAATGTGTGCGCCATCCACATCGGCATCGGTCATGATGACAATTTTGTGGTAACGAAGCTTCTCAATATCAAATTCATCATTACCAATGCTTGTACCAAGGGCTTTAACAAGTGTACCAATTTCTTCGTTCTGAATCATGCGGTCAAAGCGAACACGCTCAACGTTTAGAATTTTACCACGAAGTGGAAGAATCGCTTGGAAGCTACGGTCACGGCCTTGCTTGGCTGTACCACCCGCACTGTCTCCCTCTACAATGTAAAGCTCACAAAGTTCAGGTTTACGAGAAGAACAATCCGCAAGTTTACCCGGCAGGTTAGCTACATCTAGCGCGCTTTTACGACGTGTCATTTCACGGGCTTTGCGAGCGGCTTCACGCGCTGTTGCGCTTTCTACAACTTTTTGCACAATTGTTTTGGCAAAATCGGGGTTTTCTTCGAAGAACTCAGCAAGTTTATCGCCCATCACGTTCTCAACAATTCCACGGACTTCACTTGAAACAAGCTTATCTTTAGTTTGAGAACTAAATTTAGGATCTGGAACTTTAACACTTAGCACACATGTCAGACCTTCACGGGCATCTTCCCCGCTTAAAGAAACTTTGTTCTTTTTCATCATGCCAGACGCATTAGCGTAGTTATTAATAAGACGCGTAAGAGAAGCACGGAAACCTTGAAGGTGCGTTCCGCCATCGCGCTGTGGAATGTTGTTTGTGAACGGGAAAACATTTTCTTGGTAACCATCGTTCCACTGCAGTGAAATTTCAACACCAACGCCGTCCTTTTCGCCTTCCATGTAGATAGGCTCACCTACAACAGATGTACGGTTACGGTCGAGGTGTTTCACAAACTCAACAAGGCCGCCTTCGTAGTGAAGAACAACTTCCTTCATTTCATCTTCGCGGTGGTCTTGCAGGCGAATTTTAACGCCTGAGTTTAAGAATGAAAGCTCACGCAGACGTTTTTCGAGTGTTTCAAAAGAAAATTCTGTAATCGCAAAAATTTTATCAGATGGTACAAAAGTTACTTTTGTTCCTGTCGCATCTGTTGTGCCTGTTTCTTTTAGTGGAAACTTCGGCTCACCCATGTTGTATTCTTGGTGCCAGGTTTTTCCGCCGCGGTTAATATCAATATAGAGAAAATCAGACAAGGCGTTTACAACAGAAACACCAACCCCGTGCAGTCCACCAGAAACTTTATATGAGTTGTTATCAAACTTACCACCCGCATGAAGCTGAGTCATAATAACTTCAGCAGCACTTACACCTTCTTCAGGGTGGAGGTCTGTTGGAATACCACGGCCGTTATCACTTACAGAGACACCGCCATCTGCGTTAAGAGACACAACAATGTCATCACAATGACCAGCAAGAGACTCATCAATGGCGTTATCGACAACTTCATAAACCATGTGGTGAAGACCACTGCCATCGTCTGTATCACCAATATACATTCCTGGGCGTTTACGTACCGCGTCTAATCCTTTGAGGACTTTAATCGAATCCGCACCGTAATCTGCGTTATCCACTGGAACTTGAGGTGTATCTGTCATTGTTGTCGCCATATCTGTCATTGTTCTTTTATCCCTTGTGTAATGGAGGGTTCTTTATAGGCTAAAAATATAGCATAAAGAGCGAGAAACTACCCTTAAAAAAGCAAAAAACATATGAAAAACAGGCAGAAATGCCTAAAAGTTAGTCAATAGACACAAGGCCGTTCTCAACTTTACAAAAAAGGGCGTCTGAAATACTGGCAAAGGCAGATTTTTCAGTGCCAGTCATCCAAATTTGAGCGCCATATTTTGTGAGCGCTTCAAGCATCATATTTTTATTATCAGCGTCAAGGTGGGCCACAAATTCATCTAGCAAAATAAGAGGGGCATTGCCTTTTTCTTTATGTAGGAGCTCTGCATGGGCAAGCAGAACATCAAGAAGAGCTTTTTTATGCTGCCCTGTAGATGTGCGGCTTAGTTTATTGCCAGCAGGCAGAAATGTGCCAGTTACATCTGTACGGTGGGTGCCAAAGTGTGTGCTTTGGTAAATGCTATCGCGTTTTCTGTGGCTTTGCCATTTGCCTGCTATGTCACAGGCTTCCATGCCTTCCAGAATAAATTTATGAAGAGGGCACTCAAGGTCAAGCTCTACAAGAGATAGAGTTTCCCTAAGGGCTTCAAAATAATTTTTACGGTTGAGCGCAATTTGGTAGGCCAGCTCGCTGGCCATGTGCTCTTCTGCGCCAATCCAATCGCTATCCGCGTTTTCTTTGAGCAGCTTAAGGCGATTTTTAATATGGGATTTATAACGGTTAATGAGTGCGCCATGCGTTGGATATAGCCCAAAAACAAGGCGATCAAAAAAATCTCTGCGCGGAGCTGCACCATCATGGAAGAGCCTATCATACCTTGGCGTAAACCAAACAATATGACCAAGGCGCGTGAGATCTGTTTGGTGCTCCACAATGTCTCCGTCCAGCATAATTTTGCGGTCTTTGCCATCATAGGACATGCCGAGTGAGAAAGATTCATCGCCGCCAGTAAGCTCGCTATAGAGCCCCCACGATGAAAAACCGTCCTGTGCTTGTTCGGCGCGTTTAGCTTTATGAATACCAAAGCCTGGAGAGAGAAGAGAGAGGGCTTCTAGAATGTTTGTTTTCCCCGCACCATTTTCACCGTATAACACAACATGGTTTTTGCCCTCGGTTTGGAGATCCAAACTTTCGAAGTTTCTGAATGTTGTGAGTTTGAGTGTATTTATGTGCATAGAGGCACTGTAACAAAAGCAGGTGTATAAGCAAAGCCCCCTAGCAAAGTAGGGGGCTTATCAACATAAATTTAAAGATTTATTTGTTGGTAAGTGTTTTGAGGAGGTCTGCACCTGATAGAGTGCCAGCAGGCTTCTCAGAAGTTTGAGAGACAGGCTGTTCTTTTTTGTGCTCGTTTTCTTCCTCTGTTGCTGCTGCGCCTTCTGCTGTGTGATCAGCAAAAGGTTCTGCAACGCCGCCTTCACCATCGTATTGTTCTAGGTCATTTTCACCAGCAAGCACTTGGAAGTACCCTCGTACCCCGCCTTTTACACGGTTAAGCTGAACAACGCCGTAAATATCAGCAATGAGCTGGCGGCGGAGAACGTTAATGGCTGATTCCATTGTATCACCGTTTAAAAGAACACGGTTAATAACGGCATCAATGGCACTTTTAGGGTCGTTGGCGTGAATCGTTGCCATAGAGCCGGCGTGACCGGTGTTAATGGCACTACAGAATGTAAAGGCGTTTTCTTTACGAATTTCACCAAGCAGAATGCGATCTGGACGCATACGCAACGCCGCGTTAAGGAGAGCGTTAATGTCTGGAGAATTATCTTTTTTCTCACCACTGCTAAACGTAAGGGCAACCCAGTTATAAAGTGGTACTTTGAGCTCTCGTACATCCTCTAGTGTCAATACGCGTTCGTCTTTTGGTACATATTGAAGAATCACATTCATGAAGGACGTTTTACCAGAACCTGTTCCCCCTGAGATAAGGATTGTTTTATGATTCTGTACCGCATCAATAATTTGTTTTTTATCTTTTTCGCTAAGCATGTAGTCATCAATGGTGAACTCACGCTCGTTAAAAAGACGAATCGCCATAGAGAATCCCATTTGGTTCTGCTCACCTGCAACAACCTGTGCACGGTGTCCACCTGGCAGGCGGAATGAGAGAATAGGATTTTTAACGTTATAGCTTTCGTTGTAACGATCAGCAAAAAGGCGAAGGATATCCATAAGGGCTTGTTGCGTGAGTTCTGGTGCTTCAATTGTTTCCCACTCACCAGCAAATGTTTCATAGATCGCTTGGCCTGGTGCGTTGATAACAAGCTCTTTACGTCCTTTAATGCTCTCCGGGTCAAGTAGTTTGAAAAGAGGCTCAATGAGCTTCTTTTCTGTTGGGCTCATTGCAAAATCACCTTGGCGTGCCATGTGGAATCCTTATGTTATATTTAGTGTTTTATTATGCGCTTTTTTGCGTATGCTGTGAATCTTTCACAGGTATATCATTCTTATGTTTATCAATATCTCTATGTCTTAGTGTGGCTGAAAAACCTGCTTTTTTAAGAGCTTTCTCAAGGTGAATGGCCATGGTTACGCTTCTATGAGCGCCACCTGTACAGCCTACAGCTACAGTTGCATAGGGGCGGTCAAGTGTTTCAAATACAGGCAACTGGTATGTAAGTAAATCTAATAGGCGGGTGGATGTTTTTTCAAAGTTGTCATCAGATTCCACATAGTCTCTCACCTTTTGGCTTTCTCCGGTAAAGGGTTTAAGGCTTGGTTCCCAGTGCGGGTTTTTGAGATGCCTCACATCAAACACCATATCAGCCATGGTCGGCATACCGTGCTTAAACCCGAAGCTTGTAATAAAGACTTGCATGTGTGGGTTTTGTGCGTCATCAAATTGCGCTTGTAAAACTTTCCAAAAGTTAGAGGGAGCAAACTCTGACGTATCAATGGTTAGGCTGGCTTTGTTTTTAAGGGGAGCAAGTAATGTTTCTTCCAGTGCAAGGCTTTCATCTACAGGGCGGCCCATAGCAAGCGGGTGGCGGCGTCTGTTTGTTGAAAAGCGCTTTAGAAGTTCTGCAGAAGAGGCGGTGAGATAAATAATATCTGTTTTAATGCCGTCAATATGCTCAAGTTCATCTGCAAATGTTTGGGCGTAAGTTTCAAACTCCCTTGTGCGTGCGTCCACGCCAAGTGCTAGTTTATCAGGCAGGGCAGAAACATCAGAAAGAAGTGGGGTTGTGAGTGACAGTGGCATATTATCAATACACTCAAAGCCCATATCTTCAAGGCAGTTAAGAGCTTCTGATTTACCTGCGCCAGAAAGGCCTGTGACGATGACAATATGTTTTTGAGTCATAACTTCTTTTTCTTTTTATCTGTCTTATAAAAAGTATGCGGGGCAAAGGCCCCGCATACAAGTATTTAACGCTTATCCTGCGGCTTGCAGGGGTGCTTGATCTTCTCTGTGTGGCTCTACCCACCCAACTGTGCCAGATGGCTCACGGTAAACAACATTAAGGTCTCCAGAATTTGGGTTCTGGAAAATAAAGAAGTTTGTGTGAAGAAGGTCCATTTGCATGACAGCTTCATCAACTGTTAGCGTTTGGATGTTACGTACATCTTTATGCTCAATTTTTGGCATGTACTCTGCGAACATGTCGTCAGGAACATCATCTAGAGATGATTCTTCAACTTTTTGATCACGTAGAGAAAAGGCTTGAGCCTGAGCTTCAATGGCAACAAGGCGTTCGTTTTTCTCCATGCGGCGGCTGCGGTGTTTGTTCATGCGGCCTTTGTATTTATCAATTTGTTTAAGAAGTTTGCTACATGCATCATCAGTAGAAAGGTAAAAGTCAGCACCCTCACCCGCGGCACGCATGTTTAGACCACTTGTAAATAATGTCATTTCTGTAACGAACTTATGTCCATCCTTTTTAAGGCTCACATCAGCTTCATGAATTTGGCTGAAAATATTCGTAAGTTGAGAGAGTTTTTCCTCAATATGTGCTTTGAGGGTGTCACCAGTTTCAACGTGTAGTCCTGCAATAGATAGCTTCATTAGCTACTCTCCCTTTTGTTTTTATCTTGTATCTTTAGTATAGCGCACCTTATGCCCTATCTAAAGATTTATGGGACGGCGCACCAATAAAAAATAGACAAAAAAACGACAAAAATTGCATACACAAAAATTGCATAAAAAATACAGCTGGTAAGGGTTTGGGTCTTGTTTGTTTTGTCTGCTTTTTAGAAGCGAATACGACGGCCTGTTGTGGATGGAATGTTCATGGCTTCACGGTATTTGGCAACGGTACGTCTTGCCACGTCGACACCTTCACGCTTAAGGAATCCAACTAGCTTTTCATCGCTGAGAGGTTTTCTTGCATCTTCACCTTCAATGAGGCGTTTAATCATCTGTTTAACACTTTCAGATGCGACGCCAACTTGGCCGCCCGTTGTGTTAATGGCGCTAGAGAAAAAGTATTTCAGTTCAAATACGCCCATCGGTGTTTGCATGTATTTGCCGTTTGTAACGCGTGAAACTGTAGATTCATGCACGTCAACAAGCTCAGCAACATCTTTCAGGGTGAGGGGCTGTAAGTATTCAGGGCCAAACTCAAAGAAGTCTTTTTGTTTTTCTAAAATAGCGCCTGCAACCTTGTGAATGGTACGCGCGCGCTGCTCTAAGCTTTTAAGGAGCCATTGGGCGCGGCTCATGCGTTCATTGATAAACTGTTTTTCTTCTGTTTTTTGGGCAGAAAAACCACCGTTCACAAGAACTTTAGGCATGGCTTCAGCGTTAAGTTCTTGCTTCCATACGCCTTTTTCGTTTTTTCGGATAATAACATCAGGGATAACATTTGACGCGTTGTCGCTCCCATACTTTAGGCCAGGTTTAGGGTTAAGGCCTGTGATACTTGCAATAAGGTCTGCAATTTCCTCGTGAGAAATACCAGCCATTTTAGCAAGTTTGCCAAATTCTTTACGCGCAAGCATTTCAAGGTTATCCAAAATAACATCATGTGCCTCGGTGTAGGCGTTGTTGCTAATAAGCTGAAGACGAAGACATTCTGCAAGGTTTCTTGCACCAACGCCAGCAGGTTCAAATGTTTGAATAAGTGAAAGGATTTTTGTAATTTGATGTTCTTTAAGCTTAAGGCGTTCTGCCATGTGCGATATATCTGCTTGCATATAGCCAGCATCATCAATGGCATCAATAAGGTAGTGGCCAATAAAAAGTTCTTTAGGTGTGCTTATAGCTTCGCCAAGCTGCGTTGTGAGATGGTCTTTAAGGGTCACTTCTTTTGTTGCTGTGTTTTCCCAGTAGCTATCATCTGTTTCATTGAAAGATCCGCCCGATGCGCTGGCACCCATGTTTGGGCTTTCGTACATATTATCCCATGAATGGTCGAGAGCAAGATTGTCATCACTGGCATCCATAGATGTATTTTCAAGGTGGTCAGCCGTGTCAGCTGTCTTGGTTTCAAATTCAGCTGATGATTCAACTTCAGTTACGCCGTCATCTTTTTGCAGGAATGGGTTTTCGAGGATTTCGGAGTCGATAAACTCGTTGAGATCAATCATAGGCATTTGCAAAAGTTTAATTGCCATCTGCAACTGTGGCGTCATAACTAGCCCTTGGCCAAGTTTGATGTCTAGCTTCTGTGTAAGTGCCATGGATCTTCCCCTATTTGATTGTATTATACGCTAAAGAGACGCGTTGCTCTATGTTCTATGGGAAGTTAACCAAGGGAATTGTGCTTAAAAAATCACAACTTACGTAAATCAAAGGGTTAGAGGGGTGTTTTAACTGACATGTTTGGCATATTATTTGCATGTTGTCAGGAAATTAAACATAAGTTCACTTCCTGACAGCCATAACTTATCAGCTTGTTTATACTAAAACAGGGTTTAAGAGAGTTTAAAGTCTTCCCCAAGATACACTTTGCGAACACTTTCATTATTCACAATATCTTCAGGCGTGCCTTCCATAATGACACGGCCTTCATGGAGAATGTAGGCGCGATCAACAATGCTAAGTGTTTCACGCACGTTGTGGTCAGTAATTAAAACGCCAATTCCGCGTGTCTTTAGGTCGGAAACAAGAGCGCGAATATCACCAATGGCAATAGGGTCAATACCTGCAAATGGTTCATCAAGAAGAATGTATGTTGGGTTAGAAGCAAGACCGCGTGCAATTTCTACGCGGCGGCGCTCACCGCCAGAAAGGGCCACGGCTGGTGCGTGGCGAATACGACCAAGGCCAAAATCTTGCAAAAGCTGCTCGAGGCGATTTTTAATCCAGATTTTATCCTTACTCATGACTTGTAGAATGGCGCGGATATTGTTTTCAACGCTCATGCCCTTAAAGATAGAAGGTTCTTGCGGTAGATATCCAAGACCTTGGCGGGCACGTTTATACACAGGCCAATCGGTTACGTTTTTGTTATCCATGGTAATTTCGCCAGAATCAACGGTGTTGAGGCCAGCAACGGCATAAAAAGTAGATGTTTTACCTGCGCCGTTCGGGCCAAGAAGGGCAACAACTTCCCCGCGGTTTACATGTAGCGATACGTCGCTCAAAATTGTGCGTTTTTTAATAACTTTGCTGAGGCCTTTTGCGGTAAGGCCTGCATCTGTTTGCGGCGTAGATGTTTTTTGTGTCATATGTTATTTGAGTGTAAAGGAGCCTTTAACGCGCCCTGACTCTGTCCCTTTTAGATTGATATCCCCTGTCTCCAAGTTATAGGAGAGTGCGCTTCCTTTCAAGGCATTTTGCCCCTGAAGTAGCACAACGTTTCCGGTTAGGGTTATTTCGGTGGTATTAGGGTCATAAATCGCTTTATTACCAGAAGCCGTACTCTCTTCATAGATAATTGTTACGTTGCCTTCAGCAAGAATGGATTGAAAGTCATTCTCATCACCATCAAAAAGAGCCGTTATTTTATCTGCGCCAATGGCAACGCCGCCTTGGGATATTTTAACATGTCCAGAAAATACCGCCTGCTTGTCCTCTTGTGAAACATGCAGGTTATCGGCTTCAATGTTAATTTTTTCTTTTGTAATGCTTTTGCTGGCAGCATGCGCAGAAAAAGTTGAAAGTGCCATGAGAGCTATTATAAAAAATCGAATCATTTTAGGAAGCCTCCTTTTTTCATATCCCAAACAGTGGGGTCAATAGTGATATTGATTTTCCTTAAGTTGATTTCCTTGCCTTGGCTTGTTGCAACAAGCTGGTCTGAAAGAAGGGAAAGTCCAATACCGTTCATGTTTAGAGGGCCAACAGTTTCAATATCTCGATTTTTAATGTTTCCTGTGATGCCTTCTGTTTTTAGTGTGTAGCCATACCCCACAAGAGAGACAGTTCCTGTGAGGGCTATATCTTGCGTAATGGGGTTAAAGTGGCCGGATTTGGCGTTGATTTTAATGTCTCCGCCAGTAGAGAGAGAAAGGAGTGCTTTTATAGCGCTAAGGCCAATATCGCTTTGCTCTTTGTCCTCTGTGTGGGTTGCACTCTCTGCTTGGATATCCCAAGTGCGACCGTCTGCGTCTTCCCCTGTGTAGCGCGGAGACATCATTTTTGTCTCCCCTACAGCATCTTGAATGTCATCAGATGTAAAAGAGCGCTTCTCAGCAGTAGGGTCAAACTGAATGCGTTCAATATCATCATTGCCGCCTGTTGTAAAAAGCAACACAGTAGCAAGGCCTGCAAGGCCAATGAGAGCAACTTTAATAAACCAAATACGGTTGTTCACAGGAAAAAGCCCCTTAAATCACGCCAGCTTGAAGGCAGTGGTGAATGTGGATAAGCCCTTTAACTGTATTGCTTGCGTCAACAACAAAAATAGCTGTTTTATTTGGGGGAGAGGTCATAAGCTTTACAGCCTCAACTGCAAGGGCTTCATCAGAAATAGTAATCGGATTTTCTGTCATAACGTCTTCAACGGTTTTCTCAAGAAGGCCTTCGCCCATGTGGCGTTTAAGATCACCATCCGTAATCATGCCTTTAAGAACACCTGCATCGTTTATAACACCAACGCCGCCAAGGTTTTTTTCTGTCATTTCCAAAAGGGTATCAGCCATTGATGCGCCCTCTTTAACAAGTGGAAGCTCAGTACCTGTAGCCATAATATCTCGGACAGAAAGCATTTGGCTACCAAGTTTACCGCCGGGGTGAAACTTATGAAAATCTTCTGCCTTAAAGCCTTTGCGGTGCATAAGTGTTGCGGCAAGAGCATCTCCAAGAGCCATGGTGACTGTTGTTGATGTCATAGGTGCTTTACCAACAGGGCAAGCTTCAGTGCTGATATGCGTATTAAGTACAATATCAGATGCTTTTGCAAGGGTTGATTCTGGCTTGCTTACCATGCAAATAAGAGGGATGTTGTAACGTTTGCAATAATGAACCATGTCGCTGAGTTCTTTGGTCTCACCACTATTACTTAGCGCAATAACTGCATCGTCTTCTGTAATCATACCAAGATCACCATGGCTTGCTTCTGCAGGGTGAATAAAGAAAGATGCCGCACCTGTACTTGCAAATGTTGCCGCCATCTTGCCGCCAACATGGCCAGATTTACCAATGCCTGTAATGATAATGCGGCCTGTGCGCGACTCAAGGCACTCAATGGCTTTTTTAAAGTTCTCATCAAGCATGCTCGCAAGGTGAGTCAGCGCATGTGCTTCATCTGTGAGGACGCGCTTTGCTTCATTGAGTGAAACTTCAGAGGCAGTTTTAAGAGCTATAACAGTCATGTTTTTATCCAATGCTTGGTTTACTGGTGTGCAAAAATATCGTTATCTTCCCAGCCATCCAGATCAAGTTGAGCACGAACCGGAAGGTAGTTAAACGATGCATCAGCCAGTTCAATGCGACCGAGCTGTTTTAGCTTTTCATCAAAGTAAACTTTAAGCTCATGTAGGTAAATCACATCACTTGCAGCGTAATGCTTTTGCCCTTCAGTTAGCTCTGCTGCTGACCAATCACTACACTGTTCGCCTTTGTCCATGCCCTTACCAACAATTTGGCTTACAAGCGCTTTAAGGCCGTGGCGGTCTGTGTATGTGCGTACAAGTTTAGATGCAATTTTTGTGCAGTATACTTTTTCTGTCATGACGCCAAGGTAATGCTTCATAACGGCGATATCAAAGCGGCCATAATGGAAAATTTTTAGAATTTTAGGGTTTTGAAGGAGGGCTTTGAGGTTAGGGGCGTCGTAGTTTGTGCCGTCAAATTTAATCAACCAAACATTGCCTTGACCATCGCCAATCTGCACAAGGCATAGGCGATCACGTTTAACTTTAAGACCTAGTGTTTCTGTATCAATGGCAGCAATGCCGTTGTTAAAGACCACGCCATCAGGCAAATCGCCTTGGCATTCAATAATGTTTACACTCATTTTTACTCTTCCTTCTTGTCTGAGTGGGAGTCTAGGGACTCTAGGGCTTTTTTTCAAGGGGAAACGCAAGAAAAAGCCCGCATATTTATGCGGGCTTTAACGATCGATTTAAAAGGGTTACGCCTGTTCTTGCAATTTTGAGGCAAGATCTTGCGCAAGGCGTCCATACAGGCTGTTCTCATCAGAGAAATAGCTGTTAAAGCTTTTCACGATAGATACAATCTCACCAATGAGCTCAGCCTTCTTTTGGTCGTCCCCTCCGGCAGCATTTTCAATGGCAGCAAAGAGAGCATCCAAATCATAAATAACCGGATGGCAGATGTCATAATGATTGATATGAATCTCCACATAGGATTGCTGTCTTGTGTCTGAATAAAGCACAAGGAGTGCATCAGAAACAGGCGTTCCAGAATAGACATCCAAATACAAATCATCGGCTTTAAATTTTTTACCCCATTCGGCAATGTGCTTGCTAAAGCGACAGCCAAAAAAGCCGAGAGCTTCGCTCTCAACAATATCAATGTATGCATTGTCAGGGATAGATTCACTAACCTCATTACAAAGAGCGTCTGCGACACTGGCTTCCAAAAGTTCCCAGCTATCTAAACCGTTAGGTAGGTATTGATAAGAAAGCTTTTCGGCTTTTGATTCGGGCTGAACTTTTTCAACAAAAGAACAGATGGTTTTAATGTCGCTGAGCACTTTGTTGTCAATGCCCTCTCCTTGCCAGGTGAGGGATGCGTAAGCTTTCACCTTTTGCATTTCAGCGCGTACAGGGAACGCATCAATCATTTTTCCAGCGGCGTATACACCATTGGGAAGAATGTTGTCGCGAATGGTCATAAACTCTGTTTTATTAAAACGACCAAACAACTGGTTATCTGTAAGAATAAGGCCGCCATGGCTAAACGTTAAAAAACGGTTTCCGTTTTCTAGGTGGATGTAGATAATTTTTACTGAGTTTTCCTCATCAAGGTGAAGCTCAAAACAAGAACCTCTACCAATTGAAAAGTTTGCTTTTGCTGTAAACTCAATGTTGAGACCTGCAAGAGGGTTGTCTTCAATAGATTCTATCATGTGTGAAAACAGAGACGTAAAATCATCAAACAGTTTGCTTGTTCGAAAGGTATCCACAAGGCTACCTTCAATTTGACCGTTAAAGGTTTCAGCAAGAAACTCTACTGAACCAATAAAGGCTTCAACTTGTGTTGCCGTTAGCTTGTCCATGCAAAACTCCTGAGAGAAAAGAAAAAGAAAGGTTAAGTGATGTCACCTAACCTAACAAAACATAAGAAAAGCGTCTAGGCTATTCTGGTAAAAAGCCACCAGCCTGCATGCTCCAAAGTTTAGCGTAATGCCCTTTTTTCTTAAGAAGCTCATCATGTGATCCATCTTCAATGATCTTGCCACCATCAAATACAAGAATACGATCGAGGTTGGATATGGTAGAAAGCCTATGCGCTACAACCACAACAGTTTTATCTTCCATTAGCGCATTAAGGCTATCTTGTATGTCTTTTTCAGTTACGCTATCAAGGCTAGATGTTGCCTCATCCATAATAAGAATAGGTGCATTTCGTACAAAGGCTCTCGCAATGGCAATACGTTGCCTTTGACCGCCAGAAAGTTTTACGCCGCGCTCTCCAACAAGGGCTTCATACTTTTCAGGAATGTCTTGAATAAAGTCATGTGCTTTTGCAAGTTTTGCTGCTTCAACAATTTCTTCATCTGTGGCATCCAGGCGGCCATATCTAATGTTTTCTATAAGTGAACGGTGGAACAAAATGGGGTCTTGCGGAATCATAGCAATCCCTGCGCGGAGGCTATCTTGCGTATGTTCAACAATGCTTTGACCATCAATCTTAACTGCGCCGCCAGTAGATTCAAAAAAGCGCAAAATGAGGTTCACAAAGGTACTCTTACCCGCGCCAGAAAAACCAACAAGCCCTACTTTTTGTCCCGCAGGAATTGTCACATTAAGCTCTTCAAAAACTTTCATGCCGCCCGTATAAGTAAAGGAAACTTTATCAAAGGCAATTTCACCTTGAGAGACAACCATCTCTTTAGCTTCGTTTTTGTCTTTAACTTCATGGGGCTGGACAATTACGCCCACGCCATCATTGATATTTCCAAGGTACTCAAAAAATTCAAGAAAGCGTCTAGCAAGGCCGCGTGCTTGCTCAATTAGCATAAGAGAAAGGCTCATCACCATTGCAAATTCACCAACTGTAATTTCACCTTTGGTCCAAACATTAAGAGCCGTCACCATCATAAGAACCATCAGTGCAAGGGCGGCAGAAAATTGGAACCAGCGCATAATCTCCATGAACCAAAATTGACGGCGCGCCATTTTCACTTCGTATGTAAGGTGCTCGTCTAGGTTTTTACGCTCATATCCCATATGGGCAAACATGCGCGTGTTCATAATATTGGTAACAGCATCAACAATTTTACCGCTCACTTTACTGCGGGCAAATGCAAAATCCTTGGCGTATTTACGGCACTTACTTGCCATAATAAAGGACACAAAAATATAAACGGAAATCCAGCTAGCAAGAGCGATAGCAAGTGATTCATGTGCGTTGTAAAGCAAAGTAAGGGATACCGCAAAGGTAATTGTAATTGGTAGAAAATCAAACATAATTGTCCAGAGCAGATGATTTACACTCATAGAAACCTCGGACACACGGTTAGCCAGAGCACCAGCAAAGTTCCCCATGAAGTATCGCTGGGAATGGTTTTGCAGATAATGGTAAAGGGTTGCTCTTACGCGTTTACGCAGTGCAGGAGCGAGAATGATAAGAACTGTACCGCTGGCTCTACTAAACAGAAGAACACCAATGTTGAGTCCAATAAATAAAGTGAGAGGATCTTTGAATGTACCCCACAGGTCGCCATTAAATGAACCTTCAAGGGCTGTGGTTGTATCAATAATTGTTTTAATGGCATAAGGCAGTAAAATACCGCAAGTCGCTTGGCCAATTTCTAAAATCAGCATAAGGAAAAGGAACCATTTATACTGGCCCAAGAAATACGTTACAAACTTGAATGGGTTTGATGGTAAACGAGGCGCACCAGGCGCAACTGTGTGTATAAGTTCTTTTGACATGGTTGTAGTTTACTACAGATAGAGCCATCCGAGGAGAAAAATTCCAAGTATGGCACGGTAGATAACAAAAGGAACAAATCCAATACAGTCTACAAAACGCATAAGAAGCCCAATAGCAATATATGCCGTTATAAAGGAAAGCGCCGCCCCTGCAGCCAGTTGAATGGCGCTAGCATGGTTACTGACAAGGTCGTCTCCAGTCAGGGCGCTCAAAAGTGCAAGTGCTGTTAAAATACCAATAACTGGGATGGCCATAAGCATTGAAAAATGCGCACTTTCAATGCGCGACATCCCAAGGAAACGTCCAGCTGTCATTGTAATACCGCTTCTTGATGTTCCTGGAATAAGAGCAAGCGCCTGAAACAAGCCAAAAATAAGAGCGTTTTTGAAAGAAACATGTGTTTTACCTGATGGCTTTTTATCAGCAAGCCAAAGTAAAAGCCCAAAACCAATGCTCGCAAGGGCGATAGGTAAAATGCCACGCAGGTCATTTTCAATAATATCTTTAAGTAGAGCAGCGCAAACAAGCAGAGGGAGGGTTGCAATAGCAAGCTTTATAAAAAGAAGGCTGCTTGGGTGGGCAGGCCTGCCAAGGATGGTATATTTTATGCCTTCTATAATGCGTAAAGTATCTGCTTTAAAGTAAAGCATCACAGCAAAAAGAGTGCCGAGGTGAACGGAAAGATCAAACAAGATGCCTTGGTTCATCCAGCCTGTAAGTTCAGGCACAACAATAAGGTGCGCACTGCTGGAGATCGGTAAAAACTCCGTAATACCTTGTACGATGCTAAGAACAAGAACCTGTAGCCACGCCATAAAACTGCTTTCTTATATGCTTTGTTATACACACTATATAATAAAAGTAATTTTGTGGCGTGGTTATTTAAAACAAAAACAAGCCCTCCGTTTGGGAGGGCTTGTTTCGATTGGTTTTATTAGCCCATTAGGGCTGCAGTAATAACAGCTGTGAGCACAATTGTCGCAAGAAGGCCGAGGACAGCAAGGATAGCGAGCTTTTTGTAACGCGCTTTTGCTTTTTTCTCGGCAGCTTCAATAGCACCTTCTGCAGCTATATCAAGCGCGGCTCCAACAAGTGGTGCCGCATGTTTGGCAGCTTTAGCAGCGCCTTTGGCAAGTTTTTCAGCAGGTTTTTTGGCTACCTTTCCTGCATGGCCAACCTTTTTAGCGCCGCCCTTAACAGCACCGGTTACGCCGCCAATGGCTTTTCCTGCCGTACCTTTCATAAAGCGGCCGAAGCGTTTGAGTTTTGACAAGTATATCTCCTTAGAACTTGAATCGCGGTGAAGAAATCACCAACAAACTTGAAACCTAGGGCGCTAGCCAAGGAAGGACAAAAAGTTTGCAATATCTCCAACAAGGCCAGCAGCATCCAAAATGTCTGAGAGCGGGTTGGGTATCAAAAACAGAATGATCAACAGGATCACAAGCATAATGAGATCATCATCTTGCATGTCTGTCAAAAATTCACCAAAAACAGTACTGCCGTGTTCTTCAGCCATGCTGAGTAATCCGCCGCGGAGCGGATCCGCTTCAATGCGGCCACGCACAAAGGTACTTGCCATTGTTACACCCGCGCCAATGGCAGGGTTGCTACCTTGAAATGTTTTCAGGGAGCTGTGCATTTTGGGCAGGGTATCCAGAACGTCAGATGCTTCCGGTGCGTCTGGTAGCATGTCTTTGCAAGAGATTGCAAAGGCGTTGAGCTTCTCTGTGGGAATGGCTTTAGTCAGGGCGCTGACGGCATCGGTTGAGCCAATTGATTCACTGGCAGTTGCAGCAGCTTTACCTGCAGCATTTTTGAGGTTCTTGAGTTTGTCTCCAAACATGGGAGGCTCCTTGAGCAAAGAGAAAAAGAGGGAAGAGAAAGATATACGTTCCTCCTTGATATAGAGAGGAACGTATACGAAGTCAAGAAATCTTTAGGAAATGGCACCAAGAAGTGAAAGTGTTTCAGGTGTTTTAAGCATGTGTTTTGCCGCAGCCATTGCGTCATCCATGGTGACAGCATCAATAGATGCTAAAATTTGTTCCATTGTACGGTATTTGCCATGCACAAAATAACTAGATGCAATGCGATTCATACGACTTTCTATGCTTTCAAGGCTCATACGAAGGCCGGCACGCATTTGTGTTTTTGCACGGTTAAAGCCTTCTTCTGTGAGATTTTCAGACTGGTCCGCAAGAACGTCTCTCGTAACAGAGAGCACTTCATTAACATTGTTTTCGCCGCAACCTGCATAAACGCCAAATAGGCCTGTATCACTAAAGCCGCTGCTAAAGGCGTAAACGCTGTAAACAAGCCCTCGTTTTTCGCGCACTTCTTGAAAGAGCGGTGTGGCCATGCCGCCGCCAACTGCGTTGGTCCAAATATCTAGCGCAAGGGCTTCGTTTGTACCGCGTGCTTGTCCTTGGTAACCCAAAACAATGTTAGCCTGTTCAAGGTCGCGGCGTTCTGTTTTTGCGCCACCTTTGTAGCAGGCAGCATCAAAGGATGACTTTGTACCTTGCGGTAATGCTTGGAATTTTTCCTCTAGTAAGGGCATAAGGTCATCAGGAGAGATGTTTCCTGCCGCAGATATAAGCATGTTTCCTGTGTGGTAATGAGCCCCTGTAAAGTCTATGAAATCAGCACGAGTCATATCTGAAACGGTTTGGACCGTTCCTAAAATATTCCGGCCGAGCGGTTGATCTGGAAAGGCGAGTGTTTGAAAGTTCTCGAATACAGCATCATCAGGCGTATCATTGTACATGCCAATTTCTTGCAGGATGACACCGCGCTCCCGCTCAATTTCATCTTGAACAAAAGTGCTGTTGAGCATGATGTCTGAGAGGATGTCCACCGCAAGTGGTAGGTCTTCTTTAAGGACGCGAATGTAATACGCCGTAGATTCACGGCTTGTGAAAGCATTCATATAACCGCCAACATCTTCAATTTCACGAGAGATATCTTCTGCGCTGCGGGTGGTTGTGCCTTTAAAGGCCATGTGCTCCAAAAAGTGAGCAATGCCATTTTGCTGTGTGTTGCTTTCAAAGCGAGAACCAACTGAAGTATATACACCAATGCTGACAGTTTCTACGTGCGGGATATGGTCACAGCCAACAGTGAGCCCATTAGAAAGAGTGTGTGCCTTAAAGGTCATAGCTTATCCTTTTACAAAATATTCAAAGAGCTTTGAATGTTTTAATTTATGCTGAATAACGGTCAAGGATGTATTGTTTTACAACCTCAGAATCATTTGGCAGCGTTTCATAAATTTCTTCTTTATCCATCAGATCTTCCATATGGGGAGGAAGAAGTGGAATTGTACCTGTGGCACGTGTGCCTTAAAGGTCATAGCTTATCCTTTTACAAAATATTCAAAGAGCTTTGAATGTTTTAATTTATGCTGAATAACGGTCAAGGATGTATTGTTTTACAACCTCAGAATCATTTGGCAGCGTTTCATAAATTTCTTCTTTATCCATCAGATCTTCCATATGGGGAGGAAGAAGTGGAATTGTACCTGTGGCACGTTCTACCGCTGTAGGGAACTTGGCAGGGTGGGCCGTAGAAAGAACCACCATTGGCCTGAGATGGGGTTTCTCTTCAGCTGCGCACATGCCAACGGCTGTATGCGGATCAATTGTGATTTGTCGTAAAATATCAGAAGATGACATTTGTTTAAGAACATCAATTTCAGAAGCCTTATAAGCTTCAAAAATGCTACGAGCATCTTCAAGTTCAAGAGCGCTTATATCTTCAAGAGATCCAGATTTTCTAAAGTCTTCCATGGCTGACTTTGTGCGCTCTGGCATTTTTCCGTAAAGGTCGAATAGAAAGCGTTCAAAATTAGAGGCGACAAGAATATCCATACTTGGACTCGATGTAGGCTGTACGCTTTTCATGCTGTAGTCACCATCTTGAATGAATCGTGTCAGGATATCGTTGCTATTATTGGCAATCACAAGTCTTTCAATAGGGAGGCCGCACTGCATTGCCACGTACCCTGCGTAAATGTCGCCAAAGTTACCTGTTGGCACGCTAAAGCTGAGGCGTTTATCCCCAATAAAGGTGCGGAGCCTTGACCATGCAAAGAAGTAATAGACCACTTGCGGGAGCACGCGTGCCCAGCTGATAGAATCTGTCTCTTATACACATCTCCGAGCCC
>CAXHDG010000021.1:0-29714 GCA_964015495.1 uncultured Magnetococcales bacterium
GGTGCATCGCTTTGGCGGAAAATTTCGGTAAACTCAACAACTTCAAATGCGCCAGAGGTCCAAGCAGGCGCGCCCCAGAAAAATGGCGTACCGTAAGTATCCTCAAAATAATCGCGTTCATCTCTGCGTACAACAGGCGGTAGCTGAAATATATCGCCCAGCGCTACAATTTGTACTCCGCCAAAAGGTTCGCCCTTTTTAGGGCCGTAGCGCTGAAGAAAAAGATCAATACTATTAAAAATATCCGCGCGCACCATAGAAATTTCATCAATGACAATCATCTCAAGGGCTTCGTAAATTTTACGGTTTCTTGGTCGGTGCCAAGCGGTATCATCGCCCATTAACTGGGCTTTAAAACCAAAAAAGCTATGAATGGTTTGCCCGCCCACTTGCAGGGCTGCCATACCTGTTGGCGCCAGTACAACATGCTTTTTATGCTCACCAATTTTTTTACGAATCCATTTTAAAAAGGTACTTTTACCTGTACCCGCGCTCCCAAGCACAAGGGTGTTATCGCCATTTTCAATGCAAGAATAAGCGGTTTGGAATTCGGGCGTAATACGCACCTTCATCATTGGTTTTGGAGCTGAATCTGTCATGGCCTTAGTGTAGCGTTTTATACCCTATAGCGCAACGTGCAAAAGTGGGCTACACTTTATTTAAACGTCTAAAAAGAGAGCATTTATGAGTCACCTTATTCAGTCTGTTGAAAGCTTCAGCCACCAAGGATACACCGCCCCCAATACACCTAACCATTACAATGAGGATAGATTGTTTTTGGGTACCTACAGCTTTGCTGTTATTGATGGCGCCACAGCAATTACCCCAATGGATATGGGCGGCGTAAATACCTCTGCTTACACCTCTAAATTTCTCGCTGAATATTTAATGAAACATAACCCAAAAAATTGCTCTGCAAAAGCAACCTTAGAAAACGCCTGCGATGCGTTTAGAGATCACCTTAATGAAAAATACCCAGATGTAATCGCTCTTGAAAAAAAAGGGCCTTGCGCTTCAGTCGCCCTGTTAAAAATAAACGGTAACACTTTGACTTATAGTAACATTGCAGATAGTGAAATTGCAGGATTCAAAGATGGTGCATGGCATATTCTCAGTACACAAAGCCCAAGACATATAGAACTAGACGGCCAGCTTGCCGATTATATTTTTAACAAAGTCGCTGAAGGTATGGACATTTCTCAGGCGCGAAAATGTCCGCATTTTATAGAAATGAGAAACCGTAACCGCGGTCTTACAAACATAGAATTCGGCGCCTTTAATTTTGAAGAAGAAATGAAGGCCTTTTTAAATGAAGGCAGCTGCGATGTATCCGCTTATGAAAAAATTGCCATGTTTAGCGATGGCTTTTTCCACCCAGACGGCAAAAATGAAAAAGAAAAAATCATAAAAGCAGCAATTGGCATGGAGACCCTTGGCATAAAAAGCTACCACAATAAACTTAAAGATATGTACAGCACAGACCTTGATTTTAAGCAATATCGCAGACTTAAGCATATGGATGATGCGACAGGTATTGTTATTACTTTCAAAGCCTTAAAATAAGGGCGAAAAAATTAGTTCATATAAAGGGTAGACAACCCACCTGTTTTTGTATACTTTGCACGCCTTGAATACAATTTTTCACATAGGATAACTAGCCCTCATGCTTCGTCTCGTAAATCGTTTTAAACTCACAGAAAATCCACGCGCTGATATGCTTTCTGGCATCACGGTTGCCCTTGCCCTTGTACCAGAAGCCATTGCTTTTGCCTTTGTTGCAGGCGTAGAACCGCTTGTTGGTTTATATGCCGCGTTTATTGTGGGCTTTATTACGTCGCTCCTTGGTGGACGTAGCGGCATGATTTCTGGCGCAACGGGTGCTATGGCTGTTGCTATGGTGGGTATTGTTATGCTTTACGGCGTTGAGTACTTGTTTGCAGCCGTAGTGCTGACAGGTATATTACAGCTCCTTGCTGGCGTCTTTCATCTGGGCCGGTTTATTCGCCTTGTGCCCTATTCTGTTATGCTCGGCTTTGTAAACGGGCTGGCGATTGTTATTTTCCTTGCGCAGCTTGGCCAATTTAAAGCCAAAGCCGTAGCAGAACATGCTGCTGGCGAAGGTAGCCATAGTGCTATGAGCGTTCTTTGGAATGGAGGCTGGCTACAAGGACAAGACATGAACCTTATGCTGGGCTTAACAGTTCTTACTATGGCGATTATGTGGCTCTTCCCTAAACTTCCTAAAATCGGTAGCGTTCTGCCAGGCTCACTGGTTGCGATTGTTTCTGTTTCAGCCCTTGTTGTCTTTTTAGGGCTTGATACAAAAACAGTGGGCGATATGGCCAGCATTGCAGGCGGACTACCAGAGTTCCATATCCCTATGGTGCCATTCACCCTTGAAACGCTGTTTATTATTTTCCCTGTAGCACTTACGCTTGCAGGTATTGGCCTTATTGAAAGCCTTTTAACGCTCACCCTTATTGATGAGATGACAGAAACACGCGGACGCACATCTAAAGAATGTGTTGGCCAAGGCCTTGCTAACCTTACATGCGGATTTTTTGGAGCTATGGGTGGCTGTGCAATGATTGGCCAATCCATGATTAACATTAAATCTGGTGGACGCGGCAGGCTTTCTGGCCTTACCGCAGCAGTTGCTTTGCTCATATTTATCCTCTTTGCATCTAAATGGATTGAGATGATTCCCCTTGCAGCGCTCACAGGGCTTATGATGATGGTTGTGATTGCAACCTTTGCATGGACCTCTCTGCGCATTATGCAGCACATGCCTAAAGGCGATGCGTTTGTTATTGTACTGGTCACAGCCGTAACTGTTATGCATGACCTTGCCCTTGCTGTTGTCGTCGGCGTTATTGTGGCCGCCCTTATATTTGCATGGCAATCTGCGACACATATCTGGACACAAGTTGGTAAAAACGAAGAAACTGGCGCAAAAGTTTACAGCCTCAACGGATCACTATTCTTTGGTTCAATTGCAGAATTCAAAGATATCTTCCATCCGAAAAACGATGAAGAAGATAAAGTTGTTATCGATTTTAAAAATGCGCGCGTATGGGATTATTCAGCCCTTGAAGCCATTGAGTCCATCGCTGAAAAATACATACTGGCTGGTAAAAAACTAAGCCTTGTACACCTGAGTCCAGACTGTGTATTACTCATGAAAAATGCCAAGCATTTGGTAAAGGCAGATTTAATTGAAGACCCTCACTACCGTATTGTGGCACACTACACAGACACGTAGGCAATAACACAAAAACGAGAGCTACATGGAAACAAGACTCATTGGGCAAGTTATAGGAATCATCGGGTTCTTTGTATTTGCTTACTGCATGAGCCGTTCCACTAAAAAAGCCTATTACAGAAGCTACGCTGCAAGCTGCCTTACATTTGGTCTACATTACTTTTTTATGGGCGTGTATATGCTTCTTCCTATGGTGCTACTTGCTGCGCTGAGAACAAGCGCTCTCTCCACAGAAATAGGCTGGAAATACCGCTATTATATTTCTTTCAGCTGCCTTGCTATTGTTGCCCCTCTTACGCTTATGATTGAGCAGTCATTTTGGTCCTATATATTTGTACTCAGCCTTACCACTACAGTGTTAAGTGAGCTATACGATAAACTAGCTGTTATTCGTATCAATAACTTTTTATCTCGTAGTATGTATCTTATTTTTTATATTCTTATTGGGTCTATTGGTGGTATTTTCTCTGAAATCATGTCTCTCTCTAGCATTATTTACGCAAGTATGAGAGATTACGTTCTACCTCATTTAAATAAACAAGCGAAAGAAACCTCATGAGCGATATGCCTCTCTGCCCAGAATGTAACGGCGAATATGTTTACGAAGCTGGCGATATGCTTAACTGCCCTGAGTGCGGCCATGAATGGCACAAAAATGCTATTCCTGATGAGAGCAGCATTATTAAAGATGCAAACGGCAATGTGCTAAATGATGGTGACAATGTAACCGTTGTAAAGGACCTGAAAGTGAAAGGCTCAAGCCTCGTCATTAAAGTGGGCACAAAAGCGAAGAACATTTCCCTCATCGACCCAGACCGCGTCCATGACGGCCACGACATCAATTGCAAGATTGATGGCATCGGCGCTATGAAGCTGAAAAGCAGCGTGGTGAAGAAGAACTAGGTTTCTGAAACCCTTGTTAGCTTATCTGTAACAATATGGCCTTCAGAAGTTCTGCTAGTATCACCTAATGCTACCTGAAAACCTTTTGACTCCCAAAACAGCCCTACTTTTTTTAAATATTCCGAATTAGCTTTAATCTCATCGTGAATATCAGCTAAGTTTTGTCCAATCCCCGTTAACATAAGAATATTGCAACTGATTTCTTTTTCTTCACTAGAACCATTCTCCACAACCATCACCTTATCGTTATTAATGAAAGCTAGAGAATCGTTTGCTTTTATAGGTATCGTCCTAGCTATATTCCCACCATCCCCACTAATAACTCCAATACTTTCAAGCTCAAGGACTTCTCCATAATCTAAAAACCCCTTTAAACCAAGATTCCCACCCTTTTGAGTCAAAACGATAAAGTTATGAGATCTTAAGGACAGGCATTTACAAATAAGCTCTGCTTCCCTCGCAGTTAAGTTTTGTATCAACTGAAACGTTCTTAAACTAAAGGTGCCCGGATTTTCTGCTTCTCCTGCAAGCACCTTAGCCCACATATCTTTCATTTCTTCTTTTTGAGCTTTCTCAGCAAAACCTCTATAGCCCTCAAACCAATCTGGGTCAATTGGGTCATCATTGACCCTCCCATCTCCCTTTTCTTCAAGGATTTGCTCTGCCCGTAAAAGAACATCATGGAGATTTATCTGTTTTTTAATCTCTTCTGCAATGACGTTTCTATAAGCCATATCAACAATTTTTTCTTCATTCAAATCGCCTTCTGCAGATATAAACCTTTGGGTATCAGCATCGTAAACAAGCTTACCGTTTTTAATTTTTGCAACATCACCATCTGTCTGTGCCTCGACAAGTCTTTGGTGCCTTTCCGCCTCAGCAGTAGCAAGCCCTGCATTTCTATGCCGATCAGGTGAAATAAACGCTCCCAATTTTGGGGCAAGAGATCTAATTTTCTGGATGCCTTTTCCAGCCAATCTTTCAGCATCTTCCATTGGTACAGAAACTCCATCAGGAGCAATTTTTAAATTATTTGGCATAATCAACCCTCTTAAAAAACAACTTATTGTAGTGCATCTTATTATATCACAACCTTGTCATTAGCCACACGAAAAAGCCCCCTCAAATGAGGGGGCTTTTGCTTTATCGATGGTAAGGAAGGTGATCGCGCTGATCAATGTAGTCGCGCACGCCATGGCTCAGATGTGGTGTTGGCAGGCCTTCTTTAATGGCGCCGCGCACTTCTGTCGCAGCACCAGGAAAGCACTTTGTTACCATGAGGCGAATATCACATCCGCCACGAAACGGCGCGCTCAGGTCTTTTTGGCAAATACCGAACTCACGCATAGTCACACTGCCCATAATTTGCTCCATAGAGCCTTCACGGGCCATAATAACCAGAGGCAGAAGACGAATCATATCGTCCCAATGCTCCCACTCATGAAAGTGCCGCAGGTTGTCGCTCCCCATCATCCAGATAAACTGCCGATTTGGGTAAGCTTCAGTGAGCTCTTTCAATACACGATAAGTGTAATGAGGCGGCTCTATTTTGCTTTCAAAAGCAGAAGTAGAAAGCCATGGAAGCTTATCCGCTTCTAGCTCACACATATTAAAGCGATCTATATAATCTGCCATGCCCTCTTTGGGCTTAAAAGGGTTGTGCGCTGCTGGCATAAGCCAAGCTTCATGCACTGTTGCACCCTCAAGGTTAAGGGTATGATAGACATGCTGAATGCTACCAATATGGCCGCTTTTGTGGATAGGGTTAAATGACCCACCCAGCAGCAGGGTTACTTTTTTGCTCACGGAACATTCTCCTTGAATAGGTAAGCAGTAAAAAGGTGAAGATATTTGATAAATTCTTTATAACGGAAAGAGCCTTTGTATGCAATAGATGCAAGATATAAAACTTTATCATTTATAAAGCTCACCATTTTTATTCCTAAAAATGCTAAGAACACTTGAAAAGTATACAAAAGCCCCTTACCTTCCCCTCATACCATAAGCTTAAAAGCTAACACCAGCTGAAAAGGGCATCTTCATGGGACGTCGTATTGACTTCTTTATAGAGTTTGCAAAAGCTCCACTTAAGGTGGGTGCAATCATCCCCTCTTCACGTTATCTTAGACGGCGTATGCTATCTTCGATTCCGTTTAACGATGATATTGTTATCGTTGAGTATGGCCCAGGTAATGGCGTATTCACCGATTATATTGCATCCTCGCTCACCCCAAACTCCACTTTTATTGTTGTAGAAAACAATCCAAGTTTTTATAAAAACTTGCAGGAGAAATACAAAAGCTACCCCAACATTCATATTGAACTCGGCAGCGTTGAAAACATTAAGGGAATCCTTTCAAGCAAAGGCATAAAACATGCTGATTATGTCATTTCTGGCATTCCCTTCCTGAGCCTTGGCGCAGAATTCACTCACACTGTATTTGCTGCCACAAAGGGCATTCTCAAGCCGTCGTCGCAGTTTATTCTGTTCCAGTACACTCGTGTGCTAGAAAACATTCTGGTGCAGCACTTCCCAAGATACCAAACCTCTCAAGTGCTCATCAACTTCCCTCCTGCTATTGTGTTTAAAGCACAAGCATAACGAACAGAAAAGCCCCGCTAACAGCGGGGCTTTTCTTTATGGCTTCCAAATTTCGCTCAGCGACAGCGAAAATGTCTGAGTTTGAGAACAGTCTCGCAGTGTACTTAAGAGCACATGAGAAACGGAAGCGCAGAAGTCATGCATTTGCAGCCTTGCTGAGTAGAAATTTATACAGCTACTTTACGCTCGTCTTTCGTCAGCATTTTACCGGATTTCTTCTGCTCAAGCATTTCGCGTGCTTTAGCATACTTATCATCGTTCCAGAACATCAGGCAACCGTTACAGCCAAGCCCGCAGCAGCCTTCATCCTTTTTCTTCGGCGGCTTAGCGCTTGAAGAACGTACCTGCTGGTCGCCGCGCTTTTCTTCGGCGCGGTGCTTAATGTTAACCAGCACCTTCTCACTGATTTTGCCAGATTCCATCTGGTGCGTACGCTCACGAACCTTTACATGATCTTTACGAACAGCATCGAGAGAGATCATCTCTGTACGCGCCACTGTCATAACCGGCAATCTCATTTTAAATGTTTCTGGGTCTTCTAGGTGGAAAGCGTTAATTGGAATACGCAGTGCAAATTTTTGCCCTGGGTTTACCTTTTCAACCGTTTTACCTGTACGCGCACACTCAAATTCATAAAGGCGCAGGCGCACCACTTCTAGGTCTGGGTTATGCTCGCTGTTTGGCGGCAGAAACTCAATCACATCACCTTTTTCGATTGTGTTACGCACCTCAAAAATCATGTCGTCGCCGTCCCACTCACGGATAAATCCACCAAAGTTCCACTCACCCATAGAAGCTGTTGTCTCGTAGTCCTGAGAGTGGTTTGTCAGGCGTCCGTTATGGAAAGCCAGCGTGTAACCGCGGCTACGTACAGCGTCTAGCTCGGCCATGTACTTCTTACTGCTCCAGTTTTCTGGATCTTCGTAGTAGTCATCAATGGCTTTGCGGTAGGCGCGCGTTACGCTTCCTACATAAAATTCGTTTTTATGACGGCCTTCAACTTTTAGGCTGTCTACGCCAATGCGCAAGTAATCGTCTAGTACTGGCATCAGGCACATGTCTTTTGCGTTCATGAAGTATGTGCCATCAACTGTTTCCTCAAGTGGAATCAAATCACCCGGACGGAATTCTTCTTCAAGCATAAACTGGAACATATCCTTGTTGCTCTCATCAATGATCAGCTCTTCTGTACGGCCATCTTTCATTTTCATGTGTACTTTGTAGTGCCAGCGGCAGCTGTGGGCGCAGTTCCCTTGGTTTGCACCACGCTCAGACATGAAATTAGATAGCAAACAACGGCCAGAGTAGCTCATGCACATTGCACCGTGTACAAAAGCCTCAAGCTTAATGTCTGGGCATTTCTCACGAATTTCTTCCATCTCCTTAAAGCTCACTTCGCGCGCAAGTACCGCAAGAGATGCCCCCTGGTCTTTCCAATAGTTCACAGAAAGCCAAGAGCACAGGTTTGCTTGCGTAGAAATGTGGCGCTCAAGGTCAGGGCAGTTTTCCTTCATGTATTGAAACACACCAGGGTCAGCCACAATTACACCATCAGGCTTAACCTTGTTAATTGTCTCAAGGAAATCAGGCAATTTTTCAATGTCTTTGTTATGGGTGTACAGGTTAAGGGTCAGGTACACACGCACGCCGCGCTCATGGGCGTAAGCAACGCCTTCAATTACATCCTCAAGGCTAAAAGAAGACTTTGTACGTAGAGATAGATCTGGCGTACCACAGTAAATAGCGTCCGCCCCGTAAAGAATAGCCGTTTTCATGTTCTCTAAACTGCCCGCTGGCATAAGAAGTTCGCTGCGCTCTGGACGTTTTACCGGTACTGTCATGTCTTTTTCCTTAAAACTTAAATTATTTTGTGCTGCTTGCCATGCGCTTAAAGGCGTAAAGCCTGCCTTGGGGTTTCTTTTTCATTTTTGAAAATCGCAGAGTAGCACTCGTCTACTTAAGATAAACCAAAAAAGGAAAAAGAAGCCCCAATAAACTATGGGAACAGTTCAAAGATGTATACCGTATATCACCTAGGGATACAAGACGAAAATGGTTTTGTTTAAAGAAGAAGGCAACAGAAAAAGCCCCGCAATTGCGGGGCTTTTTAAACTTAACTAAAAGCTTAAAGAGAGATTACTCAGCTTTATCAGCTGCATCCTTTTTAGGAGCGGCTTTTTTAGCTGGTGCTTTCTTAGCAGGCGCCTTCTTCTCAGCAGCTTCCTTTTTAGGAGCAGCTGTTTTAGCAGGTGCTTCAGCTTTTGCATCAACAACAGCATCTTTAGCTTCTACTTTAGGCTTTTCAGCTTTAGCAGGTTTCTCTTCAGCCATATCCGTTAGAGCAATGATAGCCATTGGAGCTGCATCACCTTGACGGAAGCCAAATTTCATAACGCGCGTGTAACCACCTTGGCGTTCTTTGAAGCGAGGTCCGATTTCATCGAAAAGCTTCTTAAGAATCGCTGGGTCTTTAACAATACGTGCTGCCTGACGGCGAGACGCAAGGTCACCCTTTTTAGCGTATGTAATTAGAGGCTCAACAACCTTACGCAGGTCTTTAGCCTTTGGAAGTGTTGTTTTGATTTGCTCATGCTCAAGCAGGTTAGTTGCAAGGTTACAAAATAACGCTTTGCGGTGGCTGCTTGTACGGTTCAGTTTACGTCCTGCGATACCGTGTCTCATAGTTTTACCCTATCTCTCTCTTGCTCTATTGGAGCTTAGTTAAAGTTTTTTGTGATTCGGCTAGCCAAATCTTCAATGTTTTCTGGCGGCCAGTTGTCGATACGCATACCGAGGCCTAGACCCATTGTAGAAAGAACGTCCTTGATCTCGTTAAGAGATTTACGGCCAAAGTTTGGAGTCTTCAGCATTTCAGATTCGCTCTTGTGTACAAGGTCACCGATGTAAACAATGTTATCGTTCTTCAAGCAGTTTGCACTACGTACAGAAAGTTCAAGCTCATCTACTTTCATAAGTAGGTAAGGGTTGATCTGTACTTCTGGCTCTTTCGCTTCTTCTTCTTCAACAACTTCTTCAAAGTTAATGAACACTGTTAGCTGGTCCTGAAGGATACGCGCTGCGTAAGCAAGAGCATCTTCTGGAGAAACAACACCGCTTGTTTCAACTTCCATAGTCAGTTTGTTGTAGTCAGTCGCTTGGCCAACACGTGCATCTGTTACTTTAAAAGCAACACGACGAACAGGTGAGAAGATAGAGTCAATTGGAATAAGACCAATAACTTGCTCTTCTGGTACGTTCTCAGCAGCAGGTACATAACCGCTACCAGAACCCACTGTAAGTTCCATGTTCAGCTCACCTTCATCGCTTAGTGTTGCGATGTGATGGTCTGGATCAATCACTTCAATGTCATGGCCTGTTTCAAAGTCGCCAGCAGTAACAACGCCTGGTCCCTTTTTCTTCAATGTGATTGTTTTTGCTTCACCTGAGTGAGACACAATCGCCATTGCTTTAAGGTTCAAGATGATGTCTGTTACATCTTCACGCACACCTGCAACTGTAGAGAATTCATGTAGAACTCCGTCAATTTTCATTTGTGTCACAGCCGAGCCTTGAAGGCTTGATAGAAGGATACGACGTAGTGCGTTTCCTAGTGTGTGACCAAAGCCGCGCTCAAGAGGTTCAACAACAAATGTTGCGCTCTTGCGAGGGTCTTTGTGAGTTACGATGTCTACTTTGCTGGGTTTAATCAGCTCTTTCCAGTTTGCAGTAATTTGCATGATTTTTTCTTTCCACTGTTTATCTTAAAGCTCAGCTTAAGAATTGGCGGTACGTATAAAATTATACGCGACGCTTCTTCTTCGGTCGGCAACCGTTGTGTGGTACAGGTGTAACGTCCTTGATTGAGTGAATCTCAAAACCGAGGCTATGTAGTGCGCGAACCGCTGATTCACGACCAGATCCTGGGCCTTTAACTTCAACATCAAGTACTTTAACACCGTGGTCTTGAGCCTTACGGCCTGCATCTTCAGCAGTAAGCTGAGACGCAAAAGGTGTAGCTTTACGAGAACCCTTGAAACCTTGTTGGCCAGAAGTTGACCAAGAGATTGTGTTCCCTTGTACGTCTGTAATAGTTACAGATGTGTTGTTAAACGTTGAACGAACATGAGCGATACCGCTTGTGATGTTCTTTTTAACTTTTTTCTTAGAACGAAGTTGTTTTGCCATTTTCTACTACTTTCTTTTCACAACGCCGGTACGAGGGCCTTTGCGAGTACGTGCGTTTGTCTTTGTGCTTTGTCCGCGCACAGGCAAACCGCGACGGTGACGTAGGCCACGGTAGCAACCGAGGTCCATAAGACGTTTAATGTTTAGAGCAACCTGACGACGCAGATCCCCTTCTACAAGCTGTTTTGTTTCTACAAGTTCACGAATCTTCGCAACTTCGCTTTCAGCTAGTTTATTTACACGTGTGTCTTCTTTAATTTTAGCTTCTGCTAGAATTTTACGAGACGTCACACGGCCAATGCCGTAAATGTAAGTCAAAGCGACCCACACTTGTTTGTCTGTTGGGATGTTTACACCGGCGATACGAGCCACAGGTTCTCTCCTTGTTTAACTAAATTACTTTTTTGTCTTAACCGCGACGTTTAAAACCGATACGTACTTTGTTACGTGGGTTCATTTTGTCGAGAACGTAAATGCGTCCACGGCGCTTTACAACTTGCGTTGTACGGCTACGTGTTTTACGGCTTCCTAGTGATGAACGTACTTTCATCGTGTCTTCCTTTCTCATGCGTCCAAAGGGTTGTTCCATGCGCTTTAGTCTTAAGTGCTGGCCCTAGGGCTTTTTGTTGGGCTTTTTCATATATACATACAAAAAAACCACGAAACTTCACGTTTGTCGTTGCGTCTTACCAGGTAGATGTCCTTTTTACCGAAGTAAATAGGCGCTTTGAGTAACCTGATGCCCACTTGACGCTTGGGGCGTATTGCCAAAATAGAGGCTGTAGTGAGTTCTATATAAAGGATGTAGTTATAAATTGCAAGGGGTTATTTGAGGTTTTTGTGATTTCTTCGCTCTCGGCTTCACTTTTCTCATTCTCCTCTCATGCTAAAGGCGTGCCCTGCCTACTTTCGCCTGAGCCTGCCAGTACCTGTTTTATTTATATCTTGGTGGGGCGCCTCGCCTATCGCTCGGGCGTCGCATTACATTGCGCCCCACCGCTCGGCGCCCTTAGGCACCGGCTCGCACTTTTCGGGCTCGCGCAGCATGGGGAAACATCAGAAGCGCTGACCTTATAGAGTGGGAGCAGTATCCAAGAGTGATGTTTGCGCAGCAAACATCTAAGCGCGCATGAAAAGCTATGTGCGATAAAACAGCTTCAAAGGACTCCCAATAAAAACCCTCCCGACAAAAACCAAACGCCCCCCATCGGGCGGCGTTTATAAAAGCTTCAAACCTTACTTCTTACGGTAAGTAATACGACCTTTTGTGAGGTCGTACGGCGTCATCTCAACCGTTACAGTATCACCAGCAAGAATACGAATATTAAACTGACGCATTTTACCAGAAATATGCGCAAGGATTTCGTGGCCGTTTTCGAGTTTCACTTTGAACATTGTGTTTGGCAGTGTATCTATCACCGTTCCGTCGAGTTCAATTACATCGTTTTTAGCCAAGGGGTCTTCTCCTGATTGTTTAAAATTATTTATGCTATTTGTTTATAAGGAACGTTCAGTGCGTTTGCAAGATTCTCACTTACAGTTTCAACACTTTCAGCGCCATTAAGAGGGATAAGGATGCCTTTATCAGCGTAGTAGCTGATAAGTGGCATTGTTTGCTCACGGTAGACATTAAGGCGGTGACGTACCACGTCTTCTTTGTCATCATCACGCTGCACGAGATCTTCGCCAGATTCATCGCATTTACCTGCTGTTTTAGGTGGATTGAATTCCACATGGTAAATACGCTTAGATTTTGGCGCTGTTAGACGCCCACCCTTACGGCGAACAATTTCATCATCAGCCACATCAAAGTTAATCACATGATCTAGTGTAAGGTCACGTCTTGAGAGCATGGCTGCGAGTGCATCTGCTTGTGCTACTGTGCGCGGAAAACCATCAAGGATAAAACCATTTTGGCAATCTTCTGCGCGTGTGCGCTCTTCAACAAGTGCAACAACATCATCGTCTGCTACAAGGTTACCAGAGTCCATCACTTCTTTTACTTTTTTACCAAGCGCAGTACCTGCCGCCATAGCGTCACGTAGCATATCGCCTGTTGAAAGTGTTGGAAGACTTAGCATAGCACTCAGGCGATGCGCCTGAGTGCCTTTGCCTGCCCCTGGAGGGCCGAGCAGAATAAGAATCATTATGCAGTTCCTTTAGCTTTACGGCCAGCAAGTGGAGACTTCTTAAGAAGGCTCTCATAACGCTGAGCGATCAAATGAGACTGAACACGCGTGATCAGATCAATTGTTACAGAGACAACAATCAGAATGCTAGTTCCACCAAGGTAGAACGGCACTGTAAGTTGGCTGTTAAGAATTTCAGGAAGTACACATACAAAGGCCATGTAAGCTGCACCAATAACAGTCAGGCGCGTCATCATGAAGTCTAGGTAAACAGCTGTACTTTTTCCTGGACGGATTCCTGGAATAAAGCCGCCACTCTTTTTAAGGTTGTCAGCTGTTTCATCTGGGTTAAACACAATAGCTGTGTAGAAGAAGCAGAAGAACACAATAAGAGCAACAAAGAGCGCTGTCCATAGAGGCTTACCTGGTGCAAACCATACACCAACCCACTGTGCCCAAGGCGCATTAGGATTAAAGTTAGCAACACTCATAGGAAGTAGCAGCAGTGAGCTTGCGAAAATGGCAGGGATCACACCAGCTGTGTTTAGTTTCATTGGCATGTGGCTCACTTCAGCCGTACCGCCAGTGAATCCACCAACCATTTGGCGTTTCGGGTACTGAATTGGCACCTTACGCATAGATGTTTCCATGAAGACAACAAAGCCCATTACAAGAATAACAAGAGCAAAAATACCAGCTACAAGAAGCGGGCTTAGAGAGCCAGCGCTTGCAAGTTCAAATGTTTGGAAAAGCGCACGAGGTAGCTCTGATACAATACCTGCAAAGATAATGATTGAAATACCGTTACCAATACCGCGGCTGTTAATTTGTTCACCAAGCCACATCACAAACATTGTTCCTGTCATAAGCGTAAGTGCTGTTTGCAGACGGAAAGCCATGCCACCACCAGTCACAACATTCATTGTTTCGTTAGAAACTTGAACCGTTGCACCTTCCATACCTGCAGCAAGACCAAAGCCCTGTACAAGTGCAAGAACTACTGTGAAGTAACGTGTGTACTGGTTAATTTTACGACGGCCTGTTTCGCCTTCTTTTTTCAGTTCGCTGAGCTGAGGCGACACAGTTGTCATCAGTTGCATGATAATAGACGCTGTAATGTAAGGCATTACGTTAAGTGCAAACACAGACATACGCGCAAATGCACCACCTGTGAACATGTTAAACATACCAAGCACGCCGTTTTGTAGCTGCTGTTGATACTGTGCAAGTGCGTAAGCATCAATGCCAGGAAGTGGAATGTGTGTACCAAGGCGGTAAACAATAAGGATACCAAGTACAAAAAGAATACGTGATTTAAGTTCAGATGCGCCTGCAAGCATTGAAGCCATTTGCGCCTGGTTAGGTTGACCTTTAGCCATCTTCAACGGTCCTTTATTCTTTTGTTCAAGCAAAGCTTGATTCTTATTTCTTTTAAAACATGGAGGCGTTTATTTGAAAGGCTTTTCCTCTGCAAGCCTTAAAGTAAAACGGGGCGGAGGAAACTCCCCTGCCCCGAAATCTACTTATTTAGCAGCTTTAGCTGTTTTGTCCTTCTTCGGAAGCTTGCGAGGGTTAACCTTCACTTCAGCAACGTTCAGAGTTCCACCAGCTTTAGATACTTTTTCGATTGCTGACTTAGATGCACCAGCAGCTTCGATTGTAAGTGATGCTTTAAGCTCACCAGTCCCAAGAATCTTAAGACCGTCTTTTGCTTTCTTAGACATACCAATAGATTGAATAACTTCAATTGTGATTGGCTTTTTCGGGTCTAAGCGACCAGCGTCAACCATTTCCTGAAGAGCGCCAACGTTTACTTCACAGTAAGACTTTGTAAAGTTCGCGTTACTAAAACCACGCATTGGAAGACGCTGGTAAAGTGGGTTTTGTCCACCTTCAAAGCCGATACGTACTTTACCGCCTGAGCGAGAAAGCTGACCCTTGTGCCCACGTCCAGCTGTTTTTCCGTTACCAGAACCAATACCACGGCCAACACGGTTTCTGCTCTTACGAGCGCCTAAATTATCTGAGAGTTCATTGAGTTTCATGACTCGGTTTCCCTTTCGCCTAAAAATCACACGGGGTGATTTCTGCATATATTTCATTTACTTTTACAATATTCTCCATAGCAGAAGCCACGAACAACATTAAATTCCAAATTGGTTTGTAAGGGATATAGGCTCATTTGTCAATGAGGGAATTGATTTTATTTATGTTTTGATAAAACATTTGGCTTCACCGCAAAGCGAAGGACTAACTTACCTAATAAATCAATTTGCTCAAACCCACCCTGCATGACGCAGGAGCTTTTCCTAATATAGATACAAAAAAGGCCTGCTCTTGCAGGCCTTTTAAAATCTTTCTTAAAGATTATTAAGAATGTGTAGATTTTTCTTTTTGGAAAGCGAAGCGTAATAAAACTACGTAAGCTGAACCTAAAAGGAAAAGATCGCTTCCTTAAAACTCTTTAGTCGTGATGCGCTCACCGTTTACAAGTACAAGGTGACGTACCTTGAAAAGCATGCCACGGATGCAAGGTGAATCTTCAAGTTCACGCTCACGTCCGATACGGTTAAGACCGAGGCCACGTAGAGTGGCTTGTTGGTCTTCCTTACGGCCGATTGGGCTACCAGTTTGCTTAATCTGAAGTGTTTTCTTAGCCATTATGCTTTCTCCCCTTCAGCAGCTGGAGTTTCAGCTGGTGCTTCTTTAGAAACATCAGCAGCATCTGTGTTGTCGCCTGCAGCGTATTCAGGAGCAAGAGCTTCCTTCTTCACTTCAGCAGCACGCTTCACAGCAGCTTTTTTATCAGCTTGCTTCTGCATTGCTTTTTTCTTCACGTCTTCTGGGTTTACTGTTGCTTTCTTTTCAGCAGCAGTTTTGTCCTCAGCAGGCGCTTCAATTGCGTCAAGTGCAGTTGTACGGTTGTTTTTCATGTCGCTCATTCTAAGGCCACGCTTAGATGCTACGCTACGAGGTGTTTGAGTGCCTGAAAGCGCTTCAAATGTTGCTTGAATCATGTTGTATGGGTTTGAGTTCCCAAGAGATTTAGCAACAACGTCTTTGATACCAAGAGCTTCAAAGACAGCACGCATTGGGCCACCAGCGATGATTCCACGACCAGGTTTAGCTGGACGAAGGATCACTTTAGCGCCAGCAAAGCTTGCTCTAAGGTCATGGTGAAGTGTACGCGCCTCACGTAGAGGAACACGGATCATACGGCGCTTCGCAACGTCAGTTGCCTTACGCACAGCGTCAGGAACTTCTTTAGCTTTACCAGCACCCCAGCCTACACGGCCGCTTTCATCACCAACAACAACGATGGCGCTGAAAGAAAAACGACGACCACCCTTAACTACTTTTGCAACGCGGTTAACAGCTACAAGCTTATCAACCATGCCGTTTTGTTCACGATCTTGTGTGAATGCCATTCTATCTTCTTTCTATTAAAAGTTTAGACCAGCTTCGCGCGCGGCGTCAGCAAGTGCTTTAATTCGACCTTGGTAGCGGAAAGAACCACGATCAAAGAATACTTCTTTAACGCCTGCTTCTTTAGCACGTTTACCAATTTCAGCACCCACAACTTTCGCTGCTTCTACAGTGCTACCCTTTTTCACAGACTTGCTGAGCTTCTTATCTACAGTAGATGCAGATACAAGAGTTGCTCCTTTAGCATCGTCAATGACTTGAGCATAGATGTGTTGCTCACTACGATATACGCTGAGGCGTACACGGTCGTTACGTGCAGACACAGCTTTAAGCTTGTGTCTGTTTCTAAGAGCGCGGTTTGAATTCGCTTTAGATGTCATAATATTACCCTATCCTTTAACTTGGAGAAGAATTACTTCTTCTTACCTTCTTTCATCACTACGTGCTCGCCTTTGTAGCGTACGCCTTTACCTTTGTAAGGTTCTACAGGACGCTTGCTTCGCACGTTTGCAGCAAATTGACCTACTTCTTCTTTATCGAAGCCTTTAACAACAACAGCTGTGTTGTCGTTTACCTCAACAGTCAAAGTAGATGAAATTTCCATTGCTACAGGGTGAGAGTGGCCAAGTGATAGGTTCAAAGTTTTACCTTGAACGTTTGCACGGTAACCAACACCACGGATTTCTAATTCTTTTGTAAAACCTTCGTTTACACCGACAACCATGTTGTTCACTTTAGCACGTGTTAGACCCCAAGCTGCACTCAGCTCGTTACCAATTTTTTGCTTAGTTGGTGCAAATGAAAGCTCAGTGCCTTCTAGTTTGCCTTCCATGTCATGTGGAATAGTCCAGCTTAGAGAACCAAGCTTACCTTTCACACTAACATCGCGGCCAGCAAGATTCACTTCTACACCAGAAGGAATGCTGATAATTTGTTTTCCGATACGAGACATGATTTTTTCTTTCCTTGTCTACTGGATTAAAACATTTCGCAAATCAGCTCACCACCAACGCCAAGCGCGCGCGCTTTAGCGTCCGACATCATACCCCCAGAGGTAGAAATGATGGCAAGACCAAGACCGTTACGTACGAGTGGTACGTCACTTGCGCTCTTGTAAGAACGAAGACCGGGCTTTGATTTACGACGGATTTCAGTGATCACTGGCTTCGCATCGAAGTATTTCAGTGTTACTTTAATCTCTTTTTCAGTACCTTCGCCTGACTCAACGAAGTCAGCAATGTAGCCTTCTTCCTTCATCACAGCAAGGATGCTGTTTTTTACTTTAGATGCTGGCATAGAAACAGTTTCTTTACCAACCATCTGGCAGTTACGAATACGCGTAAGCATATCTGCAATTGGATCTGTCATTGTCATGGTTTTTTACTTCCTTACCAGCTAGATTTTGAAACACCAGGTAGCGCGCCGCGTGAAGCCATTTCACGGAGTACGTTACGGCAGATGCCATATTTTTTGTAAACTGAATGTGGACGACCAGTAAACTGGCAACGTGATTGAACACGAATCGCACAACCATCTCTTGACATCTTGTTTAGAGCGTCACGAGCAGCCATCTTTTCTTCGTAAGATGCGTTCAGGTCTTTAATTGTCTTTTTCAGTTCCATGCGGCGCTCTTCTTGGTTAGCAACCGTTTGGATACGTTTGTTATTACGGTTAACAGCACTCTTTTTAGCCATTATTGAACCTTTCTTCTAAATGGCATACCGAATGCTTCAAGCAAGGCATGCGCTTCTTCGTTAGTGCTCGCAGTTGTACAGATAACAACATCCATACCACGTACACGGTCAGTTTGATCGTAGTCGATTTCTGGGAAAATAATTTGCTCAGTAATACCAAGAGCGTAGTTTCCACGACCATCAAAAGCCTTGTGAGATACACCTTCGAAGTCACGTACACGTGGAAGTGCAATTGTGATCAGGCGATCTAGGAATTCATACATACGGCGACCACGAAGAGTCACTTTACAACCAACAGGCATACCATCACGGATTTTAAATCCAGCGATTGATTTACGAGCGCGTGTTACGACAGGGGCTTGACCAGCAATTTTAGTCATGTCTTTTACAGCTGCGTCGACAAGTTTCTTATCTTCAGCCGCTTTACCAACACCCATGTTGATCACGATTTTTTCCAGCTTAGGTAGCTGCATTACATTTTTGTACTCGAATTTTTTCATCAACGCTTTGGTGATGTCTTCGTCGTACTGCTTTCTAAAGCGAGGTGCGTCCATTGTCTTTCCCCTTAACCTAGTACTTTGCCAGATTTCTTAGCGAATCTAACTTTTTTACCGTTTTCAACTTTCTGGCCAACACGTGTTGGTTTGCCAGTTTCTGGGTCTTTTAGCATTACGTTAGAAGCATGCATTGAAGCTTCTTTGTTAACGATGCCAGCCTCTGAAGCCATGCTTGCCTTCATGTGACGCTTAACCATGTTAAGACCTTCAACAACCACGCGGTTGGATTTAGTCACAACACTGCTAATTTTACCAGTTTTGCCTTTTTCTTTCCCTGCAATAACGATGACTTCATCGCCTGTTTTAAGTGGGCTTTGTAGTTTTGCCATAGTTATAGAACCTCCGGTGCCAGTGAAATAATCTTGTTAAAGTTCTTACGACGAAGCTCACGTGCTACAGGACCGAAAATACGTGTTCCTACAGGCTCATGTTTTTTGTCAATAATAACTGCTGAGTTGTTGTCAAAACGGATGCTTGTTCCGTCTTTACGCTTAACAGACTGAGAAGTACGAACAACAACAGCAAACGCTACGTCACCCTTCTTCACACGACCGCGAGGTAGTGCGTCTTTAATCGCAACAACAATAACATCACCAACTGAAGCATAACGACGCTTAGAGCCACCAAGAACTTTGATGCACTGTACGCGTTTTGCGCCTGAGTTGTCGGCAACGCCCAAATTACTTTCTACTTGAATCATTGTGTCTCTCCTTACGCTTCAGAAGCATCAAGCGCAGAGGCTTTGCTTACTGTGCTTTCAACTGCCCAACGCTTCAACTTAGACATCGGTGTTGCTTCGATAATACGAACAACATCACCAACCGTACAGCTGTTATCAGCGTCATGAGCGTGATACTTTTTACTTTTACGAATAGTTTTACCGTAAAGAGGGTGCTTCACTTTTCGCTCCACCTTTACAACCGCTGTTTTATCAGCGCCTGTGCTAACCACAGTACCTTGTAATACGCGTTTTGGCATATCGATTACTCTCCTTTGGCAGCAGTGGCTGCTGTCATTTGTGTTTTCACGCGAGCGATTGTCGTACGGACTTCGCGCCAGCGGTTTGGGTTTTCCATTTGACCAGTCGCTTTTTGGAAACGCAGGTTCATCTGCTCTTTACGAAGGTTAAGTAGTGTGTCCTTCAGCTTTCCAGCGTCCATCTTTTGAATGTCTGCATTTTTCATCTGTTTTGTATCCTACGTTTACAAATTAAACTTGTTTACTGTGTGTGGCGTGAAACGAATTTACATTTCACTGGAAGCTTCATCGCCGCTAGACGCATAGCTTCACGTGCCTTTTCCTCTGATACACCAGTAATTTCGTACATAATACGACCTGGCTTAACACGGCATGCCCAGTATTCAGTTGAACCTTTACCTTTACCCATACGTACTTCAGCTGGTTTGCTAGAAACCGGTACATCTGGGAAGATGCGAATCCAAATGCGACCACCACGAGCAACGTAGCGTGTCATTGCACGACGTGCTGCTTCGATTTGGCGAGACGTCACACGTGCTGGCTCAAGAGCCTTCAGACCGTATTCTCCAAAGTTAATATCAGATCCGCCTTTAGCGAGACCGTGGATACGGCCTTTATGCGCTTTGCGGAATTTTGTCCGTTTCGGTTGTAACATGGTTCTTACCCTCTACGATTTCAAGTCTTATAATTAATTTACGTTACGCTCATCAGCAGTGCTTGGCATATCCATCTCGTATTTTTCACCGATGTTGATCCAAACTTTAATGCCGATTACGCCGTAAGTTGTGTGTGCTTCCGCAAATCCATACTGAATGTCAGCACGGAGTGTGTGTAGAGGAAGACGACCTTCGCGGTACCATTCTGAGCGTGCAATTTCTGCACCGTTCAGGCGGCCTGCGCAAGATACTTTAATACCTTGTGCACCGTTCATCATTGCGTTTTGCATCGCACGTTTCATCGCACGGCGGTAAGCAATACGTCGCTCAAGCTGAGATGCAATACCTTCAGCAGCAAGTTGTGCGTCTAGGTCTGGCTTACGGATCTCAACGATGTTAAGGAACACGTCAGATTTAGTAAGTTTTTGCAATTTAGCGCGCAACGTTTCGATGTCAGCACCTTTTTTACCGATAATCACACCAGGGCGAGCTGTGTGGATAAACACACGACACTTGCTTGCTGGACGCTCGATAACAACCTTAGAAACGCTAGCGTTTTTTAGGTTTTTCTTAACGAATTTACGAATCGCCTCATCTTCTGCTAGAAGACCTGAGTAATCCTTTTTAGATGCGAACCATAGTGAATCCCACGTACGGTTGATCTTTAGTCTTTGCCCAATAGGGTTAACCTTCTGACCCATTATTATTCTCCTGTTTTCGCAGTTGTTGGTGCAGGACGCTCAGCCACGACAACAGTCAGGTGAGAGCGAGGTTTCAAAATCTTAGCAGCACGGCCACGAGCACGAGCACGGAAGCGTTTCAGTACGAAACTCTTGTCAGCAAATGCTGTCTTCACGTAAAGGTCATCTACGTTAAGATCGTGGTTGTTTTCAGCGTTAGCGATCGCACTCTCAAGAAGAGATTTAACCTCACGAGAAATTGCTTTAGTAGAGAACGTAAGTTCTGCTAGAGCTTTCTCGGCGCTTTTGCCTTTAATAAGTTCCATCACCAGACGCGCTTTCTGCGGGCTGGATTTAGCGCTTTTCAGCACAGCACGTGTTTCAGTCTGCTCTAGACGACGTGGTTGTTTCTGTTTAGCCATAGTATATATCCTTATCTACCGCGTAAGCGTTATTTTACTTTTTTGTCTGGGTGGCCAGTAAAAGTACGCGTTGGAGAAAACTCTCCAAGCTTGTGACCGATCATTTGGTCAGTCACGAGTACTGGTACAAACTTTTTACCGTTATGGACAGCAAAAGTATAGCCTACAAAATCAGGTGTGATTGTGCTGCGACGAGACCAAGTTTTAATCACTTGCTTCTTGTTGCTGTCTATCATTTTTTGAACCTTGTCAGCCAGGTGGTGGTCAACGAATGGTCCTTTACGAATGGAACGTGGCATCTAATTACCCTTTCTTGTCGTAACGACGACGCATAATCATTTTGTTAGAAGGCTTGTTCTTAGCACGTGTGCGCTTACCTTTAGTAGGAAGACCCCAAGGTGAAACTGGGTGACGACCACCACTTGTCTTACCTTCACCACCACCGTGTGGGTGATCGACTGGGTTCATAGCTACACCGCGGACTGTAGGACGGACACCCATCCAACGCTTACGACCAGCTTTACCAAGGTTTGTGTTACCGTGGTCTGGGTTAGAGACCGCACCAACAGTTGCCATACATGTTTCGTTAACAAGACGCTGCTCACCAGAAGTTAGGCGAAGCTGAGCGTTACCACTGTCACGTCCAATAATTTGAGCGTAAGTACCAGCACTACGTGCCATCTGACCGCCTTTACCAGGTTTTAGCTCAATGTTGTGAACAACAGTACCAACCGGGATGTTTTTAAGTGGAAGAGCGTTACCAGGAACGATATCTACTTTTTGACCCGCGATCACTTTATCGCCAACTTTAAGACGCTGTGGTGCAATGATGTAAGCCTTTTCGCCATCCGTGTACTGGATAAGAGCGATGAATGCGCTACGGTTAGGATCGTACTCTAGACGTTCAACCGTTGCTTCAACATCAAACTTTGTACGTTTGAAATCAATGATACGGTATTTACGCTTGTGACCACCACCACGGTGACGCGTTGTGATACGACCAGCGTTGTTACGACCAGCTGTCTTTTTCATTGGTTCTACCAATGATTTTTCAGGTCCTTCTTTCGACAGGTGAGAGCGGTCTACCGCTACCAGCTGACGACGTCCAGGAGACGTAGGCTTATAAGTAATAAGTGCCATTTTTTATATGCTCCTTTAAACTTTATACGCCAGTAGACACATCAAGCGTTTGGCCAGCTGCCAGACGAATGAATGCCTTCTTGACATCGTTGCGACGGCCAAGGCCACCACGGAAACGTTTTACTTTACCGTTAAGGTTAGAAGTATTTACTTTATCAACTTTTACGTTGTAAACAGCTTCCACCGCACGCTTGATAGCAGGTTTGTCAGCAGATGTATCTACTTCAAACGCATACCAGTTACCAGCAGCACCCATTGAAGCTGTCTTCTCAGTAATGATCGGACGCTTCAGTACAGTGTACATACCTTCAGTAGCTTGAATTTTTGACATAAGCTTACGCCTCCTTCGTTGCGTGACGCTCAGACAGACGTGTCTTAAGCATTTCAACCGCTTGTTTAGTCAGCACCACTTTGTCTGCCTTCAAGATGTCGTAAACGTTAGCACCTTCTGTAGGTACAACGCGAACGAATGGAAGGTTACGAGATGCTTTGTCAAAGTTTTCGTCCATGCTGTCCACTACGAATAGCGCACGAGTCAGGTCCATCTTCTCAAGCTTTGTCGCAAGGTCTTTTGTCTTGTGACTTTTTAGCTTCGTGTCTTCAATCACAACAATGTTTTTCTCAACTGCTTTAGATGAGAAAGCTGTTTTGATTGCAAGGGCACGAACCTTCTTAGGCATTGAGAATGCGAAAGAACGTGGACGCGGACCGAAAGCAACAGAACCACCAACAAATGTGTTAACACGACGGCTGTTGTGACGGGCTTTACCCATACCTTTTTGACGGTATAGCTTAGAACCTGTGCGAGATACTTCGCCAACAGTTTGTGTGCTTGCTGTACCGCTACGACGGCGCGCTAGCTGCCATTGTACCGCACGGTGAAGAAGATCTTTACGAACTTCCAGGCCGAACACTTCTTTTGGAAGCGTTACGCTACCAGAAGCCTTACCTTCAAGTGTCATCATATCTAGTTTCATCGGTTACGCCTCCTCTGAAGCTGTAGCAGCTTCTGTGTTAGTGTTCTCGGCAGCTGGCTTAAGTGCAGCGCGTGCAGCTTCAATAGCGCCAAGATCTACAGGTGCTTTTTTAACAGCATCTTTAATCATAACCATTGAACCTTTAGCACCAGGCACAGAGCCTTTTACCAAAATAACTTCTTTTTCAAGATCAATACGAACCACTTCAAGGTTTTGTTGCGTACGTTGAACACTACCCATGTGGCCTGGCATTTTCTTACCTTTGAAAACGCGTCCTGGATCTTGACACTGACCTGTCGAACCAATCGAACGGTGAGAAATTGATACACCGTGAGAGGCACGAAGACCTTTAAAACCGTGACGCTTCATACCACCGGCAAAACCTTTACCAACTGTGATACCTGATACGTCAACTTTTTGACCAGCCATAAAGTTTGTTACATCAAATGATGTACCTGTCTCTACAAGTTGATCTTCGTCTACGCGAAATTCACGAACGTAACGCTTGTTAGATACTTTAGCTTTACCAAAGTGACCCTGCATTTGCTTAGATGTGTGCTTGTCTTTACGAGAGCCCATACCAAGTTGCACAGCGTTATAACCGTCAGTTTCAACTGTTTTCTTTTGAACTACTTCAGCTTCGCTAACGCCGAGAACTGTCACAGGTACGTGACGGCCCGTCTCGTCGAATACGCGAGTCATGCCAAGTTTAGTTGCAATAAGTCCTGTTCTTTGCATATCTGTGCTCCTTACAGTTTGATCTGCACGTCAACGCCAGCCGCAAGGTCTAGCTTCATGAGTGCATCAATTGTTTGTGGAGTCGGCTCAACAATTTCAAGAAGGCGCTTATGTGTGCGCATTTCAAATTGTTCGCGAGATGATTTGTACACGTGCGGGCTACGAATAACAGAAAGTTTTTCGATGCGTGTTGGTAGTGGAATAGGACCACGTACGCTTGCACCTGTACGAACAGCTGTATCTACGATCTCAGTCGTAGATTTATCTAGCACACGGTGATCGTATGCCTTCAAACGAATTTTAATGTTTTGTGTCATATCAGACATTTTATAGTTCTCCTTGTGAGCATACTCTGCGGCATTGGCTCTGAGTTTTGTATCAACCTCCGTGTGGATCACATTGCCGCACGGTGTCGCTTTAGGGGCTGCACCACTTTAGATGTTATGGCACATACCTCTGGGTAACAAAAAACGCCTTATCAGGCGTCTACATATATAATCTCAGCCATCACGCTTCTTTTACATATGCGACCTTGTCCCCGTCGCGAAGGATAATAAAATTACCTTCTGTCTAAAGGGTTTCTCCTCTAGAAGTCTCGCTCTTTTACGCCTTATGCAACTCACTGTCAAGGTAAATATGAACTTTTTTTATGTTTTCAAGGGGGTGCCTATTTTTTTTGCGGTTTTTAGGTGTTTTTTCTTCATTTTTCCTTAAAAAGCAAAAGGCCGCCCACATGGACGGCCTTAAGGTAACTTTCGCTTTACGCTGCGCATATATCATAGAAACTTTGCAGAGACGCCTGCATCTTTTCGGCAGCGCCCGGAACATTATGCAGCACGCGCTGCTGGTCATCAACCGTCACTGGGAGCGGGATAATTTCACCCTCTTCCCAAAGATGCATAACAACGCAACCCGCAGGCCTCATCTCACCTTCAAAAACCTTCTGAACACAGTCCTTTACTGTCTCTGCCTCTACAGGCATCTTTGAGCTTGCGCCTGTTTTCATATCATCAAATACAACTTGGAACATAGCTGTCCTCCTTAAAAACGCTCCAGATCAAAGAGCCATTAAACATGACCCTTAACACTTAAGTTATTGGGCTATCCCTCCTCATATCAACCCCAAACACAAGAAAAACCGCCCCAAGGACGGCTTTTCTTCGATTGATTTAGCCATAGATGGTTTTTATCCCTTCTTGAATGATACGAACAGCATGGCGCTGAATGTAACTTGCCAGCGCAGAGCGCAAGGCTTCAGTGGCTCCAGCCACACCGTTCAGCACTTGCCGCTGAGTGTACTCACTGACGGGCAAATCCACATCCACCTGACGGCGGCGATCTCGAATGCTTGTTACGATCCAGCCTTTTACAGCCCTCTCACCTTCAAAAAGATCGCAAGCCAAGGCTTGACGGTCCACGGCATCAGCAAAAGCTGTCAGCGTTGTTTCAGTTTTAGGATCTTGAAGTTCAATTTGATAGCGACGAGGCATGGGACCTCTCCCTACTCATAAAGTTTCAGATATAGCCAGAACGGCGTCTTATCATAAAAGTATGGGCGCAAATTTTTTCATATCAACCCACAGACAACAAAAAACCGCCCCAAAGGGCGGCTTTAAGTCAATTAAGCGTAAGCTTATTTGATAACGTTTGCTACAACGCCGGCGCCAACAGTACGGCCACCTTCGCGAATCGCGAAACGTAGACCCTGTGTCATTGCGATAGGAGCGATTAGCTCAACTTCCATCTCAATGTTATCGCCAGGCATTACCATTTCAACGCCATCTGGAAGCTTAATGCTACCTGTTACGTCAGTTGTACGGAAGTAAAACTGTGGACGGTAACCAGAGAAGAATGGAGTGTGACGTCCGCCTTCGTCTTTACCTAGTACGTAGCACTCAGCTTTGAAGTGTGTGTGAGGAGTGATTGATCCTGGCTTAGCAAGAACCTGACCACGCTCAACGTCTTCACGCTTAAGACCACGAAGTAGAACACCAACGTTATCGCCAGCTTCACCGCGATCAAGCAGCTTACGGAACATTTCAACACCAGTACATGTTGTTTTTTGTGTGTCACGGATACCGATGATTTCGATTTCCTCACCCACGTTTACAACACCTGATTCGATACGACCAGTTACAACAGTACCACGGCCAGAGATAGAGAATACGTCCTCAATCGGCATTAGGAATGCTTTATCAACTTCACGCTCAGCTTGTGGAATGTAAGAATCTACAGCTTCCATAAGTCTATCGATTGAAGCAACACCAATTTCAGATGTATCGCCTTCAAGCGCTTTAAGAGCAGAACCACGTACCACTGGGATATCGTCGCCTGGGAAGTCGTAAGAAGAAAGGAGTTCACGGATTTCCATTTCAACAAGCTCAAGAAGCTCTTCATCGTCAACCATGTCGCACTTGTTCATGAATACAGTAAGAGCAGGTACACCTACCTGACGTGCAAGAAGGATGTGCTCGCGTGTTTGTGGCATTGGGCCATCAGCAGCGTTTACTACAAGAATAGCGCCATCCATTTGAGCAGCACCAGTAATCATGTTTTTCACGTAGTCGGCGTGCCCTGGGCAGTCAACGTGTGCGTAGTGACGGTTTTCAGTTTCGTACTCAATGTGAGAAGTATTAATAGTAATACCGCGCTCACGCTCTTCAGGAGCTGAGTCAATTGTACCAAAATCACGTAGTTCAGCTTGGCCTTTTTCGGCAAGAACTTTAGAAATTGCAGCAGTTAGAGTTGTTTTACCATGGTCAACGTGACCGATGGTACCAATATTACAGTGCGGTTTAGTCCGCTCAAACGTCGCTTTAGACATTATATTCCATCCTTTTCGTTTTAAATTCCCATGGCATGATAATCCTGTCGCCAAGTTGTGCATTTGTAACATACCCACACATCTTTTCAAGTAAAAAATAAGCTTTTTTTGTTGTTAAACTGTCACATTTCCTGAGATGCTACATAAGCATAGTGTCACTTAGAGAGTAAGGAGTTTAGTTTTATGAAGCATTTTATTATCACGCTCATGTTTGTAGGATTGATTATGCCGCCTGCTTTTGCGCTTAGCTGCATGGCTCCGAATATATTTAGAAGTGCGCAATTTCTTCATGAGCAAGATGAAGACTATATTCTATTTAAAGGAACAGTGACATTAAAGAACGCCCTAGAGCACTCCGGCTATAGCAACAAACCTAAACCTAAGCGTACAAAAGCCCAAACGCGGGGCATTAACTTACTTACAAACAAACCCTTTAATAAAAGCGTAACAGTACAGCAGCACTGCCTGGGGCCATGGTGCGGTTCTACGGCCGAAAAACATATTAAAGGCCTTATTTACATTAAAAAAACAGATCAGCAGTACACGGTAGCTTTAAGCCCGTGCGGTGGCACTATCTTCCCTGCCCCTGAAAAAGATGATGAGACAGCTCTCATTCAATGCATAAAAGAGCAAAACTGCGAAAAACCCCCTATACAATAGGAGGCTTTTTCTTATCGATTTTCTAACATGAGTGCGAGCTCAGCCAAAAATGGAACTGTCCGCATCTGCATGGTTGCACCATCTGCGTCCATATCACGCAGCGCGCGGTGCAGCTCAATTTGCAGCGCCGTACCATCTCCATTTCTTTTTTGCCAGTAAGCGGTTAGGCCACTTTTACCCGCAAAAGGATGGTTTACGGCATATTTAAAGCCATAAGCGCGCGCAAGTTGAATGGCGGCATCAAGCATAGGATGAAGATTGGGGTTCATATAGCCTGTCCCAAAACAGATTTCAAACGGATGATGACTGCCTGCCCCATGGATATCCAAAAGCAAAGAAGATTTAGGCACCGTTTGATGCAGCGCCTGCTTAAAATATTTGTAGCGCCATGTACGCTCTGAACCGTAAGGTCGCTTCAAACGCAAAACTGAGCTACCTGAAAGCTCTGCAGCCTGTGCTGCAATCTCTCCTGTATATAAATCAGCAAGCTTGGCGCCTCTGGTGGGTGATTCATAACTGCGTGCATGGGGCGCTGTAAAACACACAGTGCTACCGCGCGCAGTAAATATGCAAGGTTTCATAGGGAAAGGCCTCCTTATGAGAAAAGAGAAGAAAGGTGAATATGCCCTCACCCTAACAAAAAGGCCTCCCATCTGGAAGGCCTTTCTGTGTTTTCCTTTTTAACTTAATCGGCATTAACCTGCTCTTTAAGTGCTTTAACTTCACCTTGCAGCGCTTCAATTTGGTCCTGCTGCATTTTAATGGCTTCAATCATTGGTGCAATAAGCTGGTTGTACTCAACAGCTAGCATACCGTTTTCACGCTCAACAACCGCATGAGGCATAACCTCTTGCACTTCTTGGGCAATTACACCAGCACTATCCTTGCCAGAGTCTTTCCACTTATAGAACACACCGCGTAGCTTACGGATAATTTCAAGCGGGTTAAGTACCGTACGAATATCATCCTTAAGGCGCTTATCTGAGCTACTGTTAAAGGCGACTGCCGTTACATTATTAGAGAATGTTGCATTACCCGATGCTGCAATAGAAAGGCCTTCATCATCACCATCATTGGAGATATAGTTAGCACCGATCTCTACATTACCTGAAGCAATTTTTAATGATGTTCCGCCGTTAGAGTTACTCGCATACACACCGTAACCGCCACTACTTGCAGATTCACCAAATACACCATAGTTTTCACCTGTTGCATGATCTACATAACCGTAGACACCAATACCATTCGCAGAAACAGATGAGTGCCCCATTACACCAACAGCACCGCCAGATGCAGCATAGTTATAACCATACACACTAATACCGTCAGGGCTTACTGCTTGCCCGTACACACCACGCGTTGATCCGCTTGTCGCCGTAGCATCGCCGTGAATAGTTATACCACTTCCACCAGACACAACATGAAGCGTGCTTGATGGAGATGTTGTACCAATAGCTACTTGACCAATACTGGTTATACGCATGCGCTCTGTGGTGCTAAGCTCACCAGACCCTGATGTAGAAAAAGTAAGGTCAGCAGCTTGCGTGGCATCTGTAAAGTTTTCTACCGCTACGCTCTTAATAGAAGTTGAGGCATTAGCATGGAAGCCTGTTGAACCATAACCAAGCGCACTAAAGTTACCAAAATTATTCCCTGCAAGTATTGCTGTTGGGGCTGCTTTTGTACCTCTTGCACCTCTCAACCTAACTGATGATGCTGTTCCGTACTTATCAGCCAAAACAGGTACACCTGTTCCGTCATATGAAACATGGAACCCTACCTCTGGTGCTTCTGTACCAATACCGACGTTACCACTAGAGAGATCGCCATAAATGACACTACCTATATTCATGTAGTTAGACGTTGTTACTGTTGGCAAAT
>CAXHDG010000022.1:0-22905 GCA_964015495.1 uncultured Magnetococcales bacterium
GTCGGCAGCGTCAGATGTGTATAAGAGACAGGCTGTAGCGTTTACTTTTTCTTTAAATTTTTCTTCATTGAAGAGAGTTTTAACAATGTCCTGGCAATCATCAAAGGTGCCATCAATCGCAATAGGAAATACATTCTTTGCGCTGCAAGTGGTCATTTGACGTTGCTGAATGGCGCTGGTTCTATTTTTCGGGAATAGCATAAACGTTTTGGCATTTTCTACATGCTTGAGGCCTTCAATGGCTGCGGGGCCTGTATCCCCAGAAGTGGCGCCAATAACTGTTGCTTTAAGTTTGTTCTTCTCAAGCGTAAAGTCAATCATTTGCCCAAGGAGCTGAAGGGCTATATCTTTGAACGCAAGTGTTGGCCCGTGGTAAAGCTCAAGGAGCCATGTGTCATCGCCAAGTTGATTAAGGGGAGCAACGTCCTCATCTGCAAAGTTTGCATAGGCCACTTTAAGCATGGTGCGGAATGTTTCGCGCGGGATGCTATCTCCAATAAAAGGAGACATAACAACCTCTGCAACTTCTTCGTATGAAAGGTATGTAAGCTCTTCCATTTTATCGAATGGAAACTTGGGGTAGCTTGTTGGTACATAAAGGCCGCCATCAGGTGCAAGACCGTCCAGTATTGTTCTCTCAAATGAAACGGGACCAAACCCGCGTGTACTAATATATTCCAAAGATGATTCTTATCTCGTGATTGTTTTTAAAAAGTGAGTGAGATTGCTTGTGATCATAATGGATGTAATTAAAATAAGAGTCATCCATGCTTGTTCAGGCTCACCAAGGGCGGTAATTTTTTCTGCAAGGTATTCACCTGCAAAATAGTATGTAATGCAAAGCAAAGTTAAGAATAAGGTTACAAACATATAGCCAAGGGTCAACATCGTATGGAACCAGACTGGCATGAAAGTGAGGTTCATTGAAATAAGCGGCAAAACAAAGAACCAAATCCACCACTGTGCAAAGAAGAAATGAACAAACATCATCACAGCAAATAAAATCGCTGAAAGCATGAGTCTTAGTTTTGCTGCTGCTGAAAGCATATTTCTACCTAAACACTATTATTCTTTAATTGCTTATGATGCTTTCCTATAGAAGGTAAACAAACATAAACAGCCCAATCCACACAACATCTACAAAGTGCCAGTACCAAGCTGAAGCTTCAAAGTAAAAGTGGTGTTTGTCTGTAAAGTCTCCGCGGTACATGCGTAGAAGCACCGCAAAAAGCATACCTGTACCAAGAAGGACGTGGAACCCGTGGAAGCCAGTAAGCATGTAAAACAGTGAGCCATAAACACCGCTGCTCATTGTAAAGGCGGCGTGGCTGTACTCATACATTTGGCAAAAGAGGAAAATAACACCAAGGTTTACAGTAAGCAGAAGTGCAAACTTTGCATTTTCATAGTCTTTATGAAGAAGCGCATGGTGCGCCCATGTAACGGTTACACCTGATGTAAGCAGGATAAGCGTGTTAATTGTTGGTAGGGCAATGTGAAGCGTTTCTATGTTTGCTGGAGGCCAAACAGGGTTGTAACTTCTAAGGAAAAAGAAGGCTGCAAAAAAGGCTGCAAAAAACATAATCTCTGAAACAATGAAGAAAATAATGCCATAGCGGTTTGAAAGATCAAGAACAAGAGGAACGTTCTTAAAGCCGCGTGTACGGCTTTCCATAATTAGTTTTGAAAACCATCTCATAAGCGCAACAAATGTGAGCGCTCCGCCAAAGGACATAAGACCTTTAGCAATAGCAGGCGATGTTTTAAGACCATGAAGGTCTGTACCAGAGGTGTAAACAGTGGCAAAAGCAAGGGCTGTTACAAGCGCGCCAAGTAAGGCAACTTTTACATTGTCTGATTTGAAGGCGCCTTTAAGCCAAGTAAGCCCACCAAGGACAAGAACACTGATGCCGACATACTGGAAAGGCTGAGAAAGCTCACCTGCAAAATCATTTCCAGTTAAAAATGAGCCTGCAAAATAAAAAAGGCCAGCTGTGGCTGTGCTGAGCATAAAGAGGCTCCCACCAAAAAATGAGGCAATAGATACGCCGCCAATAAGCAAGACTAGGAGTGTCATGTAAATAAGAGGAAGGTTGGGCTGAAGTAAAGCAAGAAGACCAAAAGCAAGCACACCAATACCAAGGCATGAAAGAGGGGGCCAAATGTTGTTACCTGGAATAAAAAAATCGTGATCTTGTGCGTGTCCTGCCATGGAATAAACCTTATTTGTAACATTCTGTTTCAGCCATCTATAGGCCCATATAAGCATTTTTACCTGATTCGGGGGTAAAAGTAAAACAGCCTTTTAAGAGAGATGTTTTATGAAAATGCTCTTGTCGCCATCTTCCCCATCCTTTTTCCAGCCTAAATTTAGGTAGTAATTTTCAATGCCGTCATCTGCGATAAGGTACAGCACATCAAGATATTCTGCCTTTGCAGAGGCTTCAACATGATTGCAAAGTTTGCGTCCAATGTGCTGTTTTCTATTTTGAGGTGCTACGTAGAGGTTTGCGAGCGCTGGAATGGGGTTTTTCTTTTCTGTAATGTGCCATGTCGTAAGTTGAACACACCCGACCGGCTTTCCATCCCAGAGTGCAACCCAAAAGTCACCAAATTCATCTGGGCTGAGACGCTTGTGAAGCCATGATTCATAATCAGCAGCGCTAAGGCCTGAAAGATGTCCCCATGTGCTGCTGCACCACATGGCAACAAGTGGAATGTGTTCTGGAAGGGACTTAAGCGGTTGAATGCTAAGAGCCATATGTTATGAAATTGCGTCTAGGTGCTCTACAAACAAGCGTGTGAGGGTTACGTGTTTTTCAAGAATAGGAATATCTTCATTTGAAAAGGCCGGCTTTGTAATAGAGCGCGGTTCAAACAAATTGTTACTATATGGCATAAGGAAAGCGACATAGTTTTCAAAGAAGCTAACCTCAATAGGCGCATTAAACAAATTGAGACTAATTTTTTGGATAAAATTCAATGTTTCAGTGTGTGCAAGCTTTTGGGCCTCTGTTTGCTCCGTCGCATAAATATCAAGCCATGAGAGGGCTTCCCTTGCTTCCACTCTTACACCAGAAAGTGTTTTGTTGATTTGGGCTTCTTTTTCAAGTTTAGTGCCGCGCTTTGATGTCATAATTGTATGACCAGTAAAGCGTACTGGACGAATAATAAGCATGGACATGCCGCGTGCCACAGGCAGGCCCTTAACGCGTTTATCTTTAACGTGTTTAGGTTTGGCGCGCGCAGGGTTGCTAATTACAGTTTCTGCGAATTCAACCTTACTGCCCCCAACTGTACCACCAATAAAATCTTCCATGTGAATGGCATATCTTGCAGGGATAAGCCCGCTGCGTTTAAGTGCTTTTTCATTAAGTGGACGTTTAGGAACGTATGAAAAGTCTCCAAGAAGTGCCACAAGTTTCGGCATAAACTCAGCCTTAAAAGCTTTGCGGTAGCTTTGTACAGGCATGTAAGCAAAGATACCGATAACTATAAAGCCACCAATAAGCGTTTGCATAAGGGCTGTTTCATGAAAGCCTGAGAACAGTGAAAGGTACACACCAAGAATAAGCCCAACAACAAGACCAAGGGCAATGCGTAGGTTGTGCTGCTTTAAATGTTTAAGGCGTTGAACCTCAATATCATCAATAAGGCGTGTAATGTTTGTTTTTTGAGTTGGCGCGCGCGAAATAAGTTCTGTGCCTTCAATAGAAACAACCCCTCCCTCACCGGAGCCTTTAGATGTACCTTTTGTAAAGTTTGGTGAGGGAGGAATTGACATATTTATTTCTTAGCCTTTTGCTGCAAGAGGAGACATAACCATAATCATTTGGCGCCCTTCCATTTTAGGCTTTTGGTCCACTTTAGCGATTTCTTTGAAATCTGTTTCAATGCGATCAAGCATTTGTGCACCAAGATCTTTATGTGTAATTTCACGCCCTCTAAAGCGAAGGTTAAATTTAACCTTGTCACCCTTTTCAATAAACTGACGTGCTTTCTTCATTTTAATCTGATAATCGTGCTCTTCTGTTCCTGGACGGATAGAAATTTCTTTTACAGTAACAATGTGCTGTTTTTTCCGTGTTTCGGAAGCTTTTTTCTGTGTTTGATATTTAAGCTTGCCGTAATCCTGAATTTTACAAACGGGCGGTTCTGCGTTTGGTGAAACTTCAATCAGGTCAAGGCCTGACATTTCTGCGCGTTCAATGGCTTTATCAAGAGGCATAACCCCTAGCTGTTCGCCTTCTTCAGTAATAACGCGAACTTTGCTTGCAAGGATTGCGTTGTTGATGCGGTATAGCTCATCTTTTTTAGGACTCTGGCGTCCTCGGAATGTATTAATGGTATCGTCTCCTGTATCGTTTTTCGTTTCTCTTTATAGATTTGACCACAAATGCGCCTGGCTTGTAAATGGTCAGGCGCATTTATAGCTAAACTTTAAGCTGCTGATTTTTCTTTAGAGACTTCAGGGCGTTGCTTGTTTGCAATCTCTTCCTTCAGTGACTTAATCAAATCATCAGTCGTAAATGTTGTTTGTTTTTGGCTACCTAGGCGGCGAACCGTTACGCTATCGTTTTCGATCTCACGATCCCCAAGAACAAGAATAACAGGCGTCTTTTGGTGCGAGTGTTCGCGCACTTTGTATGACACTTTCTCGTTTCTTAAGTCGCTTTCCACGCGGAAACCTTCAGCACGCAGGCGCTTTTCAAGCTCTACTGCGGCGTCGTTATGTTTCTCGCTAATGCCCATAACGCAAATTTGCGTTGGCGATAGCCATAACGGCATGTGGCCTGAGTAATTTTCAATAAGAATACCAATAAAGCGTTCAAGCGAGCCAAGTAGCGCGCGGTGAATCATCACAGGGTACTTACGTTCGTTGTTTTCACTAACATACTCTGCGCCAAGATTTTTCGGCAAGATAAAGTCCATCTGAACCGTACCGCACTGCCAGTCACGACCGAGGCAATCTTTAAGAACAAACTCAAGTTTTGGTCCGTAAAATGCACCTTCACCTGGGTTAAGAACCCATTCAAGGTCTGCGGCATCACAAGCGTTTCTAAGAGCAGCTTCGGCGGTGTCCCAAACATCATCTGAGCCTGCGCGCATTTCTGGGCGATCAGAGAATTTCACAAACATGTCTGTAAAGCCCATCTCAGAATAAATCTCTTTAATCAGCTCACAAAGCTTAACCACTTCGCTTTCAATTTGTTCTTCCGTGCAAAACACATGGGCATCGTCTTGTGTCATCGATGTCACGCGCATGATGCCGTGGAGTGCGCCTGTGGCTTCGTTGCGCATACATGTACCAAACTCACTCATGCGGAGCGGCAGGTCACGGTAACTTTTAATGCCTTGGTTAAAAATTTGTACGTGGCAAGGGCAGTTCATGGGCTTCATGGCAAATGTACGGCCATCGTCCTCGCGGACAACAAACATGTTTTCTTCACCAAACTTGTCCCAGTGGCCACTAGCCTTGTACAGATCGTTTTTAATCAGCTGTGGCGTGTTCACTTCTTGGTAGTTGTGGCGCGCAAGCTTTTCACGAATGTACTTTTGGAGCTCTAGGAAGACTGTCCAGCCTTTGGCATGCCAGAAAACTTGACCCGGTGCTTCCTCTTGCAAGTGGAACCAATCTAGCGCGGGGCCAATTTTACGGTGATCACGCTTAGCAGCTTCTTCCAGCATATGCTGGTGCGCCTTGAGTTCTTTCTCTGTGGCAAAGCTCAGGCCATAAATACGTGTCAGCATCGCGTTGTCGCTATCACCGCGCCAGTAAGCGCCAGCAAGGTTTGTAAGTGTAAAGGCTTTAGAAATTTTACCTGTTGATGGCACGTGAGGGCCGCGGCACAGGTCAATAAAATCTTCACCATTTTCTAGCTTTTGGCGGTAAACAGAAAGGTCTTTCCCGTCAATGAGGTCGCCTTTTTCAATGGCCATTTGCACAATGTCAGCTTTGTAAGTTTCGCCGCGCTCTTCAAAATAGGATTTTACTTCACCGGCGTTCCAAAGTTCGCGTTGCACAGGATTGTCCTGCGCAATAATTTCGCGCATCTTCTTTTCAATTTTTGGAAGGTCATCGCTCGAGATGGCTTCTTCAAAATCAATATCGTAGTAAAAGCCGTGCTCAACCGTTGGACCAATAGCAAGTTTGGCTGTTGGGTACATCATTTTTATGGCACGAGCCAGCACTTGCGCGGTTGTTGTATGGCGCATAGCGTCCATACCTTCAGCATTTTTGAGGGTGAAGAGGGAAACAGTGCAGTCAGTTGCTATCGTTCGAGAAAGGTCACGTTCTTCGCCGTTTACCGTCATGGCAACAGCGGCTTTTGCGAGGCCAGGACCAATGCTTGCTGCAAGGTCAAAGCCAGTAATAGGACCATCGAATTCTCTTTTACTTCCGTCTGGAAGAGTGATGATAGGCATCTGTTTTTTGCTTCCTGTTTAATAGGTTTGTTAAAATGTGCTCTATTTTTACGCAAATTCTTAGGTTTAAGCAAGATAAAGCAACAAAAAAGAGCCTCCTTCATACGAAAGAGACCCTTTTTAGGTTTTTAGCTTAAGCAGCTTTGCTATTGAGGCGCTTTACACCTTCAACAATAACAGCTTTAGCGGCATCGGCATCTGCCCATCCGCCAAGTTTAACCCACTTGCCAGATTCAAGGTTTTTGTAGCCTTTGTAAAACTCTTCAAGCTGCTCTTTAAAGAGAGCAGGAAGGTCATCTACGCTATTCACGTTTTCAAAGCGGCGGTCTAGTTTTGTGTGAGGCACACAAATAAGCTTTTCGTCCATGCCAGACTCGTCCTCAGTAATCAGCATACCAATAGCGCGGCAGCGCACAACTGCGCCCGGTACCACTGGAATATCGGTATAAACAAAAGCGTCAACAGGGTCACCGTCACCACCAAGAGTTTGGTTGATGTAACCGTAGTGAGCTGGGAAAACCATAGGCATTGGCGCAAAACGGTCTACGAAAACCGCGCCAGTGTCTTTATCAATTTCATATTTGATGTGGGCTGTATGACGTGGGTTTTCCACAATCACGTAAATATCATTCGGCGTATCTTTACCTGCTGGAACGTTCAAAAGAGACATTGTCTTTCCTCTGCTATTGATTAAATACAGTTCGTATATCTGTATTTATAACGCATCAGAGACCTTTCTCGCAAGGTTTTGTGTGCAATCATTCGTGACAAATGTTTAAAAAATTGGTAGTTTGCTGAAATTATGAGTTGGTTAAAAGAAATTGTCCGTCCGAAAGTTGCAACCCGATCTAAGCGGGATGTAAAGCCGAACGTGTTTTCTAAGTGTCCATCATGCGCAGAAATGCTGTATGAAAGAGACCTAAAGAAAAATAACCGTGTCTGCATGAAATGCGGCCACCATTTGCGTGTTGGCGTTGACACGCGTCTCAACTTCATGATGGATGACGGTTTTAAAGATGTCCCACTCAAGTTAACGCATATCGACCCTCTTGGCTTTAAAGACCGTAAACGCTACAGCGACCGCTTGAAAGATGCGGGCTATGGGAAGCGTGGCCGAGATGCTTACCGCGTGGTTAAAGGCACAATTGGCGGCGCGCCCGCTGTTGTGTGTGTGTTTGACTTTGCATTTATGGCAGGTTCAATGGGAACCCATGTGGGAAGTGCCCTTGTTAAAGCTGCTGAAAAAGCCGCTAAAGAAAAATCAGCCCTTATTGTTGTGCCAGCCTCAGGCGGGGCACGTATGCAGGAAGGGATTTTATCTCTTATGCAAATGGCGCGCTCAACGGCAGCCATTCAGGAAGTGAAGGAAAAAGGCCTGCCTTATATTGTGATGCTCACCGACCCAACAACGGGCGGCGTGAGTGCATCCTTTGCTATGCTTGGCGATATTATAGCCGCAGAGCCAGGCGCACTGATTGGCTTTGCAGGACCGCGCGTGATTGAGCAAACCATTGGCGAAACCCTCCCAGAAGGTTTCCAAACCGCAGAGTATCTGCTTGAAAACGGTATGGTTGATACCATCGTGCCTCGCGCTGAGCAAAAAGAATGGTTTGGCAAGACGCTGAATATTTTAATGAAATCATAAACTTTAATTGACCTTTTATAGTTCCCTCTATACCTTCCAAATTATTCAATAATCTTTTTTCTTTTCCTTTTGGAGAAACATTATGAAAAAATCTTTACTTTCTGCTGTTGTAGCTCTTTTTTTGGCCACTGTTCCTGTTTTTGCAGAGTCGCGAGAGTTTTCTTTTGAGGCTGATTGCTTTGGGGGAATTTCTAATGGTGCACTCAGTTACTGCCTTGAACAGGGGTATGATATAAACAGCGGAAATGATTACGGCTACACAGCGTTAATGTTTGCAGCCATGTTTGGCAATGTTGACATGATGGAAGCGCTTATTGCTGTGGATGGCATTGATGTGAATATTCAGACACCTTATGGTGAGACAGCATTAATTGTGGCAGCAACTGGTTATGCACCAGCAGCGAGTATCTCTCTCCTTTTGAGAGAAGGGGCAGACGTTAACATTCAAGACGAAGCCGGTACTACCGCATTGATGACGGTTGCGAGTCTGGGGTATGCTGACGCTGTGAAAGTGCTTTTGGCGGATGAGGGTATTGACGTTAATCTCCAAGATTTTTTTGGTGGTACAGCTCTAAAATATGCTTCTCAAAACGGGCATTCAGAGATTGCAGGCCTGCTGCGTGCAGCAGGTGCTGTTGAGTAACCCATATTAAATCGATAAAAAGGCGCCATTGGCGCCTTTTTGTATTGGGGGGTTAGGCCGCTTTGAGAATTGTTTTTTCAGCCTCCAACATTTTAAGGGCACGGATCATGCGGGTCATCCCAATGCCGCCGCCGTATCTTGGGAAGAAATCATGAGAAAGGAATTCTTCCAGCTCCTTTTCCACCCGTTCTTTACCAAATGTTTTAAACAGCAGGTTTGCGTATGCCCCATCTGAAATGGTGTGGAAAATTTCTCGCATTTGCACAGGGTCGCAGCTGCGCTCAGCTGATCCAATGGTTTCCATGCCGTACATGAGGACATCAATCTTGTTAGCAATGGTGCCTGTTTCGTTGAATTTCATGTTCCAAAACGGGCTGGTGTAGCGCGGGAAGTGAGTAAGGAGAAAGGCGTTTCCGAAATCTTCGCCAATTTTGGTTTCTGTTTTACCGCAGATATCTATTGTTTTGTAAGTTTTGGCCATGTCTGTATAGGCGCCAGATGGAATGCTTGCCGCAGTTCCAAAACCAAGGAACTCAAGCAGTTCACGCTCTAGTATTTCAAGCTCTTTAAGTCCGCCATGGGATTCAAATTCAAACATCGGGAAAATGGTTTCGTGGCGGCCTGGGACAGGGTTTGGTTCTTGTCTGTAGCTTGTGGTTTGGCAAAACACGCCTTTGTACTCTGGATTTTCTAGGAGTTCATACTCAAGCCACATTTGCCCTGTTTGCGGAAGTGGCCACACTTCGCCTTCGTAGTTGTATGTGGCAATTGTGCTTGGGTCTTCGCAGGCAGCAAGAATGCTTTTACGGCTTTGCGTGTGAACTTCTAAAAAGCCTTTGGCCAAAAAAAACTCCCGAAGACGGGAGGCGGCGTTGTGGTAATCGGCTGTGTTTATATGCTGGTTTATCATGGTGAGTTCTCCTAAGGTTGGCAAATTTTTTATTTTTGTATTCCTTGGGTGTTTATGATGGATGGAAAGGTGAATAAAATCAATAGCATTGTTTTCTTGGAGAATTTATCATTTTATGAGATTCTAAATCTCTATTCGTAAGCTTTTCCAAATACGCTTCTATAAACCTCCCATCTTGTGTTAAACACAAGGTATGGATAAAAAGCCAACAGTTTTACAGCTTACACCAGCTCTTCATCAGGGCGGAGTAGAGCGCGGCACCGTAGAGATGGCGAATTTTCTCGCGTCCGAAGGGTGGGGGAGTGTTGTGGCCTCTGCGGGTGGGAGCATGAAAAGAGACTTAAATGAAGATGTGCTCCATTTAAATATCTCTATGAAGCGGAAAAGCCCATTGGAAATTTTGAGGGCTTACTTTGCCCTAACAGCCTACCTTAAGGAAAATCCAATAGATATTATTCATGCACGTTCGCGCATTCCTGCGTGGGTGGCTTATTTTGTATCCCGCAGAACCGGCATACCTTATCTCACGACATATCACGGCACTTATGGTATGCAAAACGTGTTTAAAAGGTTTTATAACAGCGCCATGGTGCGGGGTAAGCATGTGATAGCGATTTCTAAATTTATTGAAGCGCATGTAAAAACGTATTTTCCGCAGCACCCTGAAATGTCTCTGGCTTATCGCGGGTTTGATGTTTCTCGTTTTACAGAGTCAGATAATGTAAGGCGGGTGGTAAAAAGGCTTCGCGAAGAAAACAATTTCCATGTAGGCGTGCCTATTTTAATGCTTCCTGGCCGTCTGACGCGCTGGAAAGGGCAGGCAGATTTTATAAAAGCACTTGCGGATACGAAAGATTTAGATTGGTATGCCATTCTTGCTGGTGGGGCAGAGGCGCGCCAAGAGGGGTATCTGTCTGAGCTTAAGGAGCTGGCAAAGGCTTATGGTATTTCTGAGCGTGTTGTTTTTACGGGAAATGTAGAAAATATTGTACCTTATTATGCGCTTAGCGATATTGTTGTTTGTCCATCAAATAAGCCTGAGGCCTTTGGCCGCGTGCCTGTTGAGGCAGGCAGTATGGCAAAACCGATTGTTGCAACGGCGCATGGCGGTGCGCTAGAAACGATTAAAGATGGGGAGACGGGGTTCCATTTTGCTGTAGGGGATACATCAGGTATGGCGAAAATACTACGGAGCCTCATAGAGAATGACTCTTTGTGTAAAGAACTTGGAGAAAACGGCAAGGCTTTTGTAGAAAAAACCTTTACACTAAAGAATATGTGTAGCGCGGAACTATCTGCGTACAAGCAAGTTTTAAAGGTATATAAGTAAATGAGACGTGTCGTATTAGCCCTAGATGTACAAGAACGGTTCCAAACGCCGCAAATGGTTGTGCAGGGAATTCAAAGCCTGGCAGGTAAATACCCGCTTGTAGCCACGCTATTTACTCATGAAGAAAATGATGTGCCTTTTGACCGTCTTGTGAAATGGAAAGGGCCTATTGAAGATTCTCTTTCGGTTCAGACAGAGCATGTATATAACCGTCATGGCTACCACTTACCTGTTGAGCTTTTAGCCCTTCTTAAAGAAAATCAAGTTGACGAAGTTTATATTACAGGCGGAAAAAACGAGACGTTTTTGATTACAGCAGCAACGGATTTATTTGATATTGGTATCAAACCAAGTATGGTTGCACCGCTTTGCCTTACTGGCCAGTTTCACCAAATGAGCGTACTTATGCGCATGTGGGAACAAAACCTTGGCGGCGTGTACGAGAACACTCACGAGCTTTAATCCTTAAAGCGTTCTTTCATGAAGCGAATAGCTTCTTCTAACCCTTTTTCACCAATATGGTGAGAGACGCCTTCTTCTTTGAGGAGAGACACGTTAAAGCCAAGCTCTTTGAGGGCTTTTTCAGATTTACTGCTTTCATTGTGTGGGACAACGTCGTCCTGAATGCCATGAATAAGAGAAATTGGCGGTCTGTGAAATGGCTCTTTTAGTTTATCTTGCCACATCATTTTTCCACTAAATCCAAGAACACCAGCAATTTTATGTTCAAACCTTGGTGCTGAAAAGAGGCTCATCATTGTGCCTTGAGAGAACCCAAAAAGAACAATTTTATCATGAGGAATGCCAAGCTCTTCTACAATGCTTTTTTGAATGTAAGCTTCAAGTTTAGCATGTGTATTAACCATGCCGTCGTAATCTACAAAGGTCCAGTTGTTATCACTAAACCACTCATACCCCATACCCATAGGTGTAACCGCAGGGCCGTGAGGGGCCAAAAAGGCTGTGTCAGGGAATGCTGCACTGAGCATACCAGCAAGGGTGATGAGATCATCCCCGTTAGAGCCAAAGCCATGCATGAATACGCAGGCGTTTTTAGGCTTTTGGGGAATGTAAGATGGGCCTTGTAGCATATAATTATTTCCGAAAAGTAAGACTTTGGTAAGGCAAGATGCCTTCTTGTTCGTTGACGTAGATAAGGAAGGATGTTCCTTTTTGTTCTCTAACATCAACAACAGTGCCTTGCTTAATTGTACCCATGTCCTGTTTGGTTTTTGGGTGTTTAAGAATCACGGTTTGGTTCACCATTGCATAGGAAGGCAGAGTAAAGGCTGGAATTGTCATAACTTCTGTCAGGCTTGCTGCAGATTCAACAGATTGAGCGCCCTCAGACATTTGCCCTTTTTCAAAAAGGTTCGTCAAGAAAGGTGGAAGTTTGCCTTCTTTGTGGAGTCTGTGCCCTTGAAGAATTGCCATAAAGCTAATGGCGAGAACAATGGCTAAAGCAACTTCATGTGTTTTATTCATAGGAATATCCTGTTGGTTTGCGTTATGGTGTACTTATGTCGAGGTATATTAAGAACGATCGCACAGGAGGTCAAGGGGTGGAAAGAGTATCTTTCGCAGTTATTTTGAGTGTTTTATGTGTATGGCCTGCCTTTGCGGAGGTTTCATCCAAAGAATTAGAGTCATATTTAACGGATATTAAGACACTTGATGGTCAGTTTCAGCAATATGTAGACGGTTATCTTCCACGTACAGGTAGCGTTGTATTTGAGCGCCCTAAAAAATTTGTGTGGCGTTATGGGGATCCGGAACCTCAAAAATTGATTTCTACGGGGAGCGCTCTTTATTTTATTGATGAAAACAGTGAACAAGTCACAACTCTTCCGCAAGATATTGCACTGACAAAGCTTATGTTTGGCGAAACGGTTGCCTTTAACAGTGATGTGACAAAACTTGAAAGCATGACCCGCCAGGACGGCCATGTTTATGTGCATATAGATGTCATAGACAGTGAAACATGGCAGGCAGATATTGATGCTTTGACGCTTGTCTTTAAAGAAGATCCTGTAAACCTTGTTGGACTTACAACAATTGATAGGCTCGGAAATCAAGTTGATTTATTCTTTGAAACATTGACTGTAAACAAGCCTGTAGATCGATCAGTTTTTAAATTTACACCGCCGCAGTACGATAGGGCAGATTAACAAATTTGCTAAAATGAAAGCGTTCTGTGATCTCTCAAGGAGTGAAGTTTGCGGCCTTTATGAGAAAGCTTAGCAAGCTCTTCATCTAAAATATCAGCCATACCAACTTTGAAAGAAAATGTGTAAATATCACAATCTTGATTAAAGTTTTGAAGCTCGCGCTCAAGGTCATTTGCTGTTGTGTGTCCGCTTAAATTTGCCACATGTTGCTCCGAGATAGGGAACGACATATCCATAATCAGCCCTTTAAGGTGTTCAGCCTCATTTGCAACGCGCCAGAGCTCTTGGCATGGGGAAGTGTCAGCAGAAAAAACAACAGAGCCACTTTCATCCGAAAGCTTGTAGCCAAATGTAGGGACGCTGTGTTCTACATTAAATGGCATAATGTTAAGGCCTCCTGCGCTATATGTTTCTAGCGGCTTAATTTCTTTCATGGTGAACTGCCCTTTGTCTGGTGTGGGCAGTACAGAAAAATCAGGCCAAATTTTATTGTTAAAAACATGATCCTTTAGGGTTTTAAGAGTGTTGGCTGATCCGTAAATTGTGAGCGGTTTTTCGCGGCGCTCAAATGTCGCATCTAAAAAGAAAGGGAGGTCCACAATGTGGTCAAAATGCGTATGTGTAAAAAAGAGGTGCTCAATCTTGCAGGCGCGTTCAAGTGTAAGTTCTGATTGAATGGTCCCAGCATCAATGAGAACCGTGTCATTAAAAAGCAAAGACGTTGTCTTATAGCCGAGGCCTCTGCCTCCATCACATCCAAGTACATCAAGTTTCAAAAAACGATACCGCCTTTAATAGGTTACTCTTTTTCCGCCACCTTCTTTAGGTGGGAAAGTGGGTTCAAACTGGCCAAGCCTGTTTGCTTCTTTAAGTAACGGTACCATATTTGTATTTATGGTGTCGAAAATTTGCTTCAAATCATCAATTACGTAATAAATAGTTTGATAAATATCAATGCGGTATGGCGTACGGAACACACTTACAGGGTCGAACGGGCGGCGTTCAGGTTGGTCGCTATCAATAGAGTATGGTGTTTCACCTGCTGATGACGCAATGCCAGCGCCATAAATGCGATTTTTACCATTTTCCTTGATAAGGCCAAACTCAACAGTAAACCAAAATAATTTTTGCATAAGCCAGAGGTATTGCTTGTCCATTTTTAGGGACATTTCACCATATTTTTGCATAAAATCAGCGTAGATAGGATTTGTGAGCATGGGGCAGTGACCAAAAATTTCGTGGAAAATATCTGGCTCTTTAAGGTAGTCAAATTCTTCTCTTGTGCGAATGAATGTTGCTGCTGGAAATTTACGTTCGCTCAGAAGTGTGAAAAATTTAGAAGGGCTAATAAGGGCTGGAACGGCTTCTACGCCAAAGCCTGTAATTTGGTTCAGCTTTTCTGAAACTTCTTTAACTTGGGGGACGCGGTCCTGCGGAAGGGCTAAAGCATCAAGGCCATCCCAAAAAATTTGTGCTGCGTGGTTTTCCAGCGCTTTAAGTTGGCGTGCATAAAGGTCCGCCCAAATGCTATTTTCTTCTGCTGTATAAGTAAAAATACCATTTTCATCGGGGGTTTTAGATACGTATGCTGATTCGCTTTTCATAGCCTTCCTTTCGTTTCCTTGTTCATCCTAGATGAAGAAGGGGCTTGATATCAAATGAAAGTTCGTGTTTATTTAAAAACACTTAAAGCCATGTGGTTTTATAAATAATTCATGAAATAGAAAGAAATGATAAAAATGGACTTTTCTCAGTTTCCCCAGCTAGATGAAAGCTCGCGTAGCCAACTGATTGAAACAGTGACAATGTACGGCATGCAAACAATTGCAGCTATTGTGACCCTTGTTGTTGGTTTTACCCTTGCAAAATGGGCAAGTAAATTTGCTTATAAAGCGCTTAAACGTATCCCAGAATTTGACGAAATGCTTGCGCGCTTCCTTCAAAGCATGGTGCGTTATGCCATCCTCGCCTTTACTCTTGTTGCTGTTCTTTCTAAATTTGGCGTACAAACAGCCAGTTTAGTTGCAGTTATTGGTGCAGCAGGTCTTGCTATTGGTCTTGCTCTTCAGGGTACGCTTAGCCATATTGCAGCAGGCGTTATGCTTCTTATTTTCCGTCCATTTAAGCTTGGTGAATATGTAGATGCCGGTGGTATTGCTGGTACTGTAAAAGATATGAACCTTTTCACAACAGAGCTTGCAACACCTGACAATATTCAAATTATCGTACCAAATGGTCAGATTTGGGGCCAAGCGATTAAAAACTTTAGCGCACCAAAAACACGCCGTGTGGATGTTGTTGTGGGTATTGATTACTCAGATAACATTGATGATGCGATTAAGATCATGAAAGACGTGATGAAGAAGAATAGTCGTATTCTGACATCTCCAGCGCCAATGGCTGCGGTAACTGATCTTGGTGATAACAGTGTAAACTTTACTGTACGCGCTTGGGTTAAAACGCCAGATTTCTGGGATGTGAAGTTTGACCTTACGAAAAAAGTAAAACTTGCAATGGACGAAGCAAACATCTCTATCCCATTCCCGCAGCGTACACTTCACATTGTGAATGGTACATCTGCTGATGTTTTGCCAACGTCAACAGCTCCTAAAAAGGCCGCTGTGAAAGCCGCCCCTAAAAAAGCAGCTAAGAAAACAACTAAAAAAGCCTCTTAAGTTGTTATATTTAAAAGGCCGCCTACTTGGCGGCCTTTTTTATTATTGAGTGTCTTTATCTTCATCAACAATGGTGTAGTCCGCATCGATAATATCTTCATCTGTAAATGCTTTATGTTGCGGCCTTTGTTTTTGCTTTCCTTGCATGTTGTGCATGGTAAAGCTTGCGGTGCCGCCTTTTGGTATGGCGGATACAATGCATTTAATTAGCCCTGTTTGTACAAAAGGTATAAGGAGCAAAATGCCAAAAGAATCTGTAATAAGCCCAGGGATCATAAGTAAAACAGCAGCTGCAAAGCGCGTGATAAGTTTTCCGCCAATTTCTGCACCAATGCTCCCTTGGGTATAAGCCTTCATGGCTTTCTCTTTAAGGTTTGGCGCTGACGACATAAGGTATTTACCCCAGTAAGCCGTTACAATTGTCCAGAGTACAACATGTAAAAAACCGAATTGAATAGAAGCGACAACAAGGCCGGTAATTTCTAAAACAGGGATAAGAAGTAGTAAAATAATTGGCATATAAGTTCTCTTTTCTTGACTAAGTCTTCAAAACACACCATATCACCTTTTATGAAACAGTACACACCAGAGATGATGAAAGATCACCTTGACGCACAAGGTTTTGAATATTCATTACATGAGCACCCTGCAGTTTTTACTGTAGATGAAGCTGCAGAGCATACAGGCCACCTTATTGGCGGCCATTGTAAAAACCTTTTTGTAAAAGATAAAAAGAGTAACATGTGGCTGATTACTGTGAGCGATGAGACGCGTGTTGATTTAAAAGCGCTTGGTAAGATGCTTGGCGCAAAGGCTAGTCTTAGTTTTGCAAACGAGGAAAGGCTTGATAAGTACCTTGGCGTTAAGCCTGGTTCTGTAACGCCGCTTTCACTTATTCATGACATTGAGGGGGAAGTGACAGCTGTTATTGAAGAAAAGCTAATAAGGAGCGATGTGATTTATGTCCATCCGCTTATTAACACGATGACGGTCGGGCTTAAGACGGCAGACCTTATGAAATTTTATGACTCTGTTGGCGGAGTTACTGTTATGGAACTTCCTGAAAGAGAGGCCTCTTAAATGAATGATTTAAACGAAATGAGCCAAGGCTTAGAAAGCCGCATTGCCGCATTCCAGCTTTTAAATGGTGTTTACATAGATAAAAGAACGCTTGCGCAGCTTGAAAAAAGAATAACAGGCTCCCTTGTTAATCAAGATCAAAAATTCGCCATGGCGCTTGCTCATGCAACGCTTAAGTGGGACGGGGCTCTTAACCGTATTATTAAACAGTTTGTGCAGCCCAAAATTGGCTCAAGTGAGCGCCTTGTTCTTAAAATGGGTATTTGCCAAATGGTATTTATGGATGGGGTTGCAGATCATGCAGCTATCCACAGTGCTGTTGAGCTTTCAAGGGCTGTGGGCATTGAACGAGCAACAAAGCTGATTAACGGTGTGCTACGCAGTATTCAGCGTGCAAAACTTTCAGTGCATGATTATTCAAAATCAGAAACAGTTTCCAAGTGGGTGGCAAGGTCTATTAAAGCCCATTATGGCGCAGAGGCTGACCTTATTTTAAGTACGCTTTTAGAAGAGCCTTCTGTGTATGTGAGAAGGCGCAATGAGGCAGCATCTGATGAACATCTTACGGCAGCGGAGGGTTTAAAGAATGTTTATAAGCTTCCTAAAGATATGCCGCTGAACTACCTAGATGGTTGGGATGGGGGGGCTTATGTTGTTCAGGATGTGAGTGCCCAGTGCCCTGCACAAGTTGTTGCGGATTTATACAAACAAAACAACCTATCAGGTTCTGTACTTGATATGTGTGCTGCGCCGGGTGGAAAAACAATTCAGCTTTTTGACCTTTTACCAAAGGCTAACCATGTGGCCTGTGAGCTTAGCGAAAAGCGTGCAAACCGCCTGCAAGAAAACCTGAAAAGATGCAGAGTGAAGGCTGAGGTTAAAGTGCAAGATGCGGCGACTCTTGAGGGCACGTATGATGCAGTTTTGCTTGATGCCCCATGCAGCGCCCTTGGAACAACAAGGCGTCATCCTGATGTGTTCTTTACAAGGTCTTCTCATGGCATAGAAGAGCTAACACACTTACAGGAGAAGCTTTTAAGTAAAGCTTGCGAACTTGTTTCAAAAAATGGCGTAGTTGTTTATGCTACTTGCTCGCTTCTGCCAGAAGAAAACGAACATCTTTTGACAAAATTCTTAGAAAAAAACAAGGATATGAAGCTGGTTGATTTATCTGCGTATCAGTGGCCAAGCCTCATAAAAGCCCAAATGGAAGGTACAATACGTTTATCTCCAAGCAAGGGTGGAGATGGGTTTTTTGTCGCAGCACTTAAAAAAGTCCAGTAGTATTGTAGCGTTTCCTATTTAAGAACGAGCATATTGCAGGAGAGCTAAAAAAATGAAAATTGCACCATCTATTTTATCTGCTGATTTTGCAAACATGGCAAGAGACCTTGAGCGACTTGAGGTTGCAGGCGCTGACTGGATCCATGTGGATGTAATGGATGGCCATTTTGTTCCCAACATGACCTTTGGTGCCCCGCTTGTTAAGCAGTGGAGAGCACATACAAAGCTGCCATTTGATGTGCATTTAATGATTGAAAATTCTGATAAGTGGGTTGAGGCCTATCTTGATGCAGGCGCTAATATTTTAACGTTGCATATTGAGTCTACAGAAGATGTAAAAGCATGTGCAGATAAGGTGCATGGCGCAGGTAAAAAGTTTGGTCTTTCATTAAACCCTTCCACTGCGGTAGAAGAAATTTTGCCTTATATAAATGTACTTGATCATATTCTTGTAATGACAGTTAAACCAGGCTTTGGCGGGCAATCTTTTATGTATGATATGCTTCCTAAGGTTAAAACGCTTAGGTCTGCGATTCAGGCAAGTGGGCGGAGCGTTACATTGTCTGTGGATGGTGGTGTTGACCTTTCAACGCTACCGCTTTGCGTAGAGGCTGGCGCAGATGTGTTTGTGGCAGGGAGCGCCGTATTTAAAAACGGTGAAATTCAAAATAATATTATAGCGCTCAAACAGTCTGTTCAGTAAATGAACACTTTTTGGTTGACCTGATAAATCTCTCGTTTTAATCTACCTGACGTTGAAAAATAAAAATAGGGTTCTCCATTGCTGCCAACAGTTCTTTCGGCCGAACAGCGTACATGCCTGATTAAGGTAGGTTTATTGACTGCGATTGAACAAGAGAAGAGCTTGAGCCAAAGGCAGCTTGCTAAAGAGCTTGGCATTGCGCTTGGCGCGGCGAACTCCCACCTTAAGGATTGCCTTTCAGATGGCCTTCTTCAAAAAACTTCACCTTGTCAGCAAAAATTGGGCTATCGCTTAACACCCAAAGGGGTTGTTGAAAAGAGCCGTATGGCTTCAGGGCTTATTTTGGCAAATATGAATTTTTATGACAGAGCAAAAGAATCCATTGCTCAAGCACTGCTAAAAGCTTCTGAAAATAATATAAAGCAACTTGTAGTTTACGGAGATGATGCGCTTTGTGATATTGCTTACCTTACAAGCTTGAAGCTTGGAAATAATATTGTGGTTGGAAGGCTTGGCCAAGCAGATACCCTTTGGGAGGGCGGCGGCCTTTATGAGGAAGAAGCGCTTCCAGAAAATATTGATGGTATTTTGTTTCTGCAGCTGTTAAACCCACTGGAATATTATATGAAGCTTCGAGATAAATGGGGCGCAGAGCGGGTGGTTGTCCCATCCTTGATGGACAGCGTCTTAATGTATAGAGGAAAATAGATTTTTCATGACTGTTAAAAAACAAAAAATTATTAGTGTAATTGGTACGCGCCCAGACGCGATTAAAATGGCGCCAGTTATTCGTGCGCTAAGCTCAGATGATCGTTTTGATTCTGTTGTTGTAAATACAGGTCAGCATAAAGATATGATTAAGGGTGTTTTGGAGTGGTTTAATATTGAGCCTCATTACACCTTGGATGTTATGGAGCCAGGGCAGCCTCTTAGCTATCTTGCAGGTAAGGTTATGGCAGGGCTTCATGATATTTTTGTGAAAGAAAACCCGCATATTGTTGCCGTCCATGGTGATACAACAACAGGATTTGTGGCGGCGCTTGCTGCGCATTATTGTTTTAACTTTAATGAAAAACGCCCCATTCGCATCGCTCATGTAGAAGCAGGACTTCGTACAGATAACCTTTATGCGCCGTATCCAGAAGAAGGGAATCGCCGCTTGATTGCACCCCTTGCTTATTGGCATTTTGCACCAACGGAAACAGCAGCAGAAGCCTTGTTTGAGGAGAACGTAACGGGAAACGTATTTATTACAGGAAACAGTGTAGTTGATGCGCTTTATGATACGGTTGATTTGTTGAAAGCAAGCCCAAGGCCTGCGGTTATTGATATCCCTAAAGATAAAAAAATGCTTCTTGTAACGGGGCACCGCCGCGAAAACTACGGCGATGGTTTTGATGGTATTTGCGAGGCTCTTAAGCAGCTTGCAGAGGCTAACAGTAATCTTGAAATTGTGTACCCTGTTCACATGAATCCTGTAGTCAAAGAGGCTGTGGAAAGCCACTTATCTGGCATTGAAAATATTAAACTTATTGAGCCTCAAGATTACCCTGATTTTGTAGCGCTTATGGAAAGAAGTGATATTATTTTAACAGATTCAGGCGGCCTGCAAGAGGAGGCGCCCGCTCTTGGCAAGCCTGTTCTTGTCATGCGAGATGTAACAGAGCGTCCTGATGCGGTGCTGTCTGGTACTGTAAAGCTTGTAGGAACCAAAACGGAACGTATTGTGCCAGCAGTACAGGAGCTTCTTGATAGTGAGGTTGTTTACAGACAGATGTCAACTGCGGCCAACCCTTATGGGGACGGTCTTGCAGCGCAGCGTATTGTAAATATTTTAAGTGGCGGGATTGCGACGGAAAATACCTTCCATGCTGTTGCTTGATTTTAAAGAAATCTTCACGCATAATTCGTGAAGTAAAGAGTCAAAGAAAGAAAATGACGATGAAACAAATTTTTACGCTTCTTGCTTGTACAACAATTCTTTTGTCAGCTTGTACGCAAGGGACTGGACCTAATAAGCAGCAAATGGGCACAGCGCTTGGCGGTGTTCTTGGTGGTATTGCTGGTAACCAAATTGGACAAGGTAGCGGCAATACTGCTGCAACAATTGGCGGAACGCTTCTTGGCGCATTCCTTGGAAATTCAATCGGAACCTCTCTCGATCGTGCGGATATGATGTATTATAATCAAGCCGCAACGCAAGCTTACAGCGCGCCTGTTGGTCAGCAAATTAACTGGGCAAACCCGCAATCTGGTAACTCTGGCACAATTACACCTGTGCGTGATGGCCGTGCAAGTAACGGAAGTTACTGCCGCGAGTTTCAGCAAACTATTTTTGTAGATGGTACAAACCAAAACGCTTATGGCGTTGCTTGTCAGCAGCCTGATGGAACTTGGAGAATTGTAAACTAGCCATTTGAAAAGTGTTAAAAAGCACACATGGACGCCCCCAAATATCTGGGGGCGTTTTCTGTTTGTATGCAAATTGTTGCTTTTGTTATTTGTGCTCCGTAGCATATAAAGTGAACGTTATTTAAATTTATTAATAATAAAAAGGTCAAACCCATGACAAAACCAGTTAAGCCGCAATTAAAGGTATTTAATCCTTTACGCGACTTCCTTCAGATGGAAGCTGCCGGTGGTATTATTCTCGTAATTTGTGCAATTTTCGCCATGTTTATCGCAAACATTGAACCTTGGGGGCATATGTACCATCATATTCTGCATGATATGCGTGCCGCCATCTCTATTGGGGATTGGTCTATTAATAAAGATATTATCCACTGGATTAATGACGGTCTTATGGCAATTTTCTTCTTCCTTGTGGGTCTTGAAATTAAGCGTGAGGTTTTAGAGGGGAAACTTAAGGGTAGGTCTCGTTATATGCTGCCTGTTATTGCCGCTATTGGTGGTATGGCTGTACCAGCGCTTATTTATGTGTTTTTCAATAAAATGGATCCAACGGCTATTAAAGGGTGGGCAATTCCATCTGCAACAGATATTGCTTTTGCTGTAGGTGTTATTATTATCCTTGGTAAGCGCGTCCCTGTAGCGCTTAAAGTCTTCCTTCTTGCTGTCGCAATTATTGATGACCTTGGCGCCATTATTATTATTGCTCTGTTTTACACAAGTGAGCTTAAGGTTGAAATGCTTCTATGGGCGCTTCCTTTCTTGTTCGGTTTGTTTGCACTCAACAGAATGAATGTAAACCGCTCATCACTTTATATCTTCCTTGGTATCTGCCTTTGGGTGTGTGTGCTTAAGTCTGGTATTCATGCGACTCTTGCAGGTGTGGTTGCAGCCTTTGCTGTGCCGCTTTACGTGCCTCAAGAAAAACGTTCTCTTCTTAAGGGGCTTGAGCACGGGCTGCACCCGTTTGTGGCTTTTGTCGTGCTGCCAGTATTTGCATTTTCAAATGCAGGGGTCTCTCTTGCAGGTGCATCGTTTGATGTGCTTATGCAGCCTGTAACTCTTGGTGTAATCCTTGGCCTTGTTGTAGGTAAGCCTATTGGTATCCTTGCCTTTACATTTGCTGCTGAAAAGCTTCGTCTTGCTAAGCTTCCAGAGGGTATTACATATAAGCATGTTCTTGGTGTGGGTTGCCTTGCAGGCATTGGATTTACAATGAGCATCTTTATTGGAACCCTTGGTTTTGTAAATGACCCTGAGTACCTTACGTCAGCTAAGCTTGGTATTATGGTTGGCTCCGTTATGTCTGCCATTCTGGGTGCTACGCTTCTTGTAATTGCCTGCCCAGCTGCAGTTGACCAAGATTACAGCGAGCCTGGTTATGGCGATGAGCCAAAGCCAATAGCTGTAAAGGCTGCTGTTGCTAAGGCGGCCTCTAAAAAGGCTGCTCCTAAAAAGGCGACGGCCAAAAAAGCAGCGCCTAAGAAAGCTACTGCTAAAAAGGCGCCCGCAAAGAAGCCGGCTCCTAAAAAGCCTGCCGCTAAAAAAGCGACAAAAAAATAAGCAGTTTTTAACTGTTAGGAAAGAGGGGCGCCACCGGCGCTCCTTTTTTTCTGTCTCTTATACACATCT
>CAXHDG010000023.1:0-22755 GCA_964015495.1 uncultured Magnetococcales bacterium
ATCGATCGGTCTCGTGGGCTCGGAGATGTGTATAAGAGACAGACCTATAGGAATTATTATGGGGTGTGTTATACTTTGCTCGGCTAAAAAAAAGGAAAATAAAATGACCCTTAAATTGGTTTACACAACATGTAGTGCGCCTGATAACCCCCATGCATGGGCAGAGGATTTGATTGGGCAAGGCCTTGCAGCTTGCGTGAATGTACTGCCACAGGTAGATAGTGTTTACATGTGGCAAGGCCAAATGGCCAGTGCTGAAGAACGCCCTTTGATTATCAAAACGCGGGCTGATAAAATTGGCGCATTAGAGAGAGAGATTAAACGGTTAAGCCGTAGTGAAAACCCATCATTTTTAGTGATTGATGTGACGGCAGGAGAGGAATTTGGCACGTGGATGCACAGTATTTTGGGTTCATAAATGAACTTATAAACCGCGGATTTTTTCAGGGGTTAATTGCATCAGGTATACTTATTATTTTATGTGTACTTGTGCATTATGAAATACTTTTACTGCTAAGCAATAAAGTAAAAAAATTAAAACTTATACCCAAGCGTACACGCGTTGTGGTTATGATGCTGGGTATGTTTGTAGCGCATAGCATACATGTATGGCTGTTTGGTATTACCTATTACATTGTTGCAAACTGGAGCGCATCTGGCACTTTCCTTACAGCTTTTAGCGAGCCTCACCACATGACCCTTATGGACGGTGTGTATTACTCTATTGTTACTTACACAAGCCTTGGTTTTGGAGATATTATTCCGCAAGATGCTTCACGTTTGATTACAGGTGTAGAAACGTTACTAGGACTGCTTATGATTGCTTGGTCAGCGTCGTTTACGTACCTCGAAATGGAAAAAAACTGGCGCGTTTAGAAATGATGGCCTTTGATTAAGCAAAAACCTCAGGCGTATAATATTTAGATTCTAAGACACAAAGATAAGTAGCAAAAGCGCTTAAACAGGCAGTGCAAATATGAAATGGATAGGGCGTAGAGAGTCTTAAAAGTAGGTTGTTATTCCTACTCTTCTTCTTCTTCATTTTTTTTAATGATGTGAACATGGCCGCTTTTATCAATTGCATCAAACTCTGTAATACCAAATAGCTTTTTAGCCAGTTCTGGCGAACAAGGTACAACGTCTCCAGAAGAAATAAAGCGTTTGAGTTTTTCTTTTGCAGAGTCAAGGCTTTGAGAGCTTGCAATGAGCTTTTCAAACACCATGCCTTGCAGTTCATTAAAACGCTTGGTCATTACATGGCCTGCATATTCAAGAAGCTTAATGGCAATGAGGGGGTGTTCAGAGCGAATTTTAAGAAAATCATCATACTCAAGCATGAAGTATTTGGCTTGGCGGCTTACAAGAATTGTTGCATTACGCTCTTGCTGAAGCAGTAGGTTTCCTTCTCCAAGCAGAAGAGGCGCTTCTAGACTTGCAACTTTAAGGGCAGCAAGTTTGTTTGAATATTGAACCTTGCGGTAAATTTCATAGTTACCACTAATAAGAAAATATAAATCGCGGCCAGTGTCGCCATATTCAATAAGAATAGAGCCTACAGGGGCCGTTTTAGCTTTGAAGTATGGCTTTAAAATTTGGCCCTCTTCAACCGTCAGGCCTGGTATTAGCTTTTCAAGCATTTTCTAATTTATATCCCGTATTCAATTTACCTACCTCACGATATTATGAGTCTTTGTAAAAATGACCAAGGTATTTTTTTATGAAAAATAAAGATACGTGCCTTATCTGCAACGGGTTTGCGTGGGTTTTGAGCATCTAAATGCTTGCCAAATATCAGACTTCATTGCATATTAAAGATATAAATAATACGAAAAAGGTACTCATTAAGAGATTATGACTGAAGATGTAATGACAATCCGCACTGAGCGGACGCCCAACCCTAATAGTTTGAAATACAAACTAGGAAAACTCATTTTACCAGGTGGAAGTGCAAATTTTCCTACAGTAACTACAGCGGAACGCTCACCACTTGCAAAGCGCTTATTTGCTGTGTCTGGTGTAACGGGCATATTTATTGGTAGTGATTTCTTTACAGTAACAAAGCAGGAAGATTTTTTGTGGCCTGCAATCAATGAGGGCATAGCCCCAGCACTAGAAGAATTTTTTGAAAGTGGTGATCCTGTACTTCAAGGGGCGCAAGAAGCACCAAAACTTGAAGATATTGGCGATGGTGACGCTGACCCACAAGTTATTGAGAAAATTAAAGAGCTGATTGACACGCAAGTGCGCCCAGCTGTTGCGCAAGATGGCGGAGATATTGTTTACCGTGGTTATGATGACGGCATTGTTTACCTAGAAATGCATGGAGCATGTAGCGGCTGTCCTAGTTCTAGCGTTACGCTTAAGCAGGGGATAGAGACCATGCTGCAGCATTACTTGCCGGATGATATTAAAGAAGTGCGAGCAATTTAATAAAAGCGCCTAAGAGGCGCTTTTATCTTTCCATAGCTTGTTCTTGCTCTTCCTGCCACTCAGAAACCCTTACAGAACCATCAGGGTACTGCTCTGCAAGCGGTGTATGGTAAAAGTAAATGGTTTCTTCTGGTGGTGCGCCCTCTAAACTTTCAAGTTTACTTGTATCAAAATCAAAACTCCCTGAAACCTCCTGAGCCACGCCTTTAAGGTTGCGAATATTAGTGTTGCAGGCATAGTAAGCGCCATTTACCACTTGGGGGCCATCCTCAAGCGATTCAAGAGGGGTGTGGGAGCAATTAAAACTTCCCCCAATAGTTTCTGGGCAGCCCTTTAGGCTTTTAAGCTGTGTTTCGGATATATCTAACCCTTGGGTACATACATGCCGCATATCAGGAAGCTGCATAAGCTGCTGGCCTTTTAAATCAAGAATATCTGACACGTTTATAGTGCCGTCTTCATCTAGGGTATAAGGCACTTGGAAGTAATCTAAAAATTCCTCTGCTGTGCAAGCGCCATGACGAATATAAGAGGGAATAAGCTTAGTTTTTTTACCTGTCGTGGCTGTAAGTGTTCCTGCTTCATTTAAGTTAAAAGCGCTTATGCCATCTGTTTGTATGTTATTTACTTTAATAAAGTTGCCTGTAAGGCCTGTATTATGTTCAGCGCAAAAAGCGTCCATGGCCTTACAAAAGTACATGTCGCTAATGCCGTAATCTTTATCTGCAATCAGGGCGACTTGTTTTTGGTTGTTCATAAAAGGCTTAATTATGATGCGAGACATAGGGCTATGAAGGTCTGGGTCGCTTTGGGTTGTCAGGTAAGCAATTATGCTGCCTTCTTCTACTTGAGAAGCAAGCTTACCTGCATAACCATCCTCAGAGCGCTCATCAACGCAGCTTGTCCAGCGGCGCGCGGTGCTAGCGCGGGCAATATCATCAGGGTTTCGGCTCAGTACAATCATGCCATCTTTTTGAAGGCCTCCAGTGGCCTTAGACCAATCCCTTAGTAAATCCTCTTCACCAAGGCGGTTTAAAAGTTTACCAATTTTAATATTGTTCTTACCGCCGTCGTTTGTGGCGGTGCGCTGTTCTATGTTTATTTCATAACCGCGTTCCTCAAGAATATCAGACACTTTACGAGAGGTTCTTGTCATAAATGGAGAGTCTTCTACCTCAAACTCAAAGTAAAGGCGGTCATTATCTTCACCAAATATTTTTTCAAGGTGAGGGGCGCGCGACATGGGTATATTGCGCACTTGAGTGAGTGTTTTAGATGCTATATTAGCGGGAAGGTCTGTTATTTCTTGTTGAATAGCTTCTGCATCTAACGGCGCCATAGAGGCCAGAGCCTGAACAGAAGGAAGCCTGCCACGGCTTTTTAAAAAAGCAGCTGCATAGGCAAGGCTATAGTCCATAAGCACGTCTTTTTTATCAGGAAAGTCAAGGCATGCCTCATTTACGCGGCGCTCAATTTCGTCCCCGACCTGAAAACCAAGAGCTGTTACCTCTCTGTTTTCTAAAGGTTTATGCATGTTTTACTTGTCCTTTGCCTTTGTACCATAAGTAAGTAAGAGGTAAATGTGCCTATTTCAAGGGCAAGCATATAAAAACGGCACTTGAAAAAATGGCGGATAACTCCCATAATACAAGTTAACAACAATGCATAGAGGGATGAAGGATTTGGCTCATATGGATAAGGGCGCTATCGATAGACGTGGACTTGATGAAAATGCAGTGAATAAACTCACTGAGGCTTACCGTATGGGTTGGTTGCATAATGTCTTGTCTCGTATTACACCTTTGACTATGCGTCGCCGCGATGATTACCTCAACATGGCAGATCTCTTTATTGAAACACCTGAAGATGCAAAAAAACTGCTGGACCGCTTTGATGCAGATCTAGAAATGTTCTGCTCAGTGGCAGAAATTCAAGTGACAGAGCACATGACCAGCAAAACAGTAAGTGATGAACTTAAAGCCCACGTAGAGCTTTACAACGACATTGCAAAAGTACTGTACGGCAAGTTTAAAGCAGACGTTGAAAAGCGTGACCCGATTCAGAGCCTTGCAATGCTACCTATTGCAACGGACAGCACAAACCCGTTTATTGCAGAATTCATGAAGGAAAAATTTCCGAAGAAAAGCTAAACGGTGCCTTTAGGCAATATTTAATGCTTTTTAACAGCTTAAGTATCTCAAACACTTTGTATTTACAAAAAACAGCGCATGAGCGCTGTTTTTTTTTGCAGAGGGTTTTAAACTAAGGCGGTGGCCTGTTGAGTTTTTATTATAAAAATAAAAACTACTTAAAGTATCTGCTTGCGTGCAAGGTTAGGCCAACACCCACACTCCCAAAAGCATCACCCGTTACCACATGAGCATGCGGGAAGGGCTTAAGCAAGGACTCACGAATCATAGGAAGCTTAGTTGAGCCGCCCGTAAGGAAAATGCTTGAAACTTGCTCAGCTGTTACGCCAGCATCATCTAAAGTTTCCTGAACAGTGCGGTTAAGGGCGTCGCAAGAATCCATAAGGCTAGGTTTAAGGTGCTGGCTATTAGATACAGGCACATTGAGGCCTTTTTCTACAAAGTTCATATCAAGCTGATGCGCATCAGAAGCTGAAAGCGCAATTTTAGTTTCCTCAACTTTCATGGCGAGTGTATGGCCGCTTTCGTCTTCAAGTACGTTAAGGTAACGCTCAAGCTTATCTGGTTCTAGCGCGTGGTTAAGGGTATCTTCCACAAGGCGCACTGTCTTTTGGTTGTAGAGCGTATGAATTTTGGGCCAAGTGGCCAGTGTAAAGAACAGCCATGGAGCAATTTCAATATCTTTTTCAGCAAAAGGTGCACGCATAAGGCCTTTGTGGCCAAGCTCTGGCATTGCGCACATAAGGCTGAGCACTTTATCAAAGTCAGTACCGCCAATATGAACACCGTGGTTGGATAGAATATCTTCTGCACGGTTTTCTTTGTGCTTATTTTCAGGCGAAAGGCGAATAAGGCTAAAGTCTGAGGTACCACCGCCAAGGTCAATAATAAGCGCAAGCTCTTCTTTTTTAAGTGTATCTTCGTATGTGTAAGCCGCAGCGAGAGGCTCAGGCAAAAAGGTTACGTTTTTAAAGCCTGTGCTTTTGACAATGTCTTCCAGCATATTCTGTGCGTTTTGATCGGCTTCTTTATCCCCATCAATAAAAAATACAGGACGCCCAATTGTAGCTGAGGTGAGGTCAGCGCCGGCCTGTGCATCTACGTGGCTTTTAATGTCGCCAATAAAGCTTGCGAGAATATCTGTAAAGGCCACTTGACGGGTACCGACACGCGTCGTCTCGCGGGCAAGGTCTGTTCCTAAAATACTTTTTAACGCGCGCATAAAGCGGCCGTCATCCCCGCGGGTATAAGCTTTTACTGCCGCGCGGCCAAAGCTTCTTGTGCTGTCATCATCAATAAAAATAGCGCTGGGAATGGTGTTTTCGCTACCTTCTAATGCGCAAAGTTTAGCTGTTCCGCCTGTAAATAGGCCTGCTGTGGAGTTAGATGTACCGAAATCAATGCCGCAAACTGGGGTGGTCATGTGGGGTGCCTTTCTTTGGAAAGCGCACAACATAACAAAGTTTTAAACCCATGTCATGAGAAAGTTCTTGTAATATTTCTGTAGGTGTATACGGTGTGAATAACTATATATCTACTTATCTTTTTATAGAGGAAATCTCATATGTCAGAACGTGATGTCCCTGATTATGGTGAATGGGAAGAAGAAGCAAAGCGCCCTGGTGAGCAAGCTCCCCTAAAAGACGGCGAAGATTTCTTCTTCGAAGTACCGCATCATCCTGCCAATCGTCTTTTTGCTGAAAGGCTTAAGGCTATGGGCTTTGAGCGTTCAAATTTAATCAGGAATGATGAGTTTGACCGCTTCTACATGCCAAAAGGCACAGACCTTAATGTGATGACGCTGGAGTATGCGGAATATTTTGAAGCTGGTGAGGCACCTGAGCCTGTTATCATACCGCTTGGATTTTTGACGCCAGGCCGTTCTGCTGATGATTGGCCGCCTGATAATTAAGCCCTTAAAATCGAAAAAATCTCCCTGTCAGTAACGGGGGGATTTTTGCTTTTTTGTAACAGAGAGATAAACAATCTGAATATAGAAATCTGATATGTTTACAATTGTTTGAGTTAAGTGCTGTCAGTTGCTTTAGTATTAAAACTTGTATGAAAGTACATAAAGAAACACGTTTATTTAATTATGGGGTTATTGTTATGAGGGTTTTATCTATATTTATTATATGCTGCGCGCTTCTTGTCAGCGGGGCAAGCTATACACAAATCAGTAGATCTTCAGAAGGAATGGCCAGGCAGCTTGTATCTGTAAGAAATATGATTGATAACTTTGCAGCGGCCATTCGTGCAAGAGTCTCTGTTATTGAAACCGAAATGGATGCAGTTGAAGGTAGAATGGATGCTGCTGATACAAGAATGGATGGTTTTGACACAAGAGTAGATACCGTTGAGACGAGCCTTACAGGGCTCGCAAGTACAGTGTCTTCTTTGGAATCAGCAGTTTCAAGTGTACGCAGCTCCTTATCAAGCCATAATAGAAGAATTTCAGCACTAGAAAACGCAGATCCAACACCGCCACCACCAAGTACAAATAATTGTACCCAAAGAAACGTTTCTTGGGGGGCTTGTCGTGGTCTGCAACCTGCTATTCCGCATGGCACAACGGCAACAGTTAGAGATGTAGCTCAAGGTGATATTTGTACGAACCGTACACAAGATATTGGCTCAGCAACGTACAGATGTAATAACGGTACGGTTACGCGCACAGGGCAAAACTGTGCCCGTAGAAATGTTTATATAGCGTCTCAGTGTGAAACATCAACGCCAACACCAACGCCAACACCTACTATGAGTAATTGTAGCGCAACAAACCTAACATGGAGCGCAAATGGGCAAACGTGTTCTGCTAGAGCCATTGCTACAAGTCATGGTAATGGACGCGCGTTGACTTATAACCAAGGAAATGTAACACCTGGACAGTACAATATTACAGGTAGTGCAGAGTTTACATGTGTGGATGGAACCTTTAGAAGGCAGCGCGGATCTTGCACAAGAACAAGAAATGCATCTGCGCCAGATAATTGTGTTGCGGGTAATGTAACATGGAGAACAGGAACGCTATCTTGTACAGATAGACTTGCTGCAACCAACCACAATAGAAACCGTACGGCTTCGTTTGATAATAATAACTCTACGCCAGGACAGTTCCATAAAGTTGGTAATGCAACATTTAGATGTGTAGATGGCGAGTTTGTGAAACAGTCAGGTACTTGTACAAGAACAAGAAACCCAGAATCACGTAGAAACTGTAACGGTGGAACTAGAACATGGACAGTTGGCGGACAGACATGTACCGGTTCAATTGGCTCAATTCCACACGGGACAACGGGCACTGCTACCGACCCTCGAGGTGGATGTAATAACCGTGACTTCAAGGGTGGATCAGCGACTTGGATATGTAATGATGGTAGATTGCAGCTGCAAAGCTCTAGCTGTAGAGTTCAAGGTAGCTGGGGAGGCGACTGTCGATAACAGAAACATAAAAAAAGCGGCGCAAGAGCGCCGCTTTTTTACGTTTTTATAAAGGATAGTTTTGAGGCGCACATCTTAAATGAGAGATGAGAATATACAGGTTCTGCATATTGCTATACCGGTGGGCTGATATGTGGTTGCGGCAATGGCGGGGCATAGGGAGCAGTCCTGAGGCTCTTTTTTCATGGGTATGGAGATGCCTCTTTAACCGCGCTTGAACATTATGAAACTTTGCTATCTGCAACATCTGTATAGCTAAAACGTTTCATAATGAGCCGTAATCTTGCGCGGCTGGGCCTTCAGGTTGCTGTGTCTGATGCCGTGCATTAAGGGAAACAGCTGTAGAAGGTGTTATGGATGCAGTTATGAAATGTAAGGAATGGATTTATAGTTTTACACCCTAGCTAACCATGCTTTGTGGAAGTAGGGCGGAACGAATAAACGAATGTAATTACTTTTTGATATTCACAACGAGGCTGTTGTCTGGCGCGTCTTTTTGCTCTTCTTCTAAAACAATGTTTGTTTTTAGTTTGCCTTCTAAAATGTCACGCAGAACAATAAGACGTTCAATAGATGTATTACGATCTGTTGAGTTTGGCAGCGAAACCATAAAGTAGTCTGCTTTTCCTTTTTGCGCTTCTGCAAGCAGGGCACGCAGTGGCTTTGCGTCATCTTGAGCCACCCAGTGATTGTTTTTTTGATATTGAAGCGTAAAGCTTTCAGCAAAAGAAACAAAAGGAGCCACAGCTAAAACGGTCAAAAGAGTGAGAGTTTTTTTCATAAGCTTAAGTGGCTCCTTATTATTATATTATATTTTTCAGCGTTATAGCGCGTTTGGATTGAAGTTTGATCCAAACACTTGACGCAGAAGAGGGCCGTTTGCTTTAACCTGTGCTTCTGCACGCTTTTTAACAATATACTGGAATTCAAGGTCTTGACGCAAGCTTGCAGATAATTGTTTCTGCATAGCTTCTACCTGAGAGCTTGTTGGGTTGGGTGTGTTTTTCTTCGCAATACGTACAAGCGCATAGCCATTTGGTGTTGCAATTGGCGCTTGGTAGAACTCATTCGTATCTAAAACAAACAAGTTGTTAAGGGCTGCGGCACCAATCCATTTAGGTGCGTTTTTCTGACTGCGTGTGACACTGTACACACTATCAAGTGGTTTTGTGAGCTTAAGCTCGCGCTCTACCTGAGAGAAAGACTTACCTGCTTTAAGGTCTTTAAGTGCTGTGTTTGTGGTAAGAAGCAGCTTTTCTGTACGGCCTTCTTCTTGCAGGGTTTTGATGATGTCAATTTGAGACTCAGCAAATGTCTTTGTGCGGCTTGGCGTTACACCTGTTACATGTACAACGCTAATAAGTGTTTCGTTTGTAATAGGGTCCGATACATCACCGTTGCTAAGTTCAAAGATTTCAGTACGCACATCATTTGCAAGCGTTGTATCTTTTTCAGTTATATCTGTCACTGTTTCAATAGGAAGCTCAAGCGCAGATGCAATGCTTGCAACTGTTTGGCCTTCAAGAATCATGCTATCAATTTCGCCCAGGATACGGTCAAATTTTTCAGCAGCCATGTCTTCAGCCAGAACAGTTTGGATTTCTTCTCGTATATCTTGAAGAGCAGGGATGCTTGACTCTTTCACTTCAGTGACTTCAATAATATGATAACCGAACGGGCTTTCTACAGGAGTAGAAACTGTACCAACTTCTAGCGTAAAGGCGCTATCTGCAAATTCGCTCACCATGTCATCTTTTGCAAAGAAACCAAGGTCTCCGCCTTTTGGCTTACTGATTGGGTCATTGCTGTGCTCGCTTGCAAGGGTAGCAAAATCAGCGCCATTTTTAAGTTCTTGGTATAGACGTTCCGCTTCTACCATATCACTTACAAGAATGTGACGTGCTTTACGTGTTTCTTCTGTAGAAAACTCGCTACCATTTGTTTCGTAGTAGGCTTTAATGCTATCTTCAGAGACTGCCATGTCTTCAGTAAGCATGTCGTATGAAACAGAAAGAATATTAGCGCTACGTGTTTCAGGTACAATAAAGGCTGCTGTGTAACGCTCATAGTAGGCGCGTTGCTCTGTTTCTGTCGGAACTGTCACATTTTTAATGTCAGCACGGTTCACGTAAAATACTTCAAGGTCAAGGTTTTCAAGGGCTGTTTTAGCAAGCTGCGCCGCAGTTTGTTCAGCGACAGGCAAGCTAATAAAAGCGCCACCCATGATTGATTTTGTAAGATCTCTACGCATTTGGTTCTCAAATGCTTCTGTTGTGTAGCCTTGAGCGCGCACAAGGTTTTTATAAACTGTTGGGCTAAAGCTACCACTATCGTCATTAAAGGCACCAGAGTTAACAATGTTTGTTTGAACATGCTTGTTTGAAATACGCAGGCCAAGATCATTTGCGGCATTAAAAATAAGGTTATCTGTAATTATGTTTTCAAGAACTTGCATGTCAATGCCAGCAGCAGAGATAAGCTCAGGCTCAATGTTTCTGCCGTACTGCTTAGAAAGGGCTTGCACGCGGTCTCTAAATGCTTTGTCTACATCATAGATAGAAATACCTTCGCCGTTGACTTCAATAGCCGTTGCGTTGTTACGTCCTGTAAAGAAGTCGCTTGCACCCCAAGCAACAAAGCTGAGTGCCAAAATACTAAGGAACGCCTTAAAGAAGGTTGAATTTGAACTCTTGCGAATGGATTCTAGCATGAAATGTACCCTAAATTTTTTGTCTTGTTTCAGTAGCTTCTTGTTTTAAGCCGTGGCATGATGCCAACACTTAAGAAAAAATTCAATGGCAAACAGTTAAAAAGGTATAAAAACGTGCAAGATTTTATTAAACCTCTTCTCGCTGGGAATTGGAAAATGAACGGAAATGTTGGTTTCTGGAGACAATTAACCAGAGAAATTGCCCAAAGCACGTTGGATTTTGATACCGTTGATATGATGGTGGCTCCGCCATTTGTTGGGGTCAGTACAGTTTCAGACGAAATTTCTAAGGCTATGGGTACAGGTCTTGCTCTTGGCGTTCAAAATATTCACCATGAAGAGAGTGGGGCTTATACAGGAGAAACCTCTCTCTCTCTGCTCAAAGATTTCAAAGTGTCTTATGCCATGGTTGGCCACAGCGAACGACGCGAAATGAACGGCGAGAGTAGTGTTGATGTGAGCAAAAAGGCGTGCGCCTCTCTTGCTTTTGGAGTTACACCTATTGTATGCGTAGGCGAGCCACTTGATGTACAAGAGGCTGGCGATACCGAAAGTTTTATTTTACGTGAACTTGCGGATAGCCTAAGAGGAGTATTTATTCGCCGTGCAGATCAGCTTGTTATTGCGTATGAACCTGTGTGGGCCATTGGTAGCGGTAAGGCTGCCACGCCTGATGATATTGCCCCTGTTTTGCTCTCTATTCGTCATTACCTTATCAGTAAATATGGCGACATTGGCTCTGGTGTGCGCATTTTATATGGCGGCTCTGTAAAGCCTGAAAACACTGAAGAACTTATGAAAGTGCCTCACTTAAATGGCTTTCTTGTGGGCGGGGCAGCATTAAAAGCAGAAAGTTTTCTTGGCATCGCTGATAAAATGCGTTAAAAAACAAACCATAGATTTTTTAAAAGATATAAAAACCAAGCCAAACTACGGCTTTAATAAAGATTAAGGATGAACCCATGCTTTACGATATTCTAATGCTTGCACAAGTTATTATTGCAGCTTTTCTAGTGATTGTTATTTTATTGCAGCGTAGCGATGGTGGTATGGGCTCTCTTGGTGGAGAAGGCGGCGGCGCAGTGATGAGTGGCCAGTCTGTTGGCGATGTGATGACACGCGTTACAACATGGCTTGGTGTTGCTTTTATGGGTGTTTGCCTTGTGCTTGCAACGCAAAGCAGCGGACGCGGCGGAGAAAGCAGTGTGATTGATGCAATGCAGGCTGAAAAAGCAGTAGAAGAAAAAGCAGCGATGACACCATCTGTACCAGCAGAAGTAACAGATGTGATTGGTGATATGCTTGAAGGCGCTGAAGTCGCACCTGTTAATCCAGTAGAATAATTTTAAAAACGAGGGAAGGGCAATATTATGGCAACGCCTAAGCTCGTTGATTTTTACGAAAAGAAATATGAACAAGAAGCCAGTCAGGATTATATAATCCCGACTTTCGGCCTTGTTCCAAGCCCTCATAACAGATTTGAAGCCACAATTGATGCGATTCATGCGCATTTTAAGGGTGGTAAAATTCTTGAAGTTGGTGCTGGTAGCGGCATTGTGGCTTCAAGCCTTCTTAAAACAGGGCTTGAATTTGAAAGCTACACGCTCTCTGATCTCTCTGCACCGCGTATTGAAGCTGCAAAGCAAGCCATTGGCGATGATCGCTTTACAACGGCTGTTCTGGATGTAGAAGGGGACAATTGGCCTTTTAAAAATGGTGAAAAATTTGACTGCATCCTTGTTGTTGCGCTTATTGAACATTTAATTGACCCGATTAGCGCCATGAAACGCCTGAGAGAGCATTTAACTGAAGATGGCTTTATGTACATACTTACGCCCAATGTTGCCCGTTGGGTAAAGCGTATTCGCCTTATGGGAGGGTACTTCCCGGCAACGGCAAGCCGCGATGAAGGCCTTACCACATACGATGGCAAACCTGTAAGCCTACATGATGAAGGGCACATTCATTACTTTACATATCGCTCATTAGATAAACTACTGACTCAATATTGTGGCTTTGAGAACACAGTTAAAGCACCATACTTTGAGGGGACCCGTATAGGACCTAAAGGTTTTGAGTCATTTATGGCACGTCTATGGCCAGAGATGTTTGCAGAACTGGCTTTAGTCGCTTACAATAAGCCTAATGATAAAACACCTGAGACAGCTTAGTTTAACTCTAGGAGCGGCAGCTCTTCTTTCGGGCTGCTTTCTACTTCCTCAAGAAACAATTATGAGCCGTAACAGCTTTGGTAATTATAACCATGCGAGGGGCACTTTTGACCAGGTTGTGCTTGGCTATACAAGCCGCGATGATTTGAATATGTATGGCTTTGGCCCAAGAAGCGCGCCAAACATTCAAGTTTTAAACTATCTTCAAGTGGCAAATCGTATCAGCCCACTGTTAAACGGAAATTTACCTTTTGGCCTTCAGCAGTGCTTTAAGGCGCAGGATCACTGTAAAGCTTATGTGGTTAAAGTGAGCGATATTAGTAAAAAGCGTTACGGTAACGTTGTAACAGATCTTACAACATTCCAACGTAAAACCCGCACAACAGGGTGGAAAATGGAAGCCATGTTTGTATTGGTTGGTGATATTGTTGTGTATAAAAGTTGGGATGGAACGCCAGAAGTTGAAGAGTACCGTAAACGCCTAAACCCACTTGGTCCTTTCCAGGAGTTCAGCGGGTTTATCGGATAAATCTCTGTTATTTTTTATGGGCCAAGCAGCTCTCCAATGTTTTGCATCGGTCCAAGCGGAATCACTTTCTTCTCATAAGCTTTAATGGATGGTGTGCCGCTCCAGCTTTTGTAAACAACAACATCGTCTACAAAAAGTAGCGTACTGGAAACTTTCCAGCCACTGACCTCCGTGTTTCGTCTAAAGGATAGAAAATCAACAACCACATTACCGTAGCGATCTCTTTGAATATCGCTGACATCCACAACATAGCCCACACATTCTAGCTCTGCTTTCATACATTTTTGTACGCCATCAGGCAGTTTGTTTTGGAATAGAGGGCTCATTCGGTTAATGACATCTACGTAGTTTAAAATCTCTACATTAGGGAGCTTATCAAGGTCTACACCCACTTCTAGTAGGTCTTTCTTCTTTGTTTTTCCAGTTTCAATCAGGTCATAAGCCGACTTTGCAGCTTCATAACTTTCCCAAATGCTATCTGTATGTGTACTTTGTTGTGGCAAAACGCCCCTACAGCCTGCAATAGATAGGCTTAACATAATACACAGTGATGCTTGCGCAAAAAACTTGCTCGGCATAAACTTCTCCCTCGTTGTTCTTAATATCTTATGGGTGTTTACAAAAATAACAACGGACACCTTAAGTTGGCACAAAGCTTGTATGTACAGGGCTATGATGGATATGAAAATAAAAAGAATAATCATATTAAGCGCTGTTTTAACAGCGGTTTTCTTGAATTATGATGCTGCTTACGCTCAATCTTTTCCTGATAGTGCCCGCTCTGAAAGTGTAATAAAAGGCCTTAAGCCTCTTAAAACGCCTGACGCAGAATTAAAATCTAGCACTTTACCTGATAAACCTGCACCAGATGCGCCAGAACCGCAAGTAGAGGAAGAAGACTTAGGTGTTGAACTTGGAATTGCTAAAATCCAAAAAGCCGTACCCTCTGAACCTGAGTTTGAGGTGAAATCTATCCTTGTAAAAGGCAGTACTGTGTATAAGGACGCAGATTTTTCAGCGTTTATTAAACCCCATGAAGGCAGCTGGCTGACTTTAACAAAGGTAAAAGCCCTTGCTGAAACGCTTACAAGGCTTTATCAATCTGATGGTTATATTCTTTCACGTGTTGTTGTTCCTGCCCAAGAGGTTACTGGTGGTCACTTAGTGCTTCAAGCTATTGAGGGGAGCATTCAAGATATACATTTTATGGGTAGTTTGCCTGAAGAGGGACGGCTTGTTCATAAATACGCAGAAGAAATTAAAAATTCCGTGCCGCTTAATATTAAAAAACTTGAGCGGTCAACTTTGCTTATGAATGATTTGCCAGGCCTTTATGTTAAGGCTGTGCTTAGCCCAGCTAAGGACGTCTCTACGCGCTTTGATAGCAGCGAAAAAACGTCGTCAAAAAGCTATAAACTTACCCAAACGCTTAAATCTATGGGGTTAAATGATACCCAAATTGCCAACTATATTGATGTTGTAGGGGCAGTAAAAGCTGAGAACCATAAAACATCACAATCGACAGAGCTTGCAATGGTGCTGCAAGGAATGGGCATACCAGAAAGCCAGCGTAAAATTTTGGTGCGCAAAGCTGTAGAAGCCTCAGACCGTAACCGCCTGAAAAGCGATACAGAACATATGACAGATGTGCTCGTATCCTTATCTGATTTGAATATTTACATTGAAAGCAAACCTATTTCTGCCAGCCTTTCGGTCGATAACTTTGGTACAAAATATGTGGGGCCGGTTCAAGTGACAGGGGCGCTGAGCATTGCGCATGACGATAAAGCTCGCAGTGAAACTTCTCTTGGGTTTAGTACTTCTGCAGATATGAAAGAAATGAAATTCGGCGAAATTAAGCATAAGCGTCAAGTGGGCCAAAAAGGGACCACAGTGGAAGGGACCTATAGTATTGCAAGGTCAGAGCCGGGTAGCACATTGGCTGACCTTGAATTTGAAAGCGCATCAGATGTGATTGGCGTAACAGTGGAGCATCCAATAGTTCGTAGCCGTAGCCAAAACTTAAAAGTCCGTGCAACTGCAGATGCAAGGTCAAGTGAAGTAAAAACGCTAAGTAGCCGTTTTAGTAAAGATACAACAAGAAGTGTACGTGTCGGAGCAAGCTATGACTTTGCGGATCAGTATAAGGGTATCAACCTTGTAGATTTTGAAGTGAGTAAAGGGCTAGATATCCTTGGCGGAGATGATAAATCAACGCTTTCACGCGCAGATGGTCAGCAAGATTATACCAAAGTAGCAGCACAGCTTTCTCGTTTGCAGCGTCTTGGTAAATTTACCAACTTGCTTGCGACTGTGCGTGGACAGTATGCGTTTAATCCGCTTCTTTCTAGTGAAGAGTTCAGCTTTGGCGGCGCTTCGCAGGGGCGCGGATTTGACCCAGCAGAGCTTACAGGTGACCATGGTGTTGGTGGAACTTTACAGCTATCTTATGACGTGCCTATGTGCCGTAAATGTTTAAAGGATATTAGTTTTTACGGATTTTATGATGCAGGTATGGTGTGGCAAGAAAATGGCGGAACAGGTAATGATAGAAGCTTTGCTTCTAGCGCTGGCCTAGGTGCAGCAATGAACTTCTCTGATAAAATTAGCGGAAAGGTTGAAGTGGCTAAACCGCTAACAAGATCTCGTTCAAATGATACAAGTGATGGAAAAGCGCCGATTGTGCTTATGAGGCTTAAAGGCCAGTTATAAAAAACTAAAAGGGTGAGAAGTTAATAAACCCTGCTATAAGAGTTTAAGGAAAGTGAAAAGCTAGTATGCTGAAAATATTAAGAGAAAGTCATAATGTGATGGTTTGTTATGGATGCGCCTTGCTTTCAGCTGTGCTTACATTTTTACCGGTACTTTCTTATGCTGGCCCTGCTGGCGGCTCTGTTCAAAGTGGTAATATCACAATTTCACAACCCAATTCTGCAAGCACGCTCATTCAGCAAGATAGCCATAAAGGAATCATTAACTGGCAAGATTTCTCTATTGGTGCAGGTGAAAGTGTTCAGTTTCAACTGCCATCAGCTCAGGCTAAAACTCTCAACCGTGTTGTTGGTCATAATGTATCTGATATTCAAGGTGCACTGAGTAGTAACGGGCAGCTTTACCTAGTAAACCCTAATGGGGTTATTTTTGGTGCAGGCTCTAAAATTGATGCCGCAGGACTTTTAGTGACTACATCTCATGTGTCAGATGAAGATTTCCTTGATAACTTTTTGAATTTGCAGCAGGCACCTGATGGCTCCGCAATTGTCAATAATGGTGATATTTCTATTAAAGATGGCGGTTTTGCCTTGCTTGTTGCCCCGCAAGTGGTAAACAACGGAACCATTATTGCACGCTTTGGGAAGGTGGGCCTTGGTGCAGGCTCTAAAGGAACAATTGACCTTTATGGCGATGGCCTTATTCAGTTTGAACCCTCAAGTGATGTGGCGAATCTTGTCAATAATGGTGTGATTCAGGGCGGCTATGTAGAACTAACAGCAGCGGATGTTGACGCGCTTCTTAAAGGCGTTGTGCGTGTAAATGGCGTTATTAAAGCAGATCATGTTGTTATTGAAGGCGGAGAGAATTCAATTGTTCGCCTCAATGGTTCTGTAACTGCTAAAAATGAAGCTCAGCAAACAGGTGGCCGTGTAGATGTGCTTGGTGACCTTGTCTCTCTACTGGAAAACACAGATATTGATGTTTCTGGAGAACTTGGCGGCGGTCAGGTTCATGTAGGGGGAGATTACCAAGGGAAAGGCATCCTTAAAACTGCAACTACAACATATATGGCAGCAGGCGCAGAGATTGATGCCAGCGCAGTACGTATGGGTGATGGCGGTAAGGTTATTTTATGGGCAGATGAAACAGCGCATTTTGAAGGCCAAATTACGGCTACCGGCGGCGCAGATGGCGGCGATGGTGGTTTTGTTGAAACCAGTGGTAAAGGTCAGCTTGCTTACCGAGGGTCTGTAGATGTAACTGCAAAAAACGGCGATATTGGATCGCTCCTTCTTGACCCTGAAAATATTACAATTTCATCAGATCCATTTACACCAACAGATCTTGCTGGCGGAGTGTTTTGGTTTGACCCAAGCGCTGTTGGTGGTGTGAACACGACAGGAAGCAATGTGACGCAAGTTAATGATTTAATTACAGGTGTTGGCGGCTCTAATAATGCCACGCAAGGCTCGGCAGCATTGCAAGCGGAGTTGCTTGCAGCAGGTTTAAATGGCCGCGATGTGCTCGATTTTGATGGTGCAGATGGTTATGATATGGTGAATAATGCCTCTATTAACACTTCAGGTAGTGCAGATCGCGTTATTTTAGTTACCTTTAGGACTGGCGCAGATGTAGCTAGCCAACAGTATTTATATGAGCAGGGTGGCTCAGGTAATGGTTATAGTGTGTATATTGATGGAGGGCAACTTGTTGTTGCTGGTTGGCGTAATAGTGGAGGTTCGTGGAATAACTACGCTTCAACAGCAATACAGCCAAATACAACATATGTGGCAGGCCTTAACCTAGATAGTACTAATATTGATATGTGGGTAAACGGTGATAAGTATCAAAGCTTCACCAATGCTAATGGACAGAACTCTCATAGTGGTGGTATTGACCTTGGACGTAATGGAGATACAAGAGATGCTGGAGGATCTCTTGCGGGATGCTGTAACTTCCTTGGTCAAATGGGTGAAGTACTCCAGTACAATACAGCTGCAACAGATGCTGAAATGCAGGAAGTTTCTCAATATTTAGCTCTCCAGTGGGGCGCGACATTAGATGCACCAGGTGAAGACTATACAATTTCTCTAGAAGTGTTAGAAAACCAACTTGCAGGCGCAAACATTACGCTCCAAGCTGAAGACAATATCACTATTGATGATATTGCGGATGATAGCCTTGACCTTGCAATGGACGGCACAGGTAGCTTTACCCTTATTGCAGATAACGATTCAGACGGCGTTGGTACCATTAGTATGGATGCATCAGACGCAATTGTGACCCAAGGCGGTGATATTAACATGACGGGCGCAGTGATTGATGTGAACGATATTACAACTAACGGCGGCGATGTAACTTTAAGCGCAACAGCGGCCCTTACGGCAGATGTAATTAACGCGGGTGCAGGTAATATTGCTCTTACAGCAGATAGCAATAACGACAGCGCTGCTGTAGCTCTGACAGCATCTGATCTTACGGCAGATGGTATTACCTTAACTGGCGGTACAGATAACGACGATACCCTTGCTCTTTCTGGCACAATTTCTAGTGGGGCAGCAGGCCTTAGCCTTAATAATTTTGCAAGCGCAGCTTTGAATAACGCAATAATTGATACCAATGGCGTCGCCTTTAATAACGCAGTAAACCTTACTTTAGGTGGTGCGGGTACCAGCACAATCCAAACAGGCGGCGCTAATATTACGCAATCTGGTACGGTAAATGGCGGAGAAGACTTTGTACTTAATGCAGGCGCAGGTAGCATTAACCTTAGCGGTGATGCTGGTGGCTCTACGGCTCTAACAAGTTTAACGGCAACAGGTGCAACCATTCAAACGGCAGGTGTAACCACAACAGGTAACCAAACCTATAATGGGCCGCAAACAACAAACGGAAATCTTACGGCAACAGGCGCGGGCGCAATACAGATAAATAATGCCCTCACTTTAGGCGCTGATACAGTTATTACAACAAACAGCGGCGATGTAACGCTTGCCAGCACAGTTGATGGCGGAGAGGCCTTTACAATAAACTCTACCTCTGGAAACTTAAATACCGCAGCTGACTTTGGTGGCGGAACAGCACTGACATCTCTCAGCGTTGGCACAGCAAATGCAAACCTGCAAGAAGTCACAACAACTGGCGGCCTTACAGTCAGTGCAAATACCACTTATAACGATGATTTAAATGCAGGCGGTTTATTAAACCTTTCAGGTGCTGGTACACTTGCGGCTGATGCTTTGTTCCAAAGCACAGGCGGGGGCACAGTAACCCTTGGTGGTTCGCTTAATGGCGCACAAAACCTTACGGTTACAACGGGCGGTCAAATTAACCAAGGCGCACTTATTGGCGGCGGTACAAGGCTTACAAGCCTTACGCTTAATGGCGCCAATACTCAGCTTACAAATGATGTTTACACAGTGGACGCTTTAAGCTTTGGAGCCAATACAAACCTTGGTGCACGCGTGGATTCTCTAGATACCGTTACATTTAATAATGCACTCACCCTTGCTGGCGCAAGTACAGTGGTTGGCGCAAATGGCGTGACTTTCAGTGACAACGTAAATGGAACACAAAACTTAACAGTGGAAAGTGCCGCTGGCGATATTAACTTTAGCGGTAACATCGGGAATAGTTCTGCTTTAGATACGCTAACAATTACAGATACTGGAAACCTAACATTTGGCGCAGACGTAAGCCTTGCAGCGCTTAACCAACAAGCAGGCCGTGTCACCACAAGCTTAGGCTCTAACTTTAATAGCACTGGCAATGTAGATATTCTGGGCGTAAACATTGAGGGTGATATTTTAAGTGCAGCGGATGTTATGTTTGATGTGACTGGCTCTGTTACAGGTCAGCTATTTGCAGGTGGATATTCACTTAAAGCTGAAAACAGCGACCAAACTGGTGAAGTGAATAATGTAACTGGTATTGATGCACTTAAAGAAATCACATTTACAAAGTTTGGTGCAGGGCCGCATTACTTTAATGGATTTATATTACCGTATGAAACGATTATTCAAGCCACATCTACCGGGTATGAAACAACTCAGATTAACAGTGCAGGGCGCGCGCTAAGCGGCGGCTTTACAAGAACCATTTCAGATATTCCAGGTCTTGAAATTTTGAGAAGTGCAGGACGTTCTCGCGTCAGTCATATTGCACCTACTGATGCAAGCCTTGCTAAACTTTCTCTTGGCAGTGATGGCAGCGTTGTTGTGAACCCGTTCCTTATGGACTTTAGAAGTGTAGGCGTTGAGCCTGGTACAGAGCTTTTCTATAACTCTTATCCATATTTAGAAAAGAGCGTATGGAACTGGCTTTCTTATAAAGATTAAGCCTCTTAACGCAAAAAAAAACCGCCCCAAAGGGCGGCTTTTTGTTGTTCGGTTAATCACCTTGGCGGAGGTTATGCTCTTTTTGGCGAATATTGACTGCCAGCCCCCGTAGCTTGTTGGGAAGATACATAACACTCGTCACAGTGTAGTGCAAGGCGGCGGTCACAGCTCTTTCTGCTGTCAAAATGATTTTGTTGACTACCGCACAAAGCACGGAAGCAATATTGTTTTTTGTACGCTTAATTATTGCACGCGCTTTGTGCATCAAATGAGGACTCATCTCTAGGCGGAGCCATGAATGTATGGCAATGCCAATAATAGAAATAGCGATAAGTATTGTATACTCTTCAGTGGCATAAGCCATCATTGAGAGGATGCTTGCAAGGAATAATATCAGCATAGTAAGCAATATAAACTCACCATACCCTTTGCTATATGCACGGTTCAGGTTGCATAAACCCAAAATGAAAAAGCTGGCAAAAGCAACAAGTACAAGGGCAAACATGCCAAAGGACAGGAAGAGTCCGGCGCAAATGCACAGGGCTGTAATAGCCATCCAATAGTCCATGAAAAAGACCAGCGGGGTGTAGCGGTTGATGTTTATTTTTTGTTTCATGGGGTTTGAGTTCCATCAGGTTTGAAGGGGAGGGAAAGAGCAGTCCTTTAGGGCTGCTCTTTTTAGGCTTTAGGCAGCTTGCAGCTCCAGCGCGTCTTGCGCATCGCGGTAGCTATCTACAATAGTTTGGAACGCGCGCCCGTCATGGGGCACAATGTTGTAAGCGATGGCTGTCATTGCCCCTTTGATTTGGTTGCAAGCTTCAAGCCTCGCTTTCACATGGGGGTCCACGCCAGCAGGACGCAAATTCATACGGCCGTAGTCGCGTGCTTCATGTCCGTATTTTTCCATCACATGGAAAAAGCTGAGACGCACCTGCTGAGACATCAGCGGGCTTGCCATGAGTGCAAGTGCACCTGCAACCCAATCGGCCAGCATGAAAGGAACATGCGGATGGTTGCGACAAAGCACGGTATCGTACTTTGTCAAATGTGCATCCATTTCGCGATCAAGCTTGCGCTGTTGGATATGAAGACGCAGACGCCGCTGGGTTTCATCTTCCAGCATATCTGCGGCCAAAACTTCCGACATGCTGTTAGACAGTGGCGGTTTTTCTCCGGGCGTGATGACTGGCATGACCATATCACGCAGGGCAGCAAGCACATAGCTTTTGACAGTGTTTGTATTGGCGGCTGCATCCATCAGGACAGTCACACCAAAGTAGGTGAACTCTGCAATGTTATGGGAGCTTTGCGCCGCTTGTGTTGCTTCTGCAAGCAAGTCTTCCAGAGCGCGGTTGTTTGAGATGAGTTTGAATCGAGCCATATTGGCCTCCAGTGTAAGAAACGGTGAGAAAGTTAAGTTGTGGATGATATATGGGGGAGGAGTGAAAAGATTACAAGGTGTAGGCCTGAAAGAGTGAAAGGCTAAAATATTTTTTTGCCAAGACAATACCTGCGGGGGATTTGTTTTTATATTTCATGCAATAAAGACTAAGAGCAGGGTTAAACAACCCACAAAAAAAGCCCTGCTCATGCAGGGCTTTTATATATATGTTGCTTAGCTAGCAGGCGTAGATGAGCCGTTACCAGAAGGTTTGCCGCCTTTAAAGCCAGCTTTACCTCTAAATGGCTTATCGCCAGCACCAGAGCGGTCAGATTGTGGGCGGCCTTTGCCAGCGCCACGGTTGCCGTAAGTTGAAACGCTATCGCCTTTTTTGAAAGGGCTCTTCTTGCGATCCATTGTTACGCCATCCATACGTTTCTGCTGCTTTTCGTGCATACGAGCAGGCGCTTGAGATGTACGGTTACCGTTGTTATCTCTTTCGCCAAAGCTACGCTTTTCGCTGTAAGAACCACGGTTGCCGTCTCTGTCGCCGCCGAAGCTACGCTTCTTGTCGCCGTACGAGTTACCGCGGTTGTCATCTCTGTTACCAAAGCTGCGGTTACCGTCTCTGTCGCCGCCAAAGCTGCGCTTTTTATCGCCGTAAGAACCACGGTTACCGTCTCTGTCGCCGCCAAAGCTGCGTTTTTTGTCGCCGTAAGAACCACGGTTACCATCTCTGTCGCCGCCGAAGCTGCGCTTCTTATCGCCGTAAGAACCACGGTTACCATCTCTATCGCCGCCAAAGCTACGCTTTTTGTCGCCGTAAGAGTTACCACGGTTGTCATCTCTGTTACCGTAGCTGCGGTTGCCGTCTCTGTCGCCGCCGAAGCT
>CAXHDG010000024.1:0-21061 GCA_964015495.1 uncultured Magnetococcales bacterium
TGAGCGCTTATATTGACCTCCAGCAATGCTTTTGCTTTGAGGAACAATATTACCCAGCAGGGGAAGATATAAACTTACCCTTACAGTTTTTCATTACAGCAGATTTACCCAAAGAAGTTCATACCCTTGTTTTTGGCTACACGCTGTTTGAACAACCTGAAAATTAGTGCTATAAATAACGGGCATAAATAAGAAAGAGAATATGACAATGGCATCTACGACTCCTGCAAAAAAAGGACTCATGTATTACCTGACAACGGTAAACCATAAAGATATTGGTATTATGTACCTTGTGAGTGCGCTCACATTTTTCTTTGTTGGTGGTTTTATGGCGGAAGTGATTCGCCTTGAGCTCATGAAACCCGGCGTACAGTTTGTAACTGGCGACGTGTTTAACCAAATGACAGCGATGCATGCCACATTTATGATTTTCTTTGCGATTATTCCAGCCTTTGTTGGCCTTGGTAACTATTTTGTACCGATTATGATTGGTTCGCCTGATATGGCGTTTCCGCGTCTAAATAATTGGACGTTCTGGATTGTTCCATTTGCAGCGCTTCTTATGGTGCTTAGCCTTTTTGCACCAGGTGGTGCTAACGCGGCGGGTTGGACGATTTATCCCCCCCTTACAAACGCACTTTACTCTCCAGGTCCTGGTATTGATATGTGGATTATTGGGGTTCACCTTGTGGGTGCAAGTTCTATCCTTGGTGCGATTAACTTTATTGTAACAATTCTTAACATGCGCGCACCGGGTATGAGCCTTTTCAAAATGCCTCTTTTTGTATGGACATGGATGATTACAGCATGGCTTATGCTGCTTGGTACACCTGTTCTTGCTGGCGTAATTACAATGCTGCTGACTGACCGTAACTTTGGTACAGCTTTCTTTAACCCTGCAGGCGGCGGTGACCCTGTTCTGTTCCAGCATATTTTCTGGTTCTACTCTCACCCTGCGGTTTACATTATGATCCTCCCAGGTTTTGGTATTGTGTCTGAGGTGATTGCAACAATGTCTAAAAAGCCTCTCTTCGGTTACAAAGCCATGGTAACGGCAACGGCAACAATTGCAGTACTTGGTTTGCTTGTATGGGCACACCACATGTACACGGTTGGTATGGACGTTGTGGCTAAATCAATCTTCATGTTTATGACGATGCTAATTGCAGTACCAACAGGGGTTAAAATCTTCTCTTGGATTGCAACAATGTGGGGCGGGTCTATTCACTTTAATGTGGCGATGAAATTTGCAACGGCATTTATCTTCCTGTTCACAATTGGCGGCCTTTCAGGCGTGATGCTATCAAGTGTACCTGTAGATTACATGATGCATGATACTTACTTTGTAGTGGCACATATCCACTACGTGTTTGTCGCTGGTTCTCTTATGTCTATTATGGCAGGTGTGTACTACTGGTACCCTAAAATGACAGGTAAATATCTGAGTGAAAAAATTGGTAACTGGCATTTTTGGCTGACGTTTATTACGCTGAACCTAACATTCTTCCCAATGCACTTTTTAGGCATGATGGGTATGCCGCGCCGTATTGCAGACTATAACCCTGCTTACGCAGACATCAATATGCTTGCAACATTGGGCGCTATTGGTTTTGGTCTTGCGCAGCTGCTTATTGTTTGGAACCTTATGCACACTGCTAAAAAGGGCAAAAAAGCAGAAGATAATCCATGGGACGGTCATACACTTGAGTGGCAAGTTTCAAGCCCACCACCAGAGCATAACTTTGAAACAATCCCTGTGATTGCAGCAGATCAGGAGGCGTACTAATTATGTCTTCAGTAAATACAAAGATCTCAAAAGACAAAGGCCCAGAGCTTGATGACTTTATTGCTCAACGTAAGTGCATGAGCCTTATTACAGCTATTGCGCTTGGCGTTATGGTGGTTCTTATTGCAACAGCAGGCATTTGGCTTAGCTAAATAAGTTTAAACGGAGAAAAATTATGGCAACAAAAGCAAAAGCAAAAAAAGAAGCGCCTAAAAAAGGTGAGCTTCACTATGATAAAGATGCTCTCCATGCAGATTACACAGAGGTTTATAGCCTTTCTATGAAAGCTGTGGGCGCGATTGTTCTGCTGGGTGTTGGATATTTCTTCTTTATGATTACTTTCCTTGGTGGCAGCTGGCACACAAAATATGAGCCATTTGTTGAACAGTTTGGTGATCGTATTGAAATTGAGTATGAAGGCCAAAAACTTCCAATTCATGAAGGTGAATCAGCTGCAGCCCACCATTAAGAATGACATATAAAAAAACCTCCCGCTTGGGGAGGTTTTTTATTCGATTTAGTCTGCCTCAGGTGCACCTTCTTGATAATTTTCAGGATTGAGCTGTTTGTCCATATCAACAAATATTTCGCCAATGCTATCAAAAATTTTCCGGGCCTCATTTTTGCTGGGCTCTGCACCGAGCTTTTCAGTCATTTCATCTATTTTTTCCCAAAAATGATAGGCCACGTCTACGGCATCCTCAATTTCATCATTTAGAAAAGAGAGCCTGCCATAACGGTTGGTATGTGTTGTTTTTTGTTGAAGATCAAACAGTAAAAAATCAACTTGGTAACCGATAATTTCTTGGTCACCTTTTTGTTTGAAAATGGGATAAATAGCAGTGCCGCAACCACTATATGTTTTCACATTTGTTTGTGTGTGGTTTTGGGTGCCTTCAGGCAAGTAATGCCGAATGCGCTTTTCCCAATTCATGACATGCTCTTTGATGGTTTGACCATCAAAGCTATCATTCTTGGCTTTTTGTTCGGCTTTACCAAGTTTGTTTATGCCAAACCAGGTAAAAATAGTGACTCCAAGGAACAAAATGATGGTTCCAATGGGAATACCCGCGATGAACAGCAATAGAGCCGCAGCGCTTAAAATAAACATCCAGGGTTTCATAGGATTTATTCCTTCAGGAAAAACGGGGGGAAAGATTTAATGTGTATTCAAATTTACCAAGAGTTATAGGAATATGCAAATTCTCTTTTTGTTTTGAAGATTCTTCTTTTGATGGGAGCGTGGTATAGTACCGCAAAATATAAAAGGATTTCTACGCCATGACATATGTTGAGCCGCATCACCTTATTCACCGTGCAGGGTGGCTGCGTGCCGCAGTTATGGGGGCAAATGATGGCATTGTTTCTGTGGCCAGTTTACTTATGGGTGTTGCTGCTGCTGGTGCTGATAAGCCAGAAGTACTGCTGGCGGGCGTTGCTGGTCTTATGGCAGGTGCAATGTCTATGGCAGCAGGGGAATATGTTTCTGTCAGTTCTCAATCTGATTTGGAAGATGCGGATATTGCCCGTGAACTTCATGAACTTGAGCATAATCCTGATGCTGAGATGCGTGAGCTTGCCTTTATCTATGAAGGGTGGGGCATGAGTAAAGAAACAGCTCTCAAAGCTGCTGAGGAGCTGAGCAAAAATAATCCATTAGATGCGCACCTGCGTGACGAGCTTGGTATTACAGAGAACGCAGAAGCGCAGCCTATGCAAGCGGCTGTCACATCTGCTTTTACGTTTGCCTTTGGTGCTGCTTTTCCGCTTGTGGCCGTCATTTTGTTTGCTCATGAGTACGCACTTTACAGCGTTGGCGTATCAACAGTACTTGCTCTTGTTATTCTTGGTGCCTTTGGCGCTAAAGCAGGCGGCGCGCCATTTGGAAGAGCGATTACGCGCGTTGTTGTGTGGGGCGTACTTGCCATGGCGCTGACTTCGGGAATTGGTTATCTCTTCGGCATCTCGCTTTAAGAAGCCCTATTTAGGTCACATTTTACGTTCTTCTAGCCTTAAGTAGGCATGCTACTCTACGGCTGTTCATAACATAAAATCTAATCCTAAATAGAACTTCTTTATGTATATTCAAGTCTTTTTGCTGCTGTTGAGAGAATTTACTAATCTTGCGAATAAAAAAGGCCGCATAAGCGGCCTTTTATTAGTCGATACATCAGCAGCACTCAGGTGAATGGAAGCGAGATGCCTTTTTCATAGCATGAGTTAAAACATCTCTAAGTGCGCTTGAACGCAGGCCGTTCAGAGCGGCTTTATTCCATGTGCCAAAAATGGAATGAAACTCTTCCATATCTGTAACCATGCTTTCAAGGTAACGGTTTTTGGGCGTGCCGTCGGGGTAACCAAAGGCAAGTCTATCTGGGCGGAGCGCTGAGATGAAGCCATGCTCTACATTGGTAGTAAAGGCTGGCATAGTCTCAAGTTCACGAGGGACCCAAACCACAACACAGGCAGATGCAGCCAGTGCCATCCATTCCCATTTAACCTGAGTGTCATAGTCATTCGCCCAGCCACCACCGCGTGCCTCAGGAATGAAGACGGTACCGGTAAAGCCCAGCTCTCTAAGAATTTTTAAGGCTTCAGGACGCCAAGATGCAACGTTTTTTTCGTCCCGCGGCGTTGGCCCTGCAAGGAAAATGCTGTTGGGTGTTGTTGGAATAGGGCGCTGGGTATCGCCAATGATGGTTTCAGGGACATAGATGACTTGCATAAGTTAAGTCCTTTCTAAACATAAAAAAAGATGCCATATACATTGTGTATACGGCATCTTAAATAGAATGGCAAGCTGCTAGTCGTTCAGTTTAAGTGCAGCCAGGAAAGCCTCTTGCGGAATTTCCACGTTACCAATGGCTTTCATGCGCTTTTTACCTTTTTTCTGCTTCTCAAGCAGTTTCTTCTTACGAGAGATATCACCGCCATAACATTTAGCTGTTACGTTTTTACGTAAAGCACGCACGTTTTCACGGGCAATGATTTTACCGCCAATAGCAGCTTGAAGGGCAACCTCAAACATCTGCTGAGGGATAAGTTCTTTGAGTTTCACAAGAAGCATGCGTCCGCGAAAATCTGCGTTATCGCGGTGTACAATCATAGAAAGCGCATCTACGTTTTCGCCGTTCACCATAATGGCAACTTTAACAAGTGGGCTTTCTTGGAAGCTTTCAACTTCATAATCAAATGAGGCATAACCGCGAGAAATACTTTTCAGGCGATCATAGAAATCTAGAACAACTTCGTTAAGAGGAAGTTTATAAACGAGCATAACGCGAGAGCCGTGATACGTCATTGCTTCTTGTACGCCGCGCTTTTCAATACAAAGGTTAATTACGCCGCCAACAAACTCTTCAGGCATAAGCATTGTGGCCTTGATAATAGGCTCTTCAATATGGCGAATGTGGTTTGGCTCTGGCAGATCTGCAGGGTTTTCTACATCAATCTCTTCGCCATTATTTTTAATGACGCGGTACACAACGTTTGGTGCAGTGGTTACCAGGTCAAGGTCAAACTCACGCTCAAGGCGCTCTTGAATAATTTCCATGTGCAAAAGACCAAGGAAACCACAACGGAAACCATGCCCAAGCGCAGGAGAAGATTCACCTTGATAAGTAAATGAAGTGTCATTAATACGAAGCTTACCGAACGCTTCTTTCAATTTTTCATAGTCTGCGCCGTCAGTGGGGTACAAGCCGCAAAAGACAAGAGGGTGCACTTCTTTAAAACCGTCAAGTGGTGCTTCTGTAGGGTTATAACTGTCAGTAATTGTGTCACCGATAGATACATCAGCAACAGATTTGATCGCTGCTGTAATTACGCCAACCTCACCAGCTTTAAGCTCCTCAACAACGCTAAGCTGAGGTGTGAGTACGCCTACGCGCTCAACTGTATAGTTACGCCCATTAGACATGAACTGCATCTTTTGGCCTTTTTTGATGGATCCATCTTTAAGGCGGACCAGTAGAACAACGCCAAGGTAGTTATCATACCAAGCATCAACAAGCAGCGCTTTAAGTGATGCGTCAGGCTTTCCTTCTGGTGCTGGAACTTTTTCAACAATTTGTTCCAAAATTTCAGTGATACCAATGCCTGATTTTGCAGAAGCTTCAACCGCCTCAGATGTATCAAGGCCTACAATTTCTTCGATTTGCGTTTTAATGCGCTCAGGTTCTGCTGCTGGCAGGTCAATTTTATTAAGAACCGGAAAAATTTCTAAGTTGTTATCTAGGGCAAGGTAGACGTTTGCAAGTGTTTGCGCTTCTACCCCTTGAGAGGCATCTACAACAAGAAGCGCACCTTCACAAGCAGCAAGGGAGCGGGAAACTTCGTATGTGAAGTCTACGTGTCCCGGGGTATCAATTAGGTTCAGCTGATATGTTTCACCATCTTTAGCTTTGTAGTAAAGACGAATAGCGTTGGCTTTAATGGTAATGCCACGCTCACGCTCAATATCCATGGTATCAAGAAGCTGGTCTTGCATCTCGCGGGCATCCACGGCATTGCATTCCTGAATGAGACGATCAGCAAGCGTTGATTTCCCATGGTCAATATGGGCAATAATACTAAAGTTTCGAATGTGTTTTAGTGATGGATTAGTCATTACGTACGAAGCTCTCCGCCCAATTTTGTTTCTACAGTTTTCACAGCTTTACCGCAAATCGTATTGATTTCGTCGTCTGTGAGTGTTTTGTCTTGCGCTTGAAGTGTAATGCGAAGCGCAACAGATTTTTTGCCTTCAGGTAGTTTATCACCTTCATAGACATCAAAGATATTAACAGACTTCACAAGTGTTTTATCTGCGCCGTTAAAGGCACGCAGAAGCTGTTCAGCGTCAATAGCTTTATCAAGCACAAAGGCAAAGTCACGGCTGGATGCTTGGAAGCTAGACGGTGCATAGGCGCCGCCTTTCATTGGTGTTTTTGCACATGCGGAAAGGTTGATTTCAAATACGAAAACGCGCCCTTTAATGCCAAAGCTTTTGAGAGTAGTTGGATGAATTTCACCAAATGTTGCGTAAGCATTTTTACCAAGGCGCATAGAACCCGAACGGCCTGGGTGATAAGACTTGTGTGCATCTCTAGAGATCTGCATGCGGTCACCGCGGACTTGCATAGCATCTAGGCAAGCTAGTGCATCAGCTTTCACGTCATATATGTCTGCTGGTGTACTTGTGTTATGCCAGTGGGCATCGTGCCCTGCACCATACATAAGGCCCGTCGCAACCCATGTTTCGCCTGTTTTGATGTCATAAGTTTTACCAACCTCAGCAAGCTTTACATGCTGTTCTCCGCGGCTAATGCCTGCTTTAAGCGCAGCAAGAAGGCCAGGCACAAGAGAAGGACGCATCGTTGACATTGTGACCTGATCAATTGGGTTTTCAAGCTCAACCAAAGTATCTGGCGTGCTTGTAAAAGCCTCTGCATAACTGCGGCTAATAAAGCTGTAAGTCAGGGCTTCTGTATAACCTAGCGACGCGAGCTTGCGGCGCATATGACGCTCGTAAGAGAGCATTGGCGCTGATGCCTTTGTTTTCTCTTTTGGAAGCTCTGGCAGTATTGTTGGAATTTCATCATAACCTTTAACGCGCAAAATTTCCTCAATCAGGTCAGCGTCTGTATCCATCATAGTACGGAAGGTCGGCGGCGTTACTTCAAGAATATTTGTTTCTATTTGTATAACGTCAAAACCAAGCTTTGTTAAAATGCTTTCACATTCTTCTGTGTTTACAGCAAGGCCGCCAAAGCTTTCCATGCGTGTGGTATTAAATGTAATTTTGCGCTCTTCAGCAGGGGCTGCGCCAGATACAGCTTGCCCTTTGATGCTTCCGCCGCAGATATCTGTAACTAACTTGGCAGCAAGGGCGTTGTAGAAGCCTGCACCATGAGCATCAACACCGCGCTCAAAGCGATGGCGAGCTTCACTGAGAATCATCAGGCGCTGGCCTGTGCTGGCAATCATGTCTTTGTCAAAGTTTGCCGCTTCTAGAATAATGTCGGTGGTGTTTTCATCAACAGCTGTATTTTCTCCACCCATAATACCGCCAATACCCACAAGACGATCACCATTGTAGATACCGATATCAGTGTTATTTAGCTTGTATGTTTTTTCGTCTAGCGCCTCAAAGGTATCGCCTTCAGTCGCCATGCGAGCTGTCAGGCTGAGGCCTTTGAGTTTAGAAATGTCATAAGCATGTAGTGGCTGGCCATAAGTAAAGGCGATGTAGTTTGTTACATCAACAACAGCATTAATAGGGCGCTGACCAGCGGCTTTAAGGCGCTGTTGCATCCAGTCAGGGCTGGGTATGTTTTTGAGGCCTTCAATATGAGAGGCTGAAAAAACAGGACAGTACTCTGTTTCAAGAGAAATTTTAAGCTCTTCCGTTTCCGGTAATCTATCAGGAAGTTGAATGCCTTTGAGCGTGCCTGTACCGAGCGCAGCAAGGTCACGGGCAAGGCCAAGCACGCTAAGTGCATCGCCGCGGTTAGGTGTAATTGCCACTTCAATGGTTGTATCATCATGGCCCATGGCGCCCGCAAAGTCAGATCCAGGCTTTGCGTCACATTTAAGCTCCATAATGCCGTCATGATCGTCCCCAAGTTCAAGCTCTCGGGCTGAGCAGATCATGCCGTTAGATTCCACACCGCGAATTTTTGTAGGTTTAATTTTGAAATCCCCAGGCAGTACAGCACCGTCTAGTGCCACAGCCACTGTAAGGCCTGCACGTACGTTTGGCGCACCGCACACAATTTGGCGGGCTGTTTCTTCGCCAACGTCTACTTTGCACACGCCAAGCTTATCAGCATCAGGGTGTTGTGTGCGTTCAAGAACGTGACCAATAACAACCTTTTTAAGGCTTTCTGCGTGGTCTTCTACGCCCTCAACTTCATGTCCAAGTTGGGTAAGGTCTTCGCAAAGCTTCTCTACAGATACATCTGTATCGAGGAGTTCTTTAAGCCATGAGTAAGTGAATTTCATCGTTTAATCCTTGTCTTCTAAATCTTGTGTATCTGCTCTATTTGCGAACTTTTGCTGCGTCCATACCAAAGTGGTGTGTAAATGGAATGTTACCTTCAAACATAGTACGAAGGTCGTTTACGCCATATTTGAGCATGGTGAGGCGGTCAACACCCACGCCAAAGGCAAAACCTTGGTACTCTTCTGGATCTACGCCTGCATTTGTCAGTACATTACGGTGCACCATGCCGCAGCCAAGAATCTCAAGCCAGCGTGTTTTTTGTGTGCCATCAGCAGCTGTGTACGTCCATTCAATATCAATTTCAGCGCCCGGTTCTACAAACGGGAAGTAAGCAGGGCGAAGGCGCATTTTAATGTCGCGTTCAAAAAACTCAGTCAGGAAGCGGTGCAAAACACCTTTCATATGTGCAAAAGTAATATTTTTATCTACGCACAAGCCTTCCATTTGGTGGAACTGAGGCGTGTGCGTCATATCGCTATCGCAGCGGTACACACGGCCAACAGACATAACGCGCAGCGGTGCGCCATGTGCCATCATAGAGTGAATTTGTGCGTTAGATGTTTGTGTACGCAACACCATGCGCTCGCCGTTTTCATCTTTGTTTTTGAGGTAAAACGTATCATGATCTTGACGGGCTGGGTGGTTTTCTGGAATGTTTAGCGCTGTGAAATTAAAGAAATCTGTTTCCATTTCTGGGCCTTGCACTGTTGTAAAGCCAATGCGCTCCATAATGGTTTCAAGTTCTTCCATTACATAAGAAATGGGGTGAATTTTACCTGTCGCAAGCGGAGAGGCTGGCAGGGTAATATCTAGAGTTTCGCTCATTAATTTTTCCTCAAGGGCAATGGCGTCTAGCTTTTCTTTACGCGCGGCAAGGGCTTCAGTTACGGCGCTGCGTACGGCATTGACTTCGCCGCCAAAACTTTTCCGCTCTTCTGGAGGCAGGCTGCCAAGAGTTTTAAGAAGTCCTGTAATTTCACCGTTTTTACCAAGAAGCTTTACGCGCAGGCCCTCAAGGTCTGTTGGTGTATTAAGAGCGTTAATGCTCTCGAGGCTTTGCTCTTTAAGTGCTGATAGATTCACTGTGCTCATGGGTACTCTATTTTGCCTTGTTTTAAATTCACTTTTTGAGGTGTCCATCCTACTGCAAAACAGGGGAAAAGGCATCCTATTTCCGTGTGTTTTATACAAAAAAGGCCGACATTTCTGCCGGCCTTAAAATGTGTAGCTACGCTTACAGCGCCGACTTCGCTTTTTCAACAAGAGTTGTAAAGGCTTTTTCGTCGTTCATAGCAACCCAAGCAAGTACCTTACGGTCCATTTCGATGTTTGCTTTCTTAAGGCCGTTCATAAAGCGGCTGTAGCTCATGCCGTTAAGGCGAGATGCAGCGTTAATACGAACAATCCAAAGGCGACGGAAGTCACGTTTTTTGGCGCGACGGTCACGGTATGCGTACTGCAAACCTTTCTCAACGCGCTCAATCGCTACGCGGAAACAGCTCTTCGAGCGTCCACGGTAGCCTTTAGCCATTTTCAAAATTTTCTTGTGACGTTTACGTCTTACAATACCAGTGTTAACACGTGTCATGTTTTAATCCTTTCCTAAAAATTACTTAGCAGTAGCGTTTGCTGCAGCTTCGCGGCGCATAGCGCGTTTGAGAGCTTTAGTACGCTTACGTTTGGCGTTACGGTATGGAAGAAGCTTATCAACAACAGCAAAGTTGTTGTTATCAACAATTTCAGTACCTTGAAGTGCGTGAGCACCTTGACCTTTTTTACTTAGGAAGTGACCATGGCCTTTAATACCACGACGGATTTTACCGCTTGCCGTTGATTTCCAAAAACGACGAACAGCAGATTTTTTAGTTTTGAGTTTGTAACCCATAATATCTATCCCTTTTATTCGTCTCTCTATTGGCGGTTTTAGACCATCTAAAACACTTTTACAGGGGCCAAATAGAAGAGGGCTGGATGTCTTATAAGATGCTTTGTTATGAAATGCAAGTATTTTTATGCATATTGTGAATGGGTTAAGCCGTTGACATAGGTGTATGTATACGATATGTTCACTCTGATTTATAAATCTGACTCTCTTTTTCTTTCATTTTGTGGAGAACATGTCTCATGTTCAAAAAACTCTTAACACTTGCTGTGCTTGTGCTGACAGGCATTGGCATTGATACGCTGCTAGGTGGCGTTTGGAGCACGGCTTATGCCTCTATTGCAGGTGCATTGGTCTTGATTTCATTCTTGCCTAGTAAAATTCTGTTTGGCGCATTATCGGTGATCTTCGTGAAGCCTTTAATGTTGATTTTCCTTGGTGGTATGGCCGTATTTAATTATACGGCAGATGCTGGCATGGTTGCAGATACATACGCTTACGGGTCTGTTTGGCTTTGGGGTGTTTTGTTTACGGTTTATGGCTTTCTTGCATTTGCGCCTCACGCCTGGATTCGGGCTGTGGTTAAGCCGCCTATTGTGGCTTTCCAGAAGCTTGCCTTTGGGTTTGAGTGTGAAGGTATTGAGCATTATGAAGCGGCGGGTCCGCGCCGGCTCATGTGCCCAACGCACCCATCGTTCCTTGACCCCTTCTTCATTATTGCGGCTGTGCCTGACAAAATTAGTTTTGCCATGCATGCTGCAACAGCGGAGATGCCACACTTCAAGTTTATCACGCGTCTTGGTGCACCTTTTGCCGATATTTATAAAGTTGATATGATGAACGCGATGGCACTGAAAGGTATGGTGGCTGATGTGAAGGCTGGCCGAACCATTTGTATTTTCCCAGAGGGGCGTATTGCCTTTACGGGGAGCCTTATGAAGGTTCAAAATGGTTCAACCATGATTGTGAATAATGCGGACGCCGTTATTATTCCGATTCATGTGAACGGGCTGCAGTTCTCATTTGCAAACCGTATGTCTGGTAAGCTTAAGCGCCGTGCTTTCCCAAAAGTTCGGGTGTCTTTTTGTGACGCTGTTGAGCTGGAAAAGAAAACAGGACGCGCTGCACGTGAAGACATTCAATTGTATGATGTGATGCGCAGTGCGATGTTTGAAACTTTCGGCTGGAAAGGCCAGACTCTGCTTGGCGAACTCTTTCGCAGTGCGCAGCTTCATGGATTTGATCATCCTGTGCTGGAAAATATTGATCCTGTCACCGAAGAGCGCATTACGCTGGACTATAAAACAGTGCTCATTGGTACGCGTGTGCTGGAGAAAAAGCTGAAAGGCATTGTTAACAAAGGCGAAGTGACGGGGCTCATGCTTCCGAACGCTGCTGGGAGTGTTGTTGCTTTCTTTGCAATGCACCGTATGGGCGCTGTTCCTGCAATGCTGAACTTCACAATGGGGCCTGCAACGGTTCTGTCTTGCTGTAACACAGCGGGCATCAAAACTGTTCTGACTTCGCGTGCGTTCCTTGAACTTGCGGCTGAAAAGAAGAACACGCTTCCGGGTGAGATTGTCAAAACGCTGGAGGAATCTGGCAAAAAGATCGTTTATCTGGATGACATTCGTGAAACTGTGACAGGTGTTGATAAGCTGACGGCTGCGCTGACCTATGAAAATTGGGACAGCCGTATTCGCAAGTCAACAGACCCTGCTGTGGTGCTGTTTACCTCTGGGTCTGAAGGTGTGCCGAAAGGCGTTGTGCTGAGCCATGAAAATTTGCTGTCCAACCGGGCGCAGATGAAAACCATGATTGGCTTCACCCATCAAGATACGGTTCTCAATGCTATGCCGATATTCCATTCGTTTGGGCTTCTTGGTGGTATGGTTCTTCCTCTCATGGAAGGCATTAAAACCTTCATGTACCCAAACCCGCTGGACTATAAAATGATTCCGATGATTGCGTATGATATTAACGCAACCATTATGTTTGGTACAGACGCCTTCTTGCAAGGCTATGCTAAACAGGCTCATTCGGCGGATTTTGGTGCTATGCGGATGATTTTTGCTGGTGCTGAAAAGGTGAAGGAAGAAACGCGTCGCACTTATGCGGACAAGTTCTCGAGCATCATCTATGAAGGCTACGGTGCAACGGAATGCGCGCCTGTCATTGCGGTGAACACGCCGATGTACAACAAGCCTGGCTCTGTGGGTCGGATTGTTGCTGGTCTTGAATATCGTTTGGAAGCAGTGCCTGGTATTGAAGACGGGGGACGCCTTTTTGTAAAAGGTCCCAATGTGATGTTGGGTTACTTCCGTGACACCAACCCTGGTGTACTTGAAGAGCTTGAAAATGGCGAGCATGATACTGGTGATATTGTTGAGTGTGATGCGCAGGGCTTTGTAACGATCAAAGGCCGCGCAAAGCGTTTTGCAAAGGTTGCAGGTGAAATGGTTGCCCTTCCAGTTGTGGATGACTTGGCTGCGAAAGCCTGGCCTGATTTTAACCATGCCAGTGTAGCCATTGACCACGAAAGCAAAGGTCAGCAAATTTTGCTGGTGACGGAAAACCCTGATGCTGACAAGAAGACACTGAGCGAGCTTGCAAAGCGTGATGGTATTGCGCCTATTGCTGTGCCTAGTGCCTTTATGTATGTGGAAGAAATTCCTCTGCTGGGTTCTGGTAAGGTTGACTTTGGTGCCTTGAATGATCTTGTTGCCGAAAAATACGGCAAATAAACGATAAGAAAAAGCCCCCGTTTGGGGGCTTTTTTATGGTTTACGTAAAAATATAATATCAACCTGCATTTGAGAGAGATATTATTGATGTTTAGACTCTTTTAGGGTTTCATCAATTTCCATAAGCATTTTTTGGAGGTCTTCTTCAGTCACAGCCATTTCAGCTTCTGTTGTTGGGTAGGTTGGTTTATCTTCAGCCTCCATAACAGCTTCCTCTGCTTCATCAATTTCCATAACAGCTTCCTCTACCTTTTCAATCTCTTCGATTGTCATTTCTACAGGGGCTTCCATAGGCGTTGAATCTATAAGAGTTGCTTCAAGCTCTGCACCAGTTTTTGGTATTGTGCCTTCGCTCATAGGAACTGTTTCGAGAGGAGGCATGTCCATGTTTGTGTCATCGTTCATATCAGGAACCATGATTACATCTGGTTGAGCTTCTCCTTTTTCTTCTTTAGATGGGAATTGGATATGGTCTAGCAATGTGTTAATTGGCGGAATTGGAAGAACAGGAGCGCCATTAAAGACAACCATACCATCTTTAAAGGTTGCGGAAAGTTCAATGTTTTCCCCGTCACCCATCATAACAGCCATGCCAGCCATCTGCTTGCTTGGGTGATCTTCAGGAAGCATGTCGATGAACTTTTGAACGCCTGCAATGTTTACACTAAATTCACCATCAACTAGTGCATCTGGCGTTACTTTAACGCCGCCCTCTAGGTTAAATTGTAAGGATTCAGATTCAACGCGCATGGTGTTGATGTTAAAGCTAGATGCGTTAGAAATCATGCTATCAACTGCTTTTCTAAGGGCGCCCATAATCTCTTCAAACTCTTCTTCTGTAAGCTCTTCCTTGGGTCTTGTTTGAAATTTTCTAGAAAGGGTTTCAAGCTCTTTTACTGTCGGGAACTGATCGAAAGTTACGTCTGCTTCATATACAGAAATAGGAACACTCACCACAGCAAGGCGAATTTCCATATCGTCCAGTTTAAGGTAAGCGTTACCACTACTCAGGCCGCCATTTTCTTGAATGTCTTGGCGAGAAAGTAGGTTGGCAACAGTTATGGTCATCGGCATAGCCTCTGCGCCCGCAACAAGTTTTAAGTTTTTGATTTCTGTTTCACCAGATCTGATGTTGTTCATGTCATAAGTGCCAGCGAGGCTGTCCCAACCAAGGTTAAATTGAATGGGCATATCTTCTTCGCCCATTTTTTCCATGAAGCTTTCAGGGAACTCGATGCTTATTTCTGTATTGTCTGATGTTACTTTAACGGCGCTAGGGCTAAACAGAGAAGCAGAAGCAATGACCGGGCTATTAAAGACAGCTGTTAGCATTTCACCTGTTTTAGGTTCTCTGTATTCACTACGAATATTGCTGTATGTCAGTGTAACAGCAAGCGGGTACCCTGATGCTTCTACGTCGTAAGTCACGTTAAGATCTGGCATTTGAGCCACTTTTTCAGTCAGTGCTTTATCTAGGGCAGTTTCTGCTTTTGTTACAGCTTTGTTCCACATGAAGTGGCTTCCACCAAATGCTGCTGCAATAATGAGTATAAGGGCAATTAAAAGTTTTTTCATCGGTTGGGTCCTGATGTTATCTTGTTGTTTGTATATAAAAATCATTAGATGTCATCATACGGAGGTTGCATTATATATTCAATAAAAAAGCGACGTAAAATACGCCGCTTTTTAAGCTTGTAAAGGGGTTTAACCAGCTTTAAGGATGTGCTCAACCTCTTTTGTTTCAAGGTATTTTCCACTATCGAGAGCAGCCATGCAACCGAGGCCAGCAGCCGTAACAGCTTGGCGGTAGGTGTCATCGCATACATCTCCAGCAGCATAAACACCCTTAAGGTTTGTGTCTACTTTGCCTGCAGGAACAGTAAGATAGCCATATTCATCCATATCAAGCTGGCCTTTGAAGAGATCTGTGTTTGGTTTGTGGCCAATTGCAATAAAGATACCTTGAATAGCAACATCTTTTGTAGCGCCTGTTTTTACATTTTTAACGCGTACGGCTTCAACGCCGCCCAAAGGGCCTGCGCTGCCAAGAATTTCTTCTGTTGAGCTATCCCATAGAATGTTAATTTTTTCATGTGTTTTAACGCGCTCACGTAGGATTTTTTCTCCACGGAATTCATCGCGGCGGTGAATCATTGTGACGCTCTTACAAAATCCAGCAAGGTAAATGGCTTCTTCCATTGCTGTGTTACCGCCGCCAACAACAGCAACGTCTTGATTTCTAAAGAATGATCCATCACATGTGGCACAAGCACTTACGCCTTTACCCATGTAAGTTTGTTCGCTCTCAAGGCCAAGCCACTTTGCACTGGCACCCGTTGAGATAATAAGCGCATCAGTTGTATAAGTTGTACCGCTATCGCCAATAAGGGTTTGAATACCGCCATCAGTGAGCTTCACTTCCTTGATGTAGTCCGTAATCATTTCTGTACCGCAATGCTCTGCTTGCTTGTGCATTTGTTCCATAAGCCATGGGCCCTGAACCACATCTGCAAAGCCGGGGTAGTTTTCAACTTCTGTTGTAATGGTAAGTTGTCCGCCAGGCTGCATACCGTGAATAAGGGCAGGCTTGTGCCCTGCGCGTGCGGCGTAAATGGCTGCTGTACATCCAGCAGGTCCACTACCAAGAATAATCATTTTATGATGTTGTGTGCTCATGAGCTTTTATATCCCTTTGCTTATCTACTTCTCTAAAAATATGCCCTAACTTATCGCCAAAAAAAAACTTTGTCAAAGAAATGGTACTACAAAAATCCTATTTTAATGCTTGACGCCTAAAAAGAGTTTTGTCACATTAACGTCACAAGATTTAATTAGCAATAAAAGGGTGTAAAAATGAGCTTCATGATTGGTCATAAATTTCCGTCAGTACGCGTTGGTGCGGTGAATCCTGATGGCGAAATCGATAACGATTTTTCAGTAACAGAACACGGTAAAGGCGGCTACACGGTTGTTTTCTTTTACCCGCTAGACTTCACATTTGTGTGTCCAACAGAGATTGTTGCGTTCCACAAATCTGTAAAGCAGTTTGAAGAGCGCGGCTGTAAAGTTGTAGCTGCAAGTGTTGATAGTGTGTTTTCACATGCTGCATGGCGCCGTACAGCGCTTAACGATGGTGGTATTGGCGAAGTTGACTTCCCAATGGTCAGCGATATGCAACACAAACTTTCAAGCGAGCTTGGTATTCTGAATCCAGATGGCGTAACTTACCGCGCGTCTTACCTGCTTGATAAAGAAGGTGTTGTACGTCACATGGTTATTAACGACCTTCCACTTGGTCGTAGCGTAAACGAAATGCTGCGTATGGTTGATGCGCTTGCATTCCACGAGCAACACGGTGAAGTTTGCCCAGCAAACTGGAAAAACGGTGAAGAAGGTATGAACGCTGACCGTGAAAGCACGGGTGCTTACCTTGCGAAAAACGAAAGTACGCCAACGGCTGCTGCATAAGTTTTTCGAAATATAAAAAAACCCTCGCAATTTGCGAGGGTTTTTTAGTGTGCATCATTTATTTGCGAGACTCAAACGCCTTTTTAATCGCTTGTGTAAATGTTGGGTAAATAAATGTGTAGTCTGCAATTTCATCTTCGCCAATCCAGACCATGTCCTCATGCTCTTCGCTGAGCGCTGGTGTAATTTCACCAGCAAGAGATGCTGTATAAAATACAGCATACTTAGAAACAGTTTCACTGCTCCAAACACCTGCGTGGCAAATACCATCTGGCTGAATATCAAGGCCTGTTTCTTCTTTTACTTCACGAAGAAGCCCACCTTTAGGCTGGTCATGTGCTTCCATGCGTCCACCAGGGAAAGCCCATTTGCCGCCACTCTCGCTGTAACGCTTAGGAATTTGAAGAGCCAATACTTTGTTTTCATCGTTAAAGATGAGAGCGTATTGGCGAACATTAAACATGTGATATGCCTTAGCCATTTTTTTTACTTCTTTCTTTGATTTATTGAATACGTTCTATAAACATTTCTGCGCCATGGAGTGGAGATACATCTAGGCTTTGGCCTGCGTCTCCCATGTTAATGGCAAGCTCTACAAATCGTTCGTCCCAATTTATGGCAAATGTACTGCCAAGGTATAAAAGAGGCTCGCCTGCTTTCATATCTGCAAATACATTTTTGGCAGGGAACGTCATTTGACGCTTTAAAAATGGGAGTTGAATACGGGCACCATTGGGTTTGCTTACATGGTATTTTGCACCTTCAGCTACGATACGGTCAAAGCTTTTTTGATCAACTGAAAAACTTGTTTTAATGTTACCGGCAGTATTATCTCTGAATACTTGGAAATGTGCTTTTTCGCCAATGTTTGCTGGCAGGCGAGAAATGTTTTGTGCATAAGCAGGTTCAAGGATTTTTTCATCCTCATCTAAGGCGAGAGAGCGAGGATGAACACCACCAGCAATAAGGCCAGCAACAACAGCAAAAAGATCCCGCCCGTGAAATGTGTGCGGCAGAATGTATGTTGGGCTGCCCGTACGCATGCGCTCAAGACGTTCAATGAATGGAATATCAATTTTATGTATTTCATAGCCAATGCTACGAGATTCAAAATATTTTGCCATAAGGCCAAGTGATCCATTGTTAGGTCCGATAAAAGCATTGTGTTCATCGGTGACAAGAATGCTCCTGTCCTTACCAAACCCTACGCCGGGGTCTGTGATATGAATAAAAATATTAGGGCGCGTATTGCTGCCCAGTGCGCGGTAACAGGTGTAGTTTGCATAAGCGGCAAAGTCAATGTTACCAAAGGGCACATTGTGAATAGAGGTTGGAACAAAGGGGCGTTCTCTGTAAATATGATCTTTAATCCAGCTTGCAGGCTTTAGGCGGCTGTCAATGTCAGCGAGCTTGCCTTTAGCAAGTTCCTGCGTTGTATAAAGAAAAACATTCTGAAAGCGTAGCTCTATTTGAGCATTGGCTACACCACAGTTAAAATCTGTGATGAGCATCATATTTTTATAGAAAGGCACCTTAGCGTCTTTAAGAGCTGGCATATTATTTTATAACCCCTTGTTACATCCCTTTAAAATATAGGAGTCTGGATAGCGTTATGCAAGGGGTAGGTGAATACTAAAGCATGTTCCGTAGTTATGCTCGGTGCGCAATGTGATATTTCCGCCCATTTCTTCTAAAATTCTTTTAGTTGTGGGAAGGCCTAGCCCTGTTCCGCCAGACTTTGTTGTGTAGAATGGCTCAAAAAGGCGCGAGGTGATGCCGCTAGGTATAGGATCTCCTTCGTTATGAACATCAATGCAAAAATCTTTGTCAGTTTCATGGAGAGTAATGGTAATCATGCTTTCTGGAGGGGCTGCATCAAAAGCATTTTTAGCCACATTTAAAATGGCCTGCATGGTTTTATTTTTATCAATAGCAATTTTTGTGCGGCTTTTTTTACCTATAATTTTAAGGGAAAGGTTTTGATCTGCTCTAAATGATTCAATAGAAGGGATTGCTTGCTCAATGACTTCGCCAGCTTCAAGTATCTCCGTGGTGTTAGGTCTGTTAGCTGTAAATGACAAAATTCCCGTGAGCATATTTTCAAGCCGTAAAATTTCTTTTTTAACAAGGGCTGTTCGTTTGAGGTCATTAGGTAAAGTTGCAAGCTTTTCAAGTTTTTCTACGCCAATTTTAATAGAGGCAAGGGGGTTTCTAAGCTCATGTGCAATGCTAGAGGCAAACTCTCCAACGGCGGCCAGCCTTTCATGTCTTACCAGTTGTTGCTGGGTTGACTGGAGGTCCCGCGTGCGTTCCTTAACAAGGTCTTCAAGGTAATCTGCATGTTTTGCAAGTATGTCGTCACGCTTATTAATGTAAGTGAAAAGCGTGTTAATTTGCTCAGAGAGAGACTGCATTTCTGATGAGCCTGAAAGAGGGATTCTTGTTTTGAAGTCATCTTTTTGAATAGCTTCTACTAAAATTTTAATGAGTCTTTGAATAGGTGTAATGAAGGCACGCAAACAAATAAGGACGAGAATAGCAGCAATAAACATAACCATGATTGGCAGAGTTAGGTAGCCCCAGCTTTTTACAGATTCATAAAGAGAAGATGACTCAAAGGAGAGACGGTCATATGCAACAAGGTGCACATCAAGTGGGGCAAAATAAGTAATAACAGCATAACCGCCTTGGGGTGGCGATAAGTTAAAAGTCTTAATGCGGCTTGTTGTGTGGTGAAGCTGGTCTTGGATATCTTCATATTTTAATCGGCGTGATTTTTTAGGGTAGGTTTCAATAACTCTACGTCCTGCTGTATCAATAACCATAAGCCCGCTTGTGGAAGGTAATGAGAAAAGGGAGAGCTCTTTAGATATTGTGCGCGCGACATAGCTTTTTTTATTTTTGTAAGTCTGCCCAAGTGGCCGTGGTTCAGTTTGCCATCTTTCAGAAATAAGGCTTCTTGCATATTGAAGTGTGCTAGTGAGTGCCTTATTGGTATCAAGACGGTATTGCTGTTCGGCTTGCGTGTAAAAAGTGGTCACGCTGATGCTGTAGAATAGCCCCATAAAAAGAATGATGGGCAAAAATACGCTTATAAATAACGGAATTTTCTTCATGAATAATTTTTTTGGCGCCAAGCTCTTGCCTTTTGGTCGGTTTTTTTTGCACAATAAGCCTACATATGGAGCAGGAATCAAACAAGACGAAAATTTATAAGGGCCTTATTTGTTTGGAGGTCGAATCGCGCGTGGGGGCTAAATTTTGGTACCAAACGCTTAATGTCTCATATACGCCTTACCCTATTTCTGCGGTAAGAAAGCTTGGGATGGGAATGCTTCATGGTTCAGGTAGGCGCGTCGTGATGGCAGAAGTATCTGGTAGCCGGATTGTGTTGAATTTAGCACGAAGTGACTGTCTTGGCCTTCAGGAAAGGAGGCTTTGGCACAGCCGTTTTCCAAATGTGCCATTTGATATAGATAAAACTGTTTATACGCCTCGCCCGAAAGGGTTTGAAAGAGATCATGAACTGACCCTTTCCAATCTTGGACTTTTGGTGTAAGGTGCAGCCACCAAGGATGGACGCAGCGCATTGTAAACCCCGCCAGGCCCGAAAGGGAGCAACGGTAGCAAAAGCGGGTGGGTCGTCCTTGGCTTCTTTTTAAAAAAGATCTTTTCATTTATGAATACGCTCAAGTGCCCCTTGCACGCTTCGTTCATACATAAATAAAAATCTCAATTTTTAAAATACTTTATTGAATAAATATAAAATAGATAGAAGAAATTTGTACAGGTGTATTTTTAGCCATATGTGAGCCGAATAGGCGAACCGCAGACCTAAGGGGCTGCGGCGGTGCGAAAGAGTTATTTTAGGGGTGAGTTCAGCCCTGAAATGCAAAATAACTTGAGCACCAAGATAATACCTGCGGGGGATTTAGTTTTGAAAATTTTATATTTTCAAAATACAAAGACCGAGAGCAGGGAAGAAATAAAAAAACTCCCCGTAGGGAGCTTTTCTTTTCGCTTAAAAATATCCGGCGGCATGTGCTTTTTGGAGAATCAGAAGATCTTCTTTAAAAGCCAGTTTGCTTTCTTTTGCATATGCAACCACATCAGAAATACTTAGCCACACAAGCGGATCCATTTCATCTGAGGGCGCGGCCATTGCAGCCTCGTCATCAGTGAGTACATACACAAAT
>CAXHDG010000025.1:0-14503 GCA_964015495.1 uncultured Magnetococcales bacterium
GCGTAGGAATCGCCACAACGGCAAGCACCTTCATAACCACTGGCAAAGGCTTATTTTGAAGCACCAAAATACGGTGGCTTGCCACAATAGCAAACACAGTTGCTGCCGCAACAGATACCCAGCCCAAAGAACTGAGAAGAAGCCCCTCGACTTCCCCAATACAGAGAATACTTGGCACCATCAAAATAGCCATTGGCGCAAACAGGCGCCATTTATCAACAAGTGACAATGGGTCTTGGCTTCCTTTGCCGGTAAAGGCAAACAGGCCAAAAATCCCTGCCATCAAAATGGTCATAACATTCATGCCTGAGATATCAAGAAACACCATAGGTACAGAGACCAACAATGCCAGCCAAACAGGCACGGTATTGTGTGTTTCCTTTTGGGTTTGGTAGGCCGCCACCGCCTTTTGCGCAAGCGGCGCAGAAGCACGATCAATTGCTGCATAGACTTTGTTCATGGGAACTCTCCTTTGAACATGAGAAAAGAAAAAAAGATGAATTTGGACAGACTATTGGTATGCGAGGTTAAAAAGTCAAGCCCTCATCAGGATTCTTACTTGCGAAAAGCACCCTCTTTGCACTATTTTAGTATCATGACAAAACATAACTCACCCTTTCTTCTTTGCGTCCTTGATGGTGTTGGCATAAATCCGCGCCGCGAAGGCAATGCTGTTGCACAAGCAAACACACCAACCCTTGATAAACTCTTAAGTACATGCCCGCATAGCACACTCCTCACTCATGGTGAGCATGTAGGCTTACCAAAAGGACAAATGGGCAATAGCGAAGTTGGCCATATGGCCATTGGCGCAGGACGGATATTACTGCAACCCCTTGCTCAAATCACAGAAGACCTGAACTTGAAAAAATTTGCAGAAAAAGAAGAGTGGAAACGTTTTTTAAAGGGCGCCTCCAAAGCGCCGACCATTCATGTTGTGGGCCTCTGTTCTTACGGTGGTGTGCATAGCCACTTAGACCATATTAAAGGCATGCTCACAGAGCTGAACAAAACAGGCCAGAACATTATTCTTCATGCCATTACAGATGGCCGTGATAATGCCCCTAAATCTGCAGCCACTGAACTTGTAGAACTTGAAGCATTTATCAGAACCCTTGAAAACGTAAACCTTGCAACCATCTGCGGGCGCTATACAGCCATGGACAGAGACAAACGCTGGGAACGCACTAATACTTACTATGAGCTCATCCAAAAAGGCAGAGGCCAAGACGCGGATTCAGTAGAAGAAGCTATTACCGCCTCTTACAGCAACAACTCAGCTGGCGATGAATTCATTGAACCCACTCTTATTGAGGATCAGCATATTTGCAATGGCGACGCCCTTCTTTTTGCTAACTTTCGCGCTGACCGCATGCGCCAAATTGTACGCATGTTTATTGATACAAAGCAAAACCCTAAAGCGCCCCGCCTTACTGCTGTGGCCACCCTTACCCCTTACGATGAAAGCTTTGAAGAACTTGAACTTGAGAACTTTCATGTACTGTATCCGCCAAGAGTGGTTCCAAACACACTGGGTGAAGTTATAAGCAACTCAGGCCTTACTCAACTTCGTATTGCTGAAACTGAAAAATATCCACACGTGAGCTATTTTTTCAGCGGCGGAAAAGAAGCAAAATTTAAAGGCGAATCTCGCAAACTTGTCGCCTCTCCTAAAGTGGCAACTTATGATCTTCAGCCAGAAATGAGCCTACCGGAAGTGACTGCAATTTTACTGCATGAAATTCAAAGCAATACGCCTGACTTCATTATGCTCAACATGGCAAACGGTGATATGGTGGGCCACACAGGTGACATAAACGCTGCAATTCAATCTATTGAAGCTGTAGATCTCGCCCTTGGCAAACTTCTAGATACTATAAAAGAAAAAGGCGGCGAAGCGCTTATTTTAGCTGACCATGGCAACGCCGAGGAAATGCTATCTGCAGAAGGCAACATTTCTACAAAGCACTCCACAAACCCCGTGCCTTTTATTTATGTTGGCACACAGAACATTTCACTTAAAGATGGTACACTCGTAGATGTAGCCCCAACAGTACTTAAACTGCTTAACCTCAACAAACCAAAGGAGATGACTGGTACATGCCTTACATCCTAGCCATTCTTTTGACTCTCCTTTCAGTGCAAACTTTTGCACTCACAGCAACGCAGCTGAAAGCGCAAAAAGTGCGCATTGAATCCCTCATGCAAGAAACAGTACAAGAGAAAGACAACCTTGCACGCGAAAAAGCAAGCCTCTTTACGCAAGAAACAGAAGCTAAGGAAACATTCCAAACCAAACTCCATACCTTTCATGACACAACAAAAATGATGCTTAAACTCCGCCGCATGCCAAAAGAAGCACTCGCCGTACAGGGCATATTAACTCTAAGCCATAAACGCAACCGCCTACTCAGCATGGGGCAAGATAACCTACAAGGAGAGCTATCATCGCTTACAGCAAGCCTTTCTGAATATCTAAAACTTAAAGAGCTCATTGAGCACAAAGAGATACTCCTTGAAATTGTTCATGGGGATATTGCAGGCATGCAAACAGCAGTGAAAACCATTGAAAACCACTTAAACGGATCTCATCCTATTTCTCAAAAGAGATTAAAAACTCTTGAGACTGATATTGTTCGCCTTATTAAGCAAAAAAACTTAAGCCGTTTTTTTGTTGAACAAGCCAAAGAGCAAACACTAGAAGTTTCTCAGCATGGTGACAAAGCCATGCCTGTTTCTGGACGTATTACACGTAAATTTAGGGAGGAAGACGCACTGGGCCTTCACTCTGACGGTATTGATATTCAAACTGGAGCTGGCAGCGAGGTTATGCCAACACAAAGCGGAAAGGTTGTTTATAGCGGGCCATTTAAAGATTATGGCACTGTTGTTATTTTAGATCATGGTAGTGATTTATACAGTGTGTACGGAAACCTTGGGCTTGCCTATGCAAAAGAAGGTGAAACCTTAACAGAAAAAACACCGCTCGGCACACTGCCGAAAACCGGCAAACCCACACTTTACTTTGAAATTCGTAAAAAAGGGCGTTCCATTGACCCTGTTGCATGGCTAAAAAGTACACATTAAGCACACATAAGACCTTTGCAATTTATGGATAAATCTTATATCTTTAATGCTATATAAAAATATCAATTTGAATAATAAAAAATTAGGTACTCCTCATGCGTTTTTTAGCTACCCTTGGTTTCGCATCACTCCTTGCAGTTTCTGCAAATGCAAGTAACGAAGCTCTCTACGAAAAACTAGATATTATGACGCATGTGATTGACCGCATCAAAACAAGTTATGTGGATGAAATTTCTGATACATCACTTGTAGAAGACGCTATCGAAGGCATGCTTACAGCCCTTGATCCTCATTCATCTTACCTACCAGAAGATGCAATGAAATCTATGACGGAGCAAACAAAAGGCGAGTTTGGCGGACTTGGTATTGAAGTGACGATGGACCGCGGTGTTGTTAAAGTTGTTTCTCCTATTGAAGGCACACCTGCTTACGATGCTGGCGTTGAAGCTGGAGATCTTATTATTAAAATTGATGACAAGGACGTACAAGGCCTGACCCTATCAGAAGCCGTTGATATGATGCGCGGTAAAGTCGGCAGCGATATTAAAGTTAAAGTTTTCCGTGAATCTGAGCGTAAAGCGCTAGATATCGTTATCACACGTGACATCATTAAAATTATCCCTGTAAAGTCTCGCCTTGAGCGCGGCGGTGTGGGTTACCTTCGCATCACAACATTCAACGAGCATGTTGGACGTGAAATTAAAAAACACCTCAAAGATCTCATCAAAGAAAACGAAGGAGAAGCCCTCTCAGGACTTGTTCTTGACCTGCGTAACAACCCAGGCGGACTGCTATCGCAAGCGGTTGCAGCTTCTGATGCCTTCCTTGAACAGGGTGAAATTGTTTCAACACGCGGACGTATTGAAAACCAAAACCAGCGCTACAATGCACGTAGCGGAGACCACATGAATGGTTCTCCAATTGTTGTACTTATTAACGGCGGTAGTGCATCTGCATCAGAAATTGTTGCTGGTGCCCTGCAAGACCACAAGCGCGCGCTTGTAATTGGTACAAAATCTTTTGGTAAAGGTTCTGTACAAACAATTATGCAACTTCCTGGAAACGCTGGCATGCGCCTCACAACAGCGCTTTACTACACTCCATCTGGCCGCTCTATTCAGGCTAAAGGGATTGAGCCAGATATTGAAGTTAAACCTCTTAAGGTTGAAGATGTAGACGTTTCTGACCGTCCATCTGAAGCATCTCTTAAAGGGCATATTGAGCTTGAAAAAATGCTAGAAGATGCTGGTGAAACTCTATCTTCTAAAGATGAAGATAAAGAAGACAAGCGTCCATACGACTACCAACTTGAGCGCGCCATTGATACGGTGAAAGCATTGGGACTATGGTCGAAGAAAGCGTAAGTACTCTCTCTACACAAAAGCACACCCTCAGGCTTGTTCTTGCAAGTACACTGGGTGTGCTTCTGTTTGCAGTTTGCATAACCTTTAGCTTGTACTTTGGTGCCCACCAAGAAGAACAGACGGCAATAAAAGATGAACAAAGCATTGCACTCCAGCAATCTCCTTATTATAATCCGCCTCTTTCAAAAGAAACACTTCTGCAAGTTTCGGCAACGGCTCTACCAAGCCTAAACACGCTTATTGAAGGCAATATGCTTCCCTTTGAGCCTGCCTCTAAAAAAGCGCCAGCGCTATACAAGGCCAAAACATCAGAAAACATACATATAAATGGCCCTAAAATTGCCATTATTATTGATGATATGGGAGTGAATACTACAGAAACCGAGCGCGTTATGAACACGCTCCCTAAAGAAGTCACCTTTGCCTTTTTACCTTATGGCACTGGCAGCTTAAAGCAGGCACATACATCCTATACAAACGGCCACGAAATTATGGTTCATATCCCAATGGAAGCGTTAGAAAATGCAGAAGGGCAAGCACCAAACCCAGGAGAAAATGCGCTTTATACTTCGCTGGATAAGGATGAACTTTATAACCGCACTCTTATAAACATCAAACCTTTCCTTTCTATTGCTGTTGGCGCCAATAATCACATGGGTTCAAAAATGACCTCCAACGCTAAAGCACTCCGCCCTGCACTCAGAGCCATTTCAGATAATAAGCTCTTCTTCCTAGATAGTCTGACCACAGCAAAAAGCCGCGTTAAAGAAGCTGCTAAAGATTTGCCTCTCCCGATCCTAACACGCGATGTATTTTTAGATCATTACCAAGATAGTGCCAGCATCAATAAAGCACTTGCACACACCCTTGAAAAGGCACAAAAAAACGGTTCTGCCATTGCCATTGGACATCCCTATCCAGAAACAACTGAAGCCATTGCAAACTGGATTCAAACCTTACCAGCAGATGTTACACTTGTTCCTATCACCACGTTATTGAAAGAGTAATTTTATGAATCAACCAGCAGACCTTATGGAAGCCTACAGACCAGGCGCTGTAATTGTTTTGCTGGATAATAATGCCAATGTACTTGTTGCAGAACGCTCAGGTATAGCAGATGCATGGCAGTTTCCACAAGGCGGGCTTGATGAAGGCGAAGAGCCGCTTGCCGGAGCCGTGCGCGAGCTATTTGAAGAAACAGCCATTGAAGAAAAGGATATTACCCTACTCTCAAAAACACCTTTTTGGACACACTATGACTGGCCAGAAGAAAACAAACCTGCTCTTGATAAGAAAAATCCGCAATACGCACATCTTAAAGGGGCACGCCATATATGGTTTTTCTTTAAGTTTAATGGGGACAAATCTGCAATTGATATTACAAAGGCGCAAGATAAAGAATTTTCAGATCATAAGTGGGTCAAGCCAGAATGGATTCAAAAACATACAATAGAAATGCGCCAAGATAGCTACAAACAAGCTTTTGATTACTTCTTTACCAAGGGCGTTTTGGGGCTTTAGCGTTCACCTTTTTGGCAGAACACTTTTCATCATATATTTAAAAACAATAATAAACCAAGCCAAACACACTAAAAAGAAATGAATCACAAAAAACATAAGCCCAACCCCAGTAAGCGGACCAGCAAATAAAGCTCCAATCGCAGCCCCAATTGCAGCTCCCCACTCACCAAAAAATGATCCTGCAGTCGCACCAGCTAACACACCAACCATCCCCATAAAAATCATACTCCAAGAAACTGCTGACTCTGCTCCGCCACCAAAAAGAGCAAGCACAAGCCTTAAAAATCTAATTTCCCCTCGCACACCAGGAATAACTTGATAAACAATAACACCTACAGGAATCGGAATTGCAAGAAAAGACTGAGTAATAGGATTACTTAAAAACCCCATAAGTTTAGAGAGAAAGCCTCGCTTGGCTTTTTTAGCAGCTTTTTTTCCTGCCTTTTTAGCAGCACCTTTAGCTGCAGCGCCTGTGGCCTTGCCAGCAGCGCCTGCCGCTTTTCCTGCTGCCGATGCAATTGCTCCAATTGCCAAAGATTCATCCTTTATCTCTTTTAAACCCTATATCCTTATAGAGCTTAGCATAAATTAAACTGCTTGCCTGCCTTGAAGCGCAAGAGAAATTGTGCCCTCATCAAGGTAATCTACATCTGCGCCCATAGGCATACCGCGCGCGAGCACTGTTAGATTAACACCTGCATCCTTTAAGCGTCCTTTAATAATATGCGCTGTTGTTTGTCCTGCAACGCTTGCACCAAGGGCTAAAATCACTTCATCAACAGAGTCAGAACAGGCGCGGCTGACAAGGTTATCCATATTCAAATCATTTGGACCTACCCCTTGCATGGCATCAACCACACCGCCAAGCACATGATACATACCTGTAAATGCTCCACTACGCTCTATTGCCCACAGGTCATCCACCCCTTCTACAACGCAAATGCGACTTTTGTCGCGCGTCTGAGATGTGCAAATATGGCAAGGGTCATCAAGGCCAATGTTCGCGCAAATGGTGCAAGTTTTAACCTCTTGTGCCACAGCCTGCATTTTACCCTCAAGAGCTTTCATGCACTCCGGGTTTTGCAGCATATGCAGCGCCACGCGCTGGGCGCTGCGCTTACCCACACCAGGAAGGCTTGCAAGCTCTTTAATGAGCTGTTCTAACGGCAATGGAATCAAAGGCTTTTTCCTTCTTTATTTCTTAACTAAAATAAGACTTACCCATACTCAAGAAAGGTTCTGCAAAAATTATTTGCACCTTTTAAACGATATTGAGTGCGTAGCACGCTGCGAGGTGAGATTTTCCTTTTTCGAGAACCGTGGAAGCGTAAGTGTATTAAAGTACATGCGCCCCGCGAAAGTTAAGAAAAAGGAAAATATCCCCCGCACAATTCGTTTTAAATAAAATTAGCCGAACATGCCGCCCATTGGCATGCCGCCAGTCATCTTGTTCATTTCTTCTTGAACATGGGATTGGATTTTTGAGTGCACATCGTTGAACGCAACAACCATAAGGTCTTCAAGCGTTTCTCTATCATCCATCACATCTGGAGAGATCACAACTTTTGTCACATCTACTTTACCTGTCATAGAGATCTGAACAAGACCGCCGCCTGCTTCGCCCGTCATTTCAACTTTATCAAGTTCAGCCTGCAAAGTTTTCATGTTCTTTTGCATTTGCTGTGCCTGCTTCATCATTTTACCGATATCTTTCATCATAAGATGTACCCTTTATTTTATAGATTTAAATTAACTTGGAACCACATCCACGACTTCACTATCTGGATAAAGTTCAATTAAACTTTTTACGCTCTCATCTTGAAGCGCTTCTCTTACGCGCTCTTTACGCGCTTCTTCACGTTCTTCTGCAAGGGTAATCGCACCCACTTCACGCGCATCTTTTTCAAGTGTAACGTCCCAAGTCTTGCCTGTTTTATCTGCAAGAATTTGACGCACCCTTTGAACAAGGCCTTCACCGCTGGTCAGCTTTTCATCGCACTGCATGCGCAGCGTGCCTTCTTTAACCATAAGCGGTCTCACATGGTGGACAAGCTCTCCTGCCACTACAGGCGCCTCACTTTTAACAAGCGCGACAATATCTTCCCATGCCTCGGGCGTTTTTTTTAGCTGAGGAGCAGGCTGTCCTTCTACTGGTTGCGTCTCTTTAGGATGCGGCTTTCCCGGCAGATCTTCAGCGGCTGCTGCCTCCGGTATAACTGGCGCCTGCGTACCTGCCATACGTCCAAGAATTTTATCAATAGCTGGCAGCGGTGCAAGGTGTGCTACGCGAACCAGTCCCATTTCAACCACTTCATGCACTCGGCCAGCAGTACTGGCTTCTAGCGCTATGCCATGAAGCATTTGATAAGCACGCCCCATACCTTCAAGAGAAAGTTTGGCAACAAGCGGAGAAAGTCTCGTCTTTTCAAGTTCGCTTAGTCCAGCAGATTCAGCAAGACTTGGCACAAGCTTCATACGCGTCATTGTATAAAGCGCATCTTGAAGGTCTTTAACAATTTGCAAAGCATCAAAACCGTCTAGATACATACCAGAAAAGTATTCCATCGCTTTTTCTGGCGCGCCATCAAGCATGCTATCCAAAAGGTCATACACACGCTCTTTACTGGCTCCACCAAGCATGGCACGCACCGAATTTTCTGTAATTTTTTCACCAGCGCTCAGTGCAATAGCCTGATCTAAAATAGAGAGACCGTCACGGGCAGAACCATCTGCGGCGCGCGCAACCATGTGGACCGCGTCTTTATCTGCTTCAACGCCTTCTTTTTCAAGAAGGGTCATGAAGTAATCTGCAAGTGTGCCTGATGTAATACGCTTTAGATCAAAACGCTGACAACGGGAGAGAACGGTGATTGGAACTTTGTTTACCTCGGTTGTTGCAAAGATAAACTTCACATTTGCTGGCGGCTCTTCCAATGTTTTTAAAATGGCGTTAAACGCCTGCTTAGAGAGCATGTGCACCTCATCAATGATGTACACTTTATAACGGCCAGATACAGGCTGATAGGCCACGCCTTCAAACAGCTGTTGAATTTCATCAACCCCACGGTGAGAGGCCGCATCAAACTCAAGCACGTCAGGGTGACGGCCTTCCATGATGAGTTTTACTTGCTCGTCATTTTCTTCCCATGTGCTAGATGGCCCGTTTTCACAGTTAAGCGCCATTGCCATAATACGCGCCGTTGTGGTTTTACCCGTCCCGCGAATACCATTAAACACAAACGCGTGGTGAATACGCCCACTTGAAAGTGCGTTTGAGAGTGTTTGAACCAAGGCTTCCTGCCCTACCAAATCCGCAAAGTTTTGCGGACGGTATTTGCGGGCAAGTACCAAATAATCGTTTTTGTGCGTTGAATCTGTCATGAGGAAAACTATAGCGTTTTTTGAAAGTTTTGCACAGAGGAAAGGCGCGATTTAAAAACAAAAGCCGCCCTTTCGGACGGCTTTTTAATAGCAAGCAAGTTTTAGAGCATGCTTGCGATAGTCTTACCTAGATCAGATGGCGTCGGCGCGATTTTTGCGCCCGCATCTTCAAGAGCTTCAACCTTACTTTCAGCTGTACCTTGACCGCCAGAAACGATGGCGCCAGCATGGCCCATGCGCTTACCTTTAGGTGCACTAGAACCTGCAATGAAAGCCGCAACAGGTTTTGTTACATTTGCTTTAATGAAAGCAGCCGCTTCTTCTTCTGCAGTTCCGCCGATTTCACCAATCATAACGATACCTTCAGTTTGAGGGTCGTTTTGGAATTCGCTCAGGACGTCAATAAAGTTTGTGCCGTTTACAGGGTCACCACCAATACCTACGCAAGTAGACTGGCCAAGGCCTTCAGCTGTTGTTTGTGCAACCGCTTCGTAAGTCAGTGTACCAGAGCGAGATACGATACCGATTTTACCTTTTTTGTGAATGTGTGCTGGCATAATACCAATTTTGCAGCCTGCATCGTCTTCTGGCGTGATTACGCCCGGGCAGTTCGGGCCTACAAGACGCGTTTTACAGTCTTTGCGCTCAAGGCGCGCCTTTACTTTAATCATATCTTTTACAGGGATACCTTCTGTGATGCAGATGGCAAGCTCAATGCCTGCATCAACCGCTTCAAGAATTGCGTCTGCTGCAAATGGAGGTGGTACGTAAATAACAGAGGCTGTTGCTTCTGTTGCTTTAACGGCTTCTTTAACTGTATTAAATACTGGCAGACCAAGGTGCGTTGTGCCCCCCTTACCTGGCGTTACGCCGCCAACCATTTTTGTGCCGTACTTCTGCGCCTGCTCACTGTGGAACGTACCGTTCTGACCCGTAAACCCTTGGCAAATTACTTTTGTATCTTTATCAATGTAAATAGACATTGTTATTCCCTTTTATTATTAAGCCGCCTTATCAGCAGCGCCTGTTAAAAATTCTAAAATTTCGTTGTAGTCATCCATCACCCAGTCCGCGCCTGCCTCTTTCATAAGCGCTGTGCGTTCTGCCTTATTAGGATAAACACCTGTATAAGCCATCACTTGCATACCTGCCATTTTACCAGCCTGCACGCCTGTTGGGCTATCTTCCACAACAATGGTTTCACTCGGCTTAAAGCCCGCTTTTTCCAGTGCCATCAGGTAAATATCTGGTGCAGGTTTAGGATTATCAATTAAATCCACACCCACAACTGTCTCAAACACATCGTTCCAGCCATGGTTGGTGATATGCTCTTTTACCGTTGGTGTTTTAGAGTTAGACGCACAAGCCTTCTTAAAAGAAGGCTCACGCAAAAGCTTTTCCACATCCGCGCAAGCATCAAGGCCCACAGCACGGTCATAAGTCAGCATCGCATCACGCAGATCCCCATAGCAGCTCTCTGGAAGTTTTACGCCAAATTCTTTTTCAAGAATGGGGAAAAAGCTCTTCCACATAGCGCCGCTATGCTTTGCAACTATTTCAGCCGCTGTCATGGTAATGCCATGCGCGGTGAGGTACTCAGACATAATCTGGTAGTGAGGGGTTACGGTATCTACCAAAACCCCGTCACAATCAAAGATGATGTTTTTAATCGCCATCCTAAATTACGCCGCTTTCGCGTTACGTACTTCAGCGATAATCTTTTTCGCTGCGTCATCTAGGCTATCAGCTGGCGTAATTGGCAGACCAGATTCAGCAAGAACCTGCTTACCAAGGTCTACGTTTGTGCCTTCTAGGCGTACAACAAGAGGAACTGAAATCTTCACTTCTTTCGCTGCAGCAACAACACCTTTTGCAATCACATCACATTTCATGATGCCGCCAAAAATATTTACAAGAATACCGTTTACGTTTGGATCAGATAGAATGATCTTAAACGCTGCTGTTACTTTTTCTTCCGTCGCGCCGCCGCCAACATCAAGGAAGTTAGCCGGAGATTCGCCGTAGTGCTTAATGATGTCCATTGTGGCCATCGCAAGGCCGGCACCGTTTACCATGCAACCAATTGTACCATCTAGGGCAACGTAGTTTAGGTCATGCTTAGCGGCTTCCACTTCTTTAGAATCCTGCTGTGTATGGTCATCCATTGCAGCAAGGTCTGGGTGACGGAAAAGTGCGTTGCCATCAATTGCAAGCTTTGTATCAAGCACGATTACTTGGTCATCGCCGGTTACAACAAGTGGGTTAATTTCAACCATGTCAGCATCAAGTGCATCAAAGGCTTTCCATAGGCCCATTGCCACTTTAGAAAAGTTTTTGATCTGTACGCCTGTTAGGCCCATGCTGAACGCTAGGTCACGCGCCTGGTATGGCATAAGACCAACCATCGGATCGATATCTACATTCAGGATTTTTTCAGGCGTTGCTTCTGCAACGTCTTCAATATCCATACCGCCTTCAGATGACGCCATAATAAACGGGCGAGATGTTTCGCGGTCTAGCATGATTGAGAAGTAAAGCTCGTTTACAATGTCACTACCTTCTTCAACGTATACCTTATGAATGGGCAGACCTTGCGGGCCTGTTTGCTTTGTCACAAGAATTTCGCCAAGCATTGCTGCTGCCGCTTCTTTTGCATCCTCAGGTGTTTTACATACCTTTACGCCGCCCACTTTACCGCGGCCACCCGTGTGAACCTGCGCTTTAACAACAGTAATAGCTGTGCCGAGTTCTTTGGCTGCTTTTTCTGCCGCTTCTGGGCTTTCCACCATAATACCGTTTGGCACATTCACACCAAATTTCTTCATGAGTTCTTTGGCTTGATACTCGTGTAAGTTCATTGTTTTTTCCTTGTTTTTCTTTACTTAAAAATTATATTAAACGTCGTAACAAACTATCGCTGTTTTTCCTGCTTTATATTCCGCAAGAACATCTTTCACAGCTGGTAGCGTTGTTTCTGGCAAAGCATCATGCTTAAACCATCCCGCATCGTCAGCCTTATGGGGCTCAGCATTATGTGGTTCACCTTCCCAATCTTTCACAACAAAAAACATATTCAAAGCTTCTTTAATACCTTGGTTATTTTCTTTATCATATGGGCGGTGCACAACACCAACAAGGTTAAGAGCATCTGCATTAATTTTAACGCCAACCTCCTCCATAACTTCACGAATTGCGGCATCATGAATTGTTTCACCGCCATCCATATGCCCAGCTGGTACCGTATAGCTACCATCTGCCCAACCTGTGTTTGCGCGACGAATTAAAAAGATTTCATCATCACGCTCTAGAAACACATACGGAGCTGCTGCAAATGAGAATACATCGCTTGCCATATTACGCTGCCCTCGTCAGGTCAATGCTATCAACAAGCCCCTTAACAGCGTTTACAGAATGGTCAAACATCGCTTGTTCTTCTTCGTTCAGGTCAACCTCAACAACTTTTTCAATGCCGCCTGCGCCAATAACGGCAGGTACGCCAACGTAAAGGTCTTTCACGCCGTACTCACCTGTTAGGTGTGCCGCGCATGGAAGAATACGTTTTTTATCAAGCAGGTAGCTTTCAGCCATTGCAATAGCGCTGGCTGCTGGTGCGTAAAACGCGCTGCCTGTTTTAAGGAGGCCAACAATTTCTGCGCCGCCATCACGGGTACGCTGAACAATTTCGTCAAGCTTGGCTTGTGTCATCCAGCCTTTAGCCACAAGGTCAGTTACTGGAATTCCGCCAATTGTGCTGTAACGTGTAAGCGGTACCATTGTATCGCCGTGTCCGCCAAGTACAAATGTACGCACATCTTCAATAGATACGCCAAGCTCTTCTGCAAGGAAGTAAGAGAAACGTGAACTATCAAGCACGCCGGCCATGCCCGCAACTTTTGCATGGTCAAAACCTGTTGCTTCACGCATCACCCAAACCATTGCATCGAGCGGGTTTGTAATGACAATCACAAAGGCGTTTGGTGCGTACGTTTTAATACCCTCGCCAACGCTATTCATCACGTTTGTGTTAATTTCAATAAGGTCATCACGGCTCATGCCCGGTTTGCGTGCCACGCCAGCCGTTACAATGCAAACGTCTGCATCTTTAATATCTTCGTATGTATTTGTGCCTGACATAGATGAAGCAAAACCGTCCACGCTGCTGCTTTGTGCAAGGTCCAGCGCTTTACCTTGTGGAAGACCTTCTGCAATATCAAACATTACAACGTCCCCAAGATTTTTAAGACCTGCAAGATGGGCGAGCGTGCCGCCGATGTTTCCTGCGCCAATAAGAGCAATTTTTTTACGTGCCATGAAGTTTCTCTTCCCTTTTTCTTATTTCAGACGCACACAGGATACGCCGTTAGGAAAACAATTGCAAAGACAAAGAGGGCGCAAAACGCGCCCTCTTTAAGTTATCGATCATCTACTTTTTTTGGACATGAGTAACCAAATAATGAAAACCCAAGGGAACAAGAAAGGGATAAGCATGAGAGCCAGAATGAAACGAAGCGGCCAAAATGTGAAAATCCTGCCTGCTACATCCCAAAGAATGCCCCAAAATCCAATAAAAGCAAGAATGACCAGAAGGATCAAGAAAACCTCCACAACATACCTCGCATAAGAAAACGGAAAACAAAGAGTTTGTACTGTTTGTTATAGTGATTTAATTAAAATTTTCAAGATTTTTACTGATTATCAGACTGGAATCCCATAATATCAGGCTACTTATCACCTTTTCCTTCCCGTTTTTAAAGGACATGCTATGTCGTGGTCGAACAGACCCCTTAACCCGAACAGCAAGCGCTACAAACTCGCATGCTTCCTCTCCTCTCTTATTACAGGGCACCGCATTCAACACATGAACCAGTGGGGCGGCTTTAATGCTGCCACCATTAACGTGCTTGTTCATAAGGGCAAAGTTCTTATGGGCAAACGTGCCTCTTTTCTGGATCGTGCTGGGCAATACTCACTTATGGGCGGCTACATTGAACCCGATATTGTTGAAAGCTTCGCAGAAGGTGCCGCCAGAGAGATTATTGAAGAATGCCACATTGCCATTGATCCAGACGATTTGATTTTGCTGGCGCAAGGGAAAGCACCTAAAATTTACCACCGCGTAAAAACAAAATATCACGCAGAAACGCATAACA
>CAXHDG010000026.1:0-13865 GCA_964015495.1 uncultured Magnetococcales bacterium
GATATCGATCGGTCTCGTGGGCTCGGAGATGTGTATAAGAGACAGTTTTTTAGCCGAGCAAAGTATAACACACCCCATAATAATTCCTATAGGTCTTCACAAACACTTGAAATGCTTCTTTTTCCCCTTATATAAAAGGAATAAATACATAACCTTCTCACCGTTTTTTCTGAAAGGGCATCTCATGATGTTACTATCTGACGTTTCTCGCAAAGATGAAATTGAACTCAGTAAAGGCCTGGCATGCTATGTCGGCGCACTGTTACTGAGCCTTCTCATCACCTGTATCCTGCTGCTTCTGGTAGCCATCAATCAAATGACAGGCATGCAGGGCATTGTCTATACCTCTGCCACTGCTGCAAGTAGTTTGTTTCTGGCGCACGCGCTTGCACGCCGCCGGACAGGTTTCCATGCCAGTTGCCATAAGTACGGCCTTAAACCTGTATTTCTGGTAAGCGACTTTGCAAAAAGCAAATTGCTTTCACTTTAACCGAAAAACTGAAACACTCCGCCACATGCGGGGTGTTTCTTTATGTTTTATAGGTTATTTTCTGCTTTCGGTTTTTATTTCATAAACAATAAGAAAAACCAAAACAGACAAAACACTCGCCCCCCCTCTTTATTTAAAGTACACTCCGCTTACTTACAAACCTGTTTTCTTTTTCGGGAGGTATCCTTATGTGGGATCAAATCCCCAAACACAAACTTGCTATCCAGCGCGGCCTTCAAATTAGAAAAATTAAGAATTATTTTGAAATTTTTCTGGGAATCGCGCTTGTTCTTTGCGCTGTTTTTCTTAGCCTTGATAGCGAAGGCCTTATTTCACTTTTTTTGCCTATTTCTGCAACAGGATTTTTTATGCACCTGTTTCTGCAAAGAGAGCTTGGCTACTTTAAAGCTTGCAGGTTTTATGGTCTCAGTGGCCATGAATCAGAATCTCTTATTATGGCCCGTCTCAATGGAGAGCCTCTTTCTGAACTTGCCTATTGGTTTTGGATGATAGAAAAACGATAAAAGCCCCGCAGATGCGGGGCTTTTTATTTTGCATGAGTTAGCTCGTTTTTAGCGCTGCTGCCAGCCTCTCAGCCACTTCTTTAGCGTCACCAAAGATCATAGACGTGTTATCCATGGTAAAGAGTGCATTATCCACGCCTGCGTAACCCGCGTTCATGCTGCGCTTCACCACGTACACAGTCTTGGCTTTATAAGCATCAAGAATCGGCATACCGTAAAGTGGGCTGCTCTTCACGTTTTTAGCGTCTGGGTTTACAACGTCATTTGCGCCAACAACAAGTACAACATCTGTTGTCGCAAAATCTGCGTTAATGTTATCCATTTCAGCAACATTTTCGTATGGCACATCCGCTTCAGCAAGCAGTACGTTCATGTGGCCTGGCATACGACCCGCCACAGGATGAATCGCAAAACGTGCTTTAATGTTCTTCTCTTCGAGAATATCCATCACTTCGCGCAGTGCATGCTGTGCTTGCGCTACGGCCATACCGTATCCTGGCACAATAACCACGCCATTTGCGTTTTCCATCATGAAGGCCGCATCATCTGCGCTGGCTTGCTTAACTGTACCGCCGGTAGCTGTCATAGCTGCGCCTGCATCGTCATCAGCGCCAAAGCCGCCAAGCAATACATTAAAGAAGCTACGGTTCATCGCTTTACACATAACGTAAGTTAAAATTGCGCCAGAAGAACCCACAATAGAGCCTGTCATAATAAGCAGTGTGTTTTCAAGCGTGAAACCTGTCGCCACAGCAGCCCAGCCACTGTAACTATTAAGAAGGCTCACAACCACGGGCATATCTGCCCCGCCAATAGGAATAATAATTAAAATACCCAACGTAAAGGCAATGGCTGCAAAGGCATAAAGCATGTAAACATCGCCATGCTGAATGTATAAAACACCTGTAGCTATCATTGCAAAACCAACAAGAAGGTTAAACATATGTTGCATTGGGAAAGTAACTGCTGCGCTCTTCATGTAGCCACTAAGCTTAGAAAAGGCAATAATAGAACCACTAAATGTGATGAGGCCAATCCATGCACCCATAAAGATTTCTGTACGATCCCCTGCTGTTTCACCAGCCAGCGCAAAGTGCATTCCAATACCAATAAGCGCTGCAGCAAGGCCGCCAAAGCTGTTAAGAATTGCCACAAGTTGCGGCATAGATGTCATTTTAATTTTAAGCGCAATAGGAATACCAACCACGGCGCCAGCAACAAGGCCCGCAAGAATCCATGTGTAATCTGTTACACTTGGATGCAAGAGCGTGGTAACAATCGCAAGCCCCATAGCCATCATAGCCAGTGCATTACCACGGCGCGCACTACGTGGGTGCGACAGGCCCTTCAGACCAAGAATAAACAGCACCCCACAAGCGAGATACAACAGTGCAAAAGCATCTGCATTTAGATTTAAAGCGTTTTTAATCGTTTCAAAATAACTATTTAACATATCTTTTTAATCTTTTACTTAAATTAAGTCTTAGGTTTTGATTTAAACATTGCAAGCATACGACGCGTTACGGTAAAGCCGCCAAAAATGTTAATGCTAGCAAAGAACACGGCAAAGAATCCGATAACTTTATAAAGTTCAATACCCATCACTTGAGCATCTGTATAAACCACTGTACCTGCCACCAGAATAGCACCCACAATCACGATACCACTAATAGCGTTACTCACAGCCATAAGCGGCGTATGAAGCGCCGGCGTTACATTCCAAATAACGAAGTACCCAATAAAGCAGGCCAGTACAAACACCATAATAAGCACGGTTAATATTGAAAGTTCCATATTTCTATCCTTTCATAAAGCACACAAGTGCCGCTGCTGAAAATGCCAGCCCAAGTACCTTGGGTAGCGTTAAAGGCTCTTTAAACAGAACCATACCGACAACTGTCATAAGGGCAAGACTCCCAATAAGCACTGTGTAAGCACCAATTGAAATAGGTGCACCGCGCGCGTACATTTCAGCGTAACCATAGTTAATTACAAATACGCCAGCACCACCAAGAAGGAACATCCCCCAGAGCTTAGGGTCTGCTGACCACTGCGCCTCTGCTGTATAACCCAGCATAAAACGTACACCCATATAAAGAACGGCTGCAAGTGCGCCAAATAAACAAAGCATTGTTGTTGCCATAACAGGGCCAAAACCACCTAGGCTTTTTGCCGCAATGTTATAAACACAAATGCCAACAACAGCAACGCCCGAAAACACATACCACGGAAGCATATTATTCAACCTTCCCTTCAAATACAGTGAGTGCCGCATCAACAATATCATCTTCGCGGTCATAAATTAAACGGCCATCTTTTACAAGAAGCGTCATAAGATTCAGTACATTTCCAGTGTAGAAAATACTGGCGTCCGTTGCTGCCATGCTCGGGTAATTTGTGTGTCCTACAAGGCTTACACCGTGCCGCACCACAATTTTATCCGCTTCCGTTAACTTACAGTTACCGCCAGCAGCAGCGGCCATATCAATAATGATACTACCGTCCTTCATGCCTTTTACAGTGTCTGCTGTAATAAGTTCTGGCGCCTCACGGCCTGGAATAAGCGCTGTTGTAATAACAACGTCCGCCTTTTTAAGAATCTCCTGTAGAGCTGCTTGCTGCTTTGCTTTCGCATCTGCGCTCAGCTCTTTTGCATAGCCGCCCTCACCCGATCCATCTTCACCAAGATCAATATCAATAAACTTGGCGCCGAGGCTTTCCACTTGCTCTTTTACTTCTGGGCGCACATCAAACGCTTGCACAGCTGCCCCAAGGCGGCGCGCCGTTGCAATCGCTTGCAGACCAGCAACCCCTACACCCAAAATAATAACGCTTGCTGGGCGAGAGCTGCCCGCAGATGTCATCATAAGTGGGAAGTAGCCCTTATAAAGGCTAGAGGCCTCAATCACCGCGCGGTAGCCTGCAAGTGAGGCTTGAGAGGACAATGTATCCATGGCTTGCGCGCGGCTTGTGCGCGGGATACGCTCCATAGAAAGTGCATTGACCTTATTCTTTGCAAGAGCTGCAAATAGCTTTGCACTGCCAAATGGGTCAAGGTTACCCATAAGAAGCGCGCCTTTTTTCATTTGCGCTGCAACGCCCATTGCTGGCGGCGTTACACGTACAACAATATCAGATGTCGCATAGATATCATCTGCGCTAGCTACAAGAATTGCACCTGCTTTTTTATAAAGAGCGTCGGCAAAATCTGCGCCCTCACCTGCACCTTTTTGAATAACAGCTTTTGCGTCTGGGTAGCTTTTTAAAAGCTTAGAAACCCCCTCAGGTGTCATCGCAACACGGCGCTCGCCCTTTGCTGTCTCTTTTACAAATCCAAATGTTAAGCTCATATGATTATTTCTTTTTTATATGTCTTTAGAAATCAATTTTTAGCCTGCTCACAATAGAGCCTTTTAAGCCGTACATCAACATATACATGAGAGAAAATCTTGTGGCAAGAATAAAAATAGCACAACAGCCGTACTATTTATAATAATTAAATAAAATCACAAGTGTCAGTCATTTTTTATATTTTCTATTATACCCTCGTATAAAATAAACAGGGATATACTAAGGGGTTACATTATGTCAAAAAACAGAAAAGTTTTATTAGCGCTTACACCAACGCTGCTATTAGTTACGTTAGATACACAAGCACAACTTACAAAAGTAGAAGGTATCTCAAGGCAAGTTGGCTCTCTGCAACGTTCCATGATGAGTATTAAAGATGATATAGATAACCAGCTCACAGGGTTAGAAGACGATATCTCTAATATGCGATTAGGTACTGCACAGATACAAAACAATCAAGCAAGTGCACACAGCTGTGCTAGTAGTCTCATGTTATTTAATGGATCTCATTGCATCCCCATTACAAATACAAGCGCACCTTCAGCTGCGGCGCAGACAGCTTCAGCTGCAGCAACAACTTCAACACCAAGCCAATGTTCAGCCTCACCTGAACTTTGTGATATTTACAATGACACATTAGGACGCGCACCAGATCAAGCAGGCGCACACTTTTGGCAAGGGGAAATGGATAGACTGCAACAAAATGGCATGAGCGCTGCCCAAGCAGCAGCTGAGGTTCGCGTACATATTGCAGGGTCTAATGAAGCGTTGACAGGGTCTATGTCCACTCAGGAAACACAAGACTATTATGATTATGCACAAACGCATAACATTAATACCCCTACAACAAGCTGTACGAACGGCCTATCGTGCTAACCTGCGCAATATAGGTTTTACTAAATACAAAGATATAGTTAGGAAAACATCATGACACTCAATAAAACACTCCTACTTATAGCAGCACCTGCTCTGCTTATCCTATCTGCACAAGCAGAAGCTCAGTCAACATCCACCACAGGCCTTTCAAGACAAGTATCCTCTCTTCATAATGCTTTAAGTAGCTGGAAAGGTATAATTGAAGGTCGTCTATCTAGCTTGGATTCAGAACTAATTGCACTAAGAGCTGGAGCACAAGATATTTTAAACAACCAAAATAATGCACATAACTGTGCTAATAGCCAAATGCTGTTTAATGGCTCATCATGTGTTGCATTGCCAACGCAAACAGCAGCAGCCCCTTCTCCAAGCCCATCGTCTCCGCAAGTTGCTTCAACTTCTGCACCACAGAATGATTGTACAGCGTCACCTGAACTTTGTGATATTTACAGTGATGTTCTTGGCCGTTCGCCAGATCAAGCAGGTGCTCTATTTTGGCAAGATGAGCTTAACAGGTTAGAACAAAGTGGCTTAACAACTCAGCAAGCCTCAGCACAGGTGCGCTCACAAATTTCTCACTCTAACGAAGCAACAACAGGCTCAATGTCTGCTCAAGAAACACAAGGCTATAACAATTACGCTCAAACGCATCAGATTGAACAGCCAACAAGTAGCTGTTCAGGGTCAACATCTTGCAACGGCGGTGGTACAGCCCACGCTATTGAACAACTTTACCAGCAAGAGCTTGGCCGTTCAGCAGATGCTGGAGGGATGGAATTTTATAGTAATCTTCTTGATAGTGGAGAAATTACCATTGAGGACGTTATTTCAAATTTAAGAAATTCCCCAGAAGCCCAAGGGCAATAGAATATTAACAAATAAAAAGGTGCCGCTAAGGCACCTTTTTTTTAGCAATAGCCATGCACTAGCGGATAACGGCTTGGTAAAGGTCTTCGAACTGTTCGTTCAGGTGACGCATTTCAGGCATGTTGCCCTTTTCCATCGCCTTTAGCACTTTACGTGAGATACTTGGCTTAATTTCGTGCTGCTCGTTAAGCACGTCCAAAATATCTTTAAGTTCTGCTTTCGCTTCATCCACGCTGCGGTTTACGCTAAGCGCTTGTTTAAAGTATTCTTTAACCTTTTGTCTATCGTGATCAGATTCGATATTCATAATCTATCCCTTATTTTTGAAACTTTTGAATGATGAATAAATTAACGTGTATCAAAGCATGTGACAAGGTAGAAAACGCAATTTTCTCAGATAAAATTGCATGCAAAAAAGGCCGCCAAAGTGGCGACCTTTTTCTAATAATAGCTTAAAACTTAAGTCACAGGCTCAATATAAACAGCTGTTCCTGTCACAGCAACAAGAAGCATTGTCTTATCTCCACCAGAGACTTCCCCGTAATCAAGGTCAATACCAATAATAGCGTTACATTCGGCTTTTTGTGCCTGCACTTGTACTTCATGAAGGATAGATTCACGCGCATCACCAAGAGCGTTTTGGAAAGCCCCAGAACGGCCACCAACAATATCACGCACTTTTGCAAAATAATCTTTAAAAAGGTTCGTTCCCATCACGGCTTCACTTGCAACGAGTGGTCCATAACGGCGAATGGTATAGCCTTCTACATAAGGCGTTGTTGTGAGTAGCATTTTTGTCTCTCTCCTTTGTCCAATACTGCTTTTGGTACTTGTTCTTTTAATAAAATTCGTTTTTACTAGTATGTGAGCAAACTAAAGTATGAACAAGAAAAAGAATTATACCCATGTCTTATGAATCAGATAAACGTCAAATTAACATTGTCTCTGTGGTTATTCTGGCACTTTCAATGATTGTGGCTTACCTGCTTTTCACTCTCATGAACCAAAAAGTGAAAATTGATATAGCGCACCAACAAATTGAACGCCTTGAAGCAAACCTGGATGTCTTTTCTAAAAATCTCAACCTTCTTGAGGCTAAGCAAAGCGTTTACATGAACAAAGAAATTCCTGCGCCTGTTAACATGAACGCCATGGAAGCGCCTCGCCTTGATAGCCTTCAAGGTAATTTAAACGAGCTAAACAGCAGCCTTAACATTGTTGATGACATGGTGAAGGTTCTTGATGAGCTTGCAGTTAAAGCAAAAGAGCTTGAAGAAGCTGAAGCACGCGGCGAAGATGTAAGTGCTCAAATGGACGAAATTAGCGCCGAACTTAAAGCTATGGAAGATAGCATGATAAAAATGACAGGTATAACACCTGAGCAAGTTCCAATGGACCCGGTGCCAGAGGAAATGCCAGAAGAGTAATAAGCCTTCTAAACAAGAAAAACCCCCGCTATTTGCGGGGATTTTTCTTATGATTTCGATAGTGAGATTGCACAGCTACAGTTAAAATATCTAACGCTTCATAGGCAGCAACAATCGCCTTTTCCGTCTCCTTACCTGGAAATTCTTCCAAGTGGCGCTGGTATGCACGCTTGAATGTTTTGACATCCTTGCCCCGATAGGCAAAGCAAAGGGCAAGTTCCTTTTGTACAAAATCTTCCCCCATAATATTTACAGCCCCTTCATAAAAGAAGGAGATAAAATTAAGGTGCATAAGGGCTTGGGTATCGGTATATGGCGGCATAAAAAACACAAAGTGATGCGCTTTAGCAAGCCGAAAAGATTCATTGGCACAGTAGATCAGCGCTTTTACATGACGTTCTTGGATACGATCCTCCATGGCTGGCCTCGTAAGTATAGAAAAAGAAAGAAAGTTAAAAATTTCCTTACTCTACGCAGGCCTCTCCCCTCTCGTCAAACAAAAAGGCTGGAATGAACCAGCCTTTTTATACATCGATTTATTTAGGCACCTCTACACGCAAAATACGCATGCAAATGCGTCCAGCAATTTCAACTGCAAGCAAAGTTGTAATACTGCCAAAGAAAATAAGGCCAACAGGTAGAGTATTTACCCCACCTTCAATCAAGTTTGAAATATCCACCAATACAGTAGGCAGAAGCATAAAAGAGCATCCTGCACATATTGCCCTGAAAATTGAAAACGGATGGTCCGTAGCATCCTCGAGCCCAATGTTATAGCGCTGCTCACCGCTCACGGCATACATAACAGGCCGGACAAGCTTTTCCTCTACCAGCAAAGCATACAAAAAACCACCAAGCATCATAGACAATGGCATATAAGCCAAAAACGCACTCGTTAAAGCAACATTCATGGAAGCTTCAGAGAATGTGTATCCCATAAAGCTACCAATAAGGCCGCCCATAGAAACAAGAACGCCATAGCAAATCGCTATAACAAATCCCCAACGAAAAATCACAGACATGGTTATCACCCCATAAAGAAAGAGAAAGAAGATTAGAGTTAAGCCAAAAGTATGCAAAACACCTATTTATGTCAAACCCAAACCCCCTTTATACAAAGGGGCTTTTGTCGATTTAATCAGCTGCACTCAACAGGCGCGCCACGTCAAACACACGATCCCTGCTCACTTTAAATTCAGTTTCAATACCATCTCCATCATAGGCAGAAGCAAGCTTTAACACGGCCTCGCGGTTTGGCTTATAATCCAAATCACTCAATGCATGCGCAATACTTGCGCTACTCATACCATGATGCTTGCGCAGCACGTCTACCGCAAGGCAAACAAACATAAGCTTCATAGTCACTGCGCCATTATGGGTAATTTTCCCATCCTCGCTTTCGCTAAACACCTCAAAGTCAAGCTCTTCAGCGTCTTCAAGCACACTATCAAAGTAAGTTATAAAAGCTTGGTAAAGCTGACTGGCAGTTGCGTCTTCCCAACGCTCAAAACCTAAAGACATAAACTTATTCCTTAGAAAAAAAAGAAAAATAGATTTGAATATATTTTCAACCTAGAGACCTCCCTTCTCATTGTCAAACGCAAAGAGAGTTTACAAAAAAGGAGCCTTGTAAGGCTCCTTTTTACATTGAGATATAAAACCTAAGCACAGGCACATTTACCAAGGCAAAGGCCATCTTCTTTATCTGCTGTGTATAGGCCTTTTGTTGCAAGGCTGTTCATTTTAGCGCGGTGCAGGAATGTTGCGCGCGCATTTTCAAGCGCGTCCTCACGTCCGCCCCAAGCGCGAAGTGCCTCGCCTTGTAGCGCACGGCCATAAGAGAAGCTAAGCGGCCAAGGTAGCCCGCCCTGCTTTTCAGCAATTTGGTTCATAATGTTTAGGTGCTCGGTTGCTTGCGTATCTGCCTGTCCACCAGAAAGAAATACAACACCTGCAACATCAGCTGGTACGCTTTCTTTAAGGCATTTAACGGTCATCTCAGCAACGTCGTTTGTTGTCGTGCACACATCGCATGCGTGACCTTCAATCACCATACTTGGCTTAAGCAAAACACCACCTAGGTAAACGCCATGCTCTTCTAGTTTTTTAAATAAAGCCTTATGCACGCGCACAGTGGCTGCGTAAGCCTGATCAATCGTGTGGCCTGCACCTGCTGCATCCATCAGCATTTCAGGCTCAACAATAGGTACAATACCAGCTTCTTGGCACATTTTTGCATAACGTGCGAGACGGTCGCAGTTTTCTGCAATGCAAGCAGCGCTCGGCAATGTATCTGTAATGCTAAATACGCTACGCCATTTTGCAAAGCGTGCACCTTGCTGGTAGTAATCTGCAAGGCGCTCAGGCAAACCATCAAGGCCGTTTGTTACTTTTTCACCATATTCAAAAGCATCTTCAAGGCCTTTATCAACCTTAATGCCAGGAATAACGCCATGGGCCATCATATCTGTCGCAAATGAATGCTTGCCATCTACGCGATCTTGGCCAAGCGTTTCCTCAAAAAGAATCACACCGCTAATATATTCAGCCGCGCCACTTGTGCTAAAAAACATATCGCGCATCGCACGGCGGTTATCTTCTGTGTTGTCCATACCAATGCTTGCAAGGCGCTTTCCAGCTGTCCCTGTGCTTTCATCAGCAGCAAGAATACCCTTGCCAGTTTTCACCAAGTTGTCTGCGGTTGTTTTAAGAGCTGCTTTATCCATAAGAGATGTGCCTTTTCTTATTGTTCATTAAAAATTTAACTATCATTGTTTAAATAATAAATTCACCGCCAGCGAAAATGAATAGATTATGAGAACCGAGCGCAGTATACTTATAGGTACATGAGCACTAGGAGCGCAGTAAGCTAACATTTGCAGCAATGGTGATTGCATTATCTAAGCAACTATAAAAGGGTACGCCTAAAGCGCAACTGAATCAAGCATAAGCTTTTGGCCGCAAAAAAGGCCTGGCATGCAGGCCTTTTATTATGATTTTAGTTAACGTGCATCCATACCAAAGCTTTGAGCATGTTCAGCAACGCGCTCTGGCGCACGCATCAAATCACGTTCATGGTCTTCACGGGTTCTTAACGCTTCTCCGCCTGACATTTCAGGGTAAACCCCTACAACCTCTTTAATAAGATCATTCGCCCCTTTTTGCGCGTCTGCATCAAGAGCATCACGCGCCTGAGTATTCACAAGGAGAGGTTCTCCAACCTTAATATCAAAACCGCACTGCGTTATACCTATGTCCTGAACATCTCCCATTGGAAACTGCCCTTGGGCTTGCATATTTTCAACAAGAGCCACATCACGTGGATCCATCTTAAAGCCTGAAACCACAGCGTGTCCCATATCGTCCTTTGATACATCTACCGACATTTGCCAAGATGCTTCTTGCGCTTCTTTAGAAGCAAAAGCATTTCCTTGCATATCATAGCCCATATATAGTGTTTGGCTTTGTGCCTGCTCTACAGCAGCGCGCTGCTCTCGCACCGCGTCGCCAATATTATGATTCATATGCAGGCTTAGCTCCATATTCTTTTCCGCTGCTTCAAACAAATCATGCGCTCCATCAGAAGAAGCTCTTTCAAGGTCTACAATTTTTCCGGCAAGAGGGCCGTCAACTGAAAACTCCACCCCTTCAATCTCTACAGACTGCGGAGACGTATACGCTTCAAACGCAGCCTCTTTCTCATCTTTTGGCGTGAGGCTCTCTGAGCCATCTTGAGGATATAGCTCCTGTGCAAGCGCTGTCACAGAAGAACCACTGCGAGAAATACTCTCAACAACAAACTCGCCCTGTTCGTTTTTTAATCCCGTAATACAAACAGTATCTTTTTGAGTCATTTTGCTTGGCGTAACTGCGTGCCCCATCATAGACTCTTTTTGGCTTTCCAACGTCTTAGGGTGAACAGATACAGTTTCTCCCTTATGGTTAAACTGCGTATCCTCTAAATACGTTTCAAAAAACATTTGATACTTTTCTGACATTTTACTTATCCTCCCTAGCGTTCTAAGCCTTGTGAAACTTCTGGGGCATCATCCCCTTCTAGCCCGCGCACTTGCACGTCTCTTTGCGCACGCGCCTGTTCTTTAACCATATCATTTAAATCTAAACTTACAGGTTTCTGCTCTCCAAACCCTTCTTGGGAACGGTTATAGCTTGCACGCATTGAATCAAATGCTTTCATGGATTCATCTGACATTGCCATTTCAGGATCAACAACTTTTGGCTGAAGACCTTCTTGGAATCCCATCCCTGCAAATTCAACAGTTTTAGGCTTTGTGAGTGATTCAACTTGATGATCCGAAACTTCTCCTTTTTCAAAGCTCTCCTGAACTTGATCTGTCCTCAAATCATCACGGCGTAGAGAATCTACAACAAGGACACCATCTTCTCGTTCTTGAAACTTTACAACATAACGCTCATCTGTTTTATCCTTAGGCGGAAGCCCTGCATAGTTATGATCCGCCTCCTTAAAAGGCGTAGAGTAAAGCTGACCATCTTTGGTATAACCAAAAACCATTTCACCTTTAACTGACCTGTAACCATCATTATCATACATAAGGAACTCCTCTCAAACCTAATTACCCTAAATATTTATAGTGTGCAGGATAAGGAAAACCCTGCCATTCCTGACAGGGTCAAATTCTATAATAAAAGAGCTTTTAAGCTTCAGACTCATACTGCGCCCCAAGCTTGCGGTAATGCTCAGCTGACCAAGGCAGATAATCCGTTTCATCCCCTGTCATATCACGCATTTTCTTGGCCGGAACACCACTCCATAGCTCGCCAGATTTAACGACCTTGCCTGGACTGACCAGCGCGCCTGCTGCAACCATTGCGCCGCTTTCAACTGTTGCTCCATCCATAACTGTTGCGCCCATACCTACAAAAGAGCCATCTTCTAACGTGCAGCCATGTAAAATAGCACTATGGCCAACCGTTACACCGCTACCAATAATAAGTGGATATTTATTATATGTCACATGACAGACTGTACCGTCCTGAAGATTGGTATTTTCACCGATGCGTACATGGTGCACATCACCGCGAATCGCCACGTTAAACCAAATGCTGCTCCCTGCCCCAATATGCACATCGCCGGCAATTGTGGCACTTGGCGATACATAAGCACTGCTATCAATTGTTGGTAGTGTGCCTTTAAACGGGAGAATAAACGCCATATTTTAAGAATTCTGTGCTTTTTTAAGGAAGCTAGCCGGCGCTTCTACAGAGCTTTGCAAAGGCTGGCTTGCAAGAGAGGTTCCTGCAACCACGCGCGGTGTTTGCGACAATGTTTCAGCCGCTTTTTCAAAACCGCCATGTGTTGGCGCTGGCTTTTTAAGCGTAGGGCCAGAGTTTTTAGCAATTGTACTATGCTGAATGCAACGGCCTTCAATACGTGCGCCTTCTGCAATATGAATTGAACCATACTGGATGGTGCCGCGAATAATAGAGTGAGGGCGCAGCTCAAGGCGGCCAGATACAGTAACATCTCCAAGAATCGCACCATCGCAAACAAGGTCGCTGCACTGCACAGGGCCATTTACAGCAGACCCCTTAGAAAGAATAACTGAACCTTTTTTGCCAGCATGAACGCCGACTTTACCGTCAATACGGCCATCAACACGAAAAGTACCAGAAAAAACAACATCACCCGTTACACGCATACTACCTGCCATATAGCAGTGTCCATCGTGCAAACCTGGCTCTTCAACAATGTCCAATGAGCTTGTCGGCTCTTTCTTTTTAAACGGCCACATGAAGTGTTTACCCTAACGCATTATAATTATTATTTTTCCCCTAGAATGTATAAGATTTTGCATCTTTTTACCCTCTTAATATAGCAGAGATAGTATGAAAATCCAATGGATGATTTAGATGAAAAGCACCATTAAAGCGAGCCAAAATGAGTTTGCATGAAGCGCACAGGACGCTGCGCTTAAAAATATACAAAAACGAGCACTGGGGTACAGGCGTATTGGCAGCAAGTTTGAAGGTGTTTTAGAAAGCTTTCCAGCAGTGACCGACAAGTTTATCTGTTCCATGCTGATAGGCACGAATATCCAGCATCCTAAGCTTATCGTCTGGCAGGTTCACATCAAGGCTGCCCTTAAGCGTATATGATTTTTTGAATGTGACTGTTTTTACGTCATCCCCGTCCTGCACGTTCATGCTTTCCAGGTCTGAGGCCTTAACCCCGCTCATCACGTTTACAACAATTTTGTACTTTTTGCTGGTCGTGTTGTTTTGGTTTTGGTGCAGGTAGTTTACCCCGTACTTAAGCGTCCCCTTTTTAAGGCTTGTGGTGATATTGTA
>CAXHDG010000027.1:0-11053 GCA_964015495.1 uncultured Magnetococcales bacterium
ACATAGCTTTGCATGTGCGCTTTTATACTTTTCACATGCGTTCACAGTGTATGTCTTGGGCTTCGCCCGCTCAAAACCCTCCATCTCGGGTTTTGGGTCGCTCTCGCTCCCACTCGCGCAAGCCCGCACTTGGGTACGTTACCATGCTTTGCAAATATTTAGGTTAATAAGGAGGTGCTTCATAAGTCACATGCAGGCGATTAGACGAACCAAAACGTTAAGGCGGTTTGAGCGGTTTAAAGTATTTTAAAATAGAGCGTCAGCGCTATTTTTGAAGAGATGCACTTTAAACCAAAAGAATACTTTGCGAGTTATCAGGGTTTTGCCGCCGCGAAGCATGGACAAAAGTTGAGAGCTAAGAGCAAAGCATACAAGCGGTATAACCGAGAGCAGTTATTAAGAATTTACATTAAAAAAGAGCCCTAAGGCTCTGGAATAATTTTGTTTGACGACTAAAATGGTGCGGATGAAGAGACTCGAACTCCCACGTCTTTCGACACTGGAACCTAAATCCAGCGCGTCTACCAGTTCCGCCACATCCGCACGTTTCGTCTTAGTAGAACAAGCGCAATATGCCAAGAACTACCATATTCTGCAAGTGAAAAATTCACTTTTTTTCAGGAAAACTGATCAAAAAGGCATCAGAGCCCCTTACCCCTTGAGAAAGCTCAACAAATTCTTAGTGAATTCATCTTCAAGTTTTGCCTTATGATGTTCTGGAAGTTTAAAGAAGCTACATGCAAACTTCACCATGTCTGGTAAAAATGCAGGAGAGTTCCATTGCCCTGTTTTAACATAGGGGGCAACATGCTCACTGGAACTTGCTAAAAGCACTTTAGAACGCGGAATCTCTCTCATGAGTTCTCTATAAATATCTTCATTCGGATAAGATATTTCTGGACGCATAAGTACATAAAAGTCCATATCAAGAACCATTTGCATCATAGAAGCTGTTCTAATAATAGGCACAACTGTGGCACGTGCAGGGTACTGTGCAAACGTAGCTTTTACTAAATCTGGCAAAATATCATCTGCTTGCTTACTTGTAAGATAGACAGGCTTATCATACTTAGCCGCAAGCTGAACCTGCTCTACAAATAATGCTTCCTGCTGTGGTCTTGTATATGGTGCAAAGTGAAGGTCTAAGCCAATCTCACCAACTGCAATAATTTTAGGGTTTTCCTTTAGATAAGGCTCCATAAGCTCAGACACGTTAAATTTGCTGTTAGGGCGAATACTTGTTGGAGAAATACCAATAGAATAGTAAGTATTTTTAAGGTCCATATAGCTCTTAGAAACCTCCTCCATAAGAGGCGTGTTGGAAGCATCAATAGAAACAATTGATATCCCATTGGAATTAAATTTTTCTAAGGATTCTTTGTAAGCTTTAAAGCTATCAAGGCTAGAAATACGAAAGTAAGCATCTGAAAGAGTACTGTAAAGGTTGTGTCCGCCTTTGGCATGGTCTCCAATAAGGCGTTCCGCATCCATAATAGCGCCCTCTACAGCTTCTTTTTCTTCAGCTTCTGCAGCAAGTTCGCTTTTCTTTTCACTGATCACTGTTTCATTACCAAGATGATCAACAGAATAAATGCGCTCTGTGCCATACTCATCAACCTCAACACGAATATTATCTCCTACTGAAGGCGCTGCTGTGGTCGTTGACGTATCTGTGGTTGAGCGTGCTCTATCAAAATGATCAGCCTCAATGCTTACACCTACGCCAAGCGCACTATCCATATTCACGCCACCACTATTAGATAAATGAACATTCTGAGCAAGGCTATCTGCAAGGGCCTCTTGCACTTTGGTTTTACCATCCGTTTGCCCTGAGTCTGCATAGCTAAATACAGATTTATCCTTATCCTGCTTTACGCCACCAGCATCATTTCCTGATTTATCCTTATCTGATGGCTTAAAATCCATAGATTGTGTTTTTTGAAGTTTTTCTTTTTCTTTTTCTTGGTCTTTTGCTTGTGGTGGTGTACGTCCACCAACACCAGCCCCGCTACCGAGAGCAGAAAACCCGCCACCACCAGCAATACCTCCAGGAGGTGCTTTTTTATTGCCACTCACACCTGCAACTTGGCCAGGAATACCACCGCCTTTTACTTTAGCAGCAGCACCAGCTGTCATGGCTTTACGAAGTTTTTTACCTTTGCAGTTCGGGCACTGACGTCCCATAATACCGCCACCTAAATGCTTAGAGCAGCTAAAAAATCCACATGTTGAACATTGAAAAAGAACAGGTACGCTTTTGCTCGGACTTCCAGGATACCCACCACACTTATGGCACCCTTCCGCGTGTTTTCCACTATAAACTTTTGCCATTATGCACCCTTTTTATTTTTCTGGCCGAGGAATGCTTTCTATCTCTGTTAGATAGGAAACTTCATTTCCGCCAAGTCTTGTCACTGGCTGTACAGCTAGCCCATCAATTTTATCGCGCCCTTTTTCATCTGTCACCATCACGCTATCATCTGCAAAAAGTTTTTCTAGCTTTAGAAAAGCCACTGTTACTTTTGAGCCGGGAATTTGATGCGTATCAAGCAGGGTGCAATTAAAAGCAAGCTTAGCACCCTTAAGCATAGGTAGTTCAAAACCATCTATTGCAATAAGCTCTGGCGCAGCGGCTCTCGTTAGCTCACTTTTGCCAAAAGGCAGATCTACCGAGCTATCCACCATAGCAAGTGCCATATCTTTAGAGGTAATGTGAAGCGTTGCATGCTTCCTTGCCTTTAAGTTTGCAAGCGTGTCTTTATCACTGCCATCCTTTTTAGGGGCTATAGAAACCATCACCACTGCTGGGCTAGGGCTTACAACATTAAACCAAGAGAAAGGCGCTAGGTTAAAGCGGTTTTCTTCACCAGCTTCTTCACCATTATCTGTAAGGATCCAAGCGACAGGACGCGGAATAACAGACTGTGTTAACCAGTGATAGCTTTCAACTGGTGAAAGTTTTTTAAAATCTACAATCATGCAGATTCTTTTCTGTAAGAAGCCGCTTTATTAAAAAGCGTAAAGAAGTTATCTGTTGTTGCTTTTGCCAAATCCTCCAAAGAAACGCCTTTCATATCAGCAAGTTTTTCTGCGGTATGGAGCGTATAAGCTGGCTCATTTGTTTTGCCGCGGTAAGGCTTAGGCGCAAGGTATGGCGCATCTGTTTCTACAAGCAGCTTATCCATAGGACAAAGCATAAAGCCCTGACGGACTTCCTCAGCATTAGCGCCAAAAGTAATTATGCCAGAAGCTGACATATAAAGGCCGTGCTCTACAGCAAACTCGGCAAGTGGCAGCTTACTTGAAAAGCAATGGAGAAGTATTTTCTGCTGTCCTTCCTGCATCGCTTCTTTCAGAATAGACATGGTGTCTTCCTCTGCATCGCGCGTATGAATAATAACAGGCATATCAAGCTCGCGCGCCACTTCAAGATGAGTAATAAAGCTGTCCCACTGATCTTTTCGTGGTGCATTATCATAAAAGTAATCAAGGCCTGTTTCACCAATGCCGATCACTTTATTAAGCGCGCAGCCTTCACGAATTTCATCTGCTGTAATAAGGCCGCCCTCACCCGCATTATGTGGATGAATACCGTATGAACAAAAAACATTTTCATACTTTTCGGCAAGCGGTTGAATGATTTTGAAATCATCTCTTGTTGTGCCAATGGTCTGCATGTATTTCACATGGTTTGCATCTGAACGCTTAATAAGTTCAGCAATATCCTCGCCCTTATCAAGGGCGTAGTTAAGGTGGCAGTGAGAATCAACAAGTATCATTATGACTTATTCGCACTATCATCTGGATATTCTACAAGGCTAAGTACGTTGCCTGATGGGTCAAAGAAGTGTGCAAGAATTCCGCCCCAAGGCTCCTCTGCCGGCGTATCAAGAAACTCAACACCTTTTTCCTTAAGTGCGTTGTATGTCGCAAGGCAATCTTCCACATGGCAGCTAATACCAGAGAAAGACCCAAGCAATGCTTCTGCATTTTCATCAGAAGAATCAACAAGCTCAATAACAAGATCAATGCCATAAAGGTCATAAACAACAACCTCATTATCAGAAAGGATAACCTCAAGGCCGAGTTGTTTCTCATAAAACGTGCGCGTTGATTTTAGGTTATCTGTAAAAAGTCTAAGCGCTGCAACAGGGCCTAGCATTTTGGGTTGTTTAGGTTGTGTTTGGGCCATTATGCCGCCTCTTCTTTTGGTTGAATTCTAGGAAATACGCCTTCTGGCTTAGGCAGTTCAGCGCCATCTGTAAGCAGATAACCGTCAGCGTTTTCAATTTGGTTTAATGTCATATCTGTCGTACCGAGGAAAGCTTTTACGCGCGCCATAGATTCAGGCATAAACGCATCAAGTGTATGCGTGATAGATACAAACCCTTCCATAAGAACGCGCAGAATATGCGCCATAAGCTCTGGATTTTCTTTTTTATGCTTCCATGGCTCTTTTGCATCCATGTAAGCATTGGCTGCATGCACGCGAGACCATATAACATCTAGGGCCTTATGGAACTGGAGGTCATCAATATGCATGCGCACATCGCCTACCATACCTTTAAAGCCATTTAAAAACTCTGCATCAGCAGCGTCAAGCTCGCCAAGGGCTGGCACTTTGCCTTCGCAGTTTTTAGCTGTCATAGAAAGTACACGCTGGAACAGGTTACCAAGTGCATTAGCAAGGTCGCTATTGGTACGCTCAATAAGGCGTGTTTCACTAAAGTCCCCATCATTACCAAAAGGCACTTCACGCATAAGGAAATAGCGCACAATATCACGGCTGTACTGCTCAGTTAGCGTTTCAGGGTCAACAACATTGCCCTTAGATTTGCTCATTTTATCGCCATCAACTGTCCACCAGCCATGTGCATAAACTTTAGGAAGCTGCTCTTCTGTAAGCCCTGCCCCCATAAGCATGGCAGGCCAGTAAACAGAGTGGAAACGCAAAATATCTTTACCAACCAAATGCGTTGCTGGCCAGTAATCCATATTCTCTTCGCTTGGCCAGCCAAGCACACTTAGGTAATTTGTGAGTGCATCAATCCAGACATACATCACATGTCCGGGCCCATTTGGTACAGGTACGCCCCAATCAAACGTAGTACGAGAAATTGAAATATCACGCACTTCACCTTTAAGGAAGCCAAGCACCTCATTAAGGCGGCCTTGCGGCTGTACAAGCTCAGGACGGCGATCATAAAGATCCAAAAGTTTTTCTCTAAATGCAGATAGCTTAAAGAAATAACTCTCTTCTTCCATCCATTCTACAGGGTGCCCGCTCATTGGGCTTTTGCCGTCTACAAGCTCTTCCTCTGTGTAGTAAGATTCATCAGAAATACAGTACCAACCTGCATAGCTATCTTTGTAAATGTAGCCTGCTTCTTCAAGCTTTTGCCACATAACTTGCGCTGTTTTTTGGTGGTAATCTTCAGTGGTACGAATAAACGTATGAGCGCTAATGTTCATAATAGGTTCAATTTCGCGGAACATAGCCGACATTTTATCTACATATGCCTGAGGTGTAAGACCTTCTTTTTCAGCGGCACGTTGCAGCTTAAGGCCGTGTTCATCTGTACCTGTTGAAAACTTCACATCAAAGCCGTCTAGGCGCTTAAAGCGTGCGTAGATATCAGCTGCCAGTGTTGTGTAAGCACTCCCAAGATGCGGCTTACCGCTTGGGTAGTAAATAGGCGTCGTAATATAAGCTTTTTTTGAAGCCTGACTCATGTAGATTTATATCCCCGTGTTATCCCATAAATATTTGCATGGCACAGTGTGCCACGGAGAGCCATGTCTCGCAAGTGTTTAGCGAAGAGGTTTTCTAGGAAGCACGCCACTTTTAGCGTTTAAGAAGTCTTCTAGCATCGCGTCAAAGGTAAGTGCTGGTGATATATTCACCTCTTCCATGCGTCTTTTACGCCACAAATACACATCATAAAGATGGCTTAGCGCATAAGAAGAAACACCCCAAGCACCTACAGATTTTGAAGCACTGCGCGCCTCAGCAGCCAGCTTAACCATAAGAATATCAATAGCAAGCGGCAGCACGCGCTTTTGGCCAATTTTATCACTGAGTGCAAAGGCTGCCGTTTTCCCTTTAGCGCCGGGCGTACAGGTTGTAAAGAAGCTATCAAGAAGTCCGCCTAGCTCTTCGCTTTTGCCAGCAAACATACTAGCAACGCCAGGCACACCTTGCACAAGCGGTAATAAATTTTGCACAGCCGCATCGTCATAATCCTTAGCAAGAACCTTTGTTACATCCTCATCGCTTAGCGGAGACATACGCACCGTACGACAACGTGAAATAATAGTTGGAAGTAGCTTAGATGGCGCATGAGAAATAAGCACCCAATACGTTTTTGTACCAGGCTCTTCTAAATTTTTAAGGATCGCATTAGCTGAAGCCACATTCATATACTCAGCAGCATCTACAATAATCACGCGCGCTTCTTCACCACTTAAACCAACATTCATCAATAAGCCGCGGGTATCTGCCACTTTAATTGTTTTTGTTTTAGAATCTTCAGCAGGCTCAAGTGTAAAAAAGTCAGGGTGCGCCCCTGCATCAATTTGTGCTAAGCGCGGGTGTGCATCGTCCACATCCAAAAGATCAGGCATGCCAAGAGGCGCAAAACCACATAATAAACAACGAGCCAAATGCTCAGCAAGTAGCCGCTTGCCGATACCTTCAGGCCCTGTAAGAAGTACAGCATGAGGCATTTTGCCTGACTCAATCATAGTACGGAGTGTTTTTTGAACAGCGCCGTGCCCTATAAGAGCTGGAAGCGGACCTTCGCTCATTTACGCTGCCTTTACTTCTTCAAATGCAAAATAATCTGTAAGTACTGATACAAGAGAAGTGAATACATCTTCAACAGATGCTGAAGCATCAATAGTAACAAAACGCTCTGGGTGTTTTTTAGTAAGAGCAACAAAGCCGTCTCTTACTTTTGTGTGGAACTCAATGCCCTCTTGCTCAATACGGTTTTCGCCGTTATCCCAGCCACCACTGCGAGCAAGGCCAACTTCAGGGTCAATATCAAAGTAAACAGTTGCATCTGGTGCGGTTTCACCAATTACAATAGTTTGAAGCTGCTCTACTGTGCGCTCCCCAAGTCCGCGGCTAATTCCCTGATACACCATAGTACTATCTGCAAAGCGGTCGCATAGCACAACCTTACCAGCAGCAAGAGCAGGACGAATAACACGCTCCAAGTGCTCTGCACGCGCTGCTGTGTAAAGCAAAAGCTCACCCATATCTGTCCAGCGATCTTTAGCACCTGTTAAAATAAGGTTTCTTAATTCCTCAGCGCTAGGGCAACCGCCTGGTTCGCGCGTCATAACATGATCTACGCCAGCTTTTGTTAAAGCTTCACTGAGTGCTTTAATTTGCGTTGTTTTTCCGCTACCTTCGCCGCCTTCAAACGTAATAAATACGCCGCCATTTGCGTTTAGATTCTGTACCAGTGTATCAATCATTTTTATTCTTCCCCTACCCCAATAAGTTAATTTACTTTGGTCCGTCAATAATGCCAAGCCATGACAGGAAACTATCCCATAGACGGCCAAAGAAACCTTTACGTGCCACATCATGCTGCGCCACTACGTCCACGCTAAACATACGGTTATCCGCAGGATGTACAAATGTAAGCTGTCCAACAACATCACCTGCTTTAATAGGTGCAACTAAACCTTCGTTAATTTCAAGGTTTGCTTTAAGGCCATCCGCATCACGCGCGCCAATATATGTTGTTAGCGTATCTTTTGCGACAACCTTAAGCGTGCCTTCTACGCTGTGCCATACCGGCACATCTTTTTGCATCACATCCCCTGCACGCACCATATCGCGCAAGTCAAACGTACGGAACACATACACAAGACCTTTTTGAGACTCAGATTCACGCTGCGCCATACTATCTGTGCCAAGAACCACGCTAATTAGGCGCTCATCACCTTGACGCGCAGATGAAATCAAATGATAGCCAGCTTCTTCAATGTGACCTGTCTTAAGACCGTCTACGCCAATACCGCGGCTAAGCAACCCGTTGCGGTTGGCTTGTTTAATGCCGCTATACTCAAAACTTGGGATACTAAAGTAATGGTAAAATTGCGGAAAATCAGCCTGAATACGCTTGGCTAGCGTAAACATATCTTTTGCAGTTGTGTACTGGTTGTCATCAGGCCAGCCAGATGCATTCACAAAGTTGGTGTTCATCATACCAAGGTCTTTTGCTTTTTCATTCATAAGAACTGCAAAACCTTCTTCACTTCCGCCAATAAATTCAGAAGCTGCAATACAAGCATCGTTTCCGCTCACAACAGCAATTCCTTTAATAAGGTCATCAGCCAGCACTGTTTTTCCAACCTCAATAAACATTTTAGAACCGCCCATGCGCCAAGCTTTTTCACTCACTGGAATTTGCGCATCCAATGAAAGTGTGCCATTTTCAAGAGCTTCAAACACAAGGTAAAGCGTCATAAGTTTTGTGAGGCTTGCTGGCCCCATTTGCACATCCACATCTTTTTCAAGCGCAATGGTTCCTGTTGCTGTATCGCCTACCATGTAAGATTTTGCGTTTAACTCAACTGCTTGAGCAGAAAAAATTGTTCCTATACTTAAAACACTTGCAAAAGTGCTTGCCTTTAACCAAGACATCATAAAGTTCTATCCTTGTTTTCTATATTTTTATTCAATAACCACACGGGCACCAACCCAGCCAGCATTCTCGGCATTGTTAAGCAGAGCATCCGCTGTGTCAACCGTGTTAACAGGTCCAATACGCACACGGTAATAAGTTGTGCCATTAACACTATTTGTAAAAATTTGAGTACTTGGAAAATCGGGCTTAAGTACAGCAAGCTGCTTTTTTGCATTTGCCTCATTTGTAAAAGCACCTGTTTGCACAAAGTAACGCGTTGAACCAATCGCTAAATCACGCGTAAGACTGTGTGTGCTTTGAACAGCTCCTCCTCCGCCAGAACCGCTCACGCGGCCTGTAAATGATCCACCTGTCACAGCTGGTTTATTAAGCTGTGGGGTAGGTTTCTTCGCTATCACTTGCTGCGTGTTTCTTGAAACATGACGAGATTTAAGGGAGCTTCCATCTGTGGGGAGCGCCTCAACCAGAACTGGCGTTACCCCCTGCTCTGCATAATCAAGCACTTGCGCAGCACGATAGCTCATATCAATCACACGGTTCTTTTTAAAAGGGCCGCGATCATTCACCTTAACAACCACACTACGGCCATTTTTAAGGTTTGTCACACGCGCATAGGTTGGAAGCGGAAGCGTTGGATGAGCCGCCGTCATTTCATACATGCTATATTTTTCACCATTGGCTGTTTTACGGCCATGGAACGGATGCCCGTACCAGCTTGCAATGCCCTTTTCGCTAAAACCTTCTGAGCTAGAAATAGGGTAATAGGTTTTACCCATAATTTTATAAGGCTTACCAACCTTACGTTTACCTGTTACACGCGGCGCACTGTAAGCTGCATCTCCGCCATAGCGTGCAAATACACTACTATTGCTAGGTTTATATGTACTGTAATAGCTTGCACAACCAGAAAGAGTTGCCGCAACCATAAGGCCAATAGCAATATTGCGCATTAGACGCCTTTCTCCGCTTTAGCAATTTCATCAGAAAGGCTGAGAGCGCTCACAGCAAAGTAACTTGAGTTATTCCAGCGCATAATTACACTAAAGTTATGGTAAGTGAGCCATGCACGGCCACTTGGGCCTTCAGGTAAAAATAAACGTGCCTTTGTACCCTTAGGAAGCATGCCAGCCTTAGGTGCAATGCCCATCTCTTTCCACTCTTCAGTTGTCAGCCACTGGCTTACACCACGCTTAGAAAGTTCTAAATCTCCTGGAAGATACTGCGTAAGTGTTACGCGCTCACCCCATTTTTGATCTTTTTTCCAGCCATGGCTTTTAAGGTAGTTTGCAGCAGATGCAAACACATCAGGTAGCGTACTCCAGATATCTTTTTTGCCATCGCCGTTACCGTCGCGGGCATACATCAAAAAGCTACTTGGCATAAATTGGCACTGTCCCATAGCGCCAGCCCAACTGCCTGTCATATCAGCTGCTGGCTTGTGGCCTTCTGCCACAATTTTAAGAGCATCAAAAAGCTCTTTTCTAAAGAATGTTTTTCTGTGGCTTGCATAAGCAAGAGAGGCAAGGCTTGGTACAATATCGTAGCCGCCAGTGTAATTACCGTAAGCCGTTTCCACGCCCCACATAGCAACAATTGTTTCTGCTGGAATGCCGTATTTTGCTGATTTTTCAAGTAGTTCATCACGGTTTGCAAGGTAATTTTTTTGCCCTTTGCTTACACGATGGTCAGACACCATGCTCCCAAAGTACTTTTTAAAGCTAAATGTGCTTTCAGGCTGTGTTTCAAGACGTTTCATAACACCAGGAAGCGGCGCTGATAAACCCTCAAGGGAAGTTTCTAAAATATTTTCAGGAAGTCCCTTTTCTGAAGCTTCCTTTTTAAGGCCTTCAAGAAACTGTTCAAATGTTTCTGCTTTTCCTTCAGCCAGAGAAGCTTGCGTAAAAGCAAGAAGAGCGCACGTGATTCCACCAGCAAATTTTATTGATTTATCCCACATAACAGACCCCTTTTTATTATTAGCCCGTAGTGTAACAGAGCCAAAAACCATTGTCATATGCTTATTTTATCAAGAAAAACACTTGCATGATTTTTAGGCATTAGGTAAACAACTCTCAACAGCAGAGAGGCTCCCTCTCTTTAACAGTACGTACCGTTTAACAAGTTACTCCAGTAGGAGTCTTTTCCCCGCTGTTATATCTCTCATTTAGAAGGATTCGTAATGACTTACACCCACACACTCTTTCATCCGGAAGTTTTTCAGGATAATGAAGAGTTCAAACAGGCCAGATGCTGCCAAATTGCCATGGACAAATCTGAGCCCATCAAACCAGAAGCAAAGAAAAACTACACAGCTGTTCTTGTTCGGCTTATGGCGACAGATAGCCTAAACCGTGACGACGCTGCCGACAAACTTGCGACCTATATCC
>CAXHDG010000028.1:0-8938 GCA_964015495.1 uncultured Magnetococcales bacterium
GGTAGTTTACCCCGTACTTAAGCGTCCCCTTTTTAAGGCTTGTGGTGATATTGTAGCACTGAAGCTCGCCCACCGTTTCTGCAGGGTTTAAAATATCTTCATAAAACTTTGTACTGGCGCGCAGGTCTATAACCTCTTGTTCAAGCTGCTGAGACTTATTAGCAAAAGAAGCGCGCGCGTTTTCTGCAATAGAGATGCGGGCTTCAAATTCACTTCTAATCGCCTGCTCTTCTTCAAGTTCATCTGTTATGCTTTTCAGCCTTTTTTTAAGCAAGGTGTTTTCCTCCTCAAGAGTGTAAACACCGCTAGCAAGGCCAGTAATTTCCTCTTCCATGCCTTGTGCTTTTTTAACAGCGTATGTTGGCATAATGTGGAAAATAATTGTGTAGTGCGCAACTGAAGGCAAAATTAAGAACAATACAAGGCACATCCAAAACAGCGGTTTGCGAATTTTAAAATGCCGCCCGCCTCTGCTGGTATTATCATGCGTAAAAATTGTAATGTGGTATGCCATAAGGAGAATCATACACAAAGCCAGATAAACTTTCTATTCCCTTTTTTAAATAAAGAGCTTGGCAAACAGAACTCCCTCAGGTAACAAAGGGATAGTTAAAAACTTCTTTTTCCTTTTCATAAGGTGACCCTTCTATGGAACTCACACGCACCGAAACCAAAATGGCCATCCAAGCCATGATTATTACGGATACACGCTATTTTTTCATGTCGAGGTACCGTGCTTACGGCTTACCAGCAGAAAATGATGTACCAAAAGAATTAAAAGAAGAAGACCTAAGACGTCTCACTTTTGAAGAGTTCAGCATTCTTTCTGAGCTCATTGCTGAGGGACATGTTTTCCTCTGTGCAGAATTCAATCCCACCCTTCATGGTGAAACCTGCTACCAGGTGGTTGATAAAAACTACATACCAGGCCAAGCGAATATGAACCCTGTCACAGCGTATAACTACAGTGATGAAGAGTTAAATATTTTGCGGGCCATCACTCATGAGGCTCCGCTGGAAGTTCCTAAACCAGGTGGTCACCCCATCAAGGATATTTCTGGCCTTTATGATGCGGAAGTCCACGGTGAAGATGACCTTACCCCTTATTTAGATATGGATAACTACATTCCTCCACACACTGTAAAAGAAAGTGTTAATGGCCTTGGGCTTAGCACCAGCCCCGAAGGCCTTAAAACTTATGAATGGTTTGTGGGCGATTGGGGCACTGAAGAAACAGCCCTCCCTGAGCACAGGGATACCATCAGGTCTCTCATCCAGAAAGGCATCCTACACCTTTCAAAGCCACAAAAAGATACACGCTATAAAGATGGGGGCGTTGGCACCTACCAGACTGTGTACTTCTAAATCGACTTAAAAAGCAGCCCTACGGGGCTGTTTTTGTTTTATGGGAAAAGGTTGTCATGAAGCGCCTTCCCCTGTAAAAAGAAGGCAACTAAACATCTGATACTTTCTTTTTCCATGGAGATTCCCATGAAACGACTCAGCAGCGCCGCCCTTCTTGTTTACGGGCGCATTTATACACACCAGCGTTTTTACTTTGTTGGTCAGCACAAAGGTTACTACCGCGATGGGCACAAAAAAGATATGCCTCTCACGCCTATTCCTCCCAATGAATGGCAGGCGCTTTGCAATGTAATAAACGGCGGCCATAGCGCGCTTAAAGGTAATATTGGCTGCGCAGTGAATGAAGAAAGCTATATGCAAGCCATGGCAGAAAAAGGCAAAGACAACCACTTAGAGCCTATGCCTTTTACAAAGGAAGAGCTTACAATTCTTCAAAAGGTACGCAAGCCCTCTTACGGCCTGTTTCTTTTTTCTCATAATAACCAAGAGGCAAAACCGCCAAGCTTTTATGAAATGGGCTACAGCCTGCCTGACGCCACCAGCGAGTTTTCAAAAGAGCAATCATTGCTTGTTTATCAGCTGATCAAAAAAGGCGTACTCACATGGGGACCAGAAGAGTTCTTAAACAACAATAGCTATTCACAGCAAGTCCTTTTCCATACGTAAACGACAAAAAAAGCCCCCGCATACGCAGGGGCTTTTTTATCGATAGATGCAAAGAAGTTTAGGCTGCGCGGCCCTTACTTCTTGTACGGCCTTGCCAGCGCGCATTCAGGCTGTTCGCCTCACCAATGGTATTGGCAAAATCTTCCCAGACCAGTCCTGCGTTTGCTTTTACAAGCGCCTTCAGCTCGCGATAGACCTTATTGGACATTTCCCCGTCGCTGCGCGCTTGGTTCATCAAGAGGCGTGCTTCAGCAAGCTTTGGGGAACCTGGCGTTGCCGGCGCATTTTTCTCCAAAACAACCACATTGCTCCGGTAGGAGCGGCCACAACGCAGGTCATCGACCTCGCCTTTGTGGTCAGCAAAATCTTCCCACCACAGGCCGTTGGCTTTTTTCAGCGCTTGCAGGCGGTAAAAGCCCTTGTCACTCAGCTTGCCTGTTTGACGAGCGCCGGCCATAATCGCCGTTGCTTCAGCAATCGCTTGGCTTTCACCAACTTTGGCTCCAGCTTGAGCAGCCTTTTTTGCGGCAAAGTGGTCTTGAAGTTTTTTGAAAATCGACATGGAATATCCTCCTGTTAAGTCGATGAGATAAAGATCCCTAAAAAAACGTAAAAAAGATTCCCATACAGGAGCCATTTTTATGCTCCCTAGGGTGTGATGAAAGATATATAGGTGTTTCAGCATGATGTTACAAGGGCGAACACAAAAAAAACCTCCGCAATGCGGAGGTTTTTAAAGCTTCAGTTTTGGGTAGCAAACTTTTCTTTTTTAAGCCGAAGTGTACTTTAGGTACACGAGGCGAAACCAAAAGGAAAGAATGCTCCTAAAATTAACGCTTCGAGAACTGAGGGCTTCTACGGGCCTTCTTAAGACCGTATTTTTTACGCTCAACAACACGAGAGTCACGTGTAATGAAACCGCGTGCTTTAAGTGCTGGGCGTAGGCTCTCATCATATTCAAGAAGAGCTTTAGTAATACCATGACGAATTGCACCAGCTTGGCCAGAAAGACCACCGCCGTGTACGTTTACGTTTACGTCAAACTTGCCTTCCATCTCAACTGTTTGGAATGGCTGACCAACAACCATACGAGATACTGGACGACCGAAGTAGTTATCCATAGTACGGCCATTGATTGTTACAATGCCTTTACCTTTACTTAGCCAAACGCGAGCGACAGCGTCTTTACGCTTACCTGTTGCGTAGAACTTACCAGCTTTCTGGTCAGCAGCTTTAATATTTTGTGCGATGCTCATTTATGTATTCCTCGCTTACTTGTGGTTTTTTTTAGCAACCATTGAGGCTACATCAAGAGTTTCTGGTTTTTGTGCAGTATGAGGATGCTCTGTACCCTCGTACACGTAAAGACGACTAAACTGAGCACGACCAAGCTTAGTTTTAGGAAGCATACGCTTAATACCACGCTGAACAACACGCTCAGGGTGTTTACCTTCAAGTTCTTTACCTGCGATCACAGATTTAATTCCGCCAGGGAAGCCTGTGTGCCAGAAGAATTCCATCGTACCCATCTTACGGCCTGTAAGACGTACGCGCTCAGCGTTAACAACAATAATGTTATCTCCGCAGTCTACGTGCGTTGTGAAAGCAGGCTTATGCTTACCACGAAGGCGTGATGCAATTACAGTTGATAGGCGGCCGAGAGGCACATCCGTCGCATCAACAACAAACCAGTTGTTTTCAGCGTTAGCGGGTTTCAAACTTTCAGTCAGTTTCATGACGGTCTCTACTCTTTTATAATGGTCGTTTTTACAAATTTTTTAGTGCTATTTATATAATTTCTTATATCCCTAAAAAGCTAGGGTTTTCGCACATGTTCTGTGTATTTAGGTGATGTGGGAGAAAAAGTCAATAGATTTCTGTGTTTTTATTTGCTTTATGCCTTGCAAATCACATGAACAATTTATCAATGCCTCTCTATTTCCTGCACTACTTTAGTGCTCAACAGTCTATAAAGAAAGAAAAAACCACATATCTATTTTGCTGTTCCTCTTGACATTGCACCTCACAATACGTATACAAAATGTAATACAACTCCTCTCTTCCCTTTTCTCATATCATGGAGACTCCCATGCCCTCAATCCTCTTTTTCATCTGTGCAGCACTGCTGATTGTTGCACTCATCTATGCTGTTTGGACGACTGCCTTCGGCGAATCCAGTGGCGCAGGTCCAACAAACAAAGAGCCTTCAACAACAGAAGAAGGCATTGAAATTCAAGACGCTGCCAAGAACAACAGTGACATCATCAACCTGATGGTTCGCATCTTGTTTAAGTCCCCTGCGCTTGTTGTTGCTAAAACAGTTGCAACGGATATCAAAATTTTGCGCTTTTTTACGCCCATTGCCGCAACAGCTGGCGCCTACATTGGCTCTACAATGGCGTATGAAAATTTTGGCATCATTGGTCCTCTTGTCTATATGCCACTTACGATGCTTGCATCTTTGAGCTTTTATTATGGCCCCAAAGGCAACCATAACCGCCTTGCCCTCCTCTCTTTTTGGTGCGCGCCGGTTACGGCTCAACTGATGGCGCACATGACAGGTTACGTACCTGTTGGCGCACTTGTGATCAATGTCATGTTTATTATTGGCTGGGTCATTGAGTTTGGAAAAGAAGTTCAAAAAACTTACTTTAATAAAGAGTAAGCCATACCGACAAATACTAAAGGCCCCCTTAATTAAGGGGGCCTTTTTTTTCGTTTCATGGTTGCTTAGGCAGCGTTTTTCTTGCAAGGCTGTATGTATGTTTCAAGTTCAGGCACAAGCGCCTGAAGCTCAGACATACATTTACCGCCATTTTTAAGATTCAGCAGCAGACACATGGCATCATAGCAGCCGACTTCACCGGTGCTCCGCGCGACATTCAGGGCCTCCTCGCCCTTTTTCAGCGCGCTGCTACGCATGCTGGCTAGCGGCCGAAGATTACAGCCTCTTACCATATAAAGAAGATCGCAATTAGGCATTCTTTCCTCCTCCGGAAAACAGAAAACGGGATTTCAGAACATTCAAACCTTACGGCTTCGTTCTAAAGGTATGGGAATAGAACCGCACCTTATCAACTATTACTGAGTTTAAAAAGAAAAAAAAGCACCCTAACTTAAGGGTACCTTTCGATTTATGATGACTTTATATTACGATTAAAATTATCGCCAAGAGTTGTTTGCATGTCTTCAACGCTTACATCCATTGCGGCCCAGCGCTGCGGGCCTGTTGGATGCGTATTAAAAACAGAAAACTCCTCTTCCATGTGGTCAATACTTTCAATGGCCTTCTCGCGCAGCCCCTCTAGCCAGCCTTCATCTCTTAAAGAGCCGTCAATTTTTCTATAGGACCTTTTCTCTTTAAGCTTCTTTTTAAGAACGCGCTTATAACTTACAAAGCTCCAATGCAGAGCAACAGCCATATGAATGCGGTTTTGCCACCCTATTAAGGCAACAGCACCACCATCAGCCAGATACTCTCGGCGGCGCATGTAAGCACGCTCCATGAGACTAAGAGCTCTCATATAAAGGCCGCTAAAGCCCCACAACGCTGTAAGAAGTGCCATATCCTGCCATCCATACAACGAGGATATCGCAACTAAAGGCAGCGCAATAACCATAGAAAGAAAAGAAAGGATGATATTGTGCTTAACAACAGCGCTGCTAAAAAGGCGTTCGTTATCTTCATGCAGCAGGTGCGCAAGCTCATGCGCCATAATGGCCCTCAGCACGTTTTCTGAATAAGCAAAACTACCAGTACTAACAACAATGGTCGCATTACCGCCATGAGGCTTTGCAGAAAAGCCTTGCACTTCATCAAGCTCAAACACAATAAGGTCTGGCCGCCAGTCTATGCCCGCCTTTTGGCATAACACCTCAAGGATTTGCTTGGCTTTTTGGTATTCAGGCGCACTCTCCATAAGAGGCTCGCCTTCAAACTCATCTAGAATATGTCCAAAACGCTTATACATACTCAGCCAAGAAAGGCCATAAGCAGCCGACATATATAAAACAGCACCTACAAATGTAAGAAAACCGCTATAAACAAGAAATATTAAACAGATAATGACAGGGTATAGCATACCAGAGAGTATAAACCGCTGATGCCACACTGCACTTTCTTTATGCCATTTGGCATAAGGGGCAGGGTCTCGCCCTGCAGGAACCGTATAGCGCATAAAACGCCTCATAAGCTTTAGAAAATGTAAAAGAAGATTTAGATTTCCTGTAGCCTATCGGCGTTTTTAGTATTTGAATAGCTCTTTTTAAATTTTGAGACTCATTGCCAACCATTTAAGATGGCAGGAAAGGTCAAAAGTCATATAATTTTTCATGCGGCGTTCAAAAAATTACCGTTCTATATCACATGAAATTTCGCCAATCTCAATATCCATACCACTATATCGAGAAAACGACCCTTCCCCATAATGGTTCTCAAACTCCGCAGCAATACTTTCTGCGGCATGGGCCTGTATATAAAATTGCTCTAAGTGACCCAGCTCGTTAATGCTGCCTATAATTTGATAATCAACATCCTCATAGCTTACCATGCCGCGCTCCACTTGCTGTGCCACAGCATCAAATTCTTTAAAATGAGACAGGGCCCGTTCACTGTACTGAGCGTAAGCCTCAAAGGCACTATCCCCTTCGTGTAGCTCCGCATAAGCTTGCATGTAGCCATGCGCTTCCTCATCTTTTTCACCAAATTCAACATTTTGCTCTACAACAAAGGCATTTGCCTTGCTGCGCAAATATGCCAGATCACTTGGCGTACACACTTCAGACATTTCAGCAGGAACAGCTGCGTTTTTATCATAATTAAGATCAGGAGACTGATGTGCAGCAGCAGAGCCAACTCCCACAGACATCGCCGCCCCAATAAGAGCACTTCCTGTAAAAATTTTACTCATAAAATATTATTCCCTCCCTGTTCATACATATTTATGAACAGGCGCATTAAAGCGCTTCCTGAACATAAAAAAGCCACCCCAAAGGGCGGCTTTAATTTCGCTTTTATAAGATGCACTTTATGGGTGCTATTCAGGCGCCTTGGTTTTGTCCCCCTTAAACAAGGTTAAGCTTGAATGGGGCAAGGCCCGCATGGCCAGCACCATAGGCAAAACAAAGTATCCAAAGGCAAGTCCGACGCAAAAACTAATAATAGTCAACAGGCTATCCTCCACAGAAAGACTCAAGAGATAAAAAGGTAAACATAGTACTCATTACAAGAAGGAGCCAACATACGCTAAATCCAAGACCTGTCAACAGGAAAAGAGCACATTACCGACAGAAAAACCTCTAAGGTATGCAGCCCTCCCACTTGTATTTATCAACAAAAACAAGAGCGCATTTATTTTTCTTCATTTTTTCTTCGTTTTTTTGGCATCCACCCCTTGAAATTCTTCCACATGTGCAATATTTCCATTTGTGCAAAAGCATAATCCGTGCGATACTACAAATAATAGGTATATGAATAACCGTAATGGTACATTACTACCATATAAGGAAATTTTAAAATGACGAAAAAAACAACTGATAGCCCTTACAACTTACCTGAGGCGCTGAAAAAGATTTTAGATAAGAACGGCATGTCAGCCTCTGACCTGTCTCGCCAGTCTGGCGTATCCATGGCTACGCTATCTCGCATCCTTGGCGGACAAGTAAGCCCTTCTCTTGATAATGTGGTAAAAATTGCCACTGTGCTTGGCGTATCGCTTGATAGCCTCACTGGTGGCAGCACAACATTTGCCACGCTAACAGCACCAACAACAGATGATAAGCCAGAAACACGCGGTCGCCGCAAGGAAGACCTTGGCTTTAACCCAGAGCAAGATATTCTTGTAAGCTACCAACTTGAAAATACAGCATTTAGCCAAACAGAATGTGCCAACCTACTTGTAAGCGCCGCAAACGGTGACTGGGTAGAAAGCTGGACAGGCTCTCTTGTAGACCACGAAACAGTTCCGCAAGTTAAAATGCTTGAAACCAAGCGCGTTGACAGTAAAACAGTCAATGTCTCTCTTGTTATTCCACAAGAAATGGTAGAAGCAGGCTCTATGGTGAGCCTTATTAGTGTGATGAGCGCGCCTATTACATCTACAGGTGCACGCATTGTTGATGCCCGCATCCCTGTTGGTCTTGCACGCACATTCAAAACGCCATCTTACGGTGTTATTGGCCTGCGCGATGCAGCCAGCAAATATGGCCGCCCTCTTTTAAGCACAACTATGCGCCCAATGAATGGCCTTTCTCCTAAAATGTACGGCCGTGCAGTTTACGAAACACTTAAAGGCGGTGTAGATATTACCGCTGATCCTACAATGATGCACAGCCTGCCAGACAACAGCTGGCGCCGCCGCTTCCGCTTTATTGCAGAAGCCACATTTAGCGCACAGCAAGAAACAGGCGAAACCAAATACCACGCTGTAAACATTAGTGCCCCAACAGTTGAAGACATGAACGCCCGCGCAGAATACGCCAAAGAGCTTGGCCTAAACATGGTACTTGTTGATAGCAGCGCCGTTGGTTGGGCAGCCCTTGCAAGTGTTGTGAACTGGTGCCAAAACAACGACGTTATGGTTGGCGCAATGGGCGGACGTAGCCTCATGAGCGCAACAATGAGCGAAAGCCTTATTGCTAAGCTTCTTCGCTTTACAGGATGTGACATGGTAAGCATTGGTAGTCCGCTTCGTGGTGATACTGGCAACCGCCGTCATGTGAAAGGTATTGTTGATATGCTTGTTGAAGATGCGCCTAAGCAATCTGAAGAATCAGGCATTATGTTTGACCAGCCATCTGTTGGCGGCGCCACTGTATGGCCTGCTGTTGGCGGCGGTCACAACCCATGGCACTTCCCTAGACTTATGGATGCAATGGGCGATGACATGATTATTCAATGTGGCGGATC
>CAXHDG010000029.1:0-8710 GCA_964015495.1 uncultured Magnetococcales bacterium
CACTCACTCGATCGTCGGCAGCGTCAGATGTGTATAAGAGACAGGCGCAGTAGTGACATTTGACTGTAAACATCAAGGAGCTGCTTTTTTGTAAATGGCTTTTTATTTACAAGGTTTACAGACTTTGATGGTGTTTTCTTTGCAAGTTTTGCAGGCATTTATTTTTGTCCTTCTTTTGCAAGTTTTTCAATCATAGCTAATACGTTTACGTCAAACTTATCTTGTTCTTTACGCATAAGTTTAATGGCGTCCTTAGATGACATTTCTTCTCTGTAAGCACGCGGCTTTGTAAGAGCGCAATACACATCACAAGCCCCAAGCACGCGTGAAAGCATGTTGATTTCAGCTTCTTTAGCGCCATAAGGATAACCTGACCCATCAAGGCGTTCATACATTTGCTGCACAACTTGCGCCACAGGAAAATCAAAATGCAGATCCTCTAAAACGCGCATAGCGTGTGGAATGTGTTGTTGTAATTTTCCAAGCTCCGTTTGGGTGAGCTTGCCTTTTTTAGTCAATACCTCTTGCGGTACGAAAATTTTACCAACACCAGAAAGAAGCGCACTATAAAAGAGTGTTGAACGCTCTGGGATTGCCATTTTCATATCATTAGAAATTTTAAGTGCTGTACGTGCTACACGCTCATGGTGGCCTGAAAGGTAAGGATCACGAATTTCTACGGCCTTAACAAGCGCCATCATGGCTTGCTCTTGAATACTTACGCGTTGGCGGTTTCTTGTTGAAAGAAGATGCCCAATCATCACAAACAAAAATGCGCTCACAAGAATTACAACAAGTACCGTAAGAGTATAAACCGTACGTTTAAAGCCATGTAAAGGCGCAAGAGCATCTGTAGCTAAGTATTCATAGCCAAGTACAAACGGTGAATCACTTACTGGTGTAAACGATGCAAAGGCATGTTTTTCATCCACAAGGCTTTGCATAGGTCTAAATGTTGAGAGCTTCGCAATACCAACACTATGAGAGACAACAGTACTATCTGGAACAATTTTTGAAGAAGACAGGCTTCCAACGTTAACCCATTCAAGACCTTCTGAACCTGCTTGATAAAGGTAAGCTCGTTCGCCTTCGTTTGCAAGTTTACCAAGATCAAGTAATTCAACAATATCGCTCTCCACAAGAAACTCACTCAGAAGAAGTGCAACAACTTTTTGCCCATGCACATCATCATCTAAAGAAAGAATAGGCTTAGCAACGGCCGCAATTATGCCAAAGTCATTATCGCTTAATGTTGAAAACTGTACTTTTGAAGTTTCGAAACTCTTTTGAATAATATTTTTATACTCAGCACCAATTGTGCCTGCCTCACGACTGCTCATCAACACGCGCCCATCAGAGGATACAACAAAAGCACCATTGAGTTTGTTTTGTTCGGCGTAGTCTACCATTGCCTGCTGTAAATAAGGAAGCTGCTGTACAAGAGACTGTTCAACAGAATCATTATTTTCAGAGAGCACTGCCTCTGAGGCATAAAGCTGAACCAAATGAGAAGAAGTGATATGATCCCCCACACGAGAAAGCCCCTCAAGCCATGCAGACATAACTTCAGCCTTAGACTCTACCTGAAGCTCAGCACGGTTCATAATATCTTTGCGCACATCAATTTCACGTTCGCCCACAATCATAAGCGCAGCCCAAAGACCAATAGAGATAATAACAAGCAAAACGAGCATACCCCAACGCATAAGGGCTGCCATTGGCATATAAAATGCACTTTTAGTTGGCATATCTTTTAGCGTGTTCTGAATTGTCGACATAGATTGCGACATTACTATCTCCTTACTTTCTACCCATTTCTCTTGGCATAATGTGTGCCCACCTTGTGGTTTCATTTACTGAGTAATACGGCAAGTATTGCATAACTTGCGTATCAGGTAAAACAACATCAAACAAACTATCCATAACATAGAAGGTATCTGCGTATTTCACAACGAGGACTGCGTGAGCAATGTTACGCACTGTGTCTTTTACGACAGCAAGGCGCATATCCTCTGGGTTAAATCCAAGACGCTTCAATGTGACATATTTAAAAATTGCATAATCTTCACAATCGCCAGAGTTTGGCAAAAACTCTGTTGGCGTTGCCCAATAGTCAGACACGCCATAGTTTTTATAATCTTCTATATAGGGCCACTGATTCGCATAACTATTAACGGCTTGAATAGTCGCCAGCCCGCCTTCCCCTTGAAGAGACCTAATTTTCCCGCGCCAAGAGAGCATTGCACTACCACTGCATTCACGCACATCTTTTGCGCATTTAGCATAAGCTTTCTCTTCTTCTTGGAGAGTTTTAAGTACGCGTGTCCATTTTGGGAGAGCCTTCAAGCTCTTTGCTCTAAATTCAATTGTGCCAAAAAGCCCATCTCCTGCAAATGCAGGCAGAGCTCCCATCAGGAGCCCTATCATACAAGCACTTACAACAAGAGATTTTCGCACGTACGTTTCCTAGCGTTCACTTAGCGCATTTTGGCGCATCTTGTTAAATGGTTTCATCATATAATTCCAAACCGTTTTTTTACCGGTCAGAATCTCAACAGTGGCCACCATACCTGGCATAATTGGTAGAGGCTTTTCCTCGGTTCCCAAATACCCCTTATCGGTTCTCACTTGAATCTCATAAAACGGTTCACCAGTTTTCTCATCCTGAACCGTATCCGCCGCAATTTGGATAAGCCTCGCTTCAAGGCTGCCATAAACAGAAGGATCATAGGCTGTAATCTTTACGCGAGATTTCTGATTCGGGCGAAGGAAAGCAACATCCTGAGGACGAACGCGCGCCTCAACAACAAGGTTTTCTTCAATAGGGACAACTTCAACAATATCCATACCCGGCTGAATAACTTGCCCGACCGTGTTTACAAGAACCCGTTTAATTGTACCATGCACAGGAGAGCGCACAGTTGTACGGTCCACCTGATCCTCAACCGCTTTAACAGCTTCCTGCAAGCGCCCAAGCTCATCTTTTTTCTCTGTCAGCTCCGTTAAAGCTTCCGTACGTTTACGGGCCACAGCTTCTTCTACGCGCTGCTTTGCCTCTTTAATGGCTGCTTCAGCTCTCGGTACAGCATGTTTTGCAGCATCCATTTCACCACGCAGGTCGTTTACTTGGCGCTTAAGGCGCAAAATATCTACCTTAGAAACAACGCCCTTCTCCTCAAGCGGAAGAGTCATCTGCAATTCTTCATTCAAAATTCTATAAGAACGGGAGGCCTGCCCTGATTTGGTTTTCACCTCTCTTAGCTCTTGCTGCTTCTGTTCCAATTGACGTGTCAAAATTTCTACAGCTGACTGAATCTCTTCTTTACGAGAAAGGTACAATGTATTTTCAGAACCAATAATTTGGGGCGCTTCACTTACCACTTCTGCTGGCCATTCTGGCTTTTTATCTTCAAGTTCAGCATCCAGACGCGCAACGGAAGCCATGAGCGTATAAATACGAGCGCGACGCTCACCAAGGGTAGACGCAAAACCTGTGTCATCAATACGCACAAGAATATCGCCCTTATTCACAATAGCGCCGCTAGATGTGAGAATCTCTTTTACAATACCACCTTCAAGGTTTTGTACCGTTTGCGTGTCTCCAGATGGAATCACCTTTCCTTGGCCGCGCGTCACTTCATCAAGTTTTGCAAGCATGGCCCAAACAATAAAAAATACAAAAAATAAGGTAATCGTCCAAAACAAGCGGTTTGCAATAGGATGAACCCCGCGCAGCGTTGCTTGACGCACATCATCCATAAAAATGCCATCTTCCCATGCCGGCGGGAAGAACCAGTTCATAATGTTTTTCCACATTTTCTCAGAACGACCTGCCGCTTTAAGATCACCGCCAAGCGTGCTGTTTTTTCTATCTTTTCTAGACTGCTTTTTGGACTTTTTTTCTGCCACTGGCTCGTCTGGAATACGAGATGAGTACATGTGCGCCTTCTCTCTTTATTTCTTCAAGGTTTTAGATTTGCCTGACAAGCTTTTCAACACTTCGTCCTTAGGCCCGTCTGCAATAATGCTTGCGTTATCCATAACAATGACTCGATCAACAAGGTCTAACATCGTAAATTTATGTGTCACGAGAATAACTGTTTTATCTTTAATCGCTTTTTTAAGATGCCCAAGCAGCTGCATTTCAGTGCGGTTATCCATCTCACTGGTCGGTTCATCAAGCAATAAAATTGGTGGGTTCTTTAAAATAGCACGCGCCAAAGAAACAGCTTGGCGCTGACCGCCAGAAAGACTGTCTCCGCGCTCACCCACTGGCATATCAAGCCCCATAGGGTGTCTATTTGCAAACTCGCTCACACCACTCATATCTACAGCTTCTTGCAGCTGCTCTTGCGTGGCACCTGGCGCACCAAGCATAATGTTATGGCGCAGCGTACCACTGAACAGAATAATATTTTGCGGCACATAACCAATATTTTTACGAATCTGAACAGGATCAACCTGACGAATCTCTAGATCATCAAATAGAATGCTACCTTTAGTTGGGTTATAAAGATTAAGCAAAAGACGAAGCAATGAACTCTTACCAGAGCCTGTACGGCCAATAATTGCAACCTTCTCGCCTGGCTCAATTTTAAAACTAATATCTTTCATGCTTTCAAGTGGTGCATTAGGATAAATGAAAGACACATCTTTAAACTCAACCTGCCCTGTAGAATTGCCAAGATACACAAAGTTTTTACCGTCAGGGCGCTCAACTTCCATAGCCATGATACCGTTTAGCGTATCAAGAGATTGCATTGCTTGATTATAGCGCGCGTAAAGCGCAACAGCTTGGCTGAGCGGCGCCATTGTACGGCCAGCCAGAAGCGTACAAGCCACCAGCGCACCCACAGACATATAACCGCCCTTAATCATAAACACACCAACAACCACAATACCTACAGTCACCATTTGCTGAATAAAGCCAGCAAAATTCTGCCCAATAGAGGCAAGAAGCCTTGTACGCTGGCCTACACGCGCAACAGAACCAACAGACTGTTCCCAGCGTGCCTGCATAATACTTTGCATATTTAGACTTTTAATGGCTTCAAGGCCGTTAATTGTTTCTACAAGGTGTCCGTGTTTAGCATCAAGATCTTGCATCGCCTGCTGAATAATCGCCTTCATAGGGGACTGAACTGTAAAACTTACAAACAAAACGATAGGAATCGCTAAAAGAGGCACAACTGCAACCCATCCACCAATAATAGCAATCACGCCAATAAAGATAAAAATGAACGGCAGATCAATAAGCGTCGTAAGTGTTGCTGATGTAAAAAAGTCACGCAAAGATTCAAACTCACGGAGCTGGTTTGCAAATGCACCACTAGAAGAACCCTGCTTACCAAGCCTAATATTAAGCACCTGCTGATAAAGCTGACCAGAAAGCAGGATGTCTGCCCCTCGTCCTGCGGTGTCAATAAAGTAACCACGCAGTACCTTTAATATAAAGTCAAAAACATAAGCCGTCCCAATACCAAGAGCCAAAACTGTTAGTGTTTCAATAGCATTATTAGGAACAACACGATCATAAACATTCATAACAAACAACGGCGAAACCACTGCAATTAAGTTAATCACCACTGCTGCAATAGCCACCTGGAAGTAAATCCACCGAAACTGCCAAAGTGTATCCTTAAACCAGCGCTCACCAGAAGTCAGCACATCTGTTACAAAATCATGCATAGCCGTTGGCCTTGCTAAAATAACAGTACCTGAATAAACAGAGTCAAACTCGTCAAGATTCGCAAAACGCTTTTCCTCGCCCGTTACAGGGTTCACAAGAACAACGCTACCATGCTCTCCCATTTCCTTTAAAACAAACGCAGGGCCAGCTTCATCTCCCTCACCCTTCAAAAGTACAAGCGCAGGAAGTACATGCCTAGAAAGCTCTTCTAGTTTTCTATCTACCACGCGTGAGTTAAGGCCTGCACGCTTTGCCGCACGCACAAATAAAAATGGTGTCAGCTTTCCATTTTGCAAAGGAAGCCCTACCGTTAAAGATTCTGCGTTGAACAGTTTACTGTGGTATTTCACAAAATACATAAGGCCAGCAAGCAGAAAATCTGGCGCATGCGCCTCTTCTGCTTCTGCTTTCTTTACATCAATGGAACCAAGAGCCGCTTGCTCTAACGTAGATTCTGTCACGTGTCACCTAAACTTTTTTTATTACTTGGCCATCATTATGACCCAACATATAAGTTATAGCTAGAAATTCATGACAACAACCCTGATCTGAAATATCTAAAACCAACATAAAAGACACACTCTAAGATACTAAGAGTTGTTGGTTTTTGTCAAAAACACTTGTAAAGATTCAAGACATACACTATTTAAGGCACAATAAGTTGTAGGTTATATACAACTGTTTAAACGAGGTAAGAGAGATAAAATGAAATTCACAGTTAAAGCGATGCTTGCAAGCGCCAGCCTTATGGCTGTTAGCTCTGCAGGCTACACTGAAACACTAGGACAAGCTGTTCAGCTTGCACTACAAAACCACCCAGATATTAAAATTGCGAAAAACCAAAAAGGTGCGATTGAGCACGAATGGCGCGTTGCTAAAGCTGGCTACCTGCCAACTTTAGACCTTGCTGCTGGCTATGGCGTAGAACGTAGCGAGAACAATACAACACGTAACCGTACGGGCAGAAACGGGACTGACGGCGAAGCACACAGAACGCTTAACCGTTACGAATCTAGCCTTACAGCAAGCCAAATGCTTTTTGATGGTCGCGAAACAAGCAGCGAAATCTGCCAACAGAAAGAGCGCTACAACTCTGCACGTTACAACGTGATGGAAGTTGAAGAAGCTGTTTCTCTTGCTGCAGTAGAAGCTTACGTTGAAGTACTACGTAACATGGAACTTGTTGCTATCTCTAAAGATAACTACAGCACGCACCTACGTTACCTAAAACAAATTAAACAGCGCGCCTCTGGTGGCCGCGGTAACATGGCAGATGTACGCCAAGCTGATGGTCGTGTGGCTCTTATCCGCGCAAACCTGCAATCAGCTGAAGGTGACCTTGCCAACGCAAAAGCAAACTATCTAGAAGTTATTGGTAAGCTTCCAGCAGGCGTTAACCTTCCAACACCGCCAGTTGAAGTTCTTCCATCTACTATTGATGATGCCATTGCACGCGCTATTGCAAACAACCCTGCTCTAGGCAGTGCGCAGCATGATATTAAAGCAGCTAAAGCTGCAAAACAAACAGCTAAAGCTAGCTTTTACCCTCGCTTTGACGCTGAAGTGGAAGCGTCTTACGACCAAAACCACGCCGGCGTAAGCGAAAAAGGTGTAGATCGTAACTACCAAGCAATGGTACGTATGCGTTACAACCTTTACCGCGGTGGTGCTGACACAGCACGTGTACGTGAGCGTTCTAGCCGCGTCCAAGAAGCACGCGAATCACTTGAAAGAGATCGTCGTCTGATTGAAGAAGGCATGTACGTTGCTTGGAACAACCTGGAAACAGCAAGAACTCGTATCCAGCCTCTAAGCCAGCACGTTATGGCATCTGATGCAACGCGTAAGGCTTACAGTGAGCAGTTTGACATTGGTCAGCGAAGCTTACTTGACCTTCTCGACTCTGAAATTGAGTTCTACGGAGCACGTAGTGCCCTCGTAAACGCGAAGTACGCACTTGATTTTGCAGTATATAACGTACTTGCACAATCTGGTGAGCTCGCTAACACAGTTGGCGGACAGCGCTCTTAAACAGAGCAACTCTTACCTCAAAAAGGGCGGTTTATCCGCCCTTTTTATATGTCTAAACATTGTCCACAATTTTTGTCAGTCAAATTGTCAGAGTGGATTAGTTCTCTCCCCCAAAAAGAGTAAGGGTATGGCGAATACGGTGAATTTAGAAAAAAAATTAAATTATTCAACGTTTTTATTTGTATACGGGGGTTGAAATCTGTACAAATGCGCCTACATCATTAATACCGCCTAAGTAAGGGCGTTAATGACAGTATTTTTTGAGGAGGCCAAAACACATGTCAACAACACAGAATTCAAAGAACTCGGCAACGGAAACAACAGAGTCAGGTACAAACCTGTTTACTGGAATTCCAGAAGATCAAACAACAGAGAACACAACTAACGTTCTCACGGTTTCATCTCCTAAAGGTAACTCAAGCGAAGCTTACACAGTTGAAGCTGGGGACCTTGTTAAACTCGTCGGGTTTAACGCATCAGATGCTACATTCAAAGTAGATGGCAATAATTTAATCATTTCTCTTGATGGTCAACCTGATATCTACCTTCTTGACTTTGCAAAGCTTCAAGGCACAGATGCCGGTAGCACAACATTTATTGAACTTTCTGAAGGCGCAACAGTTGATGCAAACAGCCTCCTTGCACAGCTTACACCAGCTTCCCCAACCAATGGTGATACACAAACAGCCTCAAATGATGAAAATATTAACGACATTGAACCTGCCGCAGGTCCTGCAGCTGGTAACGCCGGCGGCGCAGGCTTCACGCCTCCTCCTGTTGCTAATGACAGCTTTGAAGCTGGCGGTGCGATTAGTTCTGTTATTGATGATTTCCTTGTAGATAATAACTTTGCCCGTGTAGACGATAACCAACTTGAAACGCCAAACCGCGCACCAGATGCTGTTGATGATAATGGCGGCGCTGCTGAAGGCGATGCACACACAGTTAAAGAAGATGCTGTTCCAAATACTGTTTCTGGCAATGTACTTG
>CAXHDG010000030.1:0-5714 GCA_964015495.1 uncultured Magnetococcales bacterium
TCTTAGGTAGCTTTTCAGGAACCATCGCTTCTTTTGCTGTCCATACAGTATGGCCATCTGCTTCAAGTACGCCAGGTATTTGGCGTGCTCTTGCACCTGTTGCAACAATAGCATTTGTAAAAGATACGCTAGATAGCTTGCCTTTTTTATCTGTCACATCCAACGTGTTTTTAGATGAAAATTTAGCAGTGCCTTCAATAACATCAATTTTATTTTTCTTCATAAGATATTCAACACCGCCAGACAGTTTGCCTGCAACATCGCGGCTTCGACTAATCAGTTTTTTCACGTCAACATCTACGCCCTTAACCTTAAAACCAAAATCACTGGCATGAGACATAGCAGTATAAAACTCAGAAGCTTTAAGTAGAGCCTTTGTTGGGATACATCCCCAGTTTAGGCACACACCGCCAAGCTTTTCTTTTTCAATTACAGCAACGCTTTTTCCAAGCTGAGCAGCACGAATTGCCGCTGTATAGCCGCCAGGGCCACCTCCAATTACTACAACATCATAAGTTTGAGACATGGTTTTTATCCTTTATTTTTATTTTGCTGATATACAGCATATGAATCTCTAAATCCTCGCATGACAACAAACGGGGTTTTTTCTATCAAAAAATTAATGTCATCTTCCTTTAGCTTAAAGAGACGATCAACTTCCTCTTTGTTTGGTTCAGGAAGTTCTGCGGTATATGTACCGGTGAATACATGACACAGGCCATAAGTTCCCCAGCTCTCAAAAGCAAAATCAAGCTTCACCTCAAAATTTAGTTCTTCTACAAGCTCGCGCTTAGCAGCCTCATCAAAAGTTTCCCCTGCACGCACTTGGCCGCCTACCGCACACTCTATAAGGTTGGGCCTAAAGCTTTTTTCACGCGAGCGCTGCTGCAAAATCCAGTTTCCCTCTTCATCAAAAAGAAAAACCTGAATCCACCGCGTCAAATAGCCTTTTGCATCAACGCGCGGACAAGTACGTATGACCTGTCCTGTTTCATCAATTATATCAACGTATTCAGCCACAAGCAGTTACTTCTTACTGTAGAATTCGCCCTTATCCATTTTTTGACATTCACTGCATTTATGTATACATCCAGACAGGCTCATAACAGCTATGGCTAAAACTAATATTTTCATGTGTATCTCTTTCTTTAAGCAAACATTGTTACTGGGTTTTCAAGGTAAAACTTAATTTTACCAATAAGTTCTGCGCCAAGTGCGCCGTCTACTACGCGATGATCAACAGACATTGTCATTGTCATGACACTGGCAACGTCAAGGCCGCCATCTCTAACAACAGGGCGTTCTTCCGCAACACCACAGGCCAATATACAGCTTTGCGGCGGATTAATAATCGCATCAAAATGCTTAATGCCATACATACCAAGGTTAGAGACACTAAACGTGCCGCCCTGATACTGTTCAGGTGCAAGTTTACCTGCACGCGCAAGGCCAGCAAGCTCTTTCATTTCTGTTGATAGGCTTACAATGCTCTTCTCATCTGAGCTTGTAAGGATTGGTGTAATAAGGCCGCCTTCAATAGCAACAGCAACACTTACATCAACGCTCCCATGGCGCACTAGCCCTTCATCGCTCCAGCTTGCGTTTGCATCTGGGTGCGCACGCAGAGCAAGAGAGCTTGCTTTAATAATAAAGTCATTCACTGAAATTTTGTAAGCTGGTTTGCCGCTTTCATCTTTACCAGCCATATTATTAAGCTGGGTGCGGGCTTGGTTTAAAGCGTCCATTTCCACATCTACCGTAAGGTAAAAATGCGGCACAGATTGCTTAGCTTCCACAAGACGGTTTGCAATGGTTTTACGCATCATTGTGTGCGGTTCAACAGTGGCATTAAGCGCCTTAGCTGCTTGTAGTGCCATTGGCATAGATCCGCCAGCATTTAAAACAACGGCTCCGTCAACGTCAGATTTTACAATACGTCCACCAGGGCCACTGCCCTGTACTGCGCCAAGATCAATACCGCGCTGCTGCGCAATTTTACGTGCTACAGGGCTTGCTTTTACGCGCCCTGTATTTGCCGGTGATGAAACTGCTGCCATTTTTGGCATAGCAGGTTTAACCGCCTTAGTAGCAGGTGTTGCGGCTGCAGGCTTAACTTCAGCCTTTGGCGCCTCTTCCGCTTTTTCCTCTACTACTGGGGCTGCAGCTTGGGATATAGGCGCGTAATCTTTAGCAACCTTCTCACCTTCTTCTTTAAGAACAGCAATGGGCGTACCCACCTGAATTTCAACCCCAGCCTTACCAATAATGCTGTGTATAATGCCATCATCAGTCGCTTCAACTTCCATAGTCGCTTTATCAGTTTCTACTTCAGCAATTACATCGCCAGCGCTTACGCTGTCGCCTTCTTTCACTGACCATCCGGCAAGCCTGCCTTCTGTCATTGTTGGCGAGAGTTGAGGCATCAGTACGTCAATCGGCATAATTTATTCTCCAGGTTCCTGTTGTTCTTGTCTGTTATGTATATCGTGTCTGTTATGCAGGTACTGCATAAATTTACGGTACGCTAAATCTACTTTTGCAATAGTATGATGCGTTGTAGATGAAAGTTTTGTTTGCTGAATGCGCGAGAACTGCTCAAATGCATCAGTGTCACCCATTGCTGCCTGTGCAAGTGTTTTACCAGCAAGGTACATACTCACTTGGCCATGCCCTGTAAGTCCATGGGCCACAAAAACATCTTCATGCGTTTTTTCAAATACTGGCATAAAGCTCATGGCAACACCTGCGTAGTGGTTCCAAATATAGTCAATTTCCAAGCTATGCAATTGCGGGAAAACTTTAAGCCATTTCTTTTGAATAATATGAGTTAGTTTTTCGCCCTTACCTGCAAACATCCGTCCGGACCCCACCATAACAAGGCGTTTATCCAAAATAGTAACATGGTCTCCTAATGGGCCAAATTCGCTAAATGAATCCTTGAGTGGTAATAAGCTTTGGAGAACTTTTTCATCCATTGGCTTACTTACAATTTGGTAAACAGGCTTTGCAACCGTGCGCGCCTTATTAGGAAGAAGTACACCATTCATATAAGCTGTCGCGCAAACAATAACCTTGTTTGCTTTAATGTGTCTGCCGTTTTCAAGGGTTACGCTTGTCACCTGCCCTGTATTGATACTTTTAACAGGTGAGTATTCATAAACCTTAAGGCCTTTTTTTATACCAGCTTCAGCAAGTCCATAAAGAAATTTAGTCGGATGAAAAGATGCCGCTTTTGCAAAATACACAAGCTTATCATAGTACTGAGAGCCCAGATGCATAGATGCTTTTTTCTGATCCAATATTTCAATAGGATCTTCGCTAACCCAAAGGCTAAGCTGGTTTACAGCTTTTTCAAATTTAGAGACATTACTACCATGTTTTGCACCAACAAGAATACCGCGAGAAATATCACAGTCAATTTCAAGTGTATCTGCAAGTTCAATCATTTCTTCTCGCGCGGCAATTGAACGCTGCCAGATATCAATAGCGCTTCCACGCCCAACAACGTCTACAAGGTCATCAAAAAAGCAGTTAAAGCCAGCCTTAAGGTGGCCACCACCACGCCCCGTTGCACCAAAAGAAATGGTAGATGGCTCAAGAACAATACAGCTTTGCCCTTTTTCAGCAACAGCCTGTCCTGCAGCAATAGCACTAAGCCCGCCGCCAATAATCACAACATCTGCAGAAGCATCTTGCTCAAGAGATTCGTATGAAACTCTATTCTCTGTGGTGAGCTCAAACCATGTTTGCATTGCCTGCGTCATACGCTAAGCATCTCCTTTGCAGCTTCTTTAATGCTCTCAACTTGAGGCAAAGCCATATCTTCTAGGTTTTTAGCATAAGGAAGCGGCACATCAGCTGCACTAAGGCGTTTTACAGGACCGTCCAGATCATCAAAGGCATTATCGTTAATAATTGCAATAATTTCGCTCGCTACGCCGTAAGCAGGCCAGCTTTCTTCCACAACAATGGCGCGGTTAGTTTTGCGCACACTGTTAATAATTGTGCCTTGATCAATCGGGCGGATAGTACGCAGGTCTATCACCTCTGCGCTGATGCCTTCTTTTTCAAGTTCTTTAGCTGCTTCAAGCGCTTTAATTGCCATAATTGAGTAAGAAATTAAGGTCACATCTGTGCCTTCTTTCATCACGTTAGCTTTGCCAATTGGCGTTGTATGGTCTCCTTCTGGAACCTCCCACTCAGAGCCGTACAAAAGCTCGTTTTCAAGCACAACAACAGGGCTTTCATCACGAATAGCAGACTTAATAAGCCCTTTTGCATCTGCCGCATTTGAAGGGCAAACAACTTTAAGACCAGGAATATGCCCGTACCAGCTAGCGTAATCTTGGCTGTGCTGCGCGCCCACACGAGACGCTGCGCCGTTAGGGCCTCTAAATACGATAGGGCATTTCACCATGCCGCCGCTCATATAAAGTGTTTTAGCAGCGCTATTAATAATATGGTCACAAGCCAGCATCGCAAAGTTCCATGTCATAAACTCTACAACCGGACGAAGCCCTGCCATTGCAGCCCCTGTTGCAACGCCTGCAAAACCAACCTCACTAATAGGTGTATCAATTACACGTTTTTCACCAAATTCTTCAAGTAAACCTTGAGAACATTTATAAGCACCTTGGTACTCAGCAACCTCTTCTCCCATCAGGAAAACATCACCGTCCTTACGCATTTCCTCTGCCATGCCGTCTCTGAGTGCATCACGATATGTTTGCATAACCATTAGTCTTGCCCTCCGTTTTCTGGCAGTACATCTGTCCACATTTCTCTCGCGTCAGGCGCTGAAGCAGACATTGCATTTTCAGTTGCTACGTTTACAGTTTCTTTAGAGGCTTTATCAAGCTTCTTCAATTCATCATCTTTAACGCCGTATTCTTTTGCTAGAACATCCGCTAGAGCTTCAATTGGGTCACGTTCATTTTTCACGTCATCAACTTCATCGCGTGTTCTGTATTTTGCAGGGTCACTCATTGAGTGGCCGCGATAACGGTACGTATCCATTTCAAGTAGGTACGGTCCCTTACCTGCGCGCACATGCTTTAGTGCCTCAGTTGTAGCGGCGTGTACCTCAAAGAAATCCATACCATCTACACGCTTGGCAGGGATACCAAATGGCTCCGCGCGTTTGTAAAATTCACCAGCAGAACCACGCTTGGTTGATGTGCCCATGGCGTATTGGTTGTTTTCAATCACAAAAACAACAGGAAGTTTCCATAGCGCTGCCATATTAAATGTTTCATAAACCTGCCCGCCGTTCATCGCTCCGTCGCCAATATAAGCAAAGGAGGCGCGGTCTTCACCACGGTATTTAGACGCAAATGCAAGGCCGGCACCAAGTGGCACCTGAGCGGCAACAATGCCATGCCCGCCCCAGAAGTGCTTAGACGGCTCAAACATGTGCATGCTACCGCCCTTCCCTTTAGAAATACCAGTTTCCTTGCCCATAAGCTCAGCCATAACTTGCTCAGGTTCAACCCCGCAAGCAATAGCATGAGCGTGACAGCGGTAAGATGTAATCTGATCATCATCATCGCGCCCAGCTGCACGAATACCTGTGACTACAGCTTCTTGGCCAATATAAAGGTGGCAGAATCCACCAATTTTACCTTGCTGGTACATAGTGGCTGCTTTTTCTTCAAAGCGGCGCAGTAGTGACACTGTCTCTTATACACATCTGACGCTGCCGACGATCGAGTGAG
>CAXHDG010000031.1:0-4046 GCA_964015495.1 uncultured Magnetococcales bacterium
ACTCACTCGATCGTCGGCAGCGTCAGATGTGTATAAGAGACAGTCTTTTTATTCTATTATTAATACTTTACGCCGCAACCGTATGGCTTAGACGTTGCTGTGGCAATAGCAGTGCCAGCGCGCAACGCTTTAACTGCAGAGGCAACGTAGTTCTCTGCTTTTTCAATATCGCTAGAGCGATAAGATGGGATGCTATCAATTGCGCCTTCATAAACAATCTCGCCAGATTGAATGACAAACATATGCGGCGTTGTTTGTGCGCCATAAAGCTTGCCAATTTTACCGTCAGGGTCACGCAAGTATGCTGTTGAACCTGTGTAGTCTGATTCAAAAAGCTTAAGGGCTTCTTCCATGTTTACATGGCCTTGCTTGCCTTCAGCGCTAGAGTTGATTGTAATCCAAGTCAGGTCGTCACCAGCAACGTTTTGCTTAACTTTAGCCATGTGGCCTTCATCATAAAATTTGCGCACAAATGGGCAGTGACGGTTTGTCCATTCAAGTACCACAATTTTATCTGAAAAATCTGAAAGAGATACAGCTGCGCCGGTTGCATCCATAAGTGTAAAGTCTGGGGCAGGGCGGGCAAGTGCTGCTGTAGATACAGCAAGAGCACCCATAAGAACTGTAGAAAAGAGCTTCATGTTTTGATCCTTGTTTTTAAATTTGCTAAGCCAAGTAAACGCCTCTGCGTAAAACTTGTCAAGGTTGATGCAAAAAAGAACACCCTGCATTTCTGCAGGGTGTTCTCTGTTCGTTTTAATTTTCAGACTTTTCAGCCTGAGGCTTCTTTTTCTTGCGGCGCGTTTGGGAACTGCAAGGCAGGTCGAAGCCAGTTTCACCGTCAATAAAGACGCGGACGCTTGTGACAAAATCTCCTGTGAAGGTGATTTCCACCATATCGTTGGTGGAGCCATCTTCATTTTTTCCGCGCCCTTCATTCAGGGCTTGCAGGGCTTCCTTTGGCATTCCTTGGGGAAGCCGAAATTCAGCAACGTACAGTTTGCCGAGGGGGTTTTCCCAGATGCCGCCATTTTTCTTTGTGCGGAAAAATGGTGTTCTACCCTCCACGGCTTTGAAAGCGTTTTCGTGGACGGCCACCTGAAAAAAGCCTTTGTAGCCTTTTCCTTCTGGGTTGCGTGAGCGAGCCACGCGGCCATTGACGATGGTGGTGGGGAAAGTTTTCTTTTGAGCAGCCATTTGGAATCTCCTTGAAAAGTGCCACGATGTGGCAGGCTGTGAATGAGCGAGAGCTCATATAAGAAACGGAAGCGGGAAACATGCTCCCTGATGGGTTTGGTAGATAGAGTATGGGGAGTGAAAAGTGTGTTTTCAAGAGGAGGAGTCTTTTAAATTATGTTAATGTGCCTGTATGGCTGATGATGAGGACAAGAGTTCCAAGACCGAGGAGGCCTCGCCCCGAAAACTACAAAGGTTAAAGGACGAGGGCCAAATGCCGAAGTCTAGAGAAGTAAATAACTTTGCGATGATGCTCGCGATGCTTATTGTGCTGTTTCTTACTTTTCCGCTCGCTATGAGCGGCCTGCTTGAATTTACGGGCTCAATCCTTTCACAAGCAGGTACGCAGCGCGCAGAAACCGGGCCTGATGCTGCTTTTGCCCTTGAGCAAGGTCTTTTAAATGAGCTTTTAAAAATTCTTCCTACGTTTTTAGTGCTTCTTGTTTTTGCCTATTTTGGGGGTGTTCTTCAAACAGGGCCAATTTTTAGCTATAAGCCAATTGTGCCTAAGTTATCTAAAATATCCCTCATTAAGGGACTTGAGCGTATGTTTAGTACGCGCTCTATTATGGAACTTATGAAATCTATGGTTAAGCTTTTCATTATTGGAATAATTGCGGTTTTTATTATTCTTATGTACTTACCTGAGGTGTTACTTCTGAGTGATAAAAGCATATATGCATCTGTTGCAACGACTCTTGATATTTTGCTGCGTATTATGGTGGCTGTTGTGGCTATTGCTTTTGCTCTCGCTATTGTGGATTTTCTTTTCCAGCGCATGAAGTTTTTAGAAGAGCAAAAAATGAGCCGGAAAGAGCTTAAAGATGAAATGAAAGAGCAAGACGGGGACCCTTACGTAAAAGGCCGTCAAAGGCAGATTCGTGAACAGCGTGCCAGGCAGCGTATGATGGCAGATGTGCCTAAGGCTAGCGTGGTTGTAACAAACCCAACTCATTACGCGGTTGCGCTTTCTTATGATGATGAGGTGGATGCCGCACCAAGCGTAGTTGCAAAGGGGACAGACCTTATTGCGCTGCGTATTCGTGAAATTGCGAAAGAGAATGATATTCCCTTTTACGAAGATCCACCGCTTGCGCGCCAGCTTTATGCAGAAGTAGATATTGGTGATATTATCCCTCTTGACCTATTTGAGGCTGTGGCGAAAGTGATTGCCTACATTTTCTCTCTTAAAAAGAACAAAGCCAGCTAAAAAACTGGCTTTGAATCGATTTATTGAAAGGCCATATTTATGTGTATGGCGTAATCTTTGATGCCGTCTTGATTTGTATCTTTATCAAGGCGTATGCCTTTCACGCTGTGTGTTGTACCGTCCTTATTTGTGCATGTTTCTGTCCACTGTAGGGGCTGGGGTTCTTGTTGCATGCGTAGTGATACGTTATTAATAAGCTGTCTAAGGTTGCAACCATCTGCAGCGGCGGTAACTGGAGCGGCAAGAGCGATAAGTAAGGGGAGTGCAAAAAGGGTGTGTTTCATATTGAAACTCCTAGAAAAAGGGAAAAGAGAGTGGAGTCGAAATGAGTATAGCCATGTATACGATAAAATCAATAGGTTACTTAAGGTACTGAGATGTGCGAGCTTTTGCATCTTCCACTGCGGGCTGATCCCATGGATCAATGCCCATAAAGGCACTCATACATAGGGTTTCAAGCATGAAGCTCATAAGAGTTTTGCCAAAATTTTCAGGGGAGGTTTCAAGCATGCGAATTTTCCGGTCAGCGTTTTTAAGTGCTTCAAAAGTGCCTTCTGCTTGGTAATAGAGAAGGTCGCCCATATCTAAATTATTAAGAAGAGGGGATTTTAATGTTTCTGCCCAAGGCTTGCTGAGAGAGCTTTTGCTATTTCTGGTATCTTCGCGCATGAGCGTGATAAAGCTACTGTTTACGCCGTCCATCATCATCTGCAAGCAGGCATGTTGGTCGCTTGCACCGCGGGCAACAGATGGCCAAAGGCCTTTACCTTCTTTGCCAAGGCTTTCTGCCCAGAGCTGCACAAACCAATCACCCAAAGTTTTTAATCTGTCTCCGTAAGGCATAAGAATATAGTTTGTAAGGTGTGAGTTATGAAGCATTTCTGCTGTTTTGTAGGTATGGTGCGTTTCTGGAGATTTTATGAACGCTTCAAGTTCAGCTTTGGCTAAGCCCAAAAATTCTTGGTTTCCGCCTTCTATTGCAAGTGCCATAAGCCCAACAATGCTAAAAATGCTAAAGCGTCCACCAACTTTAGGGTCATGGGGGATGCGTAATCCCATAACACTCTCGCATAGCGTGGTAAGGGGGCTTTCTTTTTCTTCTGTAATGGCAAAAAATTTACCGTGTGGGCTTATGCTTTTTTCATTCATTGCTTCAAGAACGAGGCAGGCTGTAAGAAGGGTTTCTGTTGTGCCGCCACTTTTGCTGACGCAAACAAGAGCTGTTTTATCTAAGTTGACAGTTTTTAACGTTTGCTGCAGTGTAAATGGATCGCTGTTATCCAGATATATAATGCGCTTTGCGCTGGGTGTAAGTATTTTTGTGAGGACCTGAGCGCCAAGTGTTGAGCCGCCCATGCCCAGCCAAAGGATGTGATCAAAATCTTTTAATTTTGCAGCATGAGCCTTTGCCTGTTCCCATGTGTCCATATTTAAAACACATGAAAAAGCTGGACGTTTGCCCTGTTTAATTTCTTCTATGAATGTATGGACTGCCTGCATTAAAGTTACCTTTCTACAGGAACTGGGCGGCCGATGGCATATCCTTGTACGTAATCAATACCAAGTGTACGAAGCTTTTGCATGGTATCTTCGCGCTCAA
>CAXHDG010000032.1:0-3703 GCA_964015495.1 uncultured Magnetococcales bacterium
CATCAGTGCCATGAGCATGCGCTTTTCTTCAAAAGCGCTAAATACGCTTTTCAACTGATCACGTACAAGCTCTGGGTATTGGAAAAGGTTCTGGCTACCAGATACCACAAGCGCACTATCTGTATCAGGCGCTTGCCCCCATGTTTCTGCCGCGCCCATCATGCTGTTCATTAGCTGATCTACACGGTTTTTCTGTTCCATAAGGCCTTCCATCATCTCAACGCGCGCATCTGATAACGTCATGCCATCAATATGCTCTTTTAAGCGCATTGCCGCTTGGTTAAGCGTGCCTTCATCAATATTATCTGGCACATGAATCATGCGGTTCTCAATAGAGCCATTATGGCCAACAAGGACAGCAAGAACTTGGTCATTTTTCAGACGCACAAATTCCATTTGTTTAAGCTCTTCACGCTCAAGGCGCGGTGCAACCATAACGCTTGCGCAAGATGTTAAATTAGAGAGCATGCCAGACATGTTGTCCATAATTTCGCTGATTTCACGATCATCTTCAAAATATTCCGCAATTTGCTTTTCAACCGTTTTATCAAGCGCGCTCGCTTGAACGATGCCTTTCACATAAAAGCGAAACGCTTCATCCGTTGGCACGCGGCCTGCTGATGTGTGAGGGCTTTTAAGATAACCCTTTGCTTCTAGCTCAGCCATTACGTTACGGATTGTTGCAGATGAAAGCTTCTGTGTTAAATTTTCAGCAATCACCTTAGAGCCAACAGGGGTTCCTGTTTGGGTATAAATATCAACAATCTCCCCAAGAATATCTTGAGAACGCTCATTTAAGTTGTCTAATATTTTTATCATGGAAAGGATACTAGCACTCTTTATATGAGTTTGCCAAGACTTTTTTAGCACTCTTTTTTATTAAGTGCTAACTCACCCCCTAAGACGAGGCTGTGCCTGCCTTTATCTGCTGCCAGAGAGAGTCTTTAAACTCTTCTACAAAGGCATCATGCGCTTTTTTATCCTTCTCCGGCACTGCAAATGTGCGCAATTCCTGAAAAGAAGCCTTCACGATTTCTTTGTTTGCAAAATCAATTTCTTCTTTTTCAGAAGATGGCTCATCCTCAAACGTTAAACCTGTTTGCAGACCGCCAGTCAGGTGTACATAAACTTCGGCAAGAAGCTCACTATCAAGTAAAGCGCCGTGAAAGGCACGGCCTGAGTTATCAACCTCAAGACGCTTACAAAGAGCATCTAGGTTCACCCTTGCACCAGGGAACTTTCTGCGCGCCATAGGAATGGTATCAACCACCTCATTTGAAAGCACAGGGTAACCAATATCTTGATACTGGAAGTTCATAAAGTTCATATCAAACGGCGCATTATGAGCCACAAGAATCCCATCACCAATAAACTCTAAAAAGTCATCCGCGATTTCCTTAAAGGTTGGCTCATCCTTGACACGATCATTGGTAATCCCGTGAACACGAATTGCACCGGCATCAATTTCACGCTCAGGGTTAATATATTGGTGATACGTCCTACCAGATGGCACACGCCCAATCAATTCTATGGCGCCAATTTCAACCATTCTGTGCCCGTCCTGTGGGCTCATTCCGGTTGTTTCCGTATCAAAAATAATCTCTCTCACTAGTCAAACATCCGCTTTTTAATTTTACGGTGCGCAACCCAAAAAGCAAACATCGTCAGCCCTACAAGATAAAGACCTTGCAATGCCATTTGCACCCAATCAATAGGAAGACCTGTTGTAAGAGGTCGAATCATACCAATAAACGGCGTCATCGGCAGAAGGAAACTTACCCACTGAAGCCATTCTGGGAAACGGTCCACACTAAAGAACACGCCACAAAACATAAACATTGGCGACACCCAAAAGGTAAAGAAATAGCTAAATGAATCGTACCAACGCGCATACGCCGTGGCCACAAGGCCGCAAGCCATAAAACATGCACTCGCAAGAAGGCAAATAGGCAGCAGCAACCATAACTTAGAAAATATAACAATGCCACCAACAGCCGTACCCACAAGAAGAACACAAAAACCTGCAAACACCCCCTTAAGAGCGCCCCATACAATTTCCGCCATAAGTAGCTGATGCAAACGCACCGGCGTTGCGAGCGCCGCGTCCCATGTCCTTAAAAACTGGAACCGGCTAAAGGCGCCAATCGTTGCCTCAAATGAAGAGGTGAACATTGTGGCGTAAGCAATCATACCCGGCACAACAAAAGCAATATATGGCACATCGCCCATCTCATCAATAATCGCACCAAGGCCATAACCAAAAGCAAACAGGAAAAGAATTGGGTTACCAAGGTTATTGGCAAGAGTCGTCCACTTATTGCTGTAATTTACAAGAAAGTTACGGCGCAGAATGGTTTTTGTAACCAGTATAAAATCGCGAAGCTCATTCATTTTATGCGCCCTCTCTTAAAGATCTGCCCGTCAAACGCAGGAACACATCTTCCAAGTTTGCAGGACGGTAAAACGTGCCTGGATGGTTTTTAATTTGCGCGGCATACGGCTCAACTTTATCCACATAAAGCAATACAGCATTTCCAATATCTTCGCTTTCAGCATCGTATGTTTTAAAAGTGCTCAGCTCAGTCTTTGGAACTTCTACCACATGCCCGCTTACATGTTTTTTAATGAGGTTCTTAGGTGTGTCGTCATCTAGCACCCGCCCCTCATCAATAATAATGATACGGTCGCAAAGGCGCTGCGCCTCATCCATATAGTGCGTTGTTAAAAGAAGAGTTTTTCCCTGCGCCTTGAGAGAAAGAATCTGCTTCCAAATTAGCACACGTACTTGCGGGTCAAGCCCTGTTGTTGGCTCATCCAAAAAGACAATATCAGGGTTAGAAATAAGCGCGCGCGCAATAACGAGACGGCGCTTCATACCACCAGACAGCTGATTTACACGAGCATGCGCCTTATCTGAAAGTTGCATAAAATCTAGGAGCTGAGGCACGCGCACTGCAAGCTCCTCCCAAGATACGTCATAAAAACGGCCGTAAATTTCTAGGTTTTCGGTCACAGATACGTCTGTATCTAAATTATCCATCTGAGGCACCAAGCCGATTTGGGATTTTTCTGTGCGGGTTAAATTTTCAGGCGCCTTACCAAGAACAGTAAGCTCTCCGCCTGTAACCCCAGAAAGCCCCATAAGCATGCGCATTGTTGTGGTTTTTCCCGCGCCGTTAGGCCCAAGTAAACCTACACATGTACCCGCTTCAATATCAAAATCAAGACCGCGCACAGCCTTAAAAGTACCAAATGTTTTTTGAAGTCCCTTTGCAGAGATAATTGTTTGCGTCATAAAACTCCCCTAAGCAACAAGACGTGTTGCACTCATCATAAGCTCACGCGTTTGCAACCAATCCTGAACCTTCACAATGGTGTTACCTGTTTCCTTTTCAAGCTCAACAGCTAGCGGGTAATCGTTTCCGCCCTCATAAATTTTATCCCCAAAGAAAGTAATAGGGCCTTCGTATTCTTTACGAAGCACAGCAAGAACCTGCCCTTTGTCATTTCCTTCTTCAGAAATATCAATAGAAATTTGGCCGCCAATCGTAATAGAAAGCCCCGGAAAAGCACGACGCAACTGATCTGCAATATGGGTGCGTTCCTGCGCAATGCTCTCATACTCAACGTAAGCTGAACGCTCTTCTGGCGTTGCTGCCTTACCAACAGTTGAGAAACACACCATTGTTGTACGGTCTTGGAT
>CAXHDG010000033.1:0-3675 GCA_964015495.1 uncultured Magnetococcales bacterium
TCACAGTGGCAGGAGGTTCACCTGTATATGGCGGGTTTACTGGTAACAATACAACGGCAAATTATATTGCAAACACTAATGCAGGAAACAGAAATAATAGAGGTGTTGGTATGATTAGGCTTATGCGTATTATTGGCCTTCCAGATGAAAACTGCTGTACACTAGACGGTGAGCCTTTCTATTATTACTCACTTCCAGATGAGGATGGTAACTGCGGTACAATTACAAGGCCTGGAATTAATGAGGTCAAAAAGCCTGCAAAAGTTACAATTGAACAGAGTTGTTAGGTGAGTTATATGAAAAAAAATACTGCCCGCGCATTACTCAGGTCGGGTTTTACATTACCGGATATGATTATTGTCATGGCTATAATTGCTGTTTTAATTGGCGCCTTATACCCAGCTGTGAGCGATTCTATTTTAAGAGGTAAGCAAAGAGAAGAAGTTGCTGCTCAAAAGAACATTATAAATATGTTTGAAACGTATCTTCAGGAAACAGGGCAAATACCAGCCAATATTTTAAGTGCTACGAATTTTAACCAAGCATGGAATAGAACAAACACGGCTTTTACGTCTAATGTAGTCGTTGGTAACTTGTCTTTAAATGATATGAGAGATGACGTGTTTGACGCCCGGCGCGGCCTTTTTGTGGAGGAGCAGGTCGTGACCTTTAATGGAGGGTCTTATTCTATTTATTACGTTGCTGTTATTTCTATGGGGGCTGATGGCTGCTACGGTGCAGCACCTTGCGGAACAGACGCAATACCAGGTTCACTTGCAGCAATTACAGCGCCTACTGGAACGTTTGATCTTAGTGATTATAACGACCTGGAGGCAGATCCTGATTCTGATGATGTGATTACAAAATTCACGGATGCGAAGTTTAAAGCCGATGCTTACGGGGAAACATTAGAACGCATTGGTAAAGTTGAGGAAGCTTTAGATTTTTATGCGAACCAGAAAAGGTTGCGTGCCCAAAGTTTAATTACGCAAGGCTGTCAGGCCACAGTAACTATGGCAAACTCTATTTATAATTGCTATGAAGATGTTAGGGCTGGTCTTATTCCTGCAATAGCAGCGGAGATGCCTGATGATCAGGTTTTTGTACCGCCTTCATTTAGAATGAGTAGCGGGACTGTTGTTGCGCCTGCACCAGTAGATGAGAGAGGAGCGCGGTTAGATCGCTTTGATGTTGCTATTGGCGGAACACGCCTTATTATCAACGAAACCACAGCCGCTAACGCAAGTTTTGGGACGGGCGTAAATGCAATTGACAACTCTAGTAATGTTGCTAACAGAAAGGCTGGAATGAAAGTCCTTATGTCTGTGCTTGGCCTCCCATCAAAGTATTGCTGCCACCCATTAGAAAAATATTTTAATGCTACAACAGGAGAGTGGGAAGAAACGCCACTTTATTATTATTCCAATCCAAGAAGGGCAGGAACAAGTTGTCGTGGCCCTATGCAAGAGAGAGAAGTTCGGATTTCTCCAAATAGCTGCGGTCGTTGTACAGCAGGACAAGAATCATCTAACAGCGCATGTTAGCGATATTTGACCTCTTATTGCAAGAGTTTCCAGTTTATGGAGGCGTATTTCTGTTTGCCCTCGGAGCTATTATGGGATCTTTTGTGCATTGCATGGGATACCGGGTGTCTGCTGGTATGAGCTTAAGGAACCCACCAAGTCAATGTAGCGGTTGCAAGAGAACGCTTGCACCAATAGATCTTATACCTGTTATCTCTTATTTGATGTTCCGTGGTCAGTGCCGTAAGTGCGGTGTTCATTTTTCAGCGCTCTATGTACTTATAGAAATATTTGCAGGGCTTGGTTTTGTTGTTTTGTATGCCTTATTTCAGAATATCTTTTTGGCAGGTGTGTTTGTGGCATTTTGGTGGGGGGGGCTTGGCGTTTTCTCATATTTTTTGCATAAAAAGGCATGGACAAGTCAAGAATAGGTAGTCAAAACCTATAATCTTGCGTATTCTACAGATAATAAAAACAAAAATGAGAGCGTCGGATTTTCGGGTCATGACTTTGTCTTATCGTAAATTTCTGTGGGTTAGTACGCCTATTGCGGCGTCTGTTTGGCTATTGTCAGGGTGCGGGGCACCCTTAGAAGGTGCAACTGGTAGCAGTGGAGAGGTCTCTCCAGAGATTCATTTTGTGAACAAGGGGGCTGTAACTGGCTTCGGGGACGAGCAAGCGCAAGCTGTGCCTCATTCTAAAAAGACATCTCTTAAGGATTATTCTAAATATTACCATGAAGAAGATGTTGTTTTTGATATTGAGCCTACAATTCAAAAAGGCAAAATTTTTATGCGCAAAACACAGGCCGCAGCACCTCCAAGAGAGGTTGTGACTGAAACTGCTCGCCTAAAGCAAGAAGTGGGCGCCCTTAAAACTCAATTCGCAGTAACGCAGGATGCTTATGTTAGAGACCGGGTGGCAGCGCAGGATGCATATGCACGTGAGCGCGCTAAAACAGTTTCAACGTTCAACGATAAGGTTGAAAGTCTTTCTAAGGCGCATGAGCGTGAACGACAGGCTCTTGTTGCAGATATTTCTGGGCTTAAATCCAGCTTGAGACAGGTTGAAGCTTCAAAACAAGTTTTAAAACAAGAAATAGTAACACTTTCAAAGCAGCAGCAGCTTGATAAAAAAATTGCAGAAGAGCGCCGAAAGGCAGCAAAAGATGCGCGCGCAGAATCTTTCATGGAAGAGTTGGAAATTCGTAAAAAGCTTGATGACATTCGCCGTCACGAACTTTTGCAAACAGCTGAAATGCAGAAACGTAGTGCCCTTGATAATGAGAGACGTCTCACAATGCTTGAATCCGAGCGTAAAGGGCTTGTGGCAAAAATTAGCGGACTTGAGGGTGAGCTTACGCAGTTTGCTCGCGAAGAAGATGTACTTCAGACCTCTAAGTCTTTCGAGGCTGTGGTTGCAAACCTAAGCAAGCAACTTGACTACCTTGGCGCTGACGCTGTGCGACGCAGTGAGTTCGCACTTTCTGACACATGGACGCGTGACGCGTTGAATAGGCTTTCAGGGACTCTTGGTGGACTTCAAGATGTTGCTGCTAGAAAAGATGATATCCAAATGCAGAACCGTGCCGTTGAAAGCCGTCTGCTTGCTATGCAAAACCACATTGAAGGTGTAAAAGCATTTGCAGATCAAAACCGCTCTTTAACGCAAGAGCAACGTAAGGTTATTGGTCGTGTTGCTGCGCTCTCTGAGGGGATTGACGCCATACAGTATCAGCTTGATAGTCAAAATAGTATTTCTGCTGCCGCGCAGGCATCGTTGCAAAACCAGCTGGCAAGTTTAAATAATGAATTTACAGAGCTTCGTAAAATTTCAGCCAGTAAAGGTGATGTTGGCGCAACGCGTGCGCTGCTTGAGAGTCGTGCTTCCCATCTTAGCGACAGTATTGCAATGCTTCAAAGCCAGGTACAGTCTGGCCAAGATCTTGATATGCGTGCTCAAAACCAGCTTGACCAAAAGGTTCATGAGGTTGGAATTGAAATTACGGCGCTTAATGCGGCTGTGGATTACATGAAAGATGGTCTTGATGACGGGCTTGGGCAAACACGCTCCTTGAGAGATTCTATTCAGAACCAGCTGGCAAGTTTAAATAGCGAGTTTACAGCCCTTCGTAAGGTTTCTGCAACGAAGA
>CAXHDG010000034.1:0-3259 GCA_964015495.1 uncultured Magnetococcales bacterium
GTATAGAAAGGTCAAGAGGGTTGTCTGTTTTCTCAAAAGCACCGTTACTCAGGTCGTATCTTGTACCACGATTAATATTAAACGACCCTACTTCCGTACTTTTCTTGCTAGCTACAAGCTCACGAAAATCAATATCAAGCCCTTTATGGCCTGGCGTTGTTAGGTTCGCAACATTATCTGCTGCTAGCGTCATCTTTTGACGCTGACCAACTAAGTTCGATGTTAATATATATACGGGTTTCATGTGTATTTACCCTATACTTCCCATTTTGTTTTTTCCGCATATTCAGGGAGCTTCCCTGCGTTTGCGTATCTCTTCCCACTGGTAGATATGCATTTGCCGTGCCAAATTTAAAATAGACCATATTCAATCTGTTGCTAAATTGTTCCAGTTCATAGGTAAGAGTCTGCCCTAGAAGTGGGTTTTACTTGCGCCCCATATAAGCAATAGCCACAATAGAAGATAAGATATGCCCAATAACATAAGACATAAAAACAAGGGAAGCCTATGAAAGACGCACCTGGCATTTTGCAGGATATTCGCACAATCCGAGATATCGAATCTTCACTGGAGGACGCAGAAGCGTTTATCAGTCGTGTTAAATCCAACAAAGTTCGCCTGACCCTCAATGATGGTGCAATCTCTATCTCTAAAGAAGAGATGGCTAAAATTACAGACCTTGTTGTTACTCTTGAGCGCAGCGGAAAAGCCCTAGAATCTGCTGTAAAATACTTAAGAGAGCTTATGGCTTACGATGAGATTTCTCAAATGTTCTCACGTCGTTATATCTTCCACTTACTCGAGAAAGAACTTTACCGCGCTAACCGTTACGGCACCCACTTTAGTGTGATTGCACTTGAGCTTGAACCTCAACTTGATGGCAAAATGACCCATGTTCGCCATGAAGATAGCAATCTAATTGTTGGTGAAGCCGCACGCGTTGTACGTAAGTTTATCCGCGATAGTGACAGCCCTGGCCGCACAAGTGAATTTACATTCATGATTCTGCTCCCTGAAACAGATGCAGAAGGGGCTTATATTCTTGCTGAGCGTATTCGTAAATCTATTGATAAATCTTACGAAACAGAAGCAGGTAAAATTAAGATTGCTGTAAACGGCGGAATTATCCAAAGTAGTGATCCAGCAGTCAGCGACATGGCAGGCCTCCTTTACGTAACAGACCAGAAACTTTCTCAGGCGCGTGAAAAAGGTAATGGCTGTGTTGTCAAATAATGCTGAACTCAGCCTTTTTGAAACTGATGATCATATAACGCAAGAAGGAGGACATAGCCTCCTTACAACTGAGTTTTGGATTTATGGAGAAAATACTCCTGCCGTTAAATCTATCCTCAGGTCTGATGACCCTGAACTCACAAAAGTTCCGTTTTTGAAGACCTTTGCACCTGATAATTCATCTACAGCAGGAAGCACTGTTACTGTTTGGCTTATTGCTGCAGATACAATTGATGAAGCAACCACTAGCTCTGTTCATCATCAAATAAGCGCTAAACACGGGCAAACACTTTACCCTGTCCTCCTTTCAGATAACCCTGAAACTGTAGAAAAATTTAAGCATGCCGGCGGCATTGTAAGCTTCCATCTTAAAGGGCAAAGCGCTGATAATCTGCGCAACATATTAGAGCTCAGTGAAGCAATGGCGCAGCAGCACCACACATTAAAAAAGCAAAAAGCCCCCCAAACAGACTCAAAACCTTTTCAGGTAGATTCTCTCTATGATCTTCATATGGAAGTAAGCGCCAGCGGCACGATTGAAACAATTCATGGCCGTAAATCTGATGCGTTTAAAACCAAAATTGGTCATAATTTTATTTCCTGCCTTTCAGAAACAGAAAGGGAGCAGTGGAAAGATGTTTTCATGTCTGGCATTCTTTTGCCAGAAAGCAAAACTTTTGAAAGCACGGCCCTAAAAACATCAAGCCGTATTAGTACTTACGAACTTCGCCTTACGCCAATTCAAAAGCAAAGCGAAGTACAGGGATTTTATATTCATGGTATTGATCGCTCTGAAACAGTTCGCCTTAAAAACAAGGTGCAAAACTTAAGAGATTCAGACCTTCTCACAGGACTACTTAATAGAAGCTCTTTCATGAAAGTTCTAGAAGAGCGCCTGAGCGAGAGCCCTTCTGCCTGCATGGCCCTGCTTAATATTGACTGCTTCCATGTAAGCAACAGTATTCATGGCCCTGAAGTGGGCGATATGATTTTAGAAAAAATGGCTGAAGGCCTTGGTATTTATTGCCGCAAAAAAGATATTGTTGCACGCCTTGGCGGCGATACTTTTGCCATTTTATTTGATGACAGCACTGAAGAAAATGCTCAAAAGCAGGCCGAAGACATACAAACTGCATTTTTAAACATGACCCGTGCCTCAGACTGGCCCACCGAACCGCTCACCCTGTCTATTGGTATAGCAGGAAGCAAATATGCCAGAAACCACCAGGCCCTTTTTCAAAATACCATGCTCGCTTTAAATGAAGCCAAACACCTTGGTAAAAACCGTATTTGCACTTACCATAACTTAAATCCACATAACGCTCTCCTTAAAAAGCGTGTAGAAATGGTATCAGAACTCACAACAGGCCTTCATAAAGCAGAAAACATCTTTAAGCTTTATAAGCAGCCTATCGAGCCACTAAACAGCTCCAGCAAAGGTTACCATGAAATTCTTTTGCGTGTTCGTAAAGATGGTTCATGGCGCACAGCCGCCCACCATATTGACGTTGCTAACGATCATGGCCTGAGCATAGATATTGATCTTTGGGTTGTTAATAGCGTCATTAAAGAGCTTTTGAAAGAGCCTGAGGATACAGTTTATAGCGTCAATCTCTCACCTCGCACAGTGGAGAACAACGAAGCAATTCAAAAAATTCTAAAACAAATAGAAGACACAGGCACAGCTCGCCAAATTTGCATTGAGCTCACCGAAACATGCCCTATCATTAGCTTTTCAACGGTCCGAAACAACTTACTTAAGCTCCAAAACCTTGGTGTTAAAATTGCGCTAGATGATTGCGGCGCAGGTCAAGCCTCTCTCCACATGATTCGAGATATGCCGCTTGATATTATTAAAATTGACGGTAAGTTTATAAAAGATCTTCACAGGGGCTCTACTGATGAAATTTTTGTACGTGCCCTGCGTGATATTGCTCGTAAAATGGGTCTCACAATTGTTGCTGAAATGGTTGAGCGCGAAGATACCATGCAAAAGCTTCGTACACTTGGTATTGATTACGTACA
>CAXHDG010000035.1:0-2579 GCA_964015495.1 uncultured Magnetococcales bacterium
TGCTTAAAGTGAGCTTTCCATGCTCCCAACCTTACTAAACTGCCAATACACAAAACAACGCGCTGCACAACATTTAGGCAATTACACAACACCACATCAGACCATATAGATTTATATTTTTTATTCTCTTGAAGAAGGGCGGCATACCCCTCATACTTTTATATGTGAAAGATATTAATTCGCTAAAACGCAGCGAAAATGATGAATAAAGAGCACCGCAGCGCAGTGTATTTATAGGTACATGAGCAGCGAAGCGCATGAAGTCATCATTTGCAGCATGTTTTAGTAGAGTTAAAAAAGGAGATGGAAGCTATTCGCACCATTGGCATCTTAGGAGGTTCTTTTAACCCACCACACACGGGGCACCTCACCATGGCAGAACAAGCGTATAAGCGCTTAGGATTTAGTGAAGTTTGGTTTCTTGTCTCTCCGCAAAACCCCCTCAAAGAAAAAACAGACACCGCACCTTTTGATGTACGCTTTGAGCTCTGCAAGGACCTTGCGGAAGAACGCCCATGGCTTAAAGTAAGCGACTTTGAACAGAACACAGCGACAAATTACACCTTAGATACCCTGCGCGCCCTGAAGCGCACATACCCAGATTGCAATTTTGTCTGGCTTATGGGGTCAGACAACCTCTCCAGCATCCATACATGGCAGGGCTGGAACGAAATTTTCCTTGAGTTTCCTATAGTTGTACTATATAGAGAGCAATTCTCTTCTCTTGCAGGCCTAGAAAGCCCCGCAGCAGAAAAGTATAGTAAGTTTCGCGTGGAGGAGCATGCTCCCCTCGAGAAAGCGCCCCAATGGCGCGTGCTGTTTGTCCCTCCCCATGTTGGACAAGCCACACACATTAGGCAGGAACTGTCTTCTGGTGAGGAACCGTCTCATATGACCCCCCGTCAGAAAAACACCCTGAAAAAACATCCTGATTTATGGGAACATTAATGCTTTTCCCCATAAATAGGTAGAAAAGGAGTAAGGATCATAGACCTTAAAACACAAACAGAGATGAAAATTCATCTTGGAAACACTGGCCAAAATGCGGCACTTGTTGCCCTAGAGGCTCTTGAAAACACAAAAGCTGAGGACATTACCCTCATCCCCCTTCCAGAATCTGCAATTGCTGAAGCATTTATTATCGCTACAGGGAATTCCGATCGCCATGTCGGCTCTCTTGCACGCGATGTAGCAGCTGAATTGAAGGAAAAAGGGTATGAGATACTTGGTATTGAAGGCAGCCCTGCCAACGCTTGGGTTGTTGTTGATGCTGGCGATGTTATCATCCATGTATTCCAAGAAGAAGCACGTGAACTCTATAACTTAGAGAAAATGTGGGGCCATAGCTTTGACAGCAATGACGACACAGACGTTTATGGCACGGTTGAAATGCCTGCCTCAGCGTAAATTTAGGTTATAAAGCACTGTAAAAAGACTCTTAAATTCGCTATGCTTAAAGCGTGGCATGCAATTGAGCATACATAGAATTATGAGAGTTTTTTATGAAAGCTATTATCTTAGCAACAGGCAAATGCCGTGATAAACATTTGCTTGCACTCGAAGCAGAGTACATCAAACGTTTAAAGCCTTTTCTGCCGACCAGCATTATAGAACTGCCACACGGCAAAAATACTGGCGGCGAAGCCCTTAAACTAGAAGAAAGCAAAGCTCAGCTTTCTAAAATCCCATCATCCGCTAAAGTTATTGCCCTAGATGAGCGCGGCAAAGGGCTCACAACTCCCGAATTTTCTAAAAAGCTGTCTAACTTCCAAGATAGTGGCGCAAGCGAAGTGTATTTCATCATTGGCGGATCAGATGGGCTTCATCAAGATGTTAGAGACCGCGCAGATCTTGTACTTTCCCTTTCAAAGCTTACATTTCCCCACCAAATGGTACGGCCTATTATTACAGAACAAATTTACCGTGCCGCCACAATTATTGCAGGCCACCCGTACCACCGCGTATAATTTTAGAGCTTGCTATCACACTGCTCCCATACCACTGACAGTAAAGCTGTAAACTCGCTTGAATAAGGACATATGGTTAATTGCTGCACAAAGCAAAAAAAGGGCGCAACATGCGCCCTTTTTTATTTCGATTTAATCCATGATTCCGTAAAAACCACGTGTTTTTTGCGGATGAGGCTTTTTGGTTTTACTGACAAAGTAACCCGCCAGCACAAAACTTGCAGCGCTCACGGCAGTCGCCCAAAGCATCAGCCCTGCACTTGCAAACATATTGCCTGGGCAAAGCACACCAAGACCAATCGCCAGTGCAGATGCACCGCCAATCGCCCACATGTCCTCTACGGGCATGTTACCATCCCGGTTTCTAAATTCTGAAACACCAAAGATAACACCAAGCACGCCGCCAGCAATACTGATAAAGTCATCCGCAGGAAGCGGAAACCAAACAGTGGTAACGCCAACAACAAATGCACTCCATACCATCACAGAGCGCCAATGTGCCACCATCCACTCACCTGCAATTTCAGCAACCAGCAAAACTGGCTTTAACAACAAATGCGTAGGAATCGCCACAACGGCAAGCACCTTCATAACCACTGGCAAAGGCTTATT